>CAZEJY010000055.1:0-17163 GCA_964512705.1 uncultured Sangeribacter sp. | reverse complement strand
AAAAAAATTGGCATATCTTTGTTCTGGCGCGTCTATTAAATAGAAACGATTTAAATTAAAAACAAAACCTGACATAATCATGAAGCTCGTTAATCCCTGCCTGAAATTGGCTTTAAGTGTGCTCGTAATAAGTAGTATATCCATGCCTCTCTATGCAACCGAGAGAGCTGAGGCTAAAAAGGCACAGGCCTCTACCGGCACTAAAGTTGTGGCACATCGCGGATTCTGGAAAACGGATAATTCAGCACAAAATACATTGACATCTTTCATAAAGGCTGATTCGATCGGCTGCTATGGTTCAGAGATTGATGTGTGGTTGACAGTCGATGATCACTTGGTTGTGAACCACGATAAAATTTTCCAGGGTCATTTTATGGAGACAACTCCCTTCGAAGAGCTGCGCAAAATCAAGTTACCTAACGGAGAGCAGATTCCTACTCTCGATGAATATTTAGCGGAAGTGAGAAATCATCCTGACATGAGATTGGTGCTTGAGATGAAATCCCTGACGGACTATGCACGCGAAGATATTTGCGCAAAGAAGATTGCCGAGCTGCTGTGTAAACATGGGGTGCTGGATCGCACCGATATAATAGTGTTTTCACTGAATGCGGCAATGACCTTCCGTAAAATATTTCCCGTAGGAGTAAAGATCTTTTATCTTGACGGCGATCTCTCACCCAAGAAGGTGAAGAAGCTCGGTCTGCAGGGTATAGATTATTCAGTGAAGGCAATGAAGAAACATCCGGAGTGGGTTGAGCAGGCTCATAAAGAGGGATTGGAGGTGAACGTGTGGACGGTGAACACCGAAGAGGATATGAAATACTTCCACGATCTCGGAGTGGATTATGTCACCACCGATCATCCGGATCAGATGATCAAGTTTCTGGAGACTCAGAAAAAAGCAAAGAAAGGGAAAGGTAAATAAGGTATAAGTAGCTTCTAAAAATTAACTATATGAAAGATTTATTAGGTAGCCTTTCAGGTGAATATATCCTTGCTCGTCTTTTAGGTATATTTTTAACTTTCAATCAGTCGTTTAGCCCGCTAAACTCCATCAATCAAGTGAAAAATATCCTCTAAAATTCTTTACAATTATATATTCATTAATTTTTATCAGCAACTTATGATTTTAGGTAGTTAGTAATGTGATGAGAATTGCAAATCTGAATAGAATCTATATTGCAATCTCGATTTCATGTCTGTTTGCATGTAAGTCGACCATTGATAGGGATCTTCCTGAGCCTCCTGTCCCGGTAGTCAATCCTGACGCGGGAGAGAAAAAGGAGAATCCCGAGGATGGTGTGACTATAATGGGAACGGTCAGATCTTCCGGTGGAGAGCCACTTGAGGGAGTTGTTGTATCGGACGGGACAGAGGTTGTTCGAACCGATGCGAATGGTGAATATAGAATCCGTTCGAAGAAGTCGAACGGATTCGTATTCCTCTCCATACCCGGTGATTATACTGTAGAAACAGAGGGGAATATCCCGCAGTTTTATGAAACCTTGACAGGTTCGGCACAACTATTGGAGAAGCATGACTTCTGTCTGCTTCCTGCCGACAACAGAAGCTACACTTTGTTGATACATGCCGATCAGCACTTGGCTAACCGTGTTGAAGATTTAAATCAGTTGACGCAAACGGTACTGCCGGATATGAACGACGTTATCCGTTCCGAGAGGAGTAAAGGGAGAAGGGTATACTCCCTGTCGTTGGGGGATATCAGTTGGGACCAGTATTGGCGTGCCAATTCCTTTGATTTAGCAGATGCTGCTAAAAGCTTTGGTGCATTAGAATGCACATTGTTCCATTCCATAGGGAATCATGACAACAATCCGTATATTTCCGATGATTGGGGTTCATCGGATTACTTCAGACGGAACATTGCCCCGAACTACTATTCATTCAATATCGGTGAAGTTCATTATGTTGTTCTGGATAATGTTATTTACAACAACCCCGGGGCGACTGCATCGGTGATGGGGGAGAGGAGCTATGACAGGGCTCTGACTCAGTCTCAACTTGACTGGCTGAAGAAAGACCTTGAAGCGCTGCAGGATAAGGAGGCTCCGATTGTTGTCTGCGGTCATGTTCCATTCTACTCGGAACCGGGACTGAGCGGTAACGAGCAGACATATAGGAGGAATATGTTGAATATGGAGGCATTGGAGCAGATACTTGCCGATTACCCGAACGTCACACTCTTTTCAGGCCACTATCATAGAAATTTCAATGTGCGTCCTCAATTTATAAATGGGATAGAGGAGCACAATGTTGCCGCATTGTGTGGCTCATTATGGTGGACGGCACGTTCAGGCTACTCCTGTAATCATATATGCACAGATGGCTCTCCGGGAGGTTACGGTCTTTTGCGGGTAGATGGTAGAACACTCGACTATAAGTATAAGGGAGTGGGGATGGATGAGGATTATCAGTTCCGCGTCTATGACTTGAACTGTACGCACATTAATGAGGATTGCGTCACCGGCTCCCAGAAATACAAGGATATGGTAAAGGATTATGCCGGAGAATATTATACGAAGAGATCGAATAATGAGGTGCTGGTAAATGTGTTCTCCTTTCAACCGGATTGGAAAATAGAGATATATGAAGAGGGGACGCCATTGAAGGTGACAAGAGTCAAGGCAAAAGATCCCCTGCATATACTCTCCTACGAATGTCAGCGGTTGAGTCATAACACAGTGCCAACGTCCACTACCACTTTTACCACTCAGAACACGAACCATTTCTTTAAGGTATGTTGTAAAAATGCCGATACAAATATAAAAGTTGTCGTCACTGATAATAACGGGAAAGAATATGTGCAGACCATTTCCCGGCCGAAAGCTTTCAATGAAAGAATGAGGTGAGGATGTGATTCCATAGAAACTAACTAACTAACGATGCAGAAGGATTACGAAAAGATATTGAATTTCATATATGCCCAGGAGGAGCTGCCGAGAAGCCTGCGTGAAAAATTGGATGCGTGGCTTTTGGCGCATGAGAATGATGAGGAGGTCCTTGAGGGTATGTATAATTTATGGGAGGATGAGATAAACCGGGGTAACAGAAGTTTCAATCCGGAGAGTCTGAGCAGAATTCTGGAGGAGGTGAGTGCCGAATCCATCTGTGTGAGTGCCAACAGGATTGAGGAGAGCCCGAAATGGAGAAGCTGGTGGCGTTATGCTGCTGTGGTAGGAGCAATTGTGGTGTCGGTTCTCTCTACGGTCATAATCAGCAATTATCTGCATCCGGAGATGATGGTTTTGGCAACTGCGGATGGTTCGAGAGGGGATTTCCGGTTACCTGATGGAACGGAAGTAACGCTCAATGGGGGAAGCCGCCTGAGCTATGATGCCAAAGGCTTCGGGAAACGGGGTAAACGAAAAGTGAGCGTAGAGGGTGAGGCCTTTTTTGATGTAGCCAAGGATAAGATGCACCCCTTTGAGGTGAAGTTGACCGGGAGTAGCGTCGAGGTTACCGGTACCCGGTTTGAGGTGAGGAACTATCCCTATTCCAACTATGAGGAGGTAGTGCTCGAGTCCGGATCGGTGAATGTCAGCGGGTTCGATGGAGATAAAACGGTTAGACTGCATCCTGACCAGCGCTTCATAAAGAGTCGCGACAGCAAGAAATGGGTGGTTGAGGACACCGAAGCGTCAAAATATTGCCGATGGATTCAGCGACGCCTGAAGCTTGAGAATGAGCCGTTAGGGGACTTGCTGATAACTATCGAGAGGAAATATGGGGTAGATGTTAACGTCAGTCCGGATGTGGATTTGGATGAGACTCTGACTATCACGCTCCAGAACGATGAATTGGACGAGATACTATCTGTGATCAGTTACCTGACGGGGATAAAATATGATCTGAAAGGGCACAACCTGCTCATTTCGGCCAATAAATAGAGAGACAAACTAATTTGAATACTTACATATAACTAACCTTACATTAAATGAATTACCATCTAAATTCAAAACGGTTGAGGATGATGTTGTTACTTTTTGCGATGGCAGGGAGTTCCATGACTCTGTTGGCGCAGAAAGAGACGCTCAACTTCGAAACCAAAGACATGACGGTGAGGGAACTTCTGAACGACATAGAGAAGAGAAGTACCTACACATTTGCGTATGCTGACGCGGATGTGCCGTTGAATCAGAGAGTGAAAATCAGTGGAGGGAAGAAATCTATCAGCACCGTGCTCAAAGAGGCTCTTCCTTCGGCTTCGATCAATGTGCAGAATCGCAAGATTCTGATATCCAATTCGCAGCAGAAGGAGAAGAGAGAGGCTGCTCCCTCCAAGCCGGCGAATAAAGCAACTGACAAAAGCAAGGGGTGGAATCTGAGCGGATCTGTTGTGGATGAGAAGGGGGAGCCCCTGATCGGTGCCACAGTGATGCAGAAAGGTACCAATAACGGAGCGACCACGGATATGGATGGAAAATTTACAATCTTTGTAAATTCGGCCAATCCGGATATCATCGCACGCTATGTGGGCTATGATGCCGCAACAGCAAAAGGGCGCAAGGGCGAGCCCCTGAAGATAGTGTTGAAGACAACTTCGGTGAATCTTAACGAGGTAGTGGTAACGGCCTTGGGTATCACCCGCGATCAGAAATCGTTGGGTTATGCTGTGACCAAAGTCGGAGGTGATGACCTGAATAACACCGTTACGGGTAACTGGCTCAATAATCTTGATGGAAAGGTTGCCGGTCTCAGTGCGTCGGGTGCAGGAACAGGTCCGACAGGGTCAATGCGTGTGATTCTCCGCGGTGACCAGTCGCTGAACTATGCCAATAACGAAGCGCTCTTTGTGGTTGACGGTGTGCCGATTACTTCCGGTACGGATGGAACAGGTTCAGGTGGTGGTAACAGCCACACGGATGCACCTGTTGACTTCGGTAACGGTGCTTCGGAGCTTAATCCGGAGGATATCGAGAGTGTGTCGGTTCTGAAAGGTCCGGCAGCGACCGCGTTGTATGGCTCACGTGCTGCCAACGGTGCGATTGTAATCACCACCAAATCGGGTAAAAAGAGCAAGGGTATCGGTGTGACTCTCAACTCCTCCGTAACCTTCGAGAAAGCCGGTTACTTCCCGAAATTCCAGGAAGTATACGGACCGGGTACAGGTTTGGGATATTATGAGTATGGTTACTGGGCATTCAGCGGGGCTGTGCCTGACGGATTTGTGAAGAAAGGTGGTTCCGGAGGTTCTCGCTACTCATGGGGTGAGGCATTCAGTCCCGACAAATTGCGTAACCAGTATAACTCCTACAACTGGGAGACAGGTGAATACACCATGACTCCGTTTGTTTATGCCGATGATTGGTACACAGGACTTTTCGAGACCGGTACCACATTCAAGAACACGGCAACCATCTCCTCCAACAACGGGAAGGGAACAACAGCGCGAATCTCATTTACAGATACACATAATGACTGGATTCTTCCGAATACCGGGTATCAGAACCAGAGTGTCTCACTTTCGTTCACAACGAAGATGAACAAATGGATCAAGTTGCAGGCGAAGGTGAATTATCTCCACAAGACCAGCGACAACCTTCCGACGTCAGGTTTCAACAAACTGTCTCCTTTCTACACATTGATCTGGGGACAGACAAACTCCAGCATGCAGTGGTATCGCGACGAGTACTTTTTAGGACGATGCACTCCGGAGAACTTCGAATCAAGTGGTAAGGATGGTCACGGAATGGTGGCGCGTCTCGGTAACTCCGAACCTCAGAACCCATACCGTCAGCTTTATGAGGCCACCAACTCGATCAACAAAGACCGTGTATATGGTAACGCCATGATAACGATTAACTTTCCGGTTAAAGGACTTACGCTGGATTTGCGTGCAGGAACTGACTTCTCCGCCGATTGGCGTCAGCAGAAGAGACCATTCCGCACAACGGGTTTCCTCTCAGGTTACTATCGTGAGCAGAACTTCCGTGACATAGAAACCAATATGGATTTCATGCTCCGCTATGTCAACAACAATCTGTTTGATGAGCGTTTCGGTCTGAATGTGGCATTTGGCGGTAACAACATGAACCGCCGCATGTGGCGCAGTTCCATCACTCTCGACAATCTTGGTGAGGAGGGCGTCTACAACTCCACGAACACGCGTCCGGGAGAGGTGCCGCGCACATCGTTCTATCGCAGCCATAAGGTAGTGAACTCATTCTACGGCTTCCTTAATGCGAGCTGGGATGATACCTACTTCGTAGATGTGACAGCGCGCAATGACTGGTCTTCAGCTTTAGGTCGCGACAACTGGTCATTCTTCTACCCCTCGGTGTCTGCTTCGGTATTGCTTGACCAAGCGTTCAAACTCCGCGATGATGCTCCCTGGCTCAATATGCTCAAGTTGCGCGGGTCATGGGCTAATGTGGGTAATGACACCAACCCCTATACTTTGATCGATGCCTACACGGCGAGCACAGAATATCCTGGAAGTTATGAACTTCCCACGAGTCGTGCCAATTATTTTATCAAGCCCGAGAATGTGGAGAGTTATGAGGTCGGTTTGGAGACAAGAATGTTTGAGAACCGCTTGGGACTGGATGTGGCATTCTATAATTCCCACACCACAAATCAGATTATTTCTGCCGTTACCGATCCGATGATCGGTGCCTCTTCGAAGAAGATGAACTGTGGTGAGATCCGCAACCGCGGTATAGAGATCGCGCTCCATGCCGTTCCGATCCGCACGCATGACTTCACATGGAGCATCGATGTGAACTGGAGCCGCAACTGGAACAAATTGGTTGCCCTCGAGGATGGATGGGATCCACGCACCCCATTCCAAGGAAAATCAACAGGTTCGGATGCTCTGATTTACTCCTATGTCGGAGAGGAGATGAACTGGCTTTACGGTATCGGTTATCAGCGTGCGCCGGAGGGTTCAACCTACACCGACGAGAATGGTAACGTGATTGATTGCTCCGGCATGAAACTTATTGATGCCGAGACGGGTAATCCGATTCTTGATGATACTCCAACACGTCGTATAGCCAAGATCAATCCGACATGGCGCGGAGGTTTGAGCATGAACTTCAGATATAAGGACTTCACACTCGGTATGAATTTCACCGCGCAGATGGGTGGTCACACCTATTCACGCACACACGCTCAGTTGTCATACATGGGTAAGTTGGAGAACACGCTCCCCGGTCGTCCCGACGGTTTGGTTGCCGAGGGTGTGAACGCAATCAAGAATGCTGACGGAACGATCAGCTATCAGCCGAATCGCACGATCACAGCAAGTGTGGAGGAATACTACAACAAGTATGTCTACCATCCCAAGAATGTGGAGGAGAATACATTCAAGACCGACTTCCTGAAACTCAAAGAGGTTCGTTTAGATTATAATCTCCCGGCACGCATCTGCCGCAGAACCAAAGTGCTTCAGGGCGCTTCTTTGGGAGTGTATGCAACAAATATCTTCTGTATCACAGACTTCCCGCAGTATGATCCGGAAGCCGGTACACTCGTGGGAACAAACGTGATCAACGGAGTTGAATACGGTGCTTTCCCGATGACCCGCACCTATGGTATTAACCTTAAACTATCCTTTTAAGCAATGAATCTGAAATCAAAAATAATATTATCATCTGTGATATTGATGTCGGGTCTCGGAGTGAGCTGTTCACACAACTTCGAAGAGATCAACACCGATCCCAACAAGATGAACGTGGGCGATCTGCAGCCTTATGGTATGTTTGAATCGCTGCTTTATAACACCGCTTCGCAGCAGAACTACCTCACATGGTACTGGAACGACGAACTTGTGCAGTTCACAGCCTGTACATCGGTGACCGGTCAGGAGCGTCACCGCTATCTGATAACAGACAAGAATTGTCAGGATGTATGGAGCAACTATGCGGTGAAAGCCGGTAATGCGGTGCACATGTATAAGCTCGCTACTAAATTCAATGTGCCCGCATGTCAGGCAATCGCTCTGACAATGAAGGTGTTCCTGCTTTCCAATCTCACGGATATTTTCGGCGATATACCTTATTCCGAAGCTTTCATGGGTGATGAAGGTCTCGACAAACCTAAATTCGATAGCCAGAAGGATGTGTATCTGCAGATGTTTGCCGATCTCGAGGAGGCTAACAGCATTTATGCAACTAATCCAACTTTTGCTTCGGATAAAACCAAGATGGACATAATGTTTGGTGGCGACATGAAACTCTGGCGTAAGTTCAACAATGCGCTTTACCTCCGTCTGCTCACACGCGTTTCCGGTCGACCTGAAATGAATGCAGGTGAGAAAATTAAGGAGATTCTGAATGACACCAAGAACTATCCGGTGATTTCCGCGAATACAGAGAGCGCAACTATTCACAATACGGGTGTGGACCCATATTATAACTTCTTCCGACCGAGTAAATACAATGAGGATAAATTTACCAAATCCGCATATCGTATAACCGAGCAGTTCATTAAAATGACTGTGCGTGTGGAGGGAACAAATACGATCAAGGATCCACGTATAACCACATGGGCGAAGCAATATAGCGCCGATGATGGGTGGAAAGGTACTGTGGCAGGTTGTTCCATTGAGGACCAGCGAGTGATCAACAACGGAACATCGCTACTCAACTATGAGGTGCTCGTGCGCGACGCCGCTCCCGCCTTCCTTTTCGACTACTCCGAGGTTCTTTTCATCAAAGCTGAAGCGGCACATAAGAACTGGATTGACGGCGGGGATGCCAAAGCCAAGGAGTATTACGAGAATGCTGTGCGCGCATCTTGTCAGAAATGGGCTGAACTTGAGGCATTCTCCAAAACGAAAGCTCCTATTAACGATGAAAATATCGATAAACTCTTGGCATCTTCTCTTGCCAATTGGGAGAGTTATTCGGATAAAGGTCAGTTGATTGCCGAGCAGAAGTGGCTATCACTTTTCTGGGTTGGTATGGAGGCATTTCATGAGATTCGTCGCACAGGATGGCCTCTCCTGACAATCGGTCCCGCAACCACTCCGAATAATCACCATTTCCCGCAGAGACTCTTCTATCCCTCTATTTCTGTGGGCCCGAACCCCGACAATGTGGCAGCGGCTCTGCAAAACATGGGAGGAGAGAACAATATGCGCACCCCGGTTTGGTGGAGTATAGAGGCGATAACCGGCAAATTCCCTATTGCTAACCCTGAAATAGAAAAGTAAGAAAATGAAAGCTAATAACATATTCAAATATATCGGAAAGAGTCTGCTTGGAGTCGGCGTGTTGACATTGGCGGCTGCTTGCATGACCTCTTGCAAGGATGAAGTGGAGGATAACGGACCGGTTTATTTCCAGTTCGAGGACCTTCCCGCCGACTATGAGTTTGATTTCAAGGGTGTGGATGAGGGTACCTTCGGTAATGGTAAAAAATTCACGATCCGTGCTCATGGAAAATGGAGATTCGAGATCGAGAATGAGGCAGACCTCGATTGGGTGAAGATCTGGCCGATGGAAGGGGAGGACGATGGATTCATCCGCTTCTATTGCAAGGAGAACACTATGGCTCAGAAACGTTCGGCAAAATATCGCCTTTATCTCAATGATGTGGAACAGGAACCCTTCATTCTCACTCAGGGGAATGCGCTTCCAAATCTTGAGATCAACACTCTCGGTCTGACATTTCAGCGTCAGGGCGGTGAGTTGTCGGTAGCTGTAACATCTAATATTGATTGGAATTGCTCTGTTGAAGGAGTTGATGCCGCCTATTTTACCGCAGAAAGGCGTGATGACAAAGCAGTGGTGAAGGCAGAAGCCAACACATCGGGAAAGGAACTCGAAGCTACGCTCGTGATTACAGGAGATGGCGATTTCAGTAATCTTCGGCATGAGGTTTCACTCACTCAGCTTGTGGCTATCTTCTTTGATGATTTCAGTTGGCTGAAGAGTAAAGCCGGTATTCTCGGTTGGGAAACGCCCGTCGAAAGTGAAACCCGTATCGACAAATGGTCGGCAGAAGAGAAGGCACATGGCTACTCCTCTTTGTCAACATGGTGCTACTCTCGCACAGGCTTTATTAAACTCGGTAAAGGTAAATATGGCGGAGATGTAGCTTTCCCGACAATTGCAGACCTTACGGAACCGACAAATGTGAAGGTATCGCTTAAGGCGGTTGGGTATGGCGACAAGAATAGTGCCAAAGATCCGATCACAATGTTCTATGTGGCTCTTCTCGGTCCCGGCACAATCACCGGCGCTGAGGGAGTGGACGCCGCTACAGGTTTGACTATTCCGTATAAGAAATCAGCTTCAGATCCGATTATCAATATCCCCGCTGTGAAATTTGGTCTTGGTGAAAATAACTGGTTCCTGAAGAATATTGACCCCACAGGATTGAAGGTCTGGACTTTGGATGAAACCAACTATTCGATCACCGTGAAGGGTATGGATAATACGAGCCGCATAGTGGTTGTGGCAGGAAAGGCAGCTTTAGATGATGCCTATTCAGATCCGGATGGTCACACTCAGCGATTATTCCTTGATGAGTTTAAAGTAGTGCAAGTGAAGTGATAACCTTAGGTTTTAGGCTTTAGGTTTTAGGTGTTAGACAGTCCCTAAGGACCCTAAAGACATTAAAGACCTTTCCACTAAAACCCAAAACCTAAAACCTAAGGCCTAAAACCTAAAACCAAAAAATATAAACATGAAAATCAAATCTTTACTTTTAACATCGTTCGCCGCAATGGCATTGACAATGTCGGCTCAGGAGACAGTGCTTTTCGATTTCTCCAAGCCATCTAATCTTGACAAAATGGTCTTTGCACCACAGACTTTTGCAGAGTTGAAGAGTGGTAAGTACTTGAATGAGAGTTCTGATCCGGCTGCCGAGAAGAATCGCTTTTATGTGAGTAGTAAAAATATCGTCTTGGTGGTCAGTGGTGATTCATTCACTCTCGACGGCGTGTCAATAGAGATGAGTAATCCGGAGAAATATAAGGATTATCCTCGTTTCTTCTTCGGAAATAAGACAAGTACAGCTCCCGCAAAACCGGAAGACTATACTGATGAGACTTTCTATGCTGATATGCGTTGGTATCAGAATCAGGTGATACAAATTACTGCACCTGAAGGGAAATATATCACCAAAGTAGTTATGAATGCTGAGAGTGAAGGTTGTCCGAACCGTGCTAACAATCAAACCGAAGTCGTGACCGAAGGTGGTGTTCAATCTTTTGCCGGCGCAGACAATAAGACTCTGAACACATGGATTGCCAATGAGGGTACGAAGGCGAATGTAGTAACTTTCAAAGCCGTGAAAGGTTCTGCGACACAGATGGCATATTCAGTAGAAGTTTCTTTAGCTTCTAATGGTTCAGGTGTTGCGGAGATTGCAGACGATAATTCCGCGATGCCGGTAGAATACTATAACCTGCAGGGTATTCGTGTAGCAAATCCTGAGAATGGAATTTTTATACGCCGCCAGGGAAATCAGGTGATGAAAGAAGTGTTAAGAAAGTGAAATAATTAGAGATTATGCCAAAAATTTTTTAATTTTGGCATAATCTTTAATAACTTAACCTTAACTACATGAAATTTCTTTACTCAACAATCCTTTTGGCTACGGCTGCTACCGTAGCTATTCCGGCAAAGTCGGAGACCATAAATCTTAATGGTAAGGATTATACTGTTGAACGCCTGATAGAGCGCCAGATTGGTCCGGGCGTTACTTATCTCAGACTCCGTTTCCCCGATTATCCCCTGAACGTGAACATGACAATGGTGGATCTCAACAACAAGTATAACCGCATAGAGACCACAATTGCCAATGAGTCGGCAAAGGGCACAGAGAAGCTTGTGAACGCTGCAAAGCGTCTTGACGCTCCTTCTCATCGTCCTCTTTCTGCGGCTAATGCGAACTTCTGGTGGACTACTGAGGCGAAGCAAGAGATCTACAAGGGTATACCGAAAAGCGGATGTGTGCGCAACGGTAAGATGGTGACCGAATACAACGTTAAAAGCGAAAAGGACTTTCAAGGTCCCACAAGATCAGGTGTCACAAGCGTATCCTATGACAGGGTGGTGAATATAGATTACTGCGAGCCTGAACTTTCATGGACTCTGATAAAGAAGCAAGCTAAGAAAACCACCTACACCGTAAACAAGGGCTACCGAACAAAGCAATATGCTTTATATAACAGCTTTTACGGCCGAGATAGAGAATTCATGCCCTACGAACCGGATGCAACAAATGAAAATAAATACACTGTCCTTCAGAATGTCACTGATGGTGTAGAGATTTATTGCATGATGGATGAGGGTCAGGAATGGAAAGGCGGTCAGGATATCGTTTTCACCGTGAAAGATGTGAAATGGAACACTAACGGTCGCGGTAAACTTGGCAATTATGACCTCGCTATTGTCGGCTTCGGTGGACTCGCTCCAACCAACTGCCTCGTTGGTGATAAAGTATCGATCAACTACAGCTTTAAATTTCAGGATGCAGGATATCAATCCGTTGAGCAGGCAATCGGAGGTAATGCACTCGTGATGCGTCATGGCGTCCTGACTGAACACAATACCAACGAGGACTATAATTCCAGAGTGTATTCTCGTACGGCATACGGATGTTCCCAGGATGGGAAGACTCTGTATACCATCGTAATCGACAACATTGCAGACGCTACTTATGGTTCTTCCAAGGGATGCTCAACTTCTGTGATGTGCGAGATTGCCAAGCATTTCGGTTGCTATAACATGGCAAATTTCGATGCGGGCGGTTCTGCGATGATGATGATTGACAATGCGATAGTTACCCCGTCACCATCTTATGACGGCGGTGTGCCACGTGCTGTTTCCAACGGCTGGATGATTTTCTCGACTGCTCCCGAAGATGATAACACTCTCGCATCAATGGCGTTTGATCATCCCGTTATAAGCTTAGCTGCCGGAGCTACTTTCACTCCGACAATGTTAGGCTATAACAAATATGGCGCTTTGACCGACTCGAATCTGAAAGGATACACACTCACATGTGATCCGGCGATCGGTAGTTGTGACGGAAATGTGTTTGTTGCCGGAAACAAGGCTGCTTCAGGTATGTTGACTGCTACAAAAGATGGTGTGTCGGTTTCAAAGAGAGTTGATGTTACCGGTGGATCAGGCGTCAATGAAGTGGTAGCTGACATGGATCTTATCCGTTGTCCGGGCGTTGTAGGTTGTGGTGAGACTTTCACACTGCTGTCAAACGCTGATGTTGAGTCTACTGCTACTATTTACAGTGTGAATGGGGGCGTTTGTGGTAAACCGGTGAAATTCTTAGAGGAGGCTATGCTTACAGCTCCTTCCGCTCCCGGTGTATATATTATCACAATCAATGGAAAGAGTGGAAACTGCTTGACCAAGAAGATACTGGTAAAATAAACTGATTAGAAATTGAAACTCTGGAGTGTGGTGAAGATAAGCATCACCTCCACGAGTTTTCTTATTTCTGCAAGAGCCTGACTGATATAGTGCTGCACAGTGCGTGGAGAGATACCGAGCTCCTCTGCAATTTCATTGTAGGTTTTATGCTGGAATCTGCTCATGCTGAAAGCCTTTCGCTGAAGTTCAGGCATGCGAGAGATATAAAGATTTATAATTTCAAGTAGGTCCTTGGTGGTTACCTCACGGTCGCCGTCAAGGATCTGATTGTTTTCAAAGGAATTGGATGCGACTTGTGAGGCATAATCTGAAGCGATTTTGTTATGCCGCAATGAGGAGAATATCGCATTGCGTGTCATCTGGAAGAGGTAGTTCTTAATTGATTCGATACTGTCAATTTTCTCGCGGTTTTCCCACAGAGCACAAAAAACATTGTGGGTGATATCGTCCGCTTCCTCCTTGATTCGTAAAAATCTGTAGGCAAATTCGGTGACAGCTCCGGCATATCGCATGTAGAGCAAACCCAAGGCACCGGTGTCGCCACGATGCATCCGATCAAGAATCTCTTTATCACTCAAATTTGACATGTGTTGTATAGTTAGGTAAATTATTGCCCTTTATTCAAAATTTCTTGATTTGAAGGCTTACAAATTTAATAATATTTCAGCAATTAATCAATTGATAAAGGCGATGTTTTATGATAAGTAGCTTCTAACAATTAACTATATGATAAATATATTAAGTAGCCTTTCAGGTGAATATATCCTTGCTCGTCTTTTTGGTATATTTTTAACTTTCAATCAGTCGTTTAGCCCGCTAAACTCCATCAATCAAGTAAAAAATATCCTCAAGAATCCTTTACAATTATATATTCATTAATTTTTATCAGCTACTTAGGGAAATAGGGGGTAGCAAAATACAGGAAGTTTGATATAAATCAAAAAATTTTTATATTTGCAGTAATAATTTCAATTTTAGAAGCTACATAACATAACAACGATGAAGAACTCTCAATTGGCGTTAATGGCTGCTGCCGGAATGATGGGTGCAGTCTCAACGCAAGCTAATGCAACAAATTTAAGTAAAGAGAAGTCTACTGAGCGAAGGCCAAATGTAATTTTTATCCTGCTTGACGATGCGGGTATCGGGGATTTCGGTTGCTACGGGCAGCAGAAAACTGAAACGCCCAATATCGATTCTTTGGCGTCTAAAGGTATAGTATTTACTGATATGTATTCTGCATCGCCCGTTTCAGCATCCTCACGGTGCTGTCTGTTGACAGGTCTTCATTCGGGCCATGCTCAGGTGCGTTCAAACGATGAGATGACATGGCGTGGCGATGTGTGGAAACTGGGTGCAATGAAAGATGATCCATCGCTCGAGGGGCAGGCCCCGATGAAAGCGGGTACCACCACAATCGGTACGCTGATGAAAGATGCCGGTTACAAAACTGCCATGGTAGGAAAATGGGGCCTCGGCTCACCCGTTTCGGAGAGTACACCCAATAAAATGGGTTTTGATTACTTCTACGGATTCATGTGCCAACGCACCGCTCAGTGCTATTATCCGCAGTATCTCTACAAGAACTCGGAACGAGAATATCTCGACAATCAGTTTATGGAGTTAGGCGATAAATTAGATGAGGGTGCCGACCCCTATGATCTTGCAAGCTACGATAAGTTCAAGGGTAACAGATATAGTTCAGACGCGATGTATGACAATGTCATGCAGTTCGTGAAGGATAACCGTGATAACGAGTTCTTCCTGATGTGGACCACAACCGTGCCGCATAGTGCACTTATGGCGCCACAGGAATATATCGACCACTATGTAGAGAAGTTCGGTGATGAGAAACCGATTTATAAGGCTAAGGGTTATTTCCCGGTGCGTTATCCCAAGGCTACCTATGCTGCAATGATCTCTTATTTCGACTATCAGTTGGGTCAGTTGATCGAGGAGTTGAAGCGTCTCGGCATCTATGACAATACCATCATCTTCTTTACCAGCGACAACGGTCCGACACATAATGCCTACACAAGTACGAAATGGTTTGACTGTGCGCATCCTTTCCGCAGCGACAGAGGTTGGGTGAAGCGTTCATTGCATGAGGGTGGTATCCGAATGCCATTTTTCGTAACATGGGGTGACAAACTGCAGCCACAGGTAAGTGATCACATAGGCTTCTTCCCGGATATTATGCCAACGCTCTGCGACATTGCGGGAGTAAACTGTCCGAAGGAGACCGATGGTATTTCTATGATGCCTCTCCTCACAGGAGGTGAGCAGCCGAAACATGAATATCTCTATTTCGAATTCCCACCGTTCCATGGTGAGAAAGGATGGCTTTCGATTCGCAAAGATAACTGGAAAGGGTTAGTCAGGAATGTAGAGGACGGGAATACCCACATGGAACTGTTTGATATTGTGAATGATTGCCGCGAAACGACCGACCTTTCCGCAGAGCACCCGGAGGTTGTAGAGCAGATGTGGCAATATGTCAAGGACTCCCACACAGAGAATGAAAATCCCCTCTTCCAGCTCAACATCACCTACCCCAAAAAGTAAATTTTTCGAAATAATATAAAAGTTCCGGAGTTAAAGCGCGTTGTTGATGTCTTTGCACATCATCCGTGCGTAACTCCGGAATTTTTATGTATTATATATTAAAACCGGTAAAGTCTACTATCGCCAAATAGTACAATATAATTGCTGTTGCTTTACACATTAATCTCCGTTGAATGAGGCAAGTGCGGCTTCCGCTTCAGGGTTGCCGGCTTTAAAGGATTTCTTAAAATAGTTTTTGGCTTTTTCCGTGGATCGTTTGCACCCAATTCCCTCTGCATAGATCCATCCCATACGGTAGGCGTAGAATTTAGGACTCATTTCAGCAGCAATAGGTGTCCATTTTAACAGTTGCGATTCCCATTCTTCATCTTCTATATAATCAGGCATTATGAGATTCCAATAATAATCGCTAAGTTTCTCGGCTGCTTCGGAATTTTCATGCGCAATTGACTCATAATATTCTACGGCGATATCTCTGTCACCACCTTTTGCGGAGTCCATGTAATATTCTCCTAACCATAAAATTGCTGTATCACGCCATTGGCTATCAATTTCGGCACACTTGGCATAAAACCGTTCCGCATCATAGTGGTCGTATTTCTGGCGGGGTCCACCATTAGCCTGATCGGGAGTCTCAATATTATCAATCATGAACCCAAGCATGTAGTAACCTAAAGGGTCTCCTCCATCCGATGCCTTTTCAGCTAATTCGGAAGCTTTATCTAAGTCACAGGCATAGCCTATCCCATCATGATACATTAATGATCTCAGTCCCTCTTTCTCGCTACTTTCAGGAGCATTTTCAATAAGGTTGACAATTTTCTTGCAAACCTTCGAATCGTGTCCCAGCTGTTTTTGAAGTTCATGAAATTTATTGGTTAGAGTCATGAGACAATGTGTATTTAAGAATATGCCTGAGAAGACCCCCGTATTTTTGAGAAGTTGAGATAATCTCAAATCCCTGTTTAGTAAAGTTGTTCAGACTGTAAGAATTATCCGGAGAGACAGTGGCTACTATATGGCTAATGTGTCTTGCTTTTGCCAATTCAAGACATTGCTTCAACATAGTATTTTGAAGTCCATAACCTCTCCATTTTGGAGAGACAATAATAACATCAAAGGTAAATGTCTGTTGGGGGGCATAACCTGCCTCTCTTGCTAAATTTCTTTTTCCTTCTCGATTTAGAACAATCACCGCAACCGCCACAAGCTCTTCCTCGCA
>CAZEJY010000054.1:0-17774 GCA_964512705.1 uncultured Sangeribacter sp. | reverse complement strand
TTGCGAAGACCTCAAGACGTGGAACGAGCGGAGAGTTCGGCACCACGCTTTTTTTTATGTTTAATTCTGTCCAACAAGGTGTCGAGAGGACATAAACCCAATTGATATGGATATAGAGAGCATTTGTAAAAAAACTTACAACACAATTACAGATTGTTTTGACGGTGTAAAAGATAAAAGCAGTAAAGAAGCATTTAAAGATTCTGTCGAAACTCTATTTGATTCCTCTATGACTTATCTGACTTTCTCGATCTCCCTAAGTTACGAAGACGATGAAGTTATAGACAGATGGAAACGGAAAATACGTAGAGAAGCAGGTGAGTGGTATGATGACCATATAGCTTCTAAGCGTAAGGGAAGCCGTTATGATGACGATGATTGGGATGATGATGATGATTATTAAACTAATAATCACTCCTAACACAACTGCATTGGATTGTAGTGATGATAATGATCTATCGAAATGACTCTTAGCGTACTTTTTATTGCATGAAAATAGCCAGAATACTCTTGGATGCTCTTGTGGCAATATTATTACTGACACTATCAGAGCATGCCTATGCCTATTCACCAAGTTTCTTTAAACCATATAAAGCTAAAATTCAAGGTTTTGAAAATCGGCTCACACTAAAGAACATTCTTGATTTGACAGCGATGCCGTCAAGCAAGGCTCAACAGTTACTCCTAAAAGCCGGGTACAAGCAGTATAAAGGAAATCAGATGCTGACTAAGGACGATTATTATGCACATGATTCTGATAAATTGCTTTATTCAGTGAACTTTAGTAAAAATAGTAATGCTAAGGGTTTTAAGAACATTGTAATCTTTACCCAACCTGAAATGCGTATCATACAGACCGCATTCCTTGGAGGTGGGTACACTGAAACACGTGTAGTTCCAAGAAAAGGTGCACGATGGACAAAAGTGTATAGAAAGAAAGGCTACCCTACTTATTCAATTTCAATGCTACTGTTCCCTGACATGAATGCAAGGGCACAAAGTTATGATTACGATGAATATGTGTATTGTCTTATTTGTGAAAGAAGATAAAAACTTAGAATCCAATATTCAATGAAAATAATTAATAAAGGAGTATTAATTGTGGCTCTGTCAGGAATGACAGTATTCCTTTCCTCTTGGGATTTGTTAGATAAAGCCAAGCAGAAAGTGAAGGATTTTACTAAAGAAGTTTTAGATGGTGAAAAGGAATCTGACCATACCCTAATTAAGGCTAAGTTGGATACCCTTCAAGCAACGGTGAAAATATATAACAGGCGTAATATTAGCAATCAGAAATTTAATCAAATAGAGAATCTACATCTTCGCATCGCAAAGGAATTGTCTTATCTTACCTATTGGGATGAAACAGAAAGGGCACTGTTCCTAAAATTAACTCAAGGATGGTGTGGTGGCTATCCTCAAAATAAAAACTGGGTCTCCGGTTATTTTCGATATGATGAGGCGCGAGATTATGAGTATACAGACTATGTTTATCCCTTTGATGAATCAAACCAATTGCCTACACCTTTAGCAACCTCAAAAACAGATAATATACTCGATGGATTGTTGAAATAAACACTATAAAACAATTATTCTATGGCACATGTACGCATAAAACTTTTTGCAATAATGAGCATGGTCGCTTTTAGTGCTTTTGCTCAGTCTAAGGATGACCTGAAAAAGGAGATAGAACAGCTTAAGGAGCAGAACAAAATGCTTATGCAGTTGCTCAATAATCAACAGGGTCAGCAGCAACAAGGGTATCAGCAGATGCCTCTGAACCAGCAGACCCAAGGTTATCAGCAGAACTATCAGCAACCTTACCAACAAGGTTATCTGCAGAACAATCCACAGCAGTCCTCCCCATTCGGAAATGCTATACAGCGCACTCGAGTTGAGGATACTGCCATGACCTCAACAGGTCAGGATATCCGAGCTTATGGACGAGATCAGTCTGCAAAATCAAATTTCGCACGAAACAAAGCGGAAAATCAGGCTCGCATGGAACTGTCCCGGCAGATTGAAGCTTACTCACGTTATGCAATGAATCAGTATAACGAGGAAGTGTCGGCAAACGGTCAGGCAGGTTTGGATGCAATTGATCAGGAATCTGCTATCACAGCAGCTAAAAATGTAATTGAGGGTGCTAAAATCATAGATGCACAGGAATATTACGACCCTAACACCCGCATGTACACATGGGAAGTTTGCGTGATGTATGATCGTGCAGGATTGTATTCCGTTATGGAGCAACAGAGTGAGCGAATCAAGAAGAACCGTGAGAAGTTTGAGAGAGATATGCAGAAATATTTCGACGAAATGGATCACATGCAAGGTCGATATACCAATGCAGAGAAAGCACAAGCTGTTCAGCAACAGATGCAACAGAATGCTCTCGATGCTCAGCATCAGCGCGACATGCAGCTGAATCAGCAGAGGTTTGACAATAATCAGCAGTCTGTGCAACAGCAACAGCAGTACAACTTGCAGTATCAGCAACAGCAGAACCAATATAATCTTCAGCAGAATCAACAGAATCAGCAATATAATCAGCAGCGAAACTATAACAATCAAAATTATCAGTACAACCAGAACAACTCTAACAACCGTTGATGGGAACAGATTCTTATAATCTTCATACGAAAATGTTTCGCAGATTATTGACATGTATAATCTTAATCTTGGTTTGCGGTATCGGTGTCTGTGCTAAGCCTTTATCAGAAAAAGATAGACTTAAGCTTGCTGATATAGCTCGCAATAACTATGCGGTTACAGCCATGGACGGAGCTTCGGTATATCGCTTCAAGGGAGAGGATATTCTTTTGGTTACGGTTGAAGTTAAGAAAAGTCCGAATGCGCAAAGGATTGGTCAGGTAAAAGCATCACGCTTAGCGGGAGAGTTTTTGCAGACCGCACAGAATAAATCTGTGACTGTCTATGAAGTTTCAGACCTTAACTCCTATTCACTCGATGATAAAGGTGAAGTATCAGGTAGAGTGTCTCAACAGACCAGTGATCAGTCCACCATGTCAACAGAAGAAAACTTCTCTGATAAGATTATTCAAAGTTCCATAACGCGGGTAGGTCATGTCGAACCGTTATGCCGTGTTGGAGTGCAAGGAAATAATATTGTCTTTTCATATTTTTTAATTATAGAATAAAATGAGGAAATTTTTCTATATAAGTATGTTAGTTCTCACCTTTTGTCTTCAATCTCTTCAAGTTAAGGCAGAAGATGTGACGCTGATTACTAATGGCACAGGCGTTTCAAAAGATAAAGCTATTCAGAATGCACTTGTCTCAGCAGTAGAGCAGGTTTATGGAGTGTATGTTTCGGGGAACACTGTTATCTTCAATGATGAGCTAATCCGCGATGAAGTGGTGCAGATAAAGCGTGGCAATATCAAGGAGTATCGGATTTTAAATGAAACAACCCTCCCTGATAAAAAATACTCAGCTACGCTTCAAGTTACAATTTCACCCGATAATCTGTTGAAATTTGCACAAAGCAAAGGGGCAAAGTGTGAGCTTGCAGGAAGCAGTTTTGCAGCCAATATTAAGCTTAATAAATTGCACCTCAGCAATGCTGCCAAAGCCATGAATGTTCTTTATAATAATTTGGAGCTGTTGGCACCAACCATTTACGATTATAAAGTGACAGCCGGGGAACCTACTATGTTTATGGAGGACGTATATATACCTATTGCTGTTGACTGTATTCCGAATGAAAATTATAAGTCATTCTGTAACATTTACCAAGACACCTACAAAGCAATTGAAGGTGCCACACAGCAGTCTTCAGCAACCTCACGAGAAATCAATTCTTACATCAATCAGATCCAAAATTTTGATATAAGAATTAAAATGTTACCCGAGATTTGGACTCTTGGATTTATTCTGACAGATAACATAGGAACTAAGGTTGCGGCAATTTATAGAGGTGAGGAATTTAAATGGGATGAAGATTACAAAGTGGAGAGCACTCAATATTATCAGACGTGCGGATCGATGAAGCTCAATCATCATCTTATTGAGGTTCCTTATTTGGGATATAGAGATTTTGCACTATTAGTTGGTGGCCATAAGGATGGAGGGGTGTATATTCAGCAATTTAACACTACGCCTTTCTGCTCATTCCGTGGGGAGATTGCAAAATCAAAAAATAAGTATGACTATAGCTCTAAACTCACAGAGTTTATGGATCGATATAGTAATCTTGCGCCAACTATAGCCGTCTTTTCAAGCGCACACCATGTGCCGGCGCAATATTGGTCTGCAAACAATCATACTGGTTTTGATCAGCATTATGTAGCTTACGATAATGCTAAATCCAATTGGCTGAATATTGACCATTATAATGCATCTCAACCTAAACCACTCTGCTCATTTTTCTTCCTTTTATGCTATAGCAATAATAAAATTGAAAAACTGACTGGATTTGAGGTGAAACCCTTATCTAAGAAAGACTCATAAGTTAACACTAATAATACTCTTTAAAGCAACTATATATGATTAAAATTATAGGGATGTGGCTGTTTGTTCTCGCATCAATGGCTGACTTAGTGATAGTAGGACTGAAATGTTTCGATGTGATAGACTGGAGCTGGATGACTATAATCTCCATACCGTTTCTCGTGTCTATTGCAGGCACAATAGCATTCTCAATCTTCTATGCGATCATAAAGATTTTTGTGAGTATTGTGCTTAGATTTTAACAAGTTCAAGAACTATTCTTTATATAATTATGGATCTGAAACCGAAACAAGATTTTGATGGAAAATGGGGATTCGTTGATTCCGATGGAGTCTGGCAGATAACACCCTTGTATGATTCTGTAGAACAGTTCGAAGGTGAATATGCCAAAGCAAGAGTAGGAGATAATCACATGTTCATCGATAAGGATGGAAGATGGTTCAAAGAACTCCCTAAAGGTGAAAGACCCGAGTTCGAAGATACCTTTTTAGATCACCCTGTGTATAAGTCACCTCTTGATATTCTGATGGATGGTTTCAGCAAAGCAACCGGTGTTATCCATAAGGGACTAAAAGATTGCGAATAAGACTCCTCTTAACTTCAAAACAACGATTATGCTGAAAAATATAAAATCAATAGACCAAACGGGAATCAAGGCTCTGATTAAGGAGCGTTTGGAGAATCCCGAGAAATACGTAAACACTCCCCTCCTTATTTGGAGAGCTGATTATCGCGATGGTATTCAAGGAAGGATACTAGAAGAAGCGTTTGATGAATATAACGTGAACATGTCAAAAGATGACAGAAAGTGGTATCAAACTTCTTTATTGGCATCTGATCAGCAGATTTCGTACGATTTTACGACACCTGAAATAATCAGAGATGTTGTTGAGGAGGCTGCATTCGGAAGCTACAAAGTAGCACTAATGGTGATTGAACCCATGTTTTCTCCTGTGAACCAAGAATCGTTAGACAGGTATAATTCTGCTGTCAATTCCCGCAAGGTGGGAGATATAGAATTGCTTCCGAATCTGCCTGTGGTCTCATTCATGTGTCATAATCATGAATTGGTTGAGATCCCGGAGAACTATCCTAATGCAGAACAGTATGTATTCGAACCTGATTTCGAGGAATGGGCAAAATGGGCAACCGAGAACGATATTTACCCGGTAGAAATCATAGACTTCATTCGTGGTGACGGTGATAAGGAGGGAATCATCTATCGCTGGTATAACTTTTTCAATACTGAACCTGAGGAAAATCGTGCAGGATGTGATTATCCCGAGTTTTGGAAAAATGTCAGAACCCATCTGCGTAACAAGATGAGGAAGGAAGAAATCAATAACCTTGCCGATCTTAGTGAAGACCGGATTAAATCTGCCTTAAATTTCTGCTCTAATATCTCTGAAGACGTTAAGGATGCTTTCTGCAAATATCTCGTAGATAAATTTGCCTCAAATAAAGCTGAGGAGAAAGATATAGCAGAAGAGAACAAACCCGAAGAGAAAGATTCTGCTGAAAAGAATAAAGTGAGAAGAATTCCGAAGAAGGGTCTTTGGACTCCTATGCTTATGGAAATGAAACTTTTCACCGAGCTATGGATTGTTCTTAACAAACATGGCTATCTCAAAGGTGGAGAGATTCCAAGTGAGCAATTTCAAGCATGTTGCAAAGAACTGAATATCGAACTAACGGGTAACGAAATTCAGAAGTTTGCAGAAAAACATGAGATCAAAATTGTATAAGATTAGTCTATGTCTGATTCAGTAAGAACTATTGATACAGCAGGACTCAAAGCGTTGCTGAATGAACGCTTTGAGCACCCTGAATTGTATCGGGATAAACATGTGTTCATCTGGCAGGCATATTGGCACGATGGCATACAGCTTAAGTTGGTAATGGATGTGATGCGTCAGGATGTTTCCAAACCGAAGAACGAATGGAGAATATTCCGCTTGATTTCACCCGACAGCAAGGATCGCTATATCGAGAAGACCTTGACGATTCGCAGTAATCCAACGGTAGGTTATCTCTTCTATCAGCCGGCACGCTTAGTTCTTGAAGGAGAAGATATACCTGAAAATCCACTGACGCTCAAAGAATTTCTCAATGCTGCAAAAGAGTTCCTAAGTGTAAATGGAGACAAACTCCCCGTGGTTGTCTACCTCCCTTATGCATACGACCCCTCCGCACGCGATGCTTCCCATGAGCAATACGTCTTCACCCCTCAATCCACCTCCACAGTGCCACACTAATCCACTAAAAGTTTGGCACATCCAACAAAAGTCGGACTAATCCATCAAAACAAAAAGAATAAAAACAACCCGAGATAAATAACTTAAATAATTAACTAAATTTCACTGAAATGAAAAATTTAACAGTAAAACAAGGTGAAAATGGTAAGTACGGTTTCGTAGACGATGCCGGCAAATGGGTAATCGAACCCAAATTCGATGAAGCTGAATACTTCGAGTTAGGTAAGGCTCCCGTAAAGATAGACGATCGTTGGGGTATGATTAACTCCGACGGCACATGGTTCGTTGAACCTGAACATGATTACTTCGAGCGTTCCGACGAAGGAGACATAACGGTATACAGTAATGGTATGCCTGGTTATGTTGATGAAGAAACAGGAGAAATCGAATGGGAGGAAGATGAGGATTAAGCTCGTATTCCTAATGACAGAGTAATCTAATTACTCTGTCTGCAATGGCTTTTCGCTATGCGAGAGTGTCAAATCTCGCATAGCGAAACAGACCATTATAATTGTTTTGATTAGCATAACAATCTTATCTGTCACTAAATTATAACTTAATTCATCAGCCATACTCATCATGATTCAAAAAGAATTCCAACTTCCAAAACGGAAATATGATAGAAATGGATTATGTGGACTTGTCGACGATTCAGGAAATTGGATTGTTGCCCCCCAGTATGACCTTATCTCACGTTTTAGCGAAGGAATTGCAATTACTATAAAAGACGGTAAAAGGGGATATATTAAAGCCGACGGAACTGTCGTTGTTGAACCGCAATTTGACAATTCTTGGAACTTTAAGAATGGAATTGCCAAAGTGTTTACTTTCTCACATAAAATTGGATATATCAAATCCGATGGGACATTTCTCATAAAACCCGAATATGATTTTATTGATTTTGTCAATCTAAATGAGGGTATTGCTGGAGTGAAAATTGATGGGAAGTGTGGCTATCTAAATCTTGATGGAACGTGGCTCATCAAACCCCAATTTACCTGTATATATGATTTTTGCGACGGTTTAGCTCGAGTTATGCTAAATGGGAAATATGGCTTTATAAATCGTAATGGAAGTTGGGCAATTGAACCGAAGTTTTATGATGCCTATAATTTCAGTGACGGTATGGCTCTCGTACTTATTGGTGCAAAATATGGCTATATCAATCAAGAAGGTGAAATAGCCATTAAACCGGTATTTGACGGTTGCCATTCATTTAAAAATGGAATTGCAGAAGTAAAAATTAAAGAAAAATACGGATGTATTGATCGAAACGGTAATTATATTCTAAAACCACAGTTTGACTCGATAACAATACTTGATAACAACAAAATAATAGCAAAAGAGGTTGATCTATGGGGTTTCTTTGACTCTAATGGTGAATGTTTAGTTGAACCTACATTCTCCGAGATTGAGCAGTTTGAGAATGGAATTGCGCGTGCGCTCTATGTGGATCGCTGGGGTTGGATTAATACAGATGGCGAATGGATAATTTGTCCCAATTATACAAAATCAAGGGATTTCCAAGAGGAAGAGGCTTGGGTCAAATATTTAGATAAGTGGGGGAAAATTAATATAAAAGGAGAATGGGTCATCTCCCCCGCTTTTAATGAAATATCTGATTTCGACAAAGCATTAAACGTTTCGGCAGCAAGAGTTCGTAGAAAATGGGGATTGATAAACCTTCAGGGAGAATGGATTGTAGAACCACAATTTGATGATTTTGATGGATTTGATGAGGGCTTAGTGCGAGTTAAGAGGGACGATAGATGGGGATGGATAAAGATGGATGGCACTTATCTTTTTGAACCTCAATTTACTTTTATAGATTGGTTTAAAACTGGTATTGCCGAGGTTGAAAAGGGGCGAAGGCACGGATATGTCTTTTACGATGGAACATTTATAAGTAAACCTGTCTTTGACTCTGTTGACCGTTTTTTCAAAGATGGGAAAGCCAAAGTTAAGAAAAAGGGTAAATACGGCATTATAAATCGATACGGGGAACTCCTTATCCAACCGCAGTATTCTGAGATCGACGATTTCAAGGAAGGTTTCTGTATAGTTACACTTGAATCAAAATCAGGATATGTGAAAGAGGATGGAACATCTTTGACCGGTGTGATATACGATGAGGTAAGCAATTTTATTAATGGAGTTGCAGTCGTAAAAGAGGGTACCAAAAGCCATGTCATTAACTTAAATGGAGAATGCATTACTAAATTTGCATATGATAACATAAGTAATTATTATGAAGGTAGAGCTAAAGCTTGGATAGGATCGAAATGCGGGTATATTAATACTAATGGTGATGCAGTAACTGATTGTATTTTTGATAATGCATCAGACTTCAGAAATGGGGTAGCTATAGTTAAACTAAACGGAAAAAAGGGCTTAATAGATTCTGGTGGAAATTGGATTACTGAACCAATATTTGATGAAGTTAATGATCCAGTAGATGGGATTGCAACAGTTAAAATCAATAAGAAATGGGGCTATTTAAAGATTGATGGTAGTTGGCTCTTTGAACCAAACCTCGATTACGCATACCAATTCAAAAACGGAGTTGCAAGAGTGGAATCCAATGGCAAACAGGGATACATTGCAAAAGATGGCAATTGGTGTATTAAACCTATATTTAAATATCTAAGTGACTTCTATAATGGCATTGCCGAAGCAATGATCGACAATAAATCTGGAATTATAAAGGAAAATGGAGAATGGTTAGTAGAACCCATTTTTGATGATATTGCATCACATACGATGCAACTCGCCCTAATACGTGTAAAAAAAGATAACAAATGGGGTATCATACATCTTGATGGAAGTTGGGCAATAAATCCCATATTTGATGAAATAGAAACCGTTCAAAAGGGAGTAGCCAGAGGAAAAATAAATGGCAAATGGGTCTATTTCGTATGTGACATCGAAAAGAAAATCACCAAGCCATCTTGGTGGTAAATCACCATGCACGTAGATGATAGCACAAGGAATATAAAAGACTGCCACTGAATAGATGATTATGTCATATTCGGTGGCAGTTTTGTTTGTGCTTGTTCTAACCAAACGCTTCGGAGTGAGAGCATAACCCGACAACCGGCTATCGTCAGTGTATGGTTAACTTTCAAAAAGTATCAGGTCTAA
Organism: uncultured Sangeribacter sp.; assembly: GCA_964512705.1. Classification (GTDB taxonomy): domain Bacteria; phylum Bacteroidota; class Bacteroidia; order Bacteroidales; family Muribaculaceae; genus Lepagella. The sequence goes on along the minus strand of CAZEJY010000054.1, from coordinate 7,905 downwards.
TCTTTGAGTAATAATTAAAGGTAATTTTCATTGTAATTTGTTCTTGATCAGAAAAATTTGAGTAACTTTGCACTGCTTTACAAAAGTGAAAATATTTAATGTTTGTAAAACATACACTTATGAGATTAATAGATAGACCTCACTATATAAATCAGTTAAAGGGAGTGATGAATACTCCCGATATAAAGGTGATAACCGGGATCAGACGCTCAGGAAAGTCCAAACTTCTGAGTGCCTTTGCTGAATATATACGCCAGGTTAATACAAGTGCAAATATTATTGAAATAGACCTGACAAAGTTGCGTTTCGAGAAACTCAAAGATTATCATGCTCTGAACGAATATGTGGAGGAACACTATAAAAGCGGTGTTAACAACTATCTGATCATTGATGAAGTGCAAATGTGCGAGGGGTTTGAACTTGCCATCAATAGTCTGCATTCCGAAGAAAAGTATGACATATATCTAACAGGCTCAAATGCCTTTCTGCTTAGTAGTGACTTGGCTACACTATTCACAGGTCGTCATATTGATATACATGTATTTCCGTTCTCTTTCAAGGAGTACTGTACATATTTTGAGATTGCGGACAAGGATGTTCAGGAGGCTTTTACTGAGTATATCCAATTAGGAGGCTTAGCCGGTTCCTATTCATATTCAAGAGCTGCAGATAAAGAAAAGTACATCCGTGATGTCTATGAAACTATATTGATTCGCGACCTTGTTGACAAATACCGTCTTGGCAATCCAACAATGATGAAGCGGGTTAGCCATTATCTTATGGATAATATAGGTAACATTTCATCCTCAAGGAACATAAGTAATGCCCTCGTAGCGGAAGGAACTCCTGCAAATCATGCAACTACAGGTAATTACATCGACTATTTGTGCAACGCTTTTGTGTTCTATGAGGCCAAGCGATACGATTTGAAAGGGAAAACCTATCTTCAATCGTTGAGCAAATATTATCTGGCTGACACGGGAATAAGGTTCGCTGAACTCGGCAAACGCAATATGGATTGGGGGCGTATGCTTGAGAATATCGTGTTTTTGGAATTGCTGCGGCGTGGATATGAGGTATATGTAGGCAAACTATACCAGAAGGAGATTGATTTTGTTGCGATGAAAGGAGGAGAGAAAATTTACATTCAAGTGAGCGATGATATCTCATCGGAAGAAACATTCAATAGAGAAGTCAACCCCCTGTTGCAAATACGCGATGCATACCCAAAACTTATTCTTGCTCGAACTCGAAACGAGGAAACTGATTACGAAGGGGTAAGAATTGTAGATATCCCTAAATGGCTGTTAGAGAATTGAAAACTTTGCAATCGAAATGGATGAAGTGGATTGCGGGATTATTTGACCGTAGGAGAAATTTCCGTTAATTTTGCCGTACGAATGAGAATAAAATTAGTTCTCAGAAAGGAAATTATAGGATATGACAATATTATATGTACATGGTCTTTCTTCGAGCGGTCAGTCGGGAACTGTTGATCTGCTTCGCAGGTATTTCCCGCAAGCTGAAATCGTAGCACCGGACCTTCCTTTAGACCCAACAGCTGCATTGCAGTTGCTTAGAGATACATGTGAAACACATCATCCCGACCTGATTATAGGCACTTCTATGGGTGGAATGTTCGCTCAGCAGTTGTTCGGGTATAGGAAAATACTGGTAAATCCCGCGTTCCGTCTGTTTGAGATCTTGAAACAACTGAAGGGTGAGAATAAGTTTTTCAACCGTAGGCAAGACGGAGTACAGACTTTCATGATAGACGATGCTTTGATTACAAAATACGAAAATCTCGCTGCTCATCAGTTTGAGAACATACCTGCCGATGAGAATGAGATTACATTCGGAATGTTCGGACGCGAGGATGACTTTGTGACCGATTCCGACCTGTTTCTTGAACACTATTCAAATATCACATGGTTCGATGGAGGACACCGTCTGAACGACAAAACCCTGAAGCACTTCGTAGTCCCCGAAATCCATAGAATAATCCAGCAATCTTAGTAAATTACACGGAAGATGACATGTGTCGTCTTAAAATAATATAAATTTAAGATATGAGGATAAAGAGTTTTCCCACGGATCTGACTTTTGATGAATTCAAGTCGTTTGCTGATGTAAAACCCGATACAACTTCCCCGGGTATCTACCGTCTCGAACAGAAGGTAAAGGATTTCGATGACGACTATTCTCATTATCCTATATTTACTATCTCCACTCACGAGTTTTTCTTTCTGTCGCTCGAAGAAGCAGAGAAATATATGCGAGAAAAGCTTTTAGAGAAAGATGATAATTACCGCTTTTGCATCACTCATATTCTTCCCGGTGCCGAGACTTGGGGAGCTAATACCACTTTTATTTATGATAAAGATGGAACGCTTGTGGATTATTGTTCTTACGTATGGGATGAAGAAAAGAACGGGGCTGTGTTTTGCGGACGGACTGAATCGCGCATACGCTTCAAGAAAGGAGATATTGTAGAAATAGTGAGAGCAGATGAGGTAAAGCTTGGTATTGTCGCTGCCGAGGGTCCGACGGTGGAATGGTTCTGGGATCTTTATCAGAGAACTAAAGACAAATATGGGTACCCTTCTGATGAAACAGACGATTGCTACTATGTGCTTGACGGACCGGGACATGCTTACCATCATCATTGTAATTCCTGCATGCTTATGCCTCTAAGCATGCCGTTAGACAACGAGATAAGAAATTACTTCCTCCATTGTCTCGAATGTGCCGATAAGGAGAATTCAAACCCCGCATGAATAACGCTTCATATGTGCTGATGTAAGACAACGTCTAAACGATAAAATACTGAATCACTACAGTTTCCCCAAAATCCATAGGATTATATCATAGAATTTATGAAGTTAAAAAATCTTTTAAGCCAATATCCTCGGATTGCTGATGCCGATGAAGAAGTCAAGGAGTTTCTTAACTCTCTCAGCGAAGAAGATTTGAAACATGTTGTCATTGATTACAATGATATCGATAAGATCGCATCATTTGAGAATCCTCTAAGTCTCCACATGTCGCATAGAATATATGGGTACTGCAGCGATTCATCAGCTTTAACCGTTGAACTGATTATTGACTCCATATCATCCTATTTCAACATGTTTCCATCCCAAATAAAGCAACCAGAGAAGCAAGGTGATAAATGTGTCATTAAGGTGTGTATTCCTCATATCAATAATAATCTACAGCTTATCAAAGATGCTTTCCGCTTATTTGAATATCGTCTTAGCACGCCAATAGATAATTTTAAACAAGGTAACTTCATATGGTTATTTTTTGAGCCCAAAGATGATGCCAAAGAAATCAGGATAGAAGAAACAACCTTGTATTTCTTAATTCCATATCGTAAAAGGGGGAGCATAAAACATTTTGGTTGTTTCCCCTATAGCATGATGTTTAATTACTTTCGCAACGTGTATCTCCTTAGAGGGTCAATGGATAAAGAGGAAATCAGGAGGATATGTGCATTAAAACGTAATTCAGACCCTGATCTCTCCACCATAAATAAGTTTGCGCTTTATACTCTCGACTTGAACAAGATTTCGGATGATGTGAAACTATACCTCGACCCAAACAATCATTACGGAATTTATACCCCCGACACAATTTTCCCGGACGCAATCAAAGACATGGAGGAATTGATTGTCTGAATAAAATATGTGTTACACTTCACATGTGCTGACTTTTATAATCAGTTAAAATTCTTTGGATTGTCCGATAGCTGATATTGACTCCTTGTTCTTTGCAGAGGGTTTCAATCTCTCGACTACTTCTGCTTGTATCTTCCTCATACAGCTTTATGACATGTTCATTCCTTACTTGTTTGTCGGTCTTGTAAGGGATATTGTTTTCTTCAAGCCATGTCTTAAGGGTTCTTGAAGTAGTGCTGACTCCATAGTTCTTGAACTCCCTTATATTTTGGTCAATTGTCATGGAGAAATCATAAAGACTTTCAAAATCCTCACATTTTATCTGCTTACGAATCTCGTTCGTAATAGCTAACCAATTGTCCATGCCGCGTTCCAACCAATAGTTCTTGTCAATCTTGAATGACTTTCTCACTGGTTTAGGATTGTTCTTATCTGCACTGTTCCAGACTTCCTTGCATTTAGTGATTATATACTGATTGGTCAATTGGTGGTCAGTATTATCAAAATTTCTATATACTTCCGTGGTCAACATATATACAAAGTGTTCCTTGGATATATTAGGAACTATTTTCATAAAGCAACATGCATCAAGCCATAACATGGTGTTTCTATGACCAATCTGAATTTTGGGAATATGTGGTTTCTGCTTCTCTGAATCCCAACGATACTGAGCACTTGGAACTACATAATAGTTTTCATTTCTCAAATCAACATATCCATTCTCATACCTATTCGGATCAATATATGTCTCAGTTATGAAAGGATAGGTAGAAGAATAGTGGTAAATGAATTCACTTCGTTTCATTGAATACATGTCGTTAAAGAATTCTTTATCAAGAATAAAATCTGAATCTTGGGACATTTTTGTTTCTACTGATATATTGTTTAAAGAGATATTAGATATATCAGCTACGCTGATTTTGTCCCATTCTTCATGTCTAACCTCAAACAGATTCTCTACATCATCATAACTCTCTTTAATGAACTCATCTACTTTATAAGTAATATTATAATCATAATACTCATAGTTCTCAAGAGAAGAATTTGAAGAATACATTACTCTGTGACAGTCTTTTGCTCTGTCATCAACATAACTCATGTTTTCAGTCAGAATGTTAAAGACTTTATGAAAGTTATCCTCTCCATAAATGATTGTATCAAAGAAATAAAGCATGTGAAAGCAATACTTATTCTCCTTGACTTCAGTGAGATTAGAGAAAGTGGTATGTAAGACTGAAGGTCTGTATTTGACATGTTCCACGAACTCACTTGGAGGAACATCACACTTATCAATATCGATACAAAAGAATTGAGTGCCGAGATAGTTATTTGACATGTATCCTTCCTCTCTGCTGAATTCCTCGTCATTGTAGAGATAAGTTATTGTATACCCATTCTCGATAATCTTCTTGATGGATTCATTGTTAAAATTGCCGGTCTTGAATTTAATATCCTTGAAGTATTTTGCCGCTTCATGTTTAGGATCAGGTTTTTGTTTCAGAGGTTTATTACCAATTGTCATTTTCATAAGTGTAAAAACTATTTTATAAAATAAATATAACAAACCATAAGCATTTTGATTCAATGACATGTCCCACCCCCTCTAAATGGACAATTTGTTATATTATATAATGTGATGAATAGTTATTAGCCAAAGTCCATATTAGTATTATAGATGCAATTTTAAGATAATATATCTCGGAAATATGTAAAAATCTTATGTATTAAATATCTTAGTTATAATTAATTATGATTTTTAATTATAGCTTATTTTACTCAAATATTGTGTTTTTCATAAAATTTTTTGAAGTGTTGTTATATTTACCATATAATAAAAATTTTAAATATATGAATCAAAATATTATACAAGACAAGATGTATTTGGAGTGTGGTAAAATAGATAACTTTTTTAATCTACCCTATAAAAGACAACTTAAAGAGTATTTCATGAATGATTGCCTAAAATATTATGGTAAAGATCTTGTGCGATATGAAAATCTGGACAGGTATGCTTCATTGGAGCGTATTGAATATAAGTTAAAATTCTCAGGGAAATCATTCTTTCTCAAACAGAAGAATACTGCAAAATTCCTTTATGACAAGGAAAAGAAGAAGATACTATACAATAACTATGATAGAAATATGCTATTAAGGGATTTATGTATTCTTCCAAGATTCGATTGGATAAAACAAGAGTATGATAAAAATCATATCCATCCAATTGTTTTTAGTGGTGCCGTGGTGAGAGATATACTTTTAGGTAAGTTGACAAATTGCGAGGATATAGTTAAGCAGTATGTTAAGTCTTTACATGTTAAGAATGTCAACTGGAAAAGTTATATACGTTATCTATATAAATTACATTATCCCTCATTAATACTACAATGGTTAGATAAAGCTACAACTGACATTAATGCTGCGATGGAATATATAGCAGAAAGCGATTTTAGTATGCAAAGGCAGTTTCATGATATTGTATTTCAGGCATTGGCTCTAAACAAGAAAATCAATCCTAAATGGTCTGTTAAAAGAATGGATGAGGAGCACATCAAAATGACAAGAGAACTAATGCAGTCAGATATAGAGGAAAAAGAACAGATACCAATACATGAAAATTATCCCGAATTCAGCTATCCTTGTAAACTGCTTAACACTGAACGGGAGGTCTTTCAGGAAGGAAAAGAGATGCACCATTGCATATATACAAATTATTGGAATAAGATAAAACAAAAGAAATATTTGGGTATCTCATTCTCAGAACCTGAAAGATTTACATTGGGTCTTAGAGTGTCAGAGAATGGGTATGTATTTGATCAGGCATATTTAAAATATGATAATAAAATCAGTCAGGAATCTCAAGACATGATAAATGTCTTCCTAAATGATCCAAATGTCCAAGTACAGTTGAATAAATTAGAGTATAATTATATACCTACAGAAATTCAAAATGAAATAAGACATGAAGAAATGGAGTACGATATAAGAAGGGAGGTCATGCTTGAACCAGAAGATGATGACTTTGACGATAATGATGAAAATTGGATAGAATCTATTCTCATAGCTAAAAACAATAGATCATGTTTAATCTCTTGACATCCATTTTTCAAGGACCGTCATATAAAACAGATTTTATAATGGTCAGAGCATCAATAATTAAAATCATATGGTTATTAAAATTATTGAAAAGAATTCAGAATATCTAATCTTTAATATGAGCTCTGTTTAGAGCTCTCATGAAAATATTTAAGCAATTTAGTGCCACCATATTTACTCATTGGTAGATTGATTACTTGGTTAACATTTAAAAGACTGCAGAAGGATTCCGTTGGGTTGGGATTGTAGAAGATACTGAAAAAGCAAAAGAAAGAGATACTGCTGCTTAATGTGTCAATAAAATTATCCCTTATTATCTTAATTGATAGTAAGGGATATATCTCATTCTAAAGAATTAATAACCATCTTATATATTTTCTTTAATCTATTCTGTTTTATTCTCAAGAAAATCGACTCTTGACAAGATATTATTTAAGGAATGGTATTCCTTATTTCTTACTGCTTTCACTTGATTAATCAGAAACTCTTTGTTATCTAATATTGTCTTCATCTCAATACATGTCAATTATTTTGTCTTTGTTTGGAAAAACATATTTTTCCATGACTGATATGTTGATGATATGACAACCATCTACTTCATTCGATGAAAAATGTGAATTATCTATGGGTTCATCCAATTTGAGAATACTGTATTTTGTATAGCACTTGAAAAGAGTCAGCAGAAGAGATGTAAATCCGGGGGATTTGCATTCCACTGTATATCCGTCAGGTAATACCCACCTATCCCCTTTAAGATTGATCGACCCTTGATTATGCAAGAAACTTTCTGCTGCGGTCAGATAGCACATGTACTCATCTAAATTAGTAGTGTCATTTTCATATTGTTCTATCTTATCCTCATCATACAATATCCCATATAGGCTCTCTCCATTAATCCTCAATGGTCGTCTAAAAATCGCGATAGAATTATAATAATCATGATTATTCATATTAGCTAATATTCTTATACAATATTTATGGAGGGGTCAAGAAATCAATAAAGTTATTTTGACACACTCAATTACGATACGAGACTACGAAAATCTAAATATAGTGCAACACAGCACTACACTGAATGAAATGCGAAATAATGCGAAAAAGTCTCATTATCTTTAGTTTACCCCTGGTTGTC
>CAZEJY010000053.1:0-18138 GCA_964512705.1 uncultured Sangeribacter sp. | reverse complement strand
ATGACGCTGACAAGAAAGACGAATATAGTTTTCAGCATAATTCAATCAAATAAGATGAAGTTTCAAAACACAATGACATATTATTACAAAAGACATTTACTATATTAGAACTGGCAAATCCTCCAAATATAATTGTGGGAGCATGACTTTTCAGAAACCATACACTTCTCGGTGGTTTATAAATCGTGGGAGCAATATCGCTATTTGTTACGGCTTTGGGGAGGAAGGACGCCACAGATTGGTGCCATGATGCCCGAGCTCTCCAGTCCCCTACTCTCAACCCATGTCATGGTAGTGATGAATTTCATACGCTCTATTCTTTCTTATAGCCATTCTATCCGCCGTAGCGTTACTATCACGTTCAAAAGAACAAAAACGTATATTTTCCATACTTGACCGTCTGATGTTAACTCCGGCTGTCGCTATATGGGGCGCCGGTATTTTTTGTCGGTGCGATATGGACCAATCAGACCTAGGGGACGATATTGAGGATAGTATCCGAAAGAGCCTTGTGTGTTGGTCATGGAGTTAGTTTACGCCCTTCCTGTGCATTGGGGGTAGTCGTTATTTATTTTTATTACGAAAAGATAAGGTGCTCCACTCTTATCTACTTCGTGTGATTCTTACCGTCATATTCACCTACTTCGGTACTAATTACCTCTTTAGCGGTCTTCACTCCAATGCCTAAAAAATTAAGGCGTCTCATGTAGAATACAGTGTTTTCTCGTTTATGAGTCGATATTTAAAACGAGATTACATTACTCCATGAAGCACAAAGTCAGAACTCTTAAAATATCATGATAACTACTTGCATTTCATTGCATCAAGAAAACAAGTGATTGATAATGTTTAATTCTCTTTCATCTGCATATCCGTCACTCTTTGCCATACCAATGAAGAGTCCTTTACAGTCAAGTCTCTTATCTTTGTCAAATTGCTTGAATTCATCTATCACAAGATTAAAATCAATTTCCACAATTTGCTCTAGTTCAAATTCATCCAACTCAAAATCAATAATAACCTTTTTAAGATACTCTACTTCATTAGGGTCGATGATACCATCGGCTTCCATAATTGCTATAAGAATGGCAATTATTGTTATCTTCTCGCGTTTAGTATATTTCATTTCTTATCCTATTATTAAAAAATTGATGACTCTTTTCATCGCCAAGGTTCAATATAAAAAGATTTTCTCTTGCTCGAGTAATAGCAGTGTAGATTACCGCCTCAATATTTTCGTGAGTCTGTATAAAGAATCCCTCTTCCTCACTATGCATTCTATCATCTATTTCTTTTTGAAGAATTAAAATGACATTTTTCGATTCCCAGCCTTTGAAACTCTGTATTGTAGCAAATTTTAAATTTGAGGTATCAGTGGTAAAATGTACCTTCTTTACTCTACGGACAGTCTTTAGGGCAAGAGCGATTTGAACGAAATCACCTTTTTTCTTTTTGATTTGTTCAAATTCCTCTTTAGTTTCATAGGTTGTCATCACTTGGCACTTAGTGTACAGCCGGTAATTATATTCTGTTTCTCTTAGGATATCTATACTTTGAGCCAAAACCACAGTATCACGTGTACTGAGGTTATACTTTTGAATTATCCATAAGATATTTTGAGACAATGTCACAGCTGTTGTATTTTGAGGTATATACCAATATCCCGTCTTGTAATCAAATAAATCCAATGTAGAATCAGTAAAGATGGGAGCATTCGCTATATCATTTTTTTGCGCATATTGGGATGCTAGTAAAGCAATCCTTGGATTAAGAAGTCGCTTAGTTATGCGTTCACTCATTTCACGCCAACGTCCTGTGAAGCCACTTACTTTTGGCATTTTTGTATTTTGGTCCTGTTCTCTATTATATATATTTTGTTCACCGTCTCCGAACAAAATAAAGCGACCCCCTGGCTTTAAGAAATATCTTCTCAAAATATCAAACCATGCAGGCATATAATCCTGCGCTTCATCTATGATAATGGTGTCATACTGATCATTATTATCAATGATAGAATCTTTATAGTTCTCAAAGAAATCAGCCAGATTACTAGCGCCCAACGGAATGCTTCGACCGTGATAACGCCGAGCTTTTGACCAGAAAAACTGGTGGTAATTAATAATGTCAAATGCATTCATAGAAAAGTCAGCAGGCACCTGTGAAATTCTCATTTTGATGTATTGAATGAGGGAAATATTATAAGTTACAATAAGAACTTTATTACCGCTGCGAAGGTGTTCATTAACAGCTTTATGAGCTACAATCTGAGTTTTTCCACATCCTGCTACCCCTTTAACTCTCAATCTCTTTTCGTTCTCTTTCACCAATGATATCTGTATTTTCGTAAGTTTCAAAGACATGTCTCCGTCAGTATACTGGTGCCAGTTTCCTACAATCATTGCTATCAATTCATTGTAGAAATCTGACTTAAAAACATTTGTTCTTATATTATTAGTCACTTGAGCACAGTTATAAGAAGTTAACTTAATCAAATATTTAGTAGGATCTTTTGGAGGTGTAGTCTGTAAATTTATATTACCAACCCTCCCTTGTTCCGAGTCTCTTTCTTGAAGTTTCCTCTTTAAGTTTTCGTAATAGGACTCACACGCACTATCTATTTCTTCTTCATCGTTATGCGTAAAAAAGAGCCCTATCTTAATTGAGTTATAAAAGGAAGGAGTAATTATAGTTCCTATTTTCAAACTTTTTATATAAGTATCAAAAAGAGATTGCTTAATTGCCTCAATTCTATCAAAATCCTTCTCAAAATTTGATATATTATCACAAATATTTATTAAGACAATCCCTTTACTAATATTAGCCAATACAAAATCAGGGTGTTCAACACCCACAGAAGGTCGTAAAAAGAAGTCAAATTTACTAGAAGTACAACTTCTCAGTATTTTATATGCTTTAATCCCTGAAAATGATAGAACCCCATGTAGGCATTCCTCTGCACATAAGATTTCATCTACGTGTTCTTGTGTTGATTGTTCAATATAATAATGATTAATATCATTCTTTTGAGTTAGTTTAAAACACTTAACTTCAATCCCAAACGGCTGACGAGTCCTTGTAGTATAGCCACAAGGATATGAAGTAAAATCGGAAATACAATCCGGTTTACCCATATAATTATAAAAATCAGATATTCTTGAAATGCCCCGGCGATATTGTGGACCAACACAAATATAAAAAGCAACCCGTCCTAATTGTGAGGTAGTCTTAGCAAGCCATTTTAATCCTACCTCTTTTATATCAAGTATATTCGAAAAGATATGGATCGCTATTTCCTCACGACACTCAATATCAGTCCATTCGGGACTATCATTGGTAGGAATAAAACGTTCATATTTCAGGACCTCGGTATAGGCATTCGTTGATTGACAGATCCATTCGACTGCACGGTTAAGTGCAAGTTTCGATGGTTCAATTAAATTAACTCGCATTACGCCGGAAAGCATTGCTCTTTCCTGTAGAAGTTGAAGAAGAGTCAGAGTGCCAATGCCCTGACCACAACCCCAGTCAAATATTTCTATATTTCTTACCCTAGAAATTTCACCTTGAAGATTTGTTATAATCAGATCTTCAAAAGGAAAATTTTGCATAGCCAACCTACATTTCATGAAATGCATTTCACCATAGGAGGCTATGTAGGCATTAAGTTTAGTTGTCGAATCAAGGACATCATAACCATGGTTTAGACATACCCAAGGCCGATCCTTGAGATCTGATGGTAAAGATTTGTAACAACTCTCAATTAGTCTATCAACTTTCATCCTATAATTTTTTCTCCGGTTGGATTATTCTTATGTCTTTTCCAGTTTGCCACAGCTACCTCTTTGCTGGTATTTGCATAGCAATATTCACAAAGATGTGGACAAGTATTGTATTGCCCTATGTCCTTGCTGATGATGCAGCCGCAAAACTGACGTTGTCCTTTGTCCTTGTTATTTTTATTCTTGACAGCAAACCTCATCTCTGAAATCATAATAGCATCAGCCGGTATTTTCGAATCCTCAAAAAGAGAAGGCTGTATTAGATGAGTTTCTACATTCAGAAAATTCATTAGTTCAGTATCATTCCAAGAGAAACGAATCATCAAATCATCATCGACACAACGATTATGAGCAATTCCGTATTGCTCTATGTCAATCTTTTCTCCACATGTCGCCAATTGATAGTTCCATCCTCGTTCCTTATTCAACTTTGACAAACGAGCAGCAAACTCGTTCATAGATTCTACATCCCATTCACGATAATTGACATGGTTCTTTTCAAGGTTCGCCTTCACTTTCTTATAAGAAATAATATCCGCATAACTGAACACCAATTTCTCCGTATATCCTTTGAGGTGATCTCCGATGTTTTGAATCTTTTCAAGAAGATTATCTATCGAAATTTTATCAGTTAGAATCATAGGGTCGAAACGCCATACTACTCTACCAAATCCTAACTTATCAACCAATTTCTTGAAAGTGTCAATTCGTTGGTCAAGAGGTGGCACACCTTTTTCAAGACCTTCTGATTCATAATCATTCAACGTGTATTGGATATAGCACCCTATCTTTCGTTCATTCAAATAATCAAGATGCTCTAAAAGAGGCCGAGGGTTCTTTGACCAGAATACAATGAATCGTGTCTTTTCGTATGAAACGTAAGATGGCACACCATTAAACGGATTAGTCCATACAGAGTATCCGGCTTTAAGACGATTAAAGAACCACTCTGCATAAAATGCAGGTATATCTGTTGCACGACTTGCAGAAACGATCACTGGAGCAAATGCCTGAACCTCCTCCCCGTTTTCTGTTATTATATTTATTTTGGTTTCAGCCATAATTATTTATTTTAATCCCATTCATCACTTTCATGATTCATGATTGGTTTTATTATCTGTGGACTTTGATCAATTTGAAGAATCGATGTCATAACATTTATCAAGTCATTCAAATCAGACACTTTATATACTCGCTGTTTATCAGCAGTAAACCTTATCAATGAAGGAATATCTGCATCCTCACCTATAGCAACAGCAAAACGACGAGAGTTCTGAAAAGAAATCAGAGATTCCAACACCTCCATTCCTTCATCATAATCGTCCGTCGGACATCCATCGGAAAGTACCAATATATCATAAAGTTTGTCGTGAGACTTTAATTTTTCTGAAAGTAAGAGGCACGCCTGACCCAATGATGTCATACCGGTACACTCCGGTTCAACCCACTCAAAGTCCTCAATTGCTGTATCCATGTCGTACATCCATGAAACATTCCTTGAGAAAAGCATAACAGAAAGAGTTACACTTTCTGTTGATACAGAATAATCTCTTAGTGCGTAAATCAAATTCTCCATGGTATCATTGACTGCACCAATTTTATAGCCTGCCATACTTCCGGATATATCTACCATCAGAATAAGATTCATTTTATCTAATAAATGATTTAAATGTATAAAGGAACATTATTACTATGGGAATCAAAAGAATAAGGAAACATACAATAGTTATTGTCTTATTCTTTTTGTTCTGCGTATTCAACTCTTCGATTTGGACTTTGATTGTCTTGAATTCATCATTTAGCTTCCCATCTATTTTTTCAAGCCTGCGCTTGGTTGCGTCATGACTACCCTTAAGGTCATCCTTGTTTGATTGTGAAGCAGCTTTGATCTCACTGACAACATCTGTTGACACTTTCTTCACTTCTGTTGTCAGATCACCCGTATGATTTCTAAGATCTGCTCTTATCGAGGAGGTCTGCTCTATAATCTGATCGAACAAGTAAGCTATCTTTGGTAGTAGATCATCTACCTTTTTATTGACTTCAACTGTAATGGAGGAGATTTTGCCTGCAAGATTTTCATTTTCCTTGCCAAGTTTTTCAACCTCCAACGAAAGGCTCTCTTTTAAACCTTCCAGTTTGTTGATGTGATTTGACACAGAGGTAGACAGACGACTGAGCTGAGAAGTCAAACTTGTATCTAGCTTAGCCTGTGTCTTATCCAATTCGGAATCAAACTTTTCAATTTCTTTTTTGAAGGCCTTAATCGAGGAATGTACAGCCTTGTCAAAATTATCTTGAATCCCCTGAAGACCTATTTTGATCTCCTCACTTGATTGAAGTGTGGAGATATTTATGCGGTCAATAGCCTCCTTAGCGGATGCGGCCAGCTCTGTATTTATAGCTTCAGTTGTATGCTTCAGTTCATTAACTATTGCATTTGACTCATTTGAAATGGAAACAGCTTTATCCTTCAGAGTTTTAAGGATACTCTTATTAGCATTTTTTATGTCAGTCTTTACGGAATTTTGAGTCTCAATCAAAGATGATGAAATTGAATTAAAGTCCGATAAAATCTGACGTATAAAGGTAGATGTGTCAGCAAGTTGCTGACGCACCTTTTCATAAGCTGCAACATTATTATTGACTTGTTGTTTGGCCGATTCGATGGCTTCGAGACTATCTCTAAGATTAGCCAAAGATTGAAGAATATTATTCGTATCCATTATAGAGTATAGTTTTGTCTGAAATTATTTAGCCACTGGTCATTGACAAGAACTTCTGATGACATTTGAAGACTCCTTAGAAGATCCTTTTCGTTATGCCCTGCTATGTTTCTTCCTTTGATATTTAACTCCTTAAAGAATCGTTTGATGTTTGAATAGAAAACCTCTTTATCCGGCGTTTGCTCCAAAAAGGTAAGATAACCTTCTATAAAACTATCTTCAAGTTCTCTTGACAATGTCTCATATTCGGGCCGTTTAAGGATCAATAAACAGAAGACATTAAGCAAAGAGAGCACTGGATTGGTATCAGTCTCACTTCTACGAATCAAGCGCACGGCTCCTCTTAGATGTTTGATGTTATCTTTGGGAGACCCGGAAGCACCAATTACATCATTATCAATGACTCTCATGTACTTAAAAAGAGTATCAAAATCTCTTTTCTTTTCCTCAACTACATCGTCATATAAAGAAAATGGTTCATCATTCTCTGTTCGATACCCCGCACGTGCAAATTTAGAATTGAAATAAAAGAAAATCTCATCTTTAAGATCCTCGTTTATTTCCTTCCAATCTTTTGTATCATCTATACCGGTAAGGCAGAAATTACGCATATCGTCAATTGCTCTCTTACGCTTCATTACGACTTTATCGTAAACAAATTCTGTAAGATACCCTAGACATTTATGTATTTCATTATTTCCTTTTCTTACACTTGCTCTTTCAACTTCATTTTCTGCCCTTTCCTCAGAATAATAACGCATTAAGAACTCTTTAAGCCTTTGATAATACGCGCCTCCTTTCTTACGGGTTGCAACGATTCTAAATATCCCAGGTTCGCCGTTAAAGGAATTTGGGAATTTTTGTGTAAAGTCATCAATCACGCCAATACAACACATTCGGTAAATAGCTTTAGCAACATCTTGCAAAGTTTCATTTGTATATGAGATCAGCACTATAAGCTCTTCACCAATTTTTGAATTAAGAAGTGCCTCCATAAAGCCATGCCCAACTTTTGTTTTTTCTGGCTTATATTGACTATCATTCCCTTTGAAATATTTAATTTCGGTTACGCTAAGTAACTCATGCATCTTTTGTTTTTCCTCAATTTCTCCTTTAAAATTATTATCAAAGAAAAACATAATAGTTCCATAATCCGGCCCACTATATTCGTAATCATTAGATGTGAGACGAATTCTATTTTCCCTTAATTTTTGTTGTAAATCTGGTAGATAAAACCACTTCCATTGAAGATCTTTACTAACATGTCGTAAATTACAATCCCTTGATTTAGAACATTGGTTGCATCTCCAATAGGCCTTTTTAGCACCTCCTGTTGAAGCTAATATCGGTTGGCCATTTTTATCGATTTTCGGATTATCTGTATTGCACCTAAGTCTGACCAAATCATTTAGAGGATCACAAATATCGATATCCGAATTTGAAATATTCAAATTAAAATCTCGAATTATTAAATTAAAATCGTCTTCCTTAAACCATCTTCCCGCAATCGTTGGTATAATTCCTTTTACATCACATATTCTACAGGTGTGCTTAATTCTACAGAGCTTATAATCAGATAATAATATCAATGATAATGCCATATGTCCGTCACGACCAGCACGACCAGCTTCTTGAATAAAACTTTCAAGCGAACTTGAATAATTCATATTCACAGTAAACCTAACATTAGGTTTGTCAATACCCATTCCGAACGCTTTAGTGGCTACCATCAATGGAAGTTTATTCTCTCGAAATTTCCTCATATTTTCCATTGATTTGTTATCTGTCTCGCCTGTTTGATCAGAGCCAGAAAATGAACCTACTTCGCATAAGTTTGACAATTCTTTAGAATTTACATTTACGCTTATGCCAGTTGAATTTACATGAGAGCAAAATACTATTCCAGAGAATTTATAATCGTCTCGCATGGATAGATAATCCGACTCGACATTAACTATAAGTTTTGACGGATCAATGCTACTTAATTCTTCTCTATCTTTAAATCTACTTACAATTTCGTTTAAAGAGTCTTCTTCAAGAAGTTCATCTAAATAATGTGGAATTTTTCCTAATAGATTCTTCAAGAAACTGCTCTTTTGCTTATATGCACTCCATTTATCTCCTAATTTTACAGGTGTGGGATAATTATTCAGTAATCCGTGATCATCAAATTTATTATCCGGTTCATACTCAATCTCAACTCTCTCAATTTTGTATTGTAGCTCCAATCGGTTACTGTTTTCATATCGGACAATTGTTTCAGAATCCAAAGTGAATGCACCGTATCCTGACAATTCTCTTTCGACGTCTGAAAGGACATCAAAAGAAGCCGTTGCCGTAAGTCCAAATAGCGATATTCGGCCCTCTTTTGCTCTTACGTATTGATATAGATTCCTTCCTAAATGAAGATAAGATGGTCGAAAATCTTGTCCCCATTCTGAGACACAATGCACCTCATCTATGACGCCGTATGAAAAATAAACACCAAGGTCGTGCATATTACTTAATCTCTCTCGGAAGGGATAAATACACAGGCGTTCTGGAGACATAAAGGCTATGAGCACTTGCGATGATTCCATCATATCCTCATGCTGTGTTCTAATTTCCGGATCCAGTTCTGAATTTATGAAAGTGCATGCATCAATCCCGGCGGCAATCAAACCGTCATACTGGTCTTCCATAAGAGATTTCAAGGGGTCAATCACAACGGTTATACCAGGCTGAAGCATTGCCGCGAGTTGATAGGTAAGTGACTTACCACCGCCAGTCGGCAACAGCCCAATAACACCTTTATTCTGTAAAGCACGTGTAAGAATTGGTAATTGACCAGGACGAAATGCCTTCTTCCTAAATATTAAGTTTAAGAAGTAGTTGAGATGCTCAACATTCTCTTCTATGTTGTCATAGCCACCTGACTGATTCAGCTTAGTAAGTGGTTTATATACGATTCTGTCAGAAGTATATATCTGACGATGAGCAGACTGAATACAGCTTCTGATGTTAAAATAACATTCATTCCTAACTTTGAATTCAGAGAATTGAACATTCTCTGCATCTGGTCTATCAGAGAAGTTTATGTCAATGACAAGATCATATTCTTTCTCTCTGTCAAGTTTCTTTGTTGAAGAATAAGTCGCGCTTCCTAAATGGAATAGTGACTTCTCGTTTTGAGGCGAAATGATGTGAAGATTGATTTTAGGAAATTTTCTTTTATCATAATCCCTTGATAAAGCACATAGATGGTCATACATCATAGCCAAATCTGCGAATGCTAATGCAGAACATGGGATTATATCTTCTTTAACCACTACATCCAGCTGCTCTTTGTCAAGAGATAATCTCCCAGTCATTACGGCTTCTATAATAACTTTCTGAATGCGTGCTACTCCTATAGGGATAAGCTTCAGAGCCTCTTCATATTTTGAAATGAACTTTTCGTCTGTAGCTACATAATCTATTGCACCATATCTTTCTTGTATAGAGGTAGCTTTTATTATATTTGAGAACTGTTCCTCAATAAAAGGACTCGCTTTTGTTGGAGTACCCCTTGTAATAATATTATTGATGACAGCAAGGATGGGATCCACATCAGTATAAATACTTGCACCAATATCAAATGGAGCAAGCACATCGAATGCTATCAGATTCTCAACATTTATCTGTTTAGCTCGGATTGCGTCTAGTTGATAGGCTGCTATAAATTCTTTGGGAGGATAGAAAGACAGTGGAATAAGGAATGGCTTGCCTTCAGTTCTAATCACTTTAAAACCTTTTGCAATGCAACCAAACCATTTGCCATTATTGAGTTGTCTATATTGCGGTATAAAGACGTTGGCAAACAAATTTGCATTATCAAAAGAAAAGTACCTGCTAAACGCTTCAATTCTTTGATTGCCATAGTTAACAGGACCAACACAAATGAAATAATGTTGATGACCGGAACAAGCAATGATATTGGCAAGTTTCTTAAGATCTATTTCCGGTATATCAAGTATATTTGAAAAGAGATGGATACATATTGGCTCCGCAATATGTATGGAACTAATTGTACTAGTAACTCCGGAAACGGATGGAAGATATTTCTGTATAGACAGGACTTCAACACCATTATCAACCGCTTTGTTAACATTAAATTCCGCACGTTTGATAGCCAATTTCGAGGGCTCGACAAGAGTAACCTTCTTTAATTTTCCAAGAAGATTTTTACTCCGAAGTTGAGAAATTATATGGACAGTGGCTAAGCCCTGACCGCAGCCCCAGTCCATAATTTCAAAATCTGAGTCGAGATTCTTAAATGGAAAAGATTCCAGAGCTTTATCCAACTTCTGCTTGTGCATCTCGCCATACGCGGCTATATAGCAACATAGCTGTTCTTCCGTAGAAAGAACAGCAGTACCATGATTCAATCCATTACATGTCCACGGACGATTTTGCAAATAATTAGGTACATTATCTTTTGATATCTGAATTACATCATCCAGTGTCAAATAGCTTATATGCACTATATCATCTTTGTAACTCATCCGTATATTATAGATTTATTCCGAATCTTGGACTAAAAGAAGCTACTTGTTTATCTTCAGGAACTGTGCCCTCCTTACCGTCTAATGTCGGTACTACTCGTGTTGCGAAAATGCCTACAACTGTTTTAGCACCAAGCTCACACAACTTTTTTGCAAGCTGACCAAAAACTTGAAGATTAGTATTAGAAGCATAAAGTAAAGGAATAATTACATCCTTTGACTTGATTAATTCAGTATTAATTTTATATTGACCATTCTTAGGTTCAATTATCTTTTCAAATAAGTTTTGACCGATAAAATGACGCAATCGGGTCTCCATTTCTTCTAAATTCCAATTAATAGTAGAAAACATTGAAGAGGTATTGATTACACATGGGGTTCTTAGAATATTGACCAGATTATTACATGCATTAATAGCTTTTGCTATATGCTCTCCCGGACCTTCAAAAAATTCATCGGCAGCCGATTCTTCATGATGATTATTTGAAGCTTCTTTCTCGGGTGTCATGTTATGAATTTTTAAATCAAAATATGCAGAAAGTGCATACCACTGATAAAAGCCGACTCTACCAATCATTGCGAATTCATCCTCATTTTCCCTATTAATAATCTGCTCATGCGTTTGCTGTGGATCCAATGAATTTACTGAATGGCATGAATCAACATACAGGTCATATAACCCATCCGCTAAACCACTTAAGTCGTAATCGGATTCACTGCCTCCAACTTCATCTATGGGTACTAGTTGTCCTTCCCCTCTTTGGATTGCTTTGAAGATTGCATCTTCTAATTCTTTGTCTGTCATATTAAATTTTCTTTAGTTTACAATTCCATGAAATTCCAGCTTGGTTCCTAGCTGTTCCCTCAATAATATTTTTATTTACTCGAAACTTATATTTTATATAATCGTAAGCTGTTACTATGATTAAACATTGATCTTCCAAAAACCATTCTCCATTTTCGTATATATTAGAAAATATTTTGTGATTATCTAAAAATGAAATTTGATTATCTTGAAGATCAGATATTTCATTTATTATTAACCACTTCCCCGATAAGAGATTTTTTGGATTCAGATTGACATCATTTTTTAAGGCTTTCCACCTCCAACTTCTTTTATTTATTTGAGAGTATGCATTACCCTCTAAGGAAACTTCATCAACAAACCAACCATCATATAAAACAGTATTAGGTATAAATATTTTTATCTCATCATCAGAAAAATCCCATCGATATTTTGTTCCTGAGTTAGTGGCAGCAGTGCCATCCGCGCTTATTATCAGTTGCTTCACCGTATCTCCAAGACAATAAAAATCCCAGTGACCAATAGGATTATAACGTAGATTTTCTTGAGCTAAGTCTGATATAGGTTTAGGTCCATATCCAAGGCTATATATAATGCAATCAAGCACATACTTGATATCATCCCGTTTAAGAGATGACTTATCGCTTATTATATTTGCATAATACTTTGCCTTCTCAAGGATAGACACTTTATCTCCTTTGGAATCAAGCGATAATATTTCTGCCAAGCATTTTGATTGTACTAAAGAAATAATTATCTTATATGCCGGAATTTCTACACCTACTTGATAATCACTAAGCATATTGCCTAAATACTCATTCATTAACACATATTTTCCCTCATTGTGCCCGGCAATTAGCTTAATTAGTCCATCGTAAAGGTATTTCATAGTTTTCCCCCTTAAAACATATCAGCTAATTCACTAAAAGAATATCCACGACCTCTTGGCATAGGCAAATTTACTCTACCCGCTTCTTCTTGTCCATACTTATTTGGCATAATATGAACATAAGAAACGGCTATAACACATTTAGCCCCACCTTGTATCAAAGCATCAGCTAATTGGACATATCCTCTCAGGATATTAGTATTAGTATAACTGTATGGTAATATTATTATTTTGTCTTTGATTACTTTGCAGTCTATACTAAGAGAGACATGCATTCCTTTACTAGAAGTTATTTTAAAAACATCATCATCTGATAAAGACATATTTTGTTGCATCGTTAATACAAGTTCTTTTACCACAGGATTGTCCCCTAATGTGGGATTTAAATCATGTGTATTAGCAATAAGCACATTGAACTCATTGCCATCTTCAAATATTTCTTTCAAATCCTTATCATTACTTAAAGATCGCATTATCAAAAAGGCTGCAGGGATACAACCTCCTCTTGCACACAACTCGTAATATCTATTATATCTAATTTTTTCTTGATTATCTAAATCAGATACAGGAAAAACTGCACCTAAAGAGCGCCATTGGAAATTTCCAATACTTCCCTTAATTGACCAATTAGGATTTCCTGTATTAATTGGTATAAGAGAAATCTCTGGGAAAAGTCGAACAAACGGACCATGCGGTTGTCGACATTCTTTTGAATATTTATCTATATATTTTTCCATAAATAATATGTTATTATTTATATGAGGTTCTACAAAGTTTGGAACAAAGCCTTGAACAGTTAATCTCTTGGTGTAAGAGAACTATTGATGCATCTTTCTTACCTCGCAATTGATAATACCTTCAACAAATTTCTTGTAAAAAAATTTCGGTAACTTCGAACATGGAATCACACACAAAATTCTTATTAGCAATATTGTATATGGTTTAAAAATAGTATCGTAAATTTCCGACAATACTAATAATCACTCATTTGCAGACATTTTATATTTCAAACGCAGTTTCCTATTTTCGTTAAGAATATTAGATATGTCATTTTTCAATTTATATTGTTCTTCTTGTGCTCTATTCGCATCATTTTTAGCGTATTGCAACTCAATCCTTTGTTGTTCTGTCAATTTTTCTATAGTATTGACAGCCTCAATTTTTGACTTTAGGAACTGTAT
The DNA here is from genome assembly GCA_964512705.1 of uncultured Sangeribacter sp. Classification (GTDB taxonomy): domain Bacteria; phylum Bacteroidota; class Bacteroidia; order Bacteroidales; family Muribaculaceae; genus Lepagella. Next base: position 4,235 of record CAZEJY010000053.1, on the reverse strand, counting down.
TTTATTCTCAAGTTCATTAGTCTGAATATGAAGGTTACGAAGCTGCCATTGTGACATTAGAAGAAATATCTGACGTTTACGTATAGGATTGCTGTTATACACGCACGCAATAGACATATCGTCCTTACTTCCGATCTTACTTATTACTGGAAGATCCCTTTTTAGTACTTGTTCAGCTTTGTTTTGGCTTGTTAATACAATTTCTTTATACAGTCGAATGTAAAAGTCAGTCAGTTTATCCCTATCACCATAAGTATCATCAATTCCATCTGAACCAAGAAACACAGCATCTGGAAAATCTCCATTGCCACAACAGCAATATCTAAACTCCTTCGATGCCGTACTTCTACATAAAGAAGTTGTTTTATTTAGGAAACATTGTTCATCCCAAGGTATGGGCTGAGTTACGATGATGTCTTCACCATTAATATTAAAGAAAACTGCTTTACCATCCCCAATTTGAAAAGCAAACCAAAATGAATCGGTTTGAACATAAGCCATTAGAGTACAACCATAGAACTTCTCTAAAGAAGATCCATCTTGTTTAATTGAAGTCTCGTATTCTTCAAGGTACTTTGCTTCTACGTTAGTCATTTCCCGCTCTGTCAAAGGTGTTTTCAATGCATGTGAGAGAATTTCTTTATGCCAGTGAGCAATTATTGAGGAGGTAAGCCAATTTAATACATTATAGATGTCTTTATTGGAATAATCAAGTTGGGGATTTATCCCAAATTCTTGATATTTGACGCCTTTCAATAAAGACTGAATCTGAGGTTCCCTAACAAATTTCTCAATTGCTTCCTTCGTACAGGTTACTGCTATTTTAGAACCTTTGTCGCTTCGGAAATAGCGTGCCCCACCGTGACCATCGCTAACGATAGCCACGGCAAAATTGCTTTGGGAACGCGCATACGAACTATCCTGACAAGGTTTATCGTTAGCTTTATGACTTTCACCTTGGCACGTATGGTTAAAGACTTTGATTCCTTTCATCTGTCAGATTTTAATCCCACTCGTCGTATTCGTCTTTTTTGGGAGCAGCCGCTGTTTCAGCACCTTTGGTCTCAGTGGCAACTTCTCCGATTTTCTTTTCAACTTTAGTTTGTTTGCTGCCGTCTGCAACAGAAGCACTTTGACTACCAATTTGCGACGAGGTGATAGCAATCACCTTAATCATTGTCTTTAGTGCCTCAATGTTCTTAACACGAACTACTGCTTCTTTAGACCCGGTAAATCTTTCAAGAATGCTCTCGTCAGCATCATCACCAATGGCTACAGCAATTTTGATTGCATTTTTAAACCACATATTGCTTTGCAGAGTTTTGATACCCGCCTCGAAATTGTCAGTAGGACCACCATCTGAAAGTAGAATCAGCGCCGGCGCATAATAACCGCTTCCTGTTTCAGACTTCACTACGTATCCATTGGTACGAGAAAGTTTCTTGCTCAGTTCAACACAAGCTTCACCAAGTGAAGTCATACCGCCTGCTTGCACCTTTTGCCAGATGAATTCGTTGGCAAGTTTTGGTTCATCATAAAGCCAATTAGTTGTATTTGAAAACTCTAATACTGCAACCTTGATTTCTGCATCCGTATTATTGTCTGAGAGTTCTGCAATCATTGGAAGAACGTTCTCAATTGCATCATTAACACTTCCGATTTTTGAACCACCCATCGAACCTGATTTATCGATGAGAAAGAAAAGGAGCATTTCTCTTCTTGGAGGTTTTTCGTTGTCTATGAGTCCCATATTGTTATGAAGTTATTGAGTTATTAAATGATTTCTGCCTTGTTTGTTATATTGAAAGCCACTTTCAACCCTGCTTTTACAGGCATTAGGCCTTGCGGGTCTATCGGCTTCAGTTTGCCACTTGGTGTCTCTACCATCCATTGACTAGTTGTGATATTCTGTATTTGGATAGGATATTTGTGCCCAGGAACAGTAACTACTTTTGCTGTTGGCTCATTGTTAAATCCAAGATAAACCATTGTTCCGGGAGTAAGCCAAATTGTGCTATCTGCGAATTTTAAACCTCCAGCTATCTTCACTTGCTGATTGCAGTTCATACATTTTGTATCATGTTCATTCTGAACAAAAGACTCTTCCTTACATTGAGGGCACACCACCAGCATATCACGCAATTGCTTGATAATTTTCTGCCATATATTTTCAATACTGCGCTTTGCCGGATTTTCAAGTTTATCCTTTGTAAACTCTTTTACAAACGCTTCTCTGAGAATTGTGGGGTATACAGGCCAACGTCGCATCACATTTCGGTGGACTCCTTTGACCGGTCTGTTAGTGTTATCTTTCTCATCAAAAATGAAGAGAATATCACTTCCATAGAATTTCTTCTCATACTTTTCAGTCAAACATGGACAATCAAGCACCCTTGCTCCTTCAAAAGGATGATCCCCATAGAAAAGCATAAACAGAAGTACGGCTAATGAAAAACGATCACTCCCTTTGTTTGGCATTGATTTGCCAAGCACGATTTCAGGTGCCATATAACGAGCTTTGCCCAATATGCCGGATACCTCTCCTTCCGGCATCACATTGTCGTTGTCACAAATTAAGACATCACCTGTAGTAGGATTGATGAAGAAGTTACCATCATTAAGGTCTTGATAACTGTATCCATGCAGATGAAGCTGACGGAAGCCCTCACAAATCTTCATAGCTGCGTTCAATAGAGCTTCAAACGACTTAAACTGAACTCTGGCAAGATAAAATTGTCCAAATTCATAGTAACCTTGGGGACGCAACGGCATGATGTAGCCATAACTTCCTTTCTCCTTACGCGTAACATATTCAGGCCATAAGAATGACGGAGAAGGCGCACCTTTCCTGACGTTTTCTTCAAGATTTTTATAAAACCTGTCCTCCGGAGCATTCAGATACCACTTAAGTGCCATGGGCTGTCCGAGCAGGTCAACAAGATAAACTATGCCCTGACCTCCACGCCCGAGTTCTTTTACAATCGTCGCTTGAAGATCTCCGACAAGATTTATTTTGTCATTAGGTTTAAGTTCCTTCATATTTTTATAATATTGACTTTTATTTTATATACCAATATAGCCCATGAAGTAAACATTTTACTTATAAACTTCCTCCTGAAAGATCAAATGTTTCAGAAGGTTGTAATCCGGCCGTAATACCACAATTGGGACATGTTACCGATACTTGTCCATGATAGCAAATAACCTTTCCACATCTATAGCAGATGTAAAATCCTTTTTCACCACAATAAGGGCAGCCATTATAATCTCTATCATAGCTTATAGCTCCGTGTACATGCCTTTTATCATATCCCTCTCGTTTAGCTTGGGCATCACTAATTTTGAAGGCCCAGCAAAATGCATAGGCACCACCACGAGGATCTACTGTAATCCCAAACGGTTTACGATGTTCTTCGCACATTCCCATAATTGCGAACGCTGCATCACTTAATTTACTCATAATCGTTCCTACTTTTTATTATACATATAGATCTCTTTAAATAATGAAGTTTGGGGTTATGTTGTCGTCCGGGAAAAGTCCAAAAACTTCCTATTTACCTTATCCTAATTTGAAAACGAGGCGCTGGACACCATCGGCGTAGCGGCTGCTGGTGATTCTGAATTGGCCTATCTCGGAGGTACTTTTCACATGGTCACCGATGCAGAGACATTCATCATAATCTCCAATCTTTACTACTCTTACTGTCTCTGAAGCATCCTCCGGTAAGCGTTCCATGTCAAACCTGGAAGCCGCTTCTTGCTGCGAAATATATTCAACCGTTACTTCAACATCAGCTGCTACAACAGAATTGATGTAATCCTCAAGACTCTTTATCTCTTCGGGGGTCAGTGCTTCCGGCAAATAGTAATCGAGTTTGGATTTTTTTCGCTCTATATGTGAACTGAATGCCCGCCCATGACCGTAGCGTCTTGCCATCTCTCCATTTAGAAGATGTTCCGCTGTATGCATCGGAGGATATTCTTTCTTGTTATGTTCGTTCAGTGCCGGAGTTGCCTCCTGAGGTTTAGTCTCTTCCATATTATTTATTTCAAAATCTTTTTTAAGCAGTATTATCTGTTATTTATCGGTCCCAATAGATACGGATCGGTAGCAAAACCTATCAACATCAATATTTAACGATATCTATACGGTTTAGAAGAAAAACGATATCTATGCGTTTTAGAAGAAAATGGAGACAGCGCATAAAACCATCGCCAATATTGTCATAATCTCT
>CAZEJY010000052.1:15193-18312 GCA_964512705.1 uncultured Sangeribacter sp. | reverse complement strand
TTGCGACTTCAAATACATATGAAGTGGGTGTGAACCCGGGTGTATATGTTGTCGTGGCTGGTAACTTGAGACTCAAACTTGTAGTAAAATAAGGAAGTAGCTTTAGCAATTATAGATCATAGTGTAAGGCTGTTCGGAAGAGTTCGAACAGCCTTATCTGTATCTAATGGGACCAATAGGACTAATAGGTCCAATGGGACTAATGGGTCTAATAGGGCTAATAGGAGTGGTAGGGTTACTGGGACTAAAGGTAATATTAGATTTTCTTTGTAAAGTGAAATTTAGTATCTTTGTGGAAACCGATACCATTATAATCTGAATTCATGAAACTTCGTAAATTATTATTTGCTTCTGTTTTTACAGTATTCGCGGGGGTGGTCTCTGCACACAAAACAACACCGGAATGGTTGAACAATGCTGTTTTCTATGACATCTATCCCTGTTCATTTATGGATTCGGATGGTAATGGAGTAGGTGATCTTCCCGGAATAACCTCAAAACTCGACTATGTCAAGAGTTTGGGAGTAGATGCAATCTGGATGACCCCTATATTTGAATCCGGATGGTTTGACGGTGGCTATGATATTAAAGATTATTATAAGATCGATCCGCGCTTTGGTCAGAAATCCGATTTTGTGAATCTTGTTAATGAGGCACATAAGCGAGGTTTGAAAGTATGCCTTGATTTGGTTCCGGGACACTCATCTGATCAGCATGAGTGGTTCAAAAGAAGTTGCACGGAAGGACCTGAGGGTCGGTATGCTGATTATTATATTTTTGCAGACTCCATTTCTGAAAAGGATTTAGCTGATATTCAGCTTAGGAATCAGTCAGAGGACCCGCAAGCTTCAAAAATCGGGAACTGGGTTCTCACTGAGGATGCTCATCCCGGAGTGCCTGTAAATGGGAAATACAAAGGAAAATATTATTACAAGAATCATTTTGCCTGCCAACCGGCACTGAATTTCGGATATGCTAATCCCGACCCGTCTAAACCATGGCAGCAGAGCGTGGATGCTCCCGGTCCCAAAGCGCTTAGAAGGGAGCTGAAAAACATAATGGCATATTGGTTTGACCTTGGAGTTGATGGGTTTCGGGTAGATATGGCTGCTTCACTGGTGAAGAATGATATTGACAAGAAGGAGACCGGACGTCTTTGGGATGATATGCGTGAGTGGGTAGACAGGGAATATCCCGGTAAAGTTCTTATCTCCGAATGGGGTAAACCCTCGCTCTCATGTCCTGCAGGGTTCGATTGCGATTTCCTTATAGTTTCAAAGAATCCGGGTATGCAGCAGCTTGTATTGGGTTCTAAAAATGAGAAGATAGTTGGCAAGGATGCATATTTCGAGAAAACAGGCATCGGCGGTATAGATAAGTTTGTTAAGGAGTTCTCTGACTATTACAATGCTTCAAAAGATTATGGGTATATATCACTCTTTTCGGCGAGTCATGATGTCAATAGACTTAATTCCGAGGGACGCGATACTCCAGATCAGATCAAGACTTTTATGACCTGGCTCTTTACTATGCCCGGTGTCCCATTTATTCACTATGGCGATGAAATAATGATGCGTAATATTAAGGGATTGCCAAGCGTAGAGGGTTCCATGGAGGTTAGAAGTGGCACACGTACCCCGATGCAGTGGGATAATTCTGAAAATGCCGGTTTTTCAACTGCTGAGGCTGAAAAACTCTTTCTCCCGGTCTTTACTTTTGACGGTAAATACACAGTAGAAACGCAGGAATCAGATCCGAATTCAGTCTTAAACTTTGTAAGGGCCGTTAACAAGATTCGTCATGAACACCCGACACTTGCCAATCAGGGAGATTGGGTCACAATCAATGATATCTCCAAACCTTATCCCTGGATTTATACTCGCACAGGAGAGGATGGGACTTATGTGATAGTGCTTAATCCCGGTGAGAAGAGAGTGGAAGCCACGGTGGATCTCCCTTCCGGTAACCTTGATTGCCTTATTTCCAATGGCAAAATAACCGCCAAATCCACAGGGAAAGGCACCAAATTCTCAGTGTCAGGTTGCTCCTCCGCCATTTACAAACTCCTCCCCACCGCCCACTAAGGCAGAAATTGAAAAATTTTTGGTAACTTTACATCATGACCAAGAAGCAAATAGACTATGTGACCTGTGTTATCGGTGCTTTAGCATTGAAAACAGGTCAATCATGTTCTATAATATATAGGAAACTTCAATCTGCTGGAATTATAAAAGATTATTTGGCAGCTGCTTATGATGTACTTCATACTTTTAGCTTGGATTACGTAGCTGAAGATGTGATTGAGCTAATGAAAAAGAAAGGATATTCAATATGTTAGTCTATCATTCTTCTGATAAATGTTTCTCTTCTCCCGATGTGAAACATTCTCGTGATGCCCTTGATTTTGGGAAGGGCTTTTATGTAACGAGACTTTTGGATCAAGCCATTAAATATGCAAATCGATTTATAAGATCCGGAGAGGACGCATATTTACATAGTTTTGAGTATACTCCGAATTCTGAAATGAGAATTAAGGTATTTGAGTCTTATGATGAAGAATGGCTTGATTTCGTTTGCAGTTGCAGACAAGGGGGTGATGATTACAAAGCTTATGATATTATAGAAGGAGGTGTCGCCAACGATAAAGTTTTTCAGACAGTTGATCTGTATATGTCTGGTATATATAATAAGGATCAAGCATTACAGAATCTTTCCTATGAAATGCCTAATAATCAACTCTGTTTTATAACTCAGAGGGCGATAGACAGATGTCTTAAATTTGTGGAATATAATAAGGTTGATAATGGATAAGGCGACACGAATTTTGCGTGACATGAAGTATGCGCGTATCATAGATTTGATAGCTGAAAAGCAGAATATTCCACTTGAAGAGGCAATGGATATGCTTTACTCTTCGCCATTGTTTGAAATAATCGATGATGGAACAGCGGATTTGATATGTCGTAGTGACTTATATCTTGCCAATGAAATCATACGTTCACATCTCACTCCTTCGGGTTTGTAATAATGAGCTACTGGAAGAAACTTAATCAGTTTTCAGTTATCAGTTTTCAGTGATGGGTCTAATGGGACTAATGGACCCAATGGGACAACTGAAA
>CAZEJY010000052.1:0-15093 GCA_964512705.1 uncultured Sangeribacter sp. | reverse complement strand
GCGGCGGTGAAGGAGGACTGCTCGTTGTTGAGGACGCGCAGCTCTTTTTGCTCGAGGAGTGCGCGGATTTCCGGCTGGCGGAAGAAGTTGTTGCGTAATTCCTCGTTGATGGTCTCCACCATCCAATATTTAGCCTGCTCGTTACGCTTGCGCTCAAAATATCCGTTTTTCTTCACATATTCGAAATAGCGGTCAATCATGTCCCATACCTTATCAACATTCAGGTCGTAATAACCGCTATAGGTCACCACTTCCGGACGCCATTTGCTGGGTGTCGGTGGGAATAGGTGCAACGCATTGCGGAATTGGGCAGCCGCGAGATTTGCGCGCTCTATGTTGTCTCCATCTGCCTTGTTTATGGCAATACCATCAGCCATCTCCATTATACCGCGTTTGATACCCTGCAGCTCATCACCTGTGCCGGCAAGTTGGATTAGCAGGAAGAAGTCGACCATGGAGTGAACAGCCGTTTCACTTTGTCCGACACCTACTGTCTCAACAAAGATATTATTATATCCGGCGGCTTCACAAAGCACGATTGTCTCACGTGTCTTACGGGCAACACCCCCTAATGATCCTGCAGAGGGACTGGGACGAATGAATGCCGAAGGGTGTTGCGAGAGCTTCTCCATACGGGTTTTATCACCTAAAATACTTCCCTGCGTGCGTTCGCTACTGGGGTCAATAGCGAGAACGGCGAGCTTACCCCCTTTTTCGAGGACATGGAGCCCGAACACATCAATGGAGGTAGATTTTCCAGCTCCGGGTACACCGGTAATACCGATTCGTTTTGAATTACCGGAGTAGGGGAGGCATTTCTCAATCACTTCCTGAGCTAATGCCTGATGATGGTCGGCAATACTCTCGATTAGAGTTACAGCTTTACCGAGAACTGTGACGTTACCCTTTACGATACCATCTACATATTCTGCAGCAGTGAGTTCGCGACGCCGTTTTGCAGGGCGACGGTAGGGATTAGTGATAGGTTGTGAGGTTACTCCCGAGTTAACCTGGAGACCTTTGTATTCTTCGTTATTTTCAGGATGGTTCATGGGAAGATTGTATGTTGTTTTGTTGAGAGTTTTATTATGGTTTAAAAGGTAGTTTAATGTGAGTGAGTCCAGTTAGTCTTCATCACTTTTTCTCCGGAGGGAGGATATTTGCCGTGAGGTGAATTTCAATATATTCATTGTCGTTCTCTTCCGGAACAGGATAGATTCTGACTGGTATATCAATGGTTCCGGTGTCCGGAAGGGCGCGGGTATTGAGGTAGAGGCTATAGGTTACAATATCTCCGGGGCCTATTTTTTCGGAAGACCCGATTACAGATAGAGCCTTATTTTCACAAACTATTTTTGGCTGAATGGAGTCTGCCCTATGATTATATCCGTTTACAAAGAAATGTTTAGCAGTACCTTTTGTAACGTCTCCCCCAAATAGATTTGCTGTAGTAAGTCTCAGGGGTCCTGAAACCACCGGATAGAGTGAAGAAAGGGACTGGGGAGTTCCTAACACGTTCCCCCGAATGGGAATCTTATACGTGTCGGTTGTTCCGATGTATACCCTGACATATTTGTTGAATCTGCCGGGGCGACCTGCAGGATCATAAGTGAAGCTTACTTTAGCCGTGTCGCCGGGTGCTATCGGATCTTTAGGGTAGTCGGCACTGGTGCAGCCGCAGCTCGGACGCATACCGGTGATGATCACCTCTTCCGGACCGGTGTTAATAAAGCGGGCATAGCCGGTTTGAGGTCCGGCCTCCTCTTTGAAAAGTCCGAAATCGTAATCCTTTTCAAGCCAAATAATTTCGGCATGAGTAACAAAACTCATGGCTAATATTGCGCTGATTCCGATAAGCTTTCTGTGCATCATGCTGCAAAATTAATGAAAAAATCTTATTTGTTAGGGTTGACGGTACCCGTGATTTTCAATACCGTAGATTTAGGCTTACCATTGGTTTTGATGGTGATGCTCTTTGTGAAACCACCCATATAACCACGTGGATTGAAATTCACTTTTATTTTACCCTTCTTCCCGGGCGCAATAGGGTTGCTCGGATAAGATGGGCGAGTGCAACCGCATTCAGCCTTTGCATCGAAGATCACGAGGGGTGCATTTCCGGTGTTGACAAACTCGAATTCGGTGGTGACATAATTCTTATTTGACGGAATTATTCCGAAATCGTGGGTCTTTTCGGTGAATGAGATCATCGGCGTGCCATCGGAATCTTTCTTCTTTTTAGCAGTAGACGGAAGTGCAATAGCCAAAACTGCAATTACAATAACCAAATATTTCAATATCTTCATAATTCGTATTATTTATAAAATCTCTTTAATTTATAATTTACCTCGACATTTTTAACCGCAAAGCAGGCGATAAAGTTTTTCGATATGTGGAAAACTCTTGATTTCTTCTTTCATTAATCTCATTGAGCTCGGCAGCTCGTTTTCGCAAGCCGATAATCTCCCTTTGATATTTTACTTTGTTGTGATATTGCAGGGAATCCGCTAACCGTTGGAATAATATCGGAAGCTCTACTCGAGTATTGAATACTGTGTCATATTCATTGATAGCATTATATGTCTCCGGGTCAGAGCCATTGATGGAATCGGCGCTCCATAGCATGCGAAGAGCGGACGCGATTCTGCCGTTATCCAACAAATCCTTGCCGGCTATGGTCATGGCACCGCGGTGAATACTTACCTGCCCCGCCGGTGTCGGATCAAGATATGGAGGTTTTTCTAAAGAATTAGGAGCCTCAATCTTGGGGAGAATCTCCAGATACTGTTTCTCTCTCTCTGCAGGGGAAAGCTTACCAAGTTGACGGGTGTATAATGACCTGGATGTGTAGGGGAGAAATCCTGCGTAAGCATTGGAATTCAAAGTAGAGGTCCAATGAATTGAGCGGGGATTAGGTGAGGCATAGTTTGTGGCTATGATATCAAAGATTATAAGACGGCGGAAATCTACATTCCTGCTGCCCGTGCGCGAAAGATTGCGGGTATTGAAATGAATGGTATCTCCATTCAAGCCACGGATAAACACTTTTCCTGCATTCAGGCGTGCAGCACCTGTCGTTTCCATCTCCCGGAGTAGATCGAGAGCGTTGGGGACAATGGTGTCTTTCCGATCGACGATGGTTGGGAATTGCATTGCTCCATAAGCGACCGTATTACGCGAGAGTGTTGTAGGAATGGCTTTTGAACTATCCCAATCGCACATCAGGGCGTCGACATATTCCGGTAGGCTGAGATAAGCTAAATTAATTATGCGAACATCTTTGCGGATACCCTCAACCTCCTGGGCATACCATAGAGGGAATGTTCCGTTGTCTCCATTTACGAATATGATGGCGTCTTGCGGAAGAGAGCGCAGGATGTTTGCCGCTATGCGTGATGCCGCATAGCGGTTGGAGCGGTTGTGGTCATCAAGATTTTCTGCAAACATCCAGATAACTATTCCTATAGGAAGCAGAGCCATTATGCGTGCATAGCGTCCGGACCATTTCATCAGAGCCAAGGCGCCAAATCCGATCCAGGCGGCATAAGCCCAATAAGAACCGAGGAAAGAGTAGTCGCGTTCGCGAGGTTCTCCGGGAGATTGGTTCAGATAGATCACTATTGCAACACCGGTCATTATAAAGAGAGTGGTGATGGTGAGATTAATAAATCTTGATCGACTCCGGTCTACCAATTGGTTGCGATTACAACCCAGCCAGAATATTCCGATTAATCCTAAAATCAGTGGAAGCATGAAATATAGGTTTCTTCCCTTATTCTCAGCTCCCAAATGCTTCGGGAGACTTGATTCAGCTCCTAACATCGCGTTATCAATCAGCGGGAAGCCTGTGATAAAATTCCCATGTTCTACCTCGCCGGTAGAATGGTGGTCATTCTGTCTGCCGCTAAAATTCCATAGGAGATAGCGGAAATACATGAAGCCCAACTGATAGGTGAAAAGCATCTGCATTGACTGAAGGTAAGTAGGTCGATAAGAGAAAGCATCTTTGCGGACGCCATCTGCATTCATCTTATTAACGAACATGCCAAGGGTATCCACAGCTTCCGAAACCTTCACTCTCTTCATATTCTCGGTCTTCATACCTGCCCAATCCGCGAAGCAGGGGAAGTCCGATGGTTTCCTGCTTGTGATTCTCGGAAACCACATATTTAGTTCGGGTGTGTATTCAAAATCGGCTGTATATCCTCCGATTACATATGCATCTCCTTGTCGGTTGAGAGCATTCTTGTTGGATGCGGTATCCTCGGACGTAAGGAGGTGATAATTATCCGCGAGGCGCATACCCTCCCGTTTAGGGATTATTATAGGGTGATTCCCCTTGATCATCCTGCGCGTATAAGCCGGCTTACCATCTTTCCATTCTTCACGCAATAGGGGAGCGCTTAATGGGGTGTGACCATAGATTAGCGGGGCTCCACCGTACTGCTCGCGTCCCAAATAAGAGGCGAAAGAGAATGGGTCTCCCGGACGTGTGGAGTTGGCGGGGAAACCTATTCCTCCGCGAATGGGCACAATCAGATAAACGCTATATCCGACGATAAGCATTGTCACGCACCAGCAGATGGTGTTGGGTGCCCCCGGCAAATATTTATGGGTTAGAATGATAGCGCCTAATAGCAATACTGCACAAGAAATGAAGAAAATAATTACGCCGCTTGAGAACGGTAGGTGCCAGCTATTGACAGCGAGCAATTCAAATTTTCCAGCTAATTTAATCAGCCCAGGCATCATCCCCATGAGGATAATTCCGACAATAGCCAATGATGCTAATATTACGAGAGTCAGTCTCCACCAACCTCTCAACCCCTTTTTTCGAGCCCAAATCAGGGCTAAAGCAGGGATGCATAAGAGATTAAGTTGGTGCACGCCAATTGATAGCCCCATCAGATAGAAGAGCAGAATCATGTAGCGTATAGATTTACCATGGTCTGTACACAATCCCCATTTAACCATTAACCAGATGCAAAGGGTAGAGAGAAAGATAGATAGGGCATAAACCTCTGCTTCGACCGCCGAATACCAAGCTGAGTCACACCACCCGAATGCTAATGCACCGGTTGCTGCTGACACCGCCACGATCCAAGGAGGTAGTTGGCGCTTGACTTTACGCAAAATCCATTCGATACCTAAAAACAGGCATTGTGCAAGGAAGAATCCGGCGAATGCCATGAATACGCCGCTGGAGAGGTTAATTGCTAACGCTGCATATTTCCCTGAAGGAACGAGCATGGTAATCACGCGTTCCACGAGCATCCATAGAGGATTACCCGGGGGATGGCCTATCTCCAGACGCCAGGCGGCAGTGACATATTCCGGGCAATCCCAATAGGAGACAGTCGGTGGAGTGGTCAGCCAATAAGTAAGCAGGAGGATAAAGAATACCCCCCAACTGACGATCGTATTGAGATTTTTAATGCCGATTCTTCTCATTAAGAATCTTTTCTTTACTTCACGATTCCTTTCTCGAGGAATTCCGCAAGGTTGGTTTCGAGATGCTCTGAAGCGCGTTCCTGTGCTACTTTCTTCATATCGGAGTCAACCATAATGTTAACCAATTCCTCAAAAGAGGTTTTGGTTGGGTTCCAATCCAGAAGGCCCTTCGCCTTGGTTGGATCTCCCCAGAGGTTGACCACATCTGTGGGACGGTAAAAGTCAGGGGAGACTTCAATCAAAACTTTTCCGGTCTTGACGTCAATACCCTTTTCATCAACGCCTTTACCCTCCCATCGGAGTTCAATGCCCGCACGGCGGAAAGCGAGTGTGGCGAATTCACGTACTGAGTGCTGTTTACCTGTAGCGATTACGAAATCTTCAGGTTTCTCCTGCTGAAGCATAAGCCACATACACTCCACATAGTCTTTAGCATATCCCCAGTCACGGAGAGAATCGAGATTTCCGAGATAAAGCTTCTCTTGCTTCCCTTGGGCAATACGCGCGGCTGCAAGAGTAATTTTTCGGGTCACGAAAGTTTCTCCGCGGCGCTCACTCTCGTGATTGAAAAGAATACCGGAGCAACAGTACATATTATAAGCCTCCCGATATTCGCGTATAATCCAGTAACCGTAGAGTTTTGCAACGGCGTAGGGGCTATAGGGGTGGAAAGGGGTATTCTCATTTTGGGGAACCTCCTCTACTTTCCCATAAAGCTCCGAAGTAGATGCCTGATAAATTCGACAAGTTTCGGTCAGTCCTGCTATGCGCACGGCCTCCAAGATGCGTAGTACTCCGGTAGCATCGGTATCGGCAGTATATTCAGGGACGTCAAACGATACCTGAACATGGCTCTGAGCGGCGAGATTATAGATTTCATCAGGTTTTACTGATGTTATGATTTTAGTCAGGCTAAGTGAGTCCGACATATCGCCATAGTGGAGATGGAAGTTGGGATTGCTTTCCAAATGACTGATTCTTTCACGAAAGTCATTTGAACTGCGGCGTATGATACCATGCACATCATATCCCTTGGAAAGGAGGAGCTCAGAGAGATATGAACCATCTTGTCCGGTCACACCGGTAATCAGTGCTTTTTTCATTTGGTGTATATTTCGTTAATTACATTTATAAAATGGGGCCAGGAGAGAATGCGATTATATGTAGCACAGGCGTTGCTGCCTAATGTTTCGCAGAGTTGCGGATCATTTACCAATCGGGAGATTGCGGAAGCAATCTCCGATGGATTATCCGAGGATAGAAATATGGCAGTCGTCCCATCTTCAAGATATTCAGTGTCAATTTTGTCGGAGAGAACGATCTGTGGACGGCCGGCTGCCATCAGCATCAGAGATGGGAGAGCTACAGGCTCGGCAGGTGAGAGGCTCACAATCCCTGCATGAGCTGCACAGGCGTTTTCAAATGTAGGGATTGACTGAGTGTGCCAGTCAATGGAATCCATCACTCCCAATTTCATAGCCATGTCGCGTAATCTGTCAAGATAGTCAGGATTCCCACGTCCGCAAATACGTAGTCTGAATTTCCTTTTTGAGGTTTCGGCTAAAGCTTCGATTATGCGCTCCAATCTTTCTCCCTGAGAGATATAGCCTTGATAGAGTAGAATGAAGGGTCCGGTGGGAAGTGGCGCCGGCTCCTCAGTTGCCGGTGTGTCGAGGCTATAGCGGAGGATATAGCTTTTCTCCAGATTGAAGAGGTGTCGTCCGGAGAATGATTTCCGGAATCTGTCATATGCTTTGGAGGAGACAAAGATATGTGTGTCTACCATATTATAGATCCATCGGAAAAGAAAAGAGGTTCGTCCCCGGCGCACTGCATGGCGCGTTGAGACGATTTTGACATCCTTTCGTTTGGAGAGTTTGCGTGCCACAGCAGCCGTGAATGCATCCTGATAGTGATGAACATGGATTACGGTAGGGTGGTCGGGAAGTTGCTTCAGCTTGGCAGTAAGAACCTTGATTGAATTCATATCTGCAAAACCCCTAAGAGGGGCGTGGAAGAGAGGAATATTTTCGGCTTCAAATGGGGTGTCGACAGCTAAAGCATTACGTGTCATTGCCGAAACATTCCATCCTTGGGACAGATAGTTTCGGCAAATTCCGAGAGCATATTGCTGTTGTTCACCCCACTTGTTCGAGGGGACAATATGAATTAGATTTCTAACTTCCAATATGGATAGGAGGGAGGAGAGTATATATTATTAATTTGCAGCTGAAAGCATCACGGAGATATCAGCGCTGGGCATTCCTAAATAGCTTCCGATAAGTTTGTCGACCAATTTACCTTTATAGGTCACCAGTCCGCACTGAACTCCGGGAGTGGTCATGATCATTCCGTCGAAACCATTTTTGAGCACCATTTCATCAAAGAAGTTTACCAGTGCATTGGAGAGTGCCATGGCAACCGTGCGAGGTACACAAACAGATGGCTGCGTTTCGTTTATGTCGAGCACATACACACTTTCTTTCATTGCGGCAGATAGATTGCGCGGGAATTCAAATGGGCGTGTGGTATTTCCTGTGATGATTACGTCAGCCGACTTCACTTTGTTTGAGAGAACACGCGGATGAATCGCAATGGTTTCCACAAGCGGTCCGACAGCCTCTTTGGCAACCTGGAGTGTGGAGATATCGTTGTCCATCAGAGTGACGCGTGCACCGGCAGCCGCTCCCGCTTTTGCCGCAGCAATCATGTCGTTGCCCATGCCAATGATGAGAATCTCACATGGATTGATACCGGCAACTCCGGCAAGGAGCACACCTTTACCACCGCCAAGATATGACAGGGCCTCTTCTGCATACATTATGGATGCGCGACCATTTATTTCATCAAGGATATTAGCGAAAACAGGTTCATCGATATGACTATACATGTTGTCAAGGCAACCTGTTGTGATTTTTTGCTCAAGCAGAGCCTTGATTGTAGACTGATCAAAAAGATCCTCACCCATGAAGCATAGCAGGGTGGCGCCCTTAGTCATCTTTTTAATGTCTTTGGATTTCAATGCCGTGTAGCTCAAAACTAAAGGAGCTTTGAGAGCTTCGGCACGACTCACGATCTTGACTCCATATTCTGCATAGTTAGCATCCGAAAAGCTGATATCGCTTCCCGCACCTTCCTCCATACAGATTCCGATACCTCCGGATGTAAGCAAGCCGCATGCTTCAGGAGTCAGAGCCATACGTGTCTCTGATCCATCCGGATAATTACCGACTATACCGATTGAAACCGCCGGAGCGATCTCTTCCAGAACATCTACTTGCTCCAAGGGTTGGAGCATATCATTGGTTTCATTGCTTTTCATGATTTATTCTTGAATTTGGTTCCAATCCACGACTAAATTACTATAATTTTAAGAAATATCCAATTTTCTATCTCTAACCCACGCAAAAAAATATTAACTTTGTTGTGGAGTGATTTATTTAAGGTAAAAAGTAATAGCGAATCCTCCCCCGAAATTGTCTAAAATATATTAAGTGTAGAAGACTTATGGCATTAATTTCCCAGAGAGTGCAGAATCTCTCTCCATCAGCCACTTTGGCTATGTCTCAAAAAAGTGCGGAACTGAAAGCGCAAGGAGTTGACGTGATAAATATGTCGGTAGGTGAACCCGATTTTAACACACCTGATTTCATTAAGGATGCAGCAAAGAGGGCGATAGATGAGAATTATTCACGCTACACCCCGGTCCCCGGTTATTTGTCACTTCGTGAGGCTATTTGTGGTAAACTGAAACGAGAAAACGGATTGGAATTCACTCCTGATCAGATTGTGGTTGGAAATGGAGCGAAGCAGGAACTTCATAATGCTTTGATGGCAACCATCGACGAGGGTGATGAAGTGTTGATTCCCACTCCGGCATGGGTGAGCTATGTTGAGTTGGTGAAACTTGCCGGTGGTGTGCCTAAGTATATTCCTACCGGAGTTGACCAGAACTTTAAGATTACAGCCGAGCAGTTGCAAAACAGTATCACTCCGGCAACCAAGATGTTGATGCTCAACTCTCCGTCGAATCCTTCAGGTAGCGTATATTCCTACGATGAACTTGCAGCCTTGGCAGCAGTGCTCGAAAAGCATCCGGAGGTTCTGATACTCGCTGATGATATCTACGAACATATCAGCTACTGTGGAGAGGTTCACAGTATTGCCGAGTTTGCATCGTTGCGAGACAGAGTGATGGTAGTGAATGGTGTTTCCAAGGCTTACGCAATGACCGGATGGCGCATTGGTTATCTTGCCGCGCCGCTTCCAATAGCTAAGGCTGTCAGCAAGCTGCAGGGTCAGACCACTTCCGGAGCATCTTCAATTGCCCAGAAAGCTGCCGAGGCAGCGTACAACGGTCCTCAGCAATGTGTGGAGGATATGCGCAAGGCTTTCGAGCGTCGTCGCGACCTGATTGTGGAGCTTGCTAAAGAGATTCCCGGCTGGATCTGTAATGTGCCTCAGGGTGCGTTCTACCTCTTCCCCGAAGTTAGTGCCTATGTAGGTATGAAAGATGGTGACAAGGTGTTGGAAACATCCGGAGACTATGTGATGTATCTTCTTGAGAAAGCTCATGTAGCAGCTGTAGACGGGGCAGCATTCTGTGCGCCGGGTTACCTACGCCTCTCTTACGCATGCTCAGAGGAGCAGATCCGTGAGGCAATGCGCCGTATCCGCGAAGCTTCGCTCAAGCTTGTAAAACCTTAATAGTAGATTAAAACAGACCTTATAACTAAAATAACACCAATGAAAAAAATCCTATCTTTACTATGTGCGGCAGCGGTAGTCGTTCCCGCATGGGGTTTAACGCCCAACAAAATGGTTATACCTAATATAGACGGGTATAAGACTCTTAAGGGAGATTTTCATATCCACACTGTTTTCTCCGATGCCAACGTGTGGCCTGCCACTCGTGTAAAAGAGGCTATCTGGGAAGGGTTGGATGTGATAGCTATTACCGACCATGTTGATACACGTTTGCAGAAATATCTGCAAAACGGTATTTTTAATCCGGAGAAGGTGGATCGCAATACCTCTTATGATATTGCGAAGAAGGATGCCGGAAAGAATCTGATCGTGATTCGCGGAGGTGAGATCTCCAGAGGTATGCCTCCGGGTCACTGGAACTGTCTCTTCACTGAGGATAACAACAAGATTTGTCAGGCGGCTGAGAAGTTCGACGATAATGAAGTAAAGGCTATGACCGCAGGATTAAAGGAGGCTCAGAGCCAAGGTGCGTTCACTATGTGGAACCATCCTCATTGGGAGAAGCAGGCTCCCGACACTACAATCATGTGGCCCGAGCATAAGAAATTGCTCAAAGACGGTTATATGAAGGGTATTGAGATTGTGAATGAGTTCTGTGGATACTCTCCGGAGGCTTTCCAGTGGGCACTTGATAACAATCTGACCATCTTCGGTAATAGTGATTCGCATAATCCATTCTTCTATATAGAAGATTATGAGAACGGTACACATCGCCCAATAACTTTGGTTTTCGCTAAAGAGAAAACACAGGCAGGAGTTCGTGACGCACTCGACAACCAGCGTACAGCAGTTGTGGCATACGAGAATGTATGGGGTCGCGAAGATCTTCTCCGTCCTCTTTTCGAAGCTTGTGTTAAGGTCGAGAATCTGAAAGTGACAAGCTCAGAGATGAGTTTCACTTTGAAGAACGTTTCATCAATTCCTGTGACATTGGAAAAGGGAACGACCCCGGATGGTTTCTATTATCCTCGTTTTGTAGAGGTTAAACCATTCTCAACCGTCACTGTAAAAGTACGCCGTGTACTTAAAGATAACAAATCAGTGAAATTCGAACCCGGTCAGGAAGTGAAGGCGACTTTCAATGTAGCCAACTTCTTCATTGGCCCGGACAAGCCTCTCAAGTTCACTGTGGAAGCTAAAGCCAAATAAAAAATAAGAAGGAGTGTCAGAATGGTCTTTCCGAACCATTTTGACATCACCCTCTTAACACGCATACAAAATTTAACGGTGTGTCAGAATTCATGAATTTGAATTTTGGCACACCGTCTTTAATAAGTAAGTTCTTTTTTTATGACACGATAGCGTCGTTGGCTGTCCACTCTGTAAGGCTGCCTTCTTTAACTTGGATGCAGACTTCAGTCATATCGGTCTCAGCATGGAGTTTACGCTTTGCAGCCGGAGCTACGCGAAGCCAATCGCCTGCTTCGAGAGGCACATTCTCGCCATCAATTTCCATGAAGCCTTTTCCGGAGACGATGAAATAGATTTCTTCGTTCTGCTTGTGGCTGTGATAGAAAGGAATTACTGTTCCGGCAGGAAGATTGTTTACGGATACCTCAGCACCTGTAAGTCCGAGGATATCATGTAGCTCTGTGCGAGGAGCGCCTTCAGCTACGTGTGTTTTACTGTAATTGCTCATTGTCTTTGATTTTTATAATTAATATTTCAAGTTAACTACACATTTATATATAACAATTTATTCGCCAAGCATGCGTTTGATTTGTGCTATACGGAGTTGATTATATAGCGTGGTTTGAGGAGAATCGGGCACCAGCATATCGAATCCATGGAATACCCCGGGGATTATATGAAGTTCTGCATTCACACCTGCACAAGTTAGGCGTGCAGTGTAATTCAAGCATGACATGCAGAAGAGGTCGAGAGTACCGACGGCAATAAATGCCGGTGGCAAATTTGATAAGTCCGTTGAGAGGGATGCGGAATAATATGGAAGTTCATTTTCAGGCAATTTCTGACCTCCTAATAGGGTTTCCCAGCCAAGGCGATTATACGCCGGAGTCCAGACCAATTGTCCGGCATATGGATCCGGCATAGGATCTTTATCAGTCCCTGTTCTGCTGTCGAGCATTGGATAAGTCAACGCCTGACCACACAAAGGCACTTTCCCGTGATCGCGATTGTAGATCGCAAGGCGTGCAGCAAGACCGCCACCCGCGCTTTCTCCTAAAATAACGATACGATTCGGATCTGCTCCGTACTCGGATGCATGGTCATGTATATATTCGAGACCTGAATAAGCGTCGTGTAAATCTGCAGGGAATGGAGCTACGGTAGCCAAACGATAATTGACACTTACTAAGATTGCCTATAAACCATTGGTGAGAATATCAGGCTTTGTGGCCATAGTGTTCGCATCTCCCTCAAGATAACCACCTCCATGCATAAAATATAATATAGGAAGTGGACCTTTGCGAGTCAGTTCTGTCGGACGCCATATATAAAGGTCTATATCATTTCCATCCGTACCCTTGATTGTGACTTTCTGAGATCCCGGCAATTCCTGACTTTCGCCGATCATGCTTACAAATGGGTTCTTATCGAATGGTAATTGACAAGCATCAAATATTTTGTCTAAGATAGGCATCTGATATTCTTTTGCTATCAGATGCTTTGATGTGAATTGTTCAGCCATAGTTTTACTCTTTTATTTTTTCAACCATTCCATAGATAAATTAGTTCTATTAAATACTAATAAAGCCTAATATGGAATATATTATGCAATTTATGGAATAGTTTTGGCTTGAATTCTCCAATCTGTGACAAACTAATATGCCTGAAGAATGTTTTAAAGAAAACGACATAGATATGACACAAAATCCACTTCCGCCCCTATGGACTATCCGAGATCTCAACACCGCCGCTACGGGAATGATGTTTGGCTCTGATTTTATATTCTATCGCGATTTCTCAGCACTCAGAAAACTCACTGATAAAATTGTAGTAAATTTTGTCGGATTCATTTACGTAGCTACCGGGAAAATAGCCGTTACTCTAAATGATATTTCTCTTAGGGCAGAAGCAGGTCAGATAATTTTCTATAAGGCGGGAGATTTTATATCAGATATGCTATTTTCACCTGATAGCGATGGAATGCTATGTGGAATTGAGGCAACTGTGCCGTTTGAAAGCCGTAGTTCAGTTGGATTTCCGCAACTTACATCCTTGAGGGGAAACTGCATGGTCTTTAATCTTAACGAGAGTGTGGTCTCCCTACTTGAAATATATGGAGAATTATTAAGTCAAAAACATTCTATGGGCATAAAGAATGTGCGGTTCACAATAATTTCTTTGATGGAAGATTTGCTTTCGTCAGTCACACTCCCGGGAGCAAACTCCGACAAGCTACCAACAAGACAATCGGCGGAGAGACTGTATCAACGCTTCTCCACACTGCTTATAGAATCATATCCTAAGCCGAGAGATGTCCGGTGGTACGCTGATGCACTCGCCGTGTCTCCTAACTACCTTGCAAGGGTGGTGAAACAGATAAGCGGTAAGAGTACAATGGAATGGATCAGCGAAGCTATAATGACTGATATCAGGACAGTGCTCATCCATACAGATGAATCGATAAAGGAAATTTCAGCCAGATTAGGCTTCAATAATCCGGCGTTCTTTGGTAAATTCGTAAAGAAACATTCAAGCTTGAGTCCAAAACAACTGAGATCTTATTTGAAAAGCGGAGGATCAATAATTTAACGCCTTCTCTTTATCTATGTCTTTGATGTCCGTTATATTACTAAAATTATAAAGTTAATTCTTTAATCACCTTTAGTGCTTCGGTTATATCACTTTTAGTTTAATTGATAGCACATTCCAAATGATCCCATTCTCCCTCAAAGATGAGTATTCTGAGTCGCCATCTTTCCATCCTTTAATTCCCTTTGTCAAGTCTTATTCATGTTTGGAGGATTTAATATATTCAGCAAGAGCCTCTTTGGCTGGAACTACACGTGGTAATCCGTTCTCGTCAGCAAAGACCATGTCCTGACCAAGAGCTGCTTTTCGGCGTAACAAATTTTGGTAGGATTGCTTTAATCCCTTACATATTTTCTCACGTAGATCTATTTTTTCTTGTTCAGACATGATTCCTTTATTTTATTAAATAATTCATTGTTTAATATCTCTTCCTCATTTGCCAAAAGCATTGTATTATCGACGTTATCAAAAAACATCCAGCTATCAACAATGGGTGCAAAGATTCGGAAGAAATTATGTAATCCTAACCAATATCGGCGAATGATGGTTTCGGTCGGTATATCATGACCTCCTTCTCTAACTCGCTTTGCGACACGTTCTATTGCCATTTCTGGTGATGAAAGCCAAAAGAACAACAATATCACATGATAACCATTCTTTTTTGCTTGTTGTACTAATTTTGCATAACTTCTTGTAGCCAAAGTTGTCTCAATGGCGAATGTCTTTCTTTTATCAAGTAATGAAGATATCCTTTGTAGCATTAATTTCCCGGCTTCAATTGCCACTGATGCAGGATTAAAAGGGGAAAGTCCTTTGGCGATTTCATCAGCATTTACAAACTCCCTGCAACCCAACAAATCAGGAAGTACAGAATAGAAGGCTGTGGTTTTCCCTGCTCCGTTACATCCTGCAATGATATACAATGTTGGTTTTGTCATAAATTCATTAATAGCGCAATAGCAAAAGTAATAAGAATTCCATTAGATTCAAAATCTATCTGTGAAAAGAAGGCGAGACAACAGGTTTTTAGAAAATCTAAGCCGTATTTAAACGAGGGAAATAAAAAAGGATATGCTATGCATATCCTTTTTTGTGGGGAAGTGGGCGAAGATGGATTCGAACCACCGAAGGCATAAGCCAGCAGATTTACAGTCT
>CAZEJY010000051.1:0-18352 GCA_964512705.1 uncultured Sangeribacter sp. | reverse complement strand
CTATTCCCTAAAACCGGCATTTCTGCCACTTTTTGGGAATGGAGGGTGTGGAGGAGGGTGGAATTGTTAAAAATTGTATATTTTTTTGAGATTAATTGAAATCTTATTAACTTTGCAGCGCTGACTGTTGCAGAAGCCCAGTCGTGGGTTCGAGTGGCGGGAAGCAAAAAATAACATAAAAGCGTTTACTCGACGCTCTTTCTTGACAAACGGAAATCTGGAAAATTTCAATCTCAGTCAAGGATGAAGCAGCGGTAGATGCCGATGAGAATATGTAAGCATGCAAGTTTGTCATATGCCCGTGAGTGTGTATGACAAATTGATATAACATATTCTGCGTGAGGCTTCTGCACGTTGCTCGTTCGACTGAGATGGGCAATTCCAGAGCCTCCGTTTGTAGAACGAGCAACAAGTAAGGTTCTCACGCAATTCTTTTATAAACCGGCCTGAGTTGTGAGCCCGACGGCTGCATAAATCAATCTTCATTATCATGAGAAAGCTAAAATTTCTCACAATGGTCTTATTGGTACTAACGACCACTTCCTGTGCCTCGCTCTTCACCAAAAAAACTCAGGAGGTAAACTTTAAGGGTGTACCGGGCACAACAATTATCGACAAGGACAAGAACCAAATAATTACTGAGATTGGTTCGAACGGGTTCGGAGTTGCTAAACTCTCGAAAAAGCTGTCCAAAAAGAAAATTCAGGCCCGCAAAGACGGCTACTATCCCAAGGATTACGAAATGGGCGTGAAGATCCAACCTTGGTTCTGGGGTAACATCATTCTTGGCGGTATTCCCGGCATGGCTATCGATGCTGCAACCGGGAAAATGATGAAGTATTCCGACAATCTCATCGACATGACTCTTACTCCCATGCCCGTGGAAGAGCAGGTGGAGGAGACTGTTGTGGTAATCCCTCAGGCACCCGAGCGCGTAACCCGTGAAAACGGCGGTGCCACCTCTTTGGAGGACACCATCATACGTTGGGCTATTGATTCCGATCCCCGCGGTGCACGCATCTTCTATCGTGTGATCTCCAACGTGCCTAATGAGGTGAAGAATACCAACGAGAGCTACATGACCACAACACCGTTTGAGGAGACTCGCGGCTTCACTATCCCCGGCCTCACCTATCAGAACTCCCGCAACGTCACCATTGAAATCAAAATCTCAAAACGCGGCTATGAAGATCAAGTGAAGCGCTACAACGTGCGTCAGGCAATTGACCAGCAAGAGATTTCCGGTTTCTTTGAGTTGGTGCCGAAACAATAAACTCAATCGCTAATCCAGATTCTTGATTATGAAAGCAATACTTAAATATCTCTTGATTGCTCTGTCTGCGGTGCTGGTTGCCATGCCGGCCGTTGCTAAAGATTATCAAGTGACGCTCCAAAGCAACGTGGACGGCGCGCAGGTGTATCTTAACAATGTGCTCGTGGCATCTTCCACCCCGGCCGTGATCTCCCTGCCCAAGAAAGTGGTGACAAAGGTCATGATCTTCAAATTTGAAAAGGAAGGATATGAGACAAAATCCGTGCCTATTCAGTATACAAAAGATCAGCTCAAGTACAACCCGACAGTGGTATGCAATCTGAAAAAGAAACCGGAGCCCCGGCCGGTAGCCGCCTCTGACCCCACGCTCACCCGCAACCAGATGAACCAACGGGTAGACCGCAACGATGCCGGGGCCACGGATATGGAGGCTACGATTATCCGCTGGTACTTTGATTCCGATCCGCGAGGTTCGCGCATAATGTATCGCGTGATTTCCAACGTGCCCAATGAGGTGAAAAACACCAACGAATCCTATCTCACTACCACTCCCTATGAGGAGACCAGAGGGTTCAATATCCCGGGTCTCACTTACCAGAACTCTCGTAACGTCACCATTGAGATCAAAATCTCAAAGCGAGGCTACGAAGATCAAGTGAAGCGCTACAATGTGCGCCAGGCGCTTGACCAGCAAGAGATTTCAGGATTTTTTGAAATGGTGCCGAAGGAGGTAACGACTCCCGCTGAGTAGACTGAATAATTACTGCCCGAACGCTAAAAATAAAGTGCCCAGGTTCGATAAGAGCCCGGGCATTTTAGCGTAAAGAAGTAATAGGATCAGTCGAGGAGGTAGGCGAAGTATTTGTAGGCGAGGGAGGAGATGGATATTTCGCCGGAGTGCAGGCGTTGAAGGTCGATCGAGAGGATGCGGTCGCGAAGTTGAGTGCCGTCTTTATATGTCGCGAGGATGAAGGTGTCGGTGCCGGACTCTTCAATTCTAATTCCTGAAAAGGGCAGTTCTTGTTCTTCAGTAGCGGTATAGCGAATGGAGTAGGGAATGTCCCTGACCCGACCGGGAGTGGGGATAAGGATGCCTTGCCTTACCAGGGCGTCAATATCGCGCAGGGCGGTGTCTTTCGAGACATTTGCAATTTTTGCCCAGTTTTTGGCTGTAAGTTTTGCATCGTAGCCGTCAAGGTATCGATTCAGGACCATGCGTTGGCGCTCTGATATCGAGGCCTGGGTGTGGTTGGTCCAGAATGTGGCTTTTCGCAGTACCATTGATAATATGGCGCCTGAATCTTCTATGGCAGCAATTATTGCATTCAGGTACCATTCAAGCCAGGCGGTAATGTCTCCATCGCCTCTTTGGGTTTGCTCCAAGACTTTGTAGTAATGGTTTTTATCTTTCAGGAATTGTGAGGACAGGCTGTAAAAGTGGAGATTGTCGCCATCCAAAGATGCAAGAATCATGTCGGAAATGGCGCGTGCGATGCGACCATTACCGTCATCAAAGGGGTGGATGCTCACAAACCATAAATGAGCCACCCCCGACTTGAGCATTGCCGGATAGGAGTCAGTGGAGTTGAGCCAGAGAATGAATCGAGCCATCTCTTGTGCTACCCTCTGAGGAGCCGGTGCGCGGTAATGAATACGCTCGCGACCGAAGCTGCCGGAGACGACCGACATTTCATCGTAGCGGTAAGCCCCGACTGTTAAGCCGGATGATTTGGGAAACAATGCAGAGTGCCACATGAAGAGGCGATCTTCTGTGAGAGGTTTTGCATGATGGTGAGTAGCATCAAGCATCATTTCAACAATGCCGTCGACATAGTGGCTCGGCTCTTTAGTATCGGCGATCTTTACGCCTAATTTTTTGGCAACGGAACTGCGCACCTCAGAGGTGTTGAGCTCTACCCCTTCGATTTTTGAGGAGGCTACAACGTCATTGGTCACACTCTCGACGGTGGCTACAAGCCGGGAGTCGAAACCGATTACGGCCATGCGCCCGGCCAGGTAGCCAAGATGATGCATGGCCTTGAGCTGAAGGGGATTGATTTTTTCGTGGTTCCAACGAAAATCGGGCCATGATTGGGACTCGTGGATAAACATAATTGCTGAAATTTTTGCAAAGATACAAAAAAGCGACCAATAAGACGCAAAATTTGCGTGTTATTGGTCGCAAGGGATGAATTTTTTGGAATTATGTCGGTGTGAGCATCAGTTGATGATGTCGAAGCCGGTGTACTTGCGCAGACATTCGGGCACGATGATGCCTTCGGGGGTCTGATTGTTCTCGAGCAGGGCTGCCATGATGCGGGGCAGGGCCAGAGCAGAGCCGTTGAGGGTGTGGCAGAGGTGGGTCTTCTTGTCGTCGCCACGATAGCGGCATTTGAGGCGGTTGGCCTGGTAGGTTTCGAAGTTGGAAACGGAAGAGACTTCAAGCCAGCGTTTCTGAGCTGCGGAGTAGACCTCAAAGTCAAAGGTGATGGCTGATGTGAAGCTCATGTCTCCGCCACAGAGGCGCAGGATGTGCCAGGGCAGGCCGAGCTTCTCGAGCAGGCCTTGCACGTGGTCTTTCATCTCCTCGAGGGCGGCGTAGGAATTTTCGGGCTTCTCGATGCGCACGATTTCAACCTTGTCGAACTGGTGCAGACGGTTCAGTCCGCGCACGTCCTTGCCGTAGCTGCCGGCCTCGCGACGGAAGCAAGCGGAATAGGCGCAATTCTTGACGGGAAGCTGGTCCTGGGAGAGGATGACGTCGCGGTAGATGTTGGTGACGGGCACTTCGGCGGTGGGGATGAGGTAGAGGTTGTCGAGGGTGACGTGATACATCTGGCCCTCCTTGTCGGGGAGCTGGCCGGTGCCGTAGCCTGAGGCTTCGTTGACCACGTAGGGTGGTTGCACCTCAAGATATCCGGCCTCAGATGCCTGATCGAGGAAGAACTGGATGAGGGCGCGCTGGAGCTTGGCACCCTTGCCGATGTAGACGGGGAAGCCGGCGCCGGTGATTTTGACGCCGAGGTCGAAGTCGATGAGGTTATATTTCTTTGCCAATTCCCAGTGGGGGAGCGCGTCGTCGCCCAGGTCGGGCATGGGGCCGCCTGTCTTCTCTACGACGTTGTCTTCGGCGGTTTTGCCTTCGGGCACCATGTCGCAGGGGAGGTTGGGGACAGTGAGGAGAATATCGCGGATTTCGTTTTCGGCTTGTGCGAGGTTGTCAGCGATTTCTTTTTGGTTTTGTTTGAGGGTGGCCACGAGTTCTTTGGTCTTTGTGGCCTCGTCGCGGCGTCCTTCTTTCATCAGGGCGCCGATTTGGGAGGCAAGACGGTTGAGCTCGGCGGCCTGGGTGTCGTTTTTGAGCTGGAGCTCGCGTCGACGAGTGTCGAGAGCCAGAACGCGGTCGATAGCCTCTTGACCGTCAAAACCCTTGACGGCCAGACGCTCAACGACGCGCTCGGGATTCTCTTTGATTTGCTGAAGAGTAAGCATTTATAGGGGAAATAAGATGATTGTTAAAGGGAAAATTTCAACTTTAAAAGCTATCCGGGATAGTAGGATTAAAAGCTAAATAAGCTAAGTGTTAATATAGCTTATAGACAGGTTGGCTATTTAAAGATTTGCGAGGAATTCGCGCACTTTTGCGGAGATCATTTTGCCGTCGGCACGGCCGGCGAGGCGTTTTGTGGCCACACCCATCACCTTGCCCATTTCTTTTGGCGAGGAGGCACCGGTTTCGGCAATAATCTTTTGGATTTCGGCATCGAGCTCTTCCTCGGAGAGGGCTTTGGGGAGGAATTCTTCGATAACGGTCACCTCGGCGAGTTCGCCCTGAGCGAGTTCGTCGCGGCCATTTTCTGTGTAGATAGCTGCACTCTCCCGGCGCTGCTTGGCCATCTTCACGAGGATAGCTGTGGCTTTGTCGTCGGGGAGCTCACCGCCGGCACCCGGGGCTGTTTTGGCTTCGATAAATTCTTTTTTGATGCCTTTGAGAGCCTCGAGGCGCACTCGGTCGCGAGCCTTCATGGCGGAGGCGATTTCGGTGTTTATGGTTTCAAAAAGACTCATGATGTTCAGTTGGTTTTTAATAACAGAACCGCGGCAGGGGCCGCGGTTCCTTATGGAGGTAAGGTCAGTTACGACCTGATCGTTTTATGCGGCAAACGGGGTTATTTGGCGGCTGAGGATGCTTTGCGACGGGAGTCGGTGAGGTAAGCCACGGGAGCTGCCACGTAGATTGTGGCCAGAGTGCCGATCACAACACCGAAGAGCATTGCGAAGACGAAGCTGCGCACTGCGTCACCACCGAGGATGAAGATGCAAAGGAGCACGAGCATCGTGGAGGCTGAGGTCATGATGGTACGACCCAGGGTGGAGTTGATCGACTGGTTGATGGTGTCGTAGAACGACTGCTTGGGATAGAGCTGAACGTTTTCACGCACACGGTCGAAGACTACCACGGTATCGTTGATCTGGTAACCGATCACGGTAAGGATGGCGGCGATAAACGATTGGTCGATTTCCATCGCGAAGGGCAGTGCACCCCAGAAGAAGGAGTAGAAGCCGATGATGGTGAAGGCCGTGAAGGCAACGGCAGCGAGAGCACCCAGAGAGAAGGCCACGTTGCGGAAGCGGAGCAGGATGTAGAGGAACATCGCGATGAGCGAGAGGGCTACGGCGATGTAGGCGTCGGTGCGCATATCGTCGGCAACGGAGGGGCCTACTTTCTGCGAGCTGACGATGCCCTGCGAGGCGTCGGTGGTGGAGAATTCAACATCGGTCATGCCGGCACGCAGATAAGGATTGAGCACCTTGAAGAGCTTGTCGGTGATTTCCTTTTCGGTGGCGGGGGTTTCGTCGTTGATCTTGTAGTTGGTGGAGATGCGCACCTGGTTGGAGCTCTCGATTGTGATCACAGCCACGGAAGAGTTGGGGAACTCGGGAGCGAGGTTGGCCTGGATTTCTTGCACGTCGACGGGCTGCTCGAATTTCACTACATAGTTGCGACCGCCGGAGAAGTCGATACCCTGGTTCAGACCGCGAGTGCAGAGCGAAATGATGACTGCCACGATCATCAGACCCACGATGGTGAAGGCTGTCTTGCGCTGGCCAAGGAAGTTGACGTGGGCGTTGACAAACATCTTGCGGGAGATGGGGGTAGAGAAAGTCAGGGAGCTGAAAGTCTTGGTCTTGCCAAACCAGATGAAGATGAGGCGGCTGAGGAATACTGCTGTGAAGAACGAGCAGATGATACCGATGATCAGCGTGGTGGCGAAGCCCTTGATGGGGCCGGTGCCGTAGAGCAGCAGGATCAAGCCGGTGATGATAGAGGTGAGGTTAGAGTCGAAGATTGCGGAGAAGGCGTTGCTGTAACCGTCGGAAATCGCTGTGCGCGAATTCTTGCCGGCGCGAAGCTCTTCCTTGGCGCGCTCAAAGATGAGCACGTTGGCATCCACTGCCATACCCAGCGAGAGCACAATACCGGCGATACCCGACATGGTGAGCACAGCCTGGAACGAGGCCAGAATGCCGATGGTGAAGAAGAGGTTGCACACCAGGCAGAAGTCGGCGATGAGGCCGGGGATCAGGCCATAGAACGAGCACATGAAGATCATCAGGAGCACCAGAGCCACTACGAACGATGTGATACCGTCGTTGATGGCTTTCTGGCCGAGCGACGGACCGATCACCATGTCGGAGATGATGTTGATCTTGGCGCTCATTTCGCCCGACTTAAGCACGTTGGCAAGGTCCTGTCCCTCTTCCTGGGTGAAGTTGCCCGTGATTGACGACTGTCCGCCTTCGATAGCGCTGTTGACGTTAGGAGCGGAGTACACCTGGTCGTCGAGCACGATGGCCACGGGGCGCTGGTTGTCGGCGGCGTTGGCAGCCGTGATGCGTGCCCACTGGCGTGCGCCTTCCGAGTTCATGTGCATGAGCACCTCGATGCCGCGCATGGGGTCGTAGTTGGTCCATGCGTTGGTCACGACGCCGCCCTTGAGTGCGGGCTCGCCGTTGCCGGAAGTGCGGAGGGTGTAGAGGGGATATCCTATCTTGATGTCGTCGCCTCCTTCACGAGCCTGGCGGGTGTCTTCCTTCACGCCCCACAGCAGGGTGAGGTCGGCGGGAAGGATCGACTTGGCCAGAGGCGAGGCGATGAGAGCGTCGATCGCAGCCATGTCCATCGGGGTGGAGGCGTAGCCTATCACGGTGCTCTGTGCGCCGTAGGCCTGTCCGTTCTGCAGCAGCTGCTCGAGGGCGCGTGCGCCGTTGCGCAGTGTGCTGTCGGCCATGGAGCGCTGGAGCAGGTTGGCGATCGCACCCTGCACCTCGTTGGTGCGGTAGGTGTCGTAGAATTCGAGGGTGGCCGAACGCTGCAGCAGCTCGCGCACACGCTGGTGGTCCTTCACGCCGGGGAGCTCGAGCAGCACCTGTCCGTCCTTGCCCTGGAGCACCTGGATATTCGGGGATACCACGCCGAACTGGTCGATACGCTTGCGGAGCACGCTGTTGGCTGCGGTCTCCGTGATTGACTTCACTTTATCTTTAAGGATGCTGACTACGGCAGCGTCCGACGAACCGCCGGGGATTAGATTGTCCTTGAACACGACAGAAAGGTCGATGTCGGGCTCGCGCTGACGGTACTGCTGAACGAATGTCTGCAGGAAGTCGAGCGAAGCATTGTTGCTTGCCATTGCGGCTGTGGTGTCGACTGCTGCCTCGAAATTTGCGTCGTTGGTCTTGTTGGAAATCGAGCGGAGCATGTCGGGGATGTCCACCTCGAGGATCACGTTCATACCTCCCTTGAGGTCAAGACCGAGGCCCACGCCCCATTTGCGTACATCGTTGAGGGTGTATAGACCCATGTACACCTTCTCACTGCCAACCGAGTCCATATAATGCTTATAGGCTTGGTTGTAAGCGGAGTCATCGTTATTGCCCGAGATAGTGCGCGCATATTGCTCTGCCTTTGTCTCGTACGATGACGACGTGAACGAGAAAGATAGATAGAACAGACACACCAGAACCAAGAAAATGGCAATCACACCGGCAACGATGCTTCCTAATTTTCCTTTGCTTTGCATGTGGGTATTAAAAATATTAAAGTTGGTTAATTATTTGTTGCTTAATTTTTCAGCTTGCAAATATACGGATTTTCCGTCAAATAGACCACGATTGACGGAAAATTTTTAACATTAAGCCGTTTTTTCGCCGTATTGACGGGCGAAAGGTGTGATTTTGCTCTCCGTAGAGGCACAATCACACCTTTATGGAATCAGAATTTGTAGGTGACGCCCAGCAGGCCGCCGGTCCTGCGTGCAGGCATGCCGCTGATGAGCAGGTAGCGCTTGCCGAGGATGTTCTCGATGCAGGCGAATGCAGTCAGGCGGCTGCTGATGGTGTAGGCTGCGTTGAGGTTGAGGTTGCCTATGTTGCCAAGGTCGGATGTGTAGCGGCCCACCTGTGCGGAGGCGGAGTTGTATTTGTACACGTCGGTGATGCCCTTTCGGTCGGTGCGCATCAGGTATTTCACCTCCACATCGAGTCTGTCGATAGGTCGCACCTTTATGGATGCGTCGAGGTGGGTCTTGGCTCCGTCGTGCCATTCGTACCACGAGTTCACGTCGTTGTCGGAGTCGCCTGTCTTAAGGTCGACGGCCACGGTGAGAAGCTCGCCGTAGGCATAGGCTATGCGTCCGCCCACGTACCAGCATCCGAAGTCGGTGCCCACGAAGCGCGAGTTGAAGTATCCGTCGGAGAAGATCGTCACCAGAGGAGTGAGGATGTCCCTGGCCTTGGCGTAGCCGGCGTTCACCTCAAGGGTGAATCCCGAGGCCGGGCCGTAGCTGAAGCCTCCCCTAATGTCGAAAGGCACGTTGGACCGCCCGTAGGATTGCACCGGCGCCACATACTGGCTGATGCGGAACAGGTCGCTCATCGGGTTGAGGAACTCCCCTCCCGTGGCGCGTGCCCACACCAGGAAGCTGTCGGAGAAATCGTAGGCGATGTTGGCCTCGGGAGCTATCTTCAGGCCGCCTTCTGAATTGCCGGTGGCCACGCTCAGGTTCACTCCCAGACGTCCGCTCACGGCGTCGCTGTCGAAGTTGAGGTACGGGCGTATGTTGCCTTCGCTGACGGTATGCGCGGCGGTGCTCCAGCCGTCGGGATACACGTTAGATGCCAGGATGGCCCAGTCGATGTTCACTCCCAGCCACCCGGCTCCGGTGTATTCATCGGAAAGGCAGAGGGCTGCGTTTATTTTGCCCAGTTTCTCGTTGAGGGCCGTATAGTTCTTTATCACTACCGGGGGCACATCGTGGCGGAACCTGAAATTTTCCCATCCGCCGCCTACCGAGGCGGTGACATTGCCGAAGCGACGCTCCCAGCCGGCCGAAGCCCCTATCGAAGCCGCGAGCTGGTTGTAGGTGGCTGCGCGCTGCACCCCTTTGCTAAGATATGAATAAGGGGTGTGAATCACCGCTCCCATGCCTTTAAGGCCCACACTAATACGCGAATTGTCGGCCAGGACGAACCGTCCGTCGGCTCCGCCTGATGCCACGAAGGTGCCCAGCCGCATGTCCGAAGCGTAGGGAATGTCGCCCTTGTAGCTGTATCCGTCGGCCTGGGCCCAGATGTTCACCCGTGTGCGCGGCCGGTTGATGATGTTCAATCCTCCGCTGCCAGCGGCATTGTACACCGGCAGATACCCCACGGATATATAGCCGTGGTAGGGCGACGGCGGTATAGAATCCGCCCACGGTGCGGGCGGCAGAGTGGCGGCTTCATGTGTTAGGGATCCGGCCTCGGTGTATTCGGCCGGACGCAATGCCTGGTTGGTGACGGGAGGCATTGTTATCTCCGGGGCTATGCCGCCCAGGCGGGAAGCATCCCGCAGGTCGGGCTGCACGGTGCGTTCCACGGTGATTTCCTTATGCAGGTCCTGGGCCGGAGCCCACAGGGCAGCGGCCGACAGAAGCAAGGTGAAAATACTCTTTTTATACATAATATCGATAGAATGTATCATAACGTGCGGTCAAACGCGGTTATTTCAATCGTGATTCGATCATCTCGGTGATGTCGGGCTCGCTTCCCTGATAGTTGTCGCGGAGAGCCTCGAGGTACTGGCGGGCCTTGTATTTGTCGCCCTGTGCCACATACACATCGCTCAGGAGGATGAATCCGCGTGCTATCCAGTAGGTGTGCGGCGAGTCGGCGTTGGCCACTTCCTTTGCCATGCGTTCGGCCTTCTTGAGGTCGCCGGCCTTAAGATAGTATTCGCCGGCGTTGCAGGCGCTTTGAATGCCGTAGAGCGATGAAGTGTGCGCCGCGATGCTTTCCCAGTCGGCGAGGGCCCGCTTTGTTTCGCCTTTGGCGTTTAGGGCCACGGCTCTTGAGAATATGGCTTCGGTGAGGTCGTCGTTGCCGATTCCCGACGAGGCGGTCACGGCATCAGCCGCCGCTATCACGTCGTCGTAGCTGGCCGATTCGCGTCCGTTGCGTATCACGCCCATGCGGGCCTTGAGGAGCATCGACGGCGAAGAAGCCACGTCCATCAGCGATTTCCACGAGCGCAGGGCGAGCTTTACATCGCCCCTCCCTTCTTCCAGGGAGGCTTTCGTGGCGAGGGCCTGCTGTGCGTAGGCGTGCGACGGATATTGCTCGGCCAGCAGAGTGGCGTATTCATAGGCCCTTTCATTGTTGCCGGCGTTTATGTCGCTTTCCATCAGGTAGAGGATGGCGTGGGCGCGCGAATCGCTGAGCGGATAGTCGTAGAGGTAGGCTTCGAGCTTGCCGGTGCGGCCGTTCTGCAGATATTCGCGTTCGGCCTCTTCGAAGGCGAGGAGCTCTGCCTCGGTCTGGTCGAGCTGCGGGGCCCCTGCGGTGGAGTGGAGGAAGTCCATGAATTCCTTCAGCGAGCCGTCGTTGGCGGCGATGCGCTTCATCTGCTCCACGGCCTGGCGCGCTTCGTCGGATGTGGGGTATCGGCGTATCACGTCCTTGTACGCCGCCACGGCTCCGTCGTGATTGCCGGAATTGAGCATCACCAGGGCCATCTGCAGGTAGCCCTGGCGTCCCTGGGCGGTGTTGGGGTATTTTTCCACCAGCTCGCGGTATACGGTGATGGCCTCGCGTGTGCGGTCGGTCTGCAGCAGGGCCTCGGTGGTCTCCAGCATGGCGTCGGGGACGAGGGCCGACGAGGGGAATGACTTCCGCAGGGTGTCGAGTGTCTTTATCTTCTTGTCGTGCTGACGCATGAAGCCATACATCAGCGCTTTCTGGAACAGGGCATAGTCGCCGGATTCGGTATTGGCTTCGTAGGCCTTGTCGTAGGCCGCCAGGGCCTTGTCGAAGTCCTTCTGATAGTAGAGGCAGTCGCCGAGACGGCTGTAGGAATCGGCCAGTACGTAGACGGGCAGCGCCGACGATGCCGCCACGGCCTTTTCGAAATATCCGGCGGCAGCGGCGTATTTCTTCTGCGCGTAGAGGGCATATCCAAGGTCGTAGTAAGCCAGTGGACGGTTGGCGGCTGAGGCCGGAGCGTTCTTGATGTATTTTTCAAGTTCGGCTACGGCTCTTGAGTAATCGCCCTTCTGATAGTAGGCTTCTCCCAGCGCGAGCGACACTTCGTTGTCGATCTGCGCGCTGCGGTCGCGCAGCGAGCGCGCCTGGGTGAGATAGTCGAGGGCGGCCGCGTGGTCTGACTTAGCCAGGCTCTGCACTCCCAAGGCGTAGAGCACCTTCTGCTTGGCTCCGAGGGTGGATTTGGTGGGCTCGGCCATGCGGTTGATGGAGGCGAGGGCTTCGGCGTAGTTGTTGTCGGTGAGGTAGGAGTTGATGATGTGGGCTTGCACGTCGCCGGCATACCGACTTCGCGGATAGAGGCGCAGGAACTCGCTGAATATCGACACGGTGCTTGCGAAAGGAGCCTTTCCGCCGCGCATCGAAGCCACGGCATAGTTGTAGTAGGCGGTCTCCCGGGCCTTGCTGTCGTAGTCCATGTTGAGCGCGCGGTTGAAGGCCATGGCTGCCGCGTTGTAGTCGTCTTCGTTGAGATAAGCCTGCCCCAGGTACAGGTAGGCGCACTGTCCCATAGCGTCGTCGCATGCGGTCACGGGACCGAGGTAGCGGATGGCGTCGGAATAGCGGGCGTTGTTGTAGGCGTTAACTCCGAGGATGTAAAGGGCCGATGGCATCGGCGACGTCGATGCTTCCACGTATCTGTTGAGGTAGTCGATAGCGGCTGTCTCGTTGCCGAGGTTATATGCCGATTCACCGGCAATGCGCAGGGCCTCGCTGATGAATTCCGGCTTAGCATCCTTCAGGGCTATCACCTTGCGTGCCGTGCCGAGGGCCTTGGTGTAGTCACCCTCCACATAATATATCTGGCTCAGATAGTAGTCGGCCATGTCGCCCGGGGCCTCTCCGGTGTCCACCTGTCCGAGCAGCTCCAGGGCCTTGGAGTAGTCCTTGGTGTCGTAGGCTATGAATCCACGGTAGAAAAGCGCGGCATTGGCGTAGGCCGGCGATCCGGCCAGCTCGTCGAGCAGTGGCAGCGCCTGGCCGTACTGCCCTGTCTGCAGGTAGCAATATGCTGTGCGGTAGAAGAGGTCGTTCCTCTGCTCCGGGGGCAGGCCTTCGGCGTAGATGTCCCTGTATATCGACAGGGCGCGTGGGTAATCACTTCCGTAGTAGCAGTCGGCGAGATTAAGCATGGCCAGCCATCTTCCGGAGGATTCCGGGTAGTCGGAGAGGAATTCTTCGAGCAGGCGGGCAGCCAGCGTCTTGTCGAGGTGTACGTACGCTATGGCGCGGTACAGGCGGCACTCTTCTTTTTGGGATGAGGAGAGCACGTCCATATCGATGTTAGTCAGCTGGTCGATACAGCCGTTGTAGTTGCCGTCGGCATACATTCGCACGGCTCTGAACAGGTCTCCGTCGGCGAACGGAGCATTGACCTGTGCCTGCGATCCGACAGCGGCCATGGCAGCGGCCACCGCCATAAATATATGTTTTTTCATAAACGAATGTTGCGTAACATTTTAAACTACAAAGTTACGTGATATTTTCGGATTTGCAAAAAATAAGCGCAAATACCCGCTTCAGAAGGCATCTCAGCCTAAAAAAGCGATGCTCCGGGCTCGTTCAGGCAAAAAAACACCGCGCATACGGCCCGAAGGATGCATGCGCGGCAAAAATAAATCTTAAAGTAATGAAAACAATCGACAAAACCCCTGTCGGTGTGTACCATATTATCCTAAACCAATCAATTGTATCTATTTTTTTGCCGGGGCTGCCGGCATGAAATATCTTATCCTCTGTAGTAGTCGGCGAAACGCTCCTGAAGTTTCTTGCGGGCGAAGAAGATGCGGCTCTTCACTGTGCCGAGGGGCATGTCGAGCTTTTCAGCGATCTCGTGGTATTTGTAGCCTGCCACATGCATCGAGAAGGGGATGCGCAGGTCGTCGTTGAAGTTATTGATGGCTTCTGTGACTTCGTTCACCGTGTATGAGCTTTCAGGAGATTCGAGGCCTGAATCCTGCGCGCAGTTGATCTGATACAGGTTTTCGCTTGTGTCAACAATAGTGGCGGCCTTTGTGGCGCGTCGGTAGTTGTTGATGAAAATGTTGCGCATGATCGTGAACACCCATCCCTTGAAGTTGGTACCCTCGGCATACTTGTCCTGATTGTCGATCGCTTTGAGCGTGGTATCCTGCACGAGGTCGTTGGCATTGTCGCGGTTGGATGTGAGCATCATTGCGAAGTTGAACATGTTGCTTTGGATTTTGATGAGGTCGTTCTGGAAAGTTGAGGTGTTCATGATAGCGTATTTTGAAGTGTAGTTGATAACGTTTTTTTTCTGTTTTGTAAAAGGATTTTGATTTGTTTTACGATGCAAAGTTATGGTGCCTGCGAGCCATATCAAAATTACAAATGTTAAAATATGAAATTATTTACAGAATCGTTACGATATGAGTGTAATAAGCTGTAAATTAGATTTTTAAAAATGTAACAAAATGTTACAGCATTGTGACATTTGAATTTTGTTACAATAAATGTTACGATTGACAGAATAAAAAAAGCGATATATCTCACCGGGTATATCGCTGAATATTAGCAGATTGAATGCGCGTGTATTAATTTTTACGGATTGTGACAGGGAAAATGTGTGGATTTAGGCTCCGGAGGCTGTAAAAGTTACATTCCGGTGTAAAATTTTTACAATTCACGGCAGGCTCCCGTTCAGTCCTCGAATGTTACCATCACATCCTTTGCACCCAAGGATTTAAACAGCGACTCGAAGCGCATTTCAGCGGCTTTCCTCACGGCGGCCACATTCTCGGGAGATAGTGCGAAGGCCTTCATCTGTGCCACGGCGCGGCCGTACATTTGCTCGCGGGCGTAGGACCCCCACTTGCCGTTCTGGTAGAACACGTCGGTGCGTGCTTCGTCGATAAATCTGTCGTCGAGCACCGACGGCGCTGGCAGGCGCACCTCGATGGTGTCGTTGCGGTTGGTAATCCAGTCGGCCGGGGCATTGTCGAGGTTGATTCCCAGGCGCACGGTGCCGTAATAAATGCAGGTGAGGCGGTTGTCGGCCATGATGGGGCGGCGGCGTATGGTGTCGATCACCACCTCGTCGGTCACCTGCAGGAATTCCCATTGCCCGATGCTCTTCACCTTTGCGATGCGTTCGGGCGTCACGTTGATAGTGTTTTCGCTGCCGATGGATATTTCGGCGTCACCGATGCCCCTCACCAGCTGAATGGCGAAATATATTATCACCACTGCGATGGCGAGATATAAGGCTGCCATGAGGTAGCGGGCGTTGAGAAGTTTCTTTATCATGTTCATGGTGTCAGTCTTTTGGGAAGGTGATAAGGCGGTCGGTAAAGTCCGTATCGGTATAGTGCTGCCCGAAATCCACTATGATTTTATCGGTGGGATAGCCCATGGCTTCCACGATAGGCAGGATGAAATGGTAGGCATGTGTCCTGGCGGTCTCGGTGATGCCCATGCGGGGTATCGACTCGATTATCGCCGCCCGCCCCTGACGCTCGTATTCGGCCATTTCGGCCTGTGTGAAGCTGCTGCGTCCGAAATCCACGAACGATTTTATGCCTTTGTGGTCGATTTTTGTGGATGTCAGCACTATCTGTGGATCGGGCAGCTTGATGCGTATGGTCGAATCGGGCAGAATCTCCACATTGCCCGCGCCGAAGGTGCTGAAATCGATATAGGCTTTTATTCGGGCCTCCATCGGTATGATGATCTTCCGGTCGCCCTGAGGTAGCTTGAAGTCGAATTTCCGGGAGAAGGCAGTTCCCTTCACCTTTATGATGTCATCGTAGGTCACCATCTTTTTCACCACATATTCCGTGGTGTAGAGGCGGTCGGCTCCGCTCACCTCCCGTATCAACCGTTGTTCGGGGCTTTCCACAGCTGCCGCCGGAGCCGGATTTTCTCCGGCCCTGTCGCATGCGACAAGCCCACACATGCATATTATTACGAATGCCAATTTCTTCATGTTGCAGATATTTCAAATGCCATGTTATATATTGACACATGAAATGCCGTGTAGTTTAGTCTGTAGTGATGAAGAATAGCTTTCACGGAAGGCTATCGTCCGGAGTCAAGTATCATGTTTGTTGGATCCGTATCCGGCTGTGTGATCCTCTTTTCTGTCTTTCCGAAGATACGTCCGAAGTCGGCGCGGTATGACACTCCCAGACATATTCCGTTGGCCTGCTGACGTCCTTCGGCATATGTCCGGCTGTGATACACCGGAGAAAGCACGGTCTGCACGAGAGTCGTGCCGGTATTCACGCCGAGGCAGTCGGCAAGCAGGAAGAAATTGAAGCTGCGGCAGCGGAATGTCATCTGTACCTGCAGGTTGCGGCCCCATATGGTCTCGGTTATGCCGTCGAGGGATTTCTGTGAGGATGTGTAGCTCACGGTCAGGCTCGCCCCCGCGTCATGATACACGCTGATGTGCGGGGTGTACCTGACACCGAATACCGACAGCCCCTCCGCCCCGGGCATACGGGTGTGGTAGCGTGCGGCGTTCACGCTCCCGCCTGCCGTTAGTCTCAGGTGTCCGGTACGGAGTGTATAGGACAGGTTGCCGTAGAATCCGAGCCTGCCGCACATCTCGGCGTTCACGGGCATGATCATATAGCGGTCGTCCACCACAAGGTAATCGTTGATGATCCTGTCGATGTCGGCGGTGTACGACACGGACACACGGCCCGTCCAGTGTGGGTCGAAGTAGGTGCAGTCCAGGTTGCCGGAGATGGTGCTTGAGGAACCGAGGTCGGGATTGCCGCGGCGGTAGAGGTATTCGTTTGAGCGCAGCACGGTGGTGTCTGTCTCCGAAAGCGAGGGATACGCATGGTTGTAGTTCACCGTCGCCGCCAGCTGGAATTTCCTTACCACGTGCTGCCCCCTGAGCATGGCCGTGGGGGCGGCGGAGGTATGGTGCAGACTGCCGTTGGAGAAATCGCGCAGGGTGCCGCCTATCACCGCCATCAGGTAGCTGCGGCCGCTGCTCCACAGCCGCGACAGCGACAGCCACGTGTCGTTGCTCCTCTGGTCGGCCACCGACAGCGATGGCGTCTCGTACTCCGACCTTCCTGCCGTGTAGACGTTCCTGGCCGTGAGGGTGAGGAACCCGTGGGGCCGCACGCGGCGGTAGTTGAATTCCGCGGCCAGCGACGACGTGCGGTTGGTGCCGTGATTTACGAACCGGCCTACGGATTCTCCGCCTGCCGACTCGCTGTTGCTCCAGTCGTTCACGGCATGGCCGATCGAACCCTTCACGTCGGCGTCAAGCGCGTAGGTGTCGCCCTCATGGGAGAAATATACTTCCACCGACGGTGTCGTCATGTCGTTCCGGGTGTCTTCCTCGGCGGTGTAGCGCAGCGTTGCGCTCCCCTGCGGATTATGCTCGCTGCGTGTGTTTTCGGTGGACATGAAATACGTGTCCCTGTATATCCTTGCCGAACCCTCCACCATCAGCAGGGTCTTACGGTCCATGCGGTAGGTCCAGTCGAGGTTTATCCTGTTGCTGTTGGCCCTGGTGGTGCGCCGGTCGGCGAGTTCGGTGATGTCCACCGAAGTGGAGGCGCCCCGGTAGGACTGGAGGCCTTCATAAAAATAGCGGTAGTCGTTCTGCAGGGTGAGGTTGTGGGTGAGCGTGATCTCTGACCTGCCCTGGTTGTAGGACAGGCTGGCGTCGTTGGCAAGGTTCTCCCTCGTGACGAACGACCGCAGGTTGTCGTAGACCGACCCGCCAGACGCCGGCTCCTTCAGAAAAATATATATTACCCTTCCCACCCCGGTGCCGATGTACCTTGCGGTGGGATGGTCGGAGACCTCTATCCTTGCCACCCTGGACGGATTGACCGTACGCACGTAGGCGAGGTCCCTGGGCACGTTGTCCACCTCGTATGCCACGGGGGCGCCGTCGACCGTGACGCTGCCGGACAGGAGGTCCACCATGGCTCCCGGTATCCGCAGCCTGGATATGAGGTCGGGGACCGACACCGAGGCCATGGCCTCGGCGCTGTTGACGAAGAACATCGTCTTGTCCTGGTTCCTCATCATTTCCGGCGCAGTCACCTCCACATCCTTCAGTTCGACGGCATCCCGGGGTTCAAGATACAGATTGCCGAGGTCATGTGAAGCGGCGATCTGTGGAGCTTCCACTGTGTATTCCCTAAAGCCCACGGCGGTTATGGCGATCCCGGATATGGCACCTGGACATCCGGCGGTAAAGGCCGGACCGTCGGTCACGTTCAGAACCGCCGGCACGGTGTCGCCCTCCACGGTCAGGTACACCGTGAAGGCTTTCACGGCTGAGGAGTCAGCCGCGCTGTACACCCGCCCGGTCAGCACCGGTTCCTGCCCCAGTGATATCAGTGCTGCCGTAAGGAGGATGAATGAAAGCATATATCTCGCCGTAGGGCCGCATTGATGCCATTTTAATGTATGTGTCATATCGCTGTTTTATTATATGTTTGAAGCAAACAATAGTCCGTTAAAAATAACAATATAGGCTAAGCGGCATGCGCCACGAGG
>CAZEJY010000050.1:0-19723 GCA_964512705.1 uncultured Sangeribacter sp. | reverse complement strand
GTATAGAAACCGAGTCAAAAGTTAACTCAGCAATCCTGCGTCCATTCTGATAATTATCATATTGCATACCCACTGAGATAGTGATATCTTTGGGTCTATACATCATTTTTTACCCTCTAATATCCTGTATGTGAGAAAATGATTAAATTTGCGTTCGGATGGATTTACGAAGCTGTGTAGATGGTCGAAGTTGTTGTTGTGGCTGATGATATAATGCCACACATAAAGGGGAACTTCCGGTACGGATTGACCTTTTTCACTATGGCACCGGATCATAACCGGAACCGCCCCAAGGGTGACAACGGCAGATTCGCTTCATAGCTAACCAACTACCTTTGATCGCTCCATACTTCTTCAGAGCCTCAACAGCATATTGCGAGCAGGTGGGAGTGAAGCGGCAACATGAAGGGAAGAGGGGAGAAATAGCCCCTTGATAAAATTTCACTAATAATATCAGAATTGATCTCATCACACCCCGATTCTATTTTTCACCCAATCTTTTCTCAATTTCAAGGTCGAGTTTCGAGAGAATCTTCTTCATGCGCTTCTCAATCTTGGCGTAGGATTCATTCTCCGTAGAAATATACACAAAACCTAATTGCAGATAAACTCCGGCTTCACGTTGCATCAATTTACTTTTCAACGGAAGACGATGAAGTCTATAAGCCTCTCGTATTCTTCTTCTGATCAACACCCGATCCACAGCTCTGCGACGCTTCTTTTTCGGCACAGTAACCATCATCTGCATTCTTCCCAACCGATCGGGTAATCCGGCTCGAAAAGTCCTCTTCATCTCGTCGTCATCGACCAATCTCCACGTCAAACGCAGGGGATATTCATATATACCCTCCCCATTATCAAAAAGCCCTTGAACCAAGGCTTTGTGACGCAGGCGTTCCTCTTTAGAGAATTTTAGGTTGGAAGACTGATGATTTTCCATATAAGCCTTATGGCTAAACAATTGACGAGATTATTTATCTCTGGCGATAATATAGTCGAAAATATCAATAAAGGATTGTTTCGCTTCCGAATCGGGATACCTGTTTATGAGATCCAATCCCTCCTGTTGCATCTGACGCATCACATTGAAGGCGTAATCCACACCACCGTTAGCCTTGGCAAACTCAATCAGCGATTGAATTTCTTCACTCGACATATCACCCTTGACTATCAACTCCTTCATTGCAGCAGCCTCCTCCGGCTCCGCATTGTTAAGGGCATAGAGAAGAGGGAGAGTCACTTTCCCTTCGCGAAGATCGTTTCCGGTAGGTTTCCCGATCTGCGGATTGTCGAAATAATCGAAAATATCATCTTTAATCTGAAAACAGAGACCAAGTAGCTCTGCAAACTTAACCAATGACGAAAATTCCTCCTGATTTGCGCCGACAGCCTCGGCACCCATCTTCACGCAATTCATGAAGAGCGAAGCAGTCTTCTTGCGGATCATCAGGAAATAGCTTTGCTCTTCGAAATTGTGTTCACGAACATTACAAATCTGATCAATCTCGCCGATAGACAACTCTTTTCCCAATTCAGATAAAGCGGCAATTATACTAATGTGGCCGGTGTGAATACCTGCTGCC
The DNA here is from genome assembly GCA_964512705.1 of uncultured Sangeribacter sp. GTDB lineage: Bacteria > Bacteroidota > Bacteroidia > Bacteroidales > Muribaculaceae > Lepagella. The sequence continues at coordinate 18,140 of CAZEJY010000050.1, read as the reverse complement.
AAAGCATTAGACACAAAATAATCACCCACCAAGACTGCAATATGGTTACCCCAAAGAGCATTGATTGTAGGAAGTCCCCTGCGGAGATCAGTCTCATCCACAACGTCATCATGAATCAAAGAGGCATTATGCAGCATCTCCAGTGCAGCCCCGGCATGGAGCACAGATTCATTAACCTCCCCAAACATTTTTGCGCTCAGTATCACCATAATCGGTCTAATTTGCTTCCCTTTCTTCTTCAGATAGTTAGCAACGATATTGTCCATCATTTCATTTGGACTGCGCAAAAAACTGACAATGATTTCATTCATTGCCTCAAGGTCCTTTCCTAAGCTACTATTTATATTTTCGAGTTTAACCATCTTAAACAAGTGCCCTTTGTCAGACTTTAAGATGCAAATTTACAAAAAAAATATTAACTTTGGAGAAAATAGGTCTATCACACCACTTTTATACATGGTTTTGTGCGGACTTGACCTAAATAAATTTATCAAGCCACATTGATAATTAAATTAAAATTAGAAATTAAATGGAATATAAAAGAGTATTACTAAAACTATCCGGAGAGTCTCTTGGCGGTGCGGAGGGTACCGGCATCAACGTAGAGCGTCTTAATTCCTACGCTAAGCAAATTAAGGAGATGGTGGAAGCCGGAGTTGAGATAGGTATCGTAATCGGTGGGGGCAACATATTCCGCGGATTGTCAGGTGCCGGCAAAGGTTTTGACCGCGTAAAGGGAGACCAGATGGGAATGCTGGCAACCGTAATCAACTCTCTCGCTCTTTCATCAGCTCTTGAAGCCATAGGCCAGCCGGCTCAGGTATTCACCGCCATAGCCATGCATCCAATCGGCGAGCACTATTCGAAATGGCGTGCAATAAAAGCGATGGAGGAGGGGAAGGTGGCGATCATCAGTTGCGGCACAGGTAACCCCTATTTCACAACAGATACCGGTTCAGCACTCCGCGCAATCGAGATTGAGGCTGATGTAATGCTCAAAGGCACCCGCGTAGATGGTGTTTACACCGCTGATCCGGAAAAGGATCCCAAAGCAGAAAAATTTGATAAAATCACCTATGACGAGGTTCTTTCAAGAGGACTAAAGGTGATGGATCTCACCGCTACCGCACTATGCAAAGAGAATCAAATGCCTATCTACGTCTTCAATATGGACATAGAGGGTAATCTGAAAAAGATGCTGACCGGTAACAACGTCGGTACTTTGGTCTACTAATAACCCCCAAAGAGGAAACTTAATAATTAATAGATATGGAAGTAAAAGAATATTTATCAAATGCTGAGGATTCAATGCAATTAGCAGTTGAATACCTCGAGGATACACTGTCACATATCCGTGCAGGTAAAGCATCTGCCCGTCTGCTTGATGGTATCCGCGTAGACTACTACGGCTCTTTAGCCCCAATCTCCAACGTAGCCAACGTGAGCGTACCGGATGCTCGCACAATAGCAATCACTCCCTGGGAGAAATCAATGTTCAAGGAGATTGAGAAGGCTATCATCAATTCCGATTTGGGTATCACACCCGAAAATAATGGTGAGGTAATCCGACTTTCCATTCCTCCATTGACCGAGGATCGCCGTAAGCAGCTCGTAAAGCAGTCTAAAGGTGAAGCTGAAACTGCTAAAGTATCTATCCGCAATGCACGCCGTGAAGCTATCGAGGGACTCAAGAAGGAGATCAAACAGGGTCTGAGCGAAGATGTGGAGAAGGATGCAGAGGGTAGCGTACAGAAGCTTCATGATAAATACATGAAGCAGATCGACACTCTGTTTGCTGAAAAAGAGAAAGAGATTCTCACTGTCTAATAGGTGCCGTAAAATCCTGCATCGATGGGTAGTCAGCCTGTAGTTTCGATAATCGTACCGGTCTACAAGACTGAGAAATATTTGCGCCAATGCGTTGAAAGCGTGTTGGCGCAAACCTATTTATGCTGGGAACTGATACTCGTAGATGATGGATCTCCCGACAACTCCGGAAAGATTTGTGATGAATATGCCGCTCAGGATTCCCGCATAAAGGTTCTTCATACCGATAATCAGGGACTCTCTTCAGCGCGAAACAACGGTCTCAAATTAGTTCAAGGGGAATACATATCATTCTTAGATTCGGATGATACCCTCCATCCTGACTTTCTGAGAACATTGGTTGCAAATAGGGCTGAGGGAGACATAATCTGCGCTAATTTAACCTTTGGCAGCTTTCCTAAGATTGAGGGCAGTGACTTTACTCCGCATTCCGACTACACGGGTAAAGAGTTTACCCTTAAAATCTTATATCAGACTATCCCGGATTGTTCCAATTCTGCCTGGGGGAAGCTGTATCGACGAACTGATTTCACCCAAGCTTTCACCCCCGGAATTTACTACGAAGATCTTGACCTTTTCTATCGCTTAGTACCTGATACCACACAGGTCTCACATATACCACTCCAGCTTTATCACTACCGCCAGCACTCTGAGAGTTACGTGCATATTTTCAATCCGAAGAGAGGGGATGTATTGGATGTCACGGACAGGATGAAACATTATTTCAGCCCTGAGGGGAAGCATCCTGATAAAGAATTATACCGGGCTGCCCGCGACCGTCGACTCTCAGCACATTTCAACATATTGGGTTTGATGACTGCTAATCAATACTCGGATGAAGCTTTAGAGACAAGATGTTGGAGGGGAATAAAAGAGGAGCGTTGGCAATCCCTCCTGAATCCGAAAGTGAGAGTACGTAACAAGATAGCAGTTATCATAACTCTGGTAGGGGGTAAAGCCCTCTATAAATTCTTTGCGCGTTACTTCTATAAATAAAATACGGGTATAGTGAAATCTGAGGTGCAATAGTATCTATAAGAAGATAAAAGCAGCGTCCGGACCGAAACGGAAAATAGCGTCAAATACTGTCAGCTCCGGAGATATCTGTGATGCAATTTCATTCCGTATAGCATCGTAACGACGGGACTGCTCAATCTTCATCTGATTCGCATAGGGTTGTAATTGATCAAGCTGTAAATATCTATTTATAAGAAGATTTAATCCCCCGCAAAAATCCTGGAATAGCCCTTGACTCTTCTCTCTATATACCTTCTCCAATTCGGGAAAAATATGGATAAAATATGGTGTTCTCCCATATATCGCCTGCCACGCTCCCAAATGCTTGCGTTGCCAATCTCCGTGGGAAGAGATACAGACTTTATCCCAGTTGAGGGAATGTTGCTTCAATATGGAATTTCCGCCTACAAGGGGCACGCTCAATTGCACTCCACCCTCAAGTAAAGCACGCACATGGCTTTTACCCTGCGGCATACATTCACCCCTCAACCGGGAAAGTATATTTCCGATTGAGGGAGCAAAATATGTATCTTTTTCAACTGAGGCTATGGATTGCTTCGCTATTTCGCCCATTTCTCCTTATCAGGATTAGGATTACGAAGGATTCGATTCCAGCGGATCTTACCATTTGTCAGCGAACGGTCTCCATCCATTGAAACAATGATAAACATCGGACTACCTACAATGTGATCCTCCGGCACAAATCCCCAATAACGGCTGTCTGCCGAGCGATCACGATTATCACCCATCATCCAGTAATAATCCATCTTGAAAGTGTAGTAATCCTGCTGCTTGCCGTTAATGTAAACTTTTCCATCACGAAGAGCAAGGTCATTTCCTTCATAGGTGCGGATTGCACGCTCATATATAGGATAATTCTCCGGAGTGATATGTAGCGTCACACCTCGTTGCGGAATCCAGAATTCACCCATATTTGTTCGTGTCCACTTCAGATTGGAGCCTAATGGGAACACGTCACCAAGATCATAAATACCGCTTTCACTCTCACGCTGAAGAGGACCGATCACCTCCGGCCAGCTTTCCAACTCCTCCTTCATGGCTTTTGTCAGAGGCACATTGTAGTAGGAGAACCCGGCTAATTCATTTCTCGCCGGGCCATTGCCATAATCTTCTGCGCGCACACCGATGCTCTGCCATTTATCCCGGTCAATAACTCCGCTCACCGGGATGATATAATTATATTGTACATTCTCCGGCTCGGCAATAGCTTTACCATTAATCAGGATCGTATCATTCTTTATCTGCAGACGATCGCCCGGTAAACCAATAGCTCGCTTCACATAATTCTCACGCCTGTCAACCGGACGCACCACAATCTCTCCAAATGTGGACTTATTCGCCTTTATATATGCCAACGGATCAGTAATACCCTCGCGGCGAAGTTCGTGGCAGATCTGGTAATAGTCAGGGTTGGGTATCTTCACAGCAACCGTATCGCCCTGCGGATAGTTGAACACCACAATATCTCCTCTTTCAACACTTCTTATACCCGGGATTCGGTGATACTCCAACTGCGGATTATCCACATAACTCTTCACATTCAGCACAGGTAATGTATGTTGCGCCAACGGGAAGTGAAGCGGCGTCTGAGGCACGCGCGCACCATATATGGTTTTGTCAACCCAGAGTCTATCCCCCACAAGTAGCGACTTCTCCAGACTTGAAGAGGGAATCTCATATTGCTGCCCGACAAAAGCGAAAATAAAATAGATAAGCACCAAGGCATATACAATGGCATCCACCCAAGCCATCACCGTGCGTATCGGACCTTTCTTTTTCTTCCACCAACCCCATGGAATGATATTCAGGATGTAGATATCCAATAGAATCAACCACAGGAAAGAGAGCCATGGATTACCCATGAGAATAACCCAGAGGAAGAATACCGCCGATACAACTATGAACCTGACCCAACGGGTCATCTTTATCTCAAGAATATGATTCTGTAAAGAATCCAGAAATGCACTCATCTATTTAATCTGTTTAAGGTCTAAAATCTAACACCTAAAGCCTAAAACCTAAATACCTCTGAAATCGTATGAAATCCCTTCTGTCCGGCAAGCCATTCAGCTGCCAAGACAGCACCTTGTCCGAAACCCTCACGGTTTTTTGCGCTGTGCGTAATTGAGATACTGTCCACATCGCTAACCCAGTCAATAGTGTGGATTCCGGGTACTTCACCGGAGCGGATATGGTCTATCTCCATTATATTCTCCTCTTTGAGCGATGCTTTGTCATTATCCGAACCATGCACTGCATCCTCACCCGGTTCCTGCCAAGCCTTGATACGTTCTGTCTCCTCCATGATCTCTTCAGCGAGCGTAATCGCTGTACCTGACGGATGATCGAGTTTGTGGATATGATGTGTCTCCACCATGTGTGGTTTATACTGGGGATATTGATCCATTATGCGCGCCAAATATCTATTCACCGCCATAAATATATTCACACCAATTGAGAAATTGGATGAGAATAGGAACGTTGCCGAGCCATCTTTGCACAACTCTTTAATCTCCGGCATTGCAGCAGTCCATCCTGTTGTGCCGCACACAACCGGAACACCCTGACCAAACGCCAGCTTTATATTCTCTACCGCAGTATAAGGGGTAGTGAATTCTATGGCACAATCAGCTGAACGGAAAGCCTCGGAGTCAAACTTCTCCTGCTCTCCCGCATCTATTATGCACACTACTTCATGTCCACGCTCCTTGGCAACTTTCTCCAAGATGTGGCCCATCTTCCCATATCCTATTAATGCAATCTTCATAATTTATCAATCATTTATGTTCATTGACATTCCATCGCTATTGAGTCTCCGGAATCAGAACCCGAAAGCAACATTATCAACATATAAGGTCAATCCCTCTGTGCCCACATAAGGTTCTCCGCATGAGGAGGAGAGCATGACAAGAACGTGAGTAGGAGTTTCATCTGCAGGGGCCCAGCCAACCTCCTGAACCGGCACCATCTTTCCCTTTGAGTTCCTTGCATAGTAAGCCTTGTCGCCTGCTAAAAGACCCATCCATGGCTTATACCAGCTCTGTTTGGTGATATCCCCATAGTGAATCGGGAGCTGATGCCCTTTCGTCCATGCAATACTGCGGTTATAACGTTCACGACCCGTGCCAACTCTATGAGCATAGATATTCCCCTTTTCATCCTCCCAACGCTTCTGCAACAAGACATAAACCTCGGCATTATCCCTTCCGGAAAGTGTCTTCTTTGAGGAGAAGCCGGTTGATTTGGTCCTTGTGTTGGTGTTGGGCATGTCTACTTTGAAATCATAGACCAACGCCGCCGGACGCTTGGTGTAGGGGATTCCCATCTCCATCTTCTGGAACGGACCCTTGGGCGATGTGATAGGTTCATTGATTCTGCCAAGAAAGATTGTACCGGCAACCATCACATCCATGTTGATGATACCCATCACTTTTACCTCCTCCATACGGGCCTGAAGCTTTGCAACCTTGTTCCCATTCAGCATGGCAGGCTCAACTGTGCCGGAGCCTTTCACAATACCCGAAACTTTGGCATAAGCATTGCTGGTAGCCCAAGGAGAGCCGCCCTCATTAACATAGGCTTTATTCTCTCCCGGTATCTTTCTTGAAGGGGCAATTTCATACAATACCTTTCTCTTTCCTCCCAACAATCGGGATTCCTGAACATCTCTGGAAACCCAATTGGAGAAATCCCCATATTTTATAGGCTCGAGCCTTAACGCCAAGGATTGCATTGCACTCAGAACCGCGATCAGAAATAATATCAAATTTCTCATAATCTTTCAAAATTAAGAAATTTAGCTGAATTCTCCGCTATAATGGGCTTCAAATCAATTCCTCGAACCTCAGATAAGCTGAATATTATCTCCTCAATGCTCTTTGAGGACTCATCCGTCTCTGCAAGAATCTTATCTAATGGAATAGCCTGCAACGTCTCGACATTAAATTTTTCACCGAAACTTATCCTGCATCCTCTCTTAACCAATTGAGTTGCACCCCGGGCTTTTCCACGATACCCGTGCACCATCCAATTCATCTTGGGATTCAAGTCCCTGCGCAGCCCACAAATCATATCATCGGATTTCACATCATGGAGTATCAACGGCTTACCCAACTTTTCAGATATCTCTATCTGCTTCTTCAACACCAACAATTGTATAAACATAGGAGCCTGACCATTCGGATCCAATCCTGCTTCCCCAATTGCCAGCACATTCTCACGAGATGCCAATTCCTCGAACTCATTCCAAAAAACTGAATCTGATCCACTACCCATCTCTACATCCCACGGATGAACGCCAACGGAGTAGAATTGATCAGGACGTAGAAGAGATCCAGTAGATTCAAATTCTCCCTCCTTAAACCGAATACTTATCAGACCGAAGGGTTGTGGAAATGGATGATGTGTGTGTATATCAAGAATCATTTCCTCTCTTCCTCCTTTGCTGAACTTGATTTCTTACCACTCACACCACTGAGATTAAAACTTCTCCTGTGAATAGGCGTGGGTCCCAATTTAGCCAGTCCCTCTTTATGAATTTTGGTGGGATAACCCATATTCTTCTCCCAGCCGTAACCGGGATATTTCAGAGCATACTCTGCCATCAATTCGTCACGATGCGTCTTCGCCAAAATCGAAGCAGCCGCTATAGACATATAGGTTGCATCACCTTTCACCACCGTAGTGTGGGCTATCTGCATCTGTTTGACAGGATCAAGATAGGGCTGAAATTTATTACCGTCAACCAATATATGGTCAGGTCTGATTTTCAGAGCGTCCAGAGCACGTTGCATCCCGGCAATGGAGGCATTAAGTATATTGATGCGGTCAATCTCCTCCGGTCCGACCATTACAACAGCCCATGCAAGTGCGTCTCGCTCTATAATCTCGCGCAATTCATTGCGCTTGGCTTCGCTTAATTGCTTTGAATCGTTGAGTTGCTCGCATTCAAAGTCCGGAGGTAATATCACCGCAGCACAACTCACGGGACCACACAAACATCCTCTTCCCGCTTCGTCGCATCCGGCCTCAATCACCCCTTTAACCATGCACTGCTTCAGCATCTCAACCTATCTATTAGTTCAAAGTTATATTCTTATTTAGAATCTGCGGCAGGTAATAACCGACTTGTCAGATTTCAACACCATGCTTTTTCCATCCAATTTCACAACATGCAGAGTGATCGGATTTGAATAGATACCCCATTGGCTAAGAGAGCTGATCTCCTGAGGGGTAACATGATAAGGGAAATCCCAATTGAGTTCACCGGAGGCCTTGTCATACTTCATATTACCGCTGGCTGAAATACCGCCAACAGAGCTTAATTGCACCACATGAAGATTCAGACAAATATAAACTCTTCTCTGTGGCACACGCACCTGATCATCATCAAGCGTTTCAATCTGCATTATCTGCCATTGTCCATCGAGTTTACCGTTGTCGGAAGCTTTGCGGCAAGAACCCATCATCAGTACTCCTGCAATAGCAGTAAGTCCTATCAGGAAAATTCTAAATATATCTTTCTGTTTTTTCATTGATTTCAAAATTTAATGAATCCTGTTTTGCTAATGCGAATCTGCACGCCGTAATTCCTGCCAATCAGCGAACCGCAATCCATCGCGAATGCAACATCTGCCTGCCAGCCGGGTAAAGCCGGTGTGCGGAAATTCATCTCTGCCAAGAGATTGAAACTATCTTTAATCTCCGCGAAAGGAATTCCGTATGTTCCCCAGTTTTTCTGATAGGTAGCAAGTAACTTATAACCTGTATTTTGTGTAGGCTGACCCTTGAATCCTAAATGGTGTCCCCACAAACGGTTACCCATAAATCCCATGATATGCGGATTGTTGTATATTGGAGAGATAACCAAAGGGTTACCGATACCCATACCCCAGTTCTGCCAGCCATTATAGATACTGTGACCATAATAACCGTCGCGACCGCTCACCTGCTCGGGGATTTTGCTGTCATGGTCGTAATAGACAGCTCCTGCCTGATCCTTTGTGTAAAGGAATTCATACACAATCTCCGACACAAATGGATTTTGTGGTAATTTGGCTTCAACTCCCCATAGACCATCCTTCCAGGGATACTGAATCCAAAGCATTGAATGATCCTCAAACATGTGTTCGTAGTATACTTTCACCATCCAGTCATCCTGCGGTTTCCATGCAAAAGCGAAATTCCAGCTACCTAAGAAGTTACCCTCCACATTTGCTTGTTCTCCGGCAGGAGTGTCCTCTCCACCATGCTGTGGCACAAGGGCCTTCCAGAAACTCTTCAAGCCATGAGGCATTTCTACCACTTTGCCGTTAGGATAGTAGGTTGTTCCACCGAATTGAGTCGCCATCTCCAACCCAATCTCAAATTCCAATGGGAATTTCTTGGCATTACCTCCGCGCAAGAAGAGAGCCTTGGAGTGATAGAGCGTTCCGACATTATAGCTTGATTGCTCTTTATCAACCCAATTCTTGACCCAGCGTGAATCTGTATATTTTCCGTAGCTTAGATACCCTTTAATACCCAACCATCCGTTGGTGAACCAGACGTCGGCATAGTCAAAGATTCCGGCTTTAACCTGCGGTATAGGATGAGCATTGCCTGAGAAAAGTAGATTACCGGTCGCCAATTCGGGATTAGAGAGGAAACCGGGCATCTCTTTAGCGCCAATCATAAGATTCAAGCAACGATACTTTGCCTCGGCATAAAGCTGCTGGAGATAAAAAACCGATTCCAGATCCTTTCCAACTACTACATCTGCTCCGGCGCCCCATGTGAAACGCTTCGAAGTATCCATATCTTTGAAGATATTTCCACGCAGATATGCATTACTACCGTCAATAGATGAGACACCATGTTGATTATTGAGTAACCAGAATGGGGTGTTCCCACCCATAGGGAAATTCATCACGACCTCACCCTTGTATCGAAGGGAATCTACTGAATCGGAAGCAGACGCCACTCCGGAAATCAAGTTGAGGCACAGAATCAAAAGAATTGATTTTCGCATAAGCAATATGTAATTGGTAAGTAATAGCGGTTAAATTAAACCGGCTGCTTGGATAAATAAAAAGAGTTGAGACCGACAATCAAAAAGACTGCCGGTCTCGGGGATAGGATGGATTTGGGGATGTAGTCCATAGCAGAGTCGAACTGCTCTTTAGAGAATGAAAATCTCTCGTCCTAACCGATAGACGAATGGACCGACACAAATCCTTTCCGCCGGCTGGCCATTAAACAGCTTGCCATGCGGGGGATTTTACTATTTTAAATTTTGTTGATATGCTTTGCCAGAGAGCTGCAGAGGTTACCGGCTTTGTTCTTGGAGATGATATTCTTTCTACCAAGACGCTGTAGAAGCGCACTAACTTTGTTATATGCTTCAGTTGCCTCCTCTTTATTAGTCATACGACGTACGCGACGCACTGCATTACGTGCGGTTTTAGCCCAGTAACGGTTCTCCAATCTTCTTTTTTCCGCCTGGCGAATTCTTTTTAATGACGATTTATGATTTGCCATTTCTAAAAATTTCTTTTCTTTTTCTTGTTAATATTTGTAGTCCATAGCAGAGTCGAACTGCTCTTTAGAGAATGAAAATCTCTCGTCCTAACCGATAGACGAATGGACCGGCCTGAATGCTTGACGCATCTTTCGCAACTACACTTTGCAATGCAGCAACTGCTGATGTTAGTGCATTTTGCGACTGCAAAGTTAATAATTCTTTTTATTCTTCCCAAAATTTTACAATTTTTTTTATTAAATTTGCGTAGAAACCATGCTTTTTCCTCGAAAATTCACTCACACCATATTCAGGCTATATGATTTCCACTCTCAATATATTTTGTGTCAACACTTCATCAAGTCTTAATGTGCCCGGTGGAACCACTCTCAGAGAGTTAATTTCCAATCTGGATTCACCACTACCATCCAACCCGATTTGTGCATTAGTTAACAATAAGGTAGAGTCGTTGGACTATCCGATTTACTCACCGAAAAGAGTGGAATTCCTTGACGCCTCCTCCAAGTTCGGCCGCGAGGTTTATGTGCACACCCTCTGCATGGTCCTATACCACGCCGTGCGTCAGCTATGGCGCGGACACACTTTGCGCATAGAACTCTCAATTTCTAAAGGTTACTATTGCCGCATCCTAAACCGTGAAGGACACTCTATCGAAATCAATTCCGAGGCTATAGAGAGGTTATACAACACCATGCGTGAGATTATCGATGCTGATCTTCCGCTTGTTAGACTCGAAAAACCTACTGACGAGGTTATTGATGTGTTCCGAAAAGAGGGCCTGCATGACAAGGTGGAGCTTCTCTCTACCTTGAACCATCTATATACCAAATATTATCTTTTAGATAACACTGCCGATTCCTACTATGGTCCATTGGCACCATCTACCGGTTACCTCAATATCTTCGGCTTGGAAGAGTACAAAAGTGGTTTCCTGATCCTTGGTCCCGATCCGGATAATCCGGGTTCTCACATCCCCTCGATCGTTCAGGATAAGATGTATCATGCCTTCACGACACATCTGAAGTTCAACCGCATTATCCGCGTAGCAAATGTGGGACAACTCAATCGGGCTGTGGAAAGCAAAAAAACCTCAGACCTGATCAATGTGGCAGAAGCTCTCCATACAAAATTATTGGGGGAGATCAGCGATGAGATAGCTGAACGCAGACGTCATGGCAATGCCGGAATCGTTCTTATAGCCGGTCCCTCATCTTCTGGAAAAACCACTACCTGCAAACGATTAGCCATCCAGTTGATGACCAATCTCATCCGTCCTAAAATGATTTCTCTTGACGATTACTTCATAGACCGGGAGAAAACACCTCGCGACGAAACGGGAGATTATGATTTCGAAAGTCTCTACGCTCTGGATTTGGAGCGCTTTAATTCAGACCTCACCCGTCTGCTCGCAGGAGAAACCATCAACCTTCCGACCTATAGTTTTGAATTGGGAAAAAGGGTTGAAAAGGATAGGCCGCTCAATCTCGAGCCGGATGATGTGCTCATAATCGAAGGTATTCATGGTCTGAACCCAAAACTGACTGAGGGAATAGATAACAAAAATCTATTTAAGATTTATGTCTCCGCCTTGACCACATTGCGTCTCGACGACCACAACTGGATATCGACATCCGATAACCGCCTGCTTCGCCGCATAGTACGGGATCATAAATACCGACATATTCCGGCAGATGAAACAATTCGCCGCTGGCCGAGCGTGCGCCGTGGGGAGGAGAAATGGATATTCCCGTTCGGGGAATACGCCGATGCAACTTTCAATTCCTCTCTCATATTCGAATTAGGTGTGATGAAGGATTATGCCGAACCACTATTACGCAACGTGCCTCACGCAATCCCTCAATATGCCGAGGCTAACCGGCTTCTTCATTTCCTGGATTATTTCAAGGCTATTCCTGCCGACCAGATACCATCCACCTCTCTGCTGAGGGAATTCTTGGGAGGCTCCTCTTTCCATTACTAAATATTGACGGAAACGAATGTTTTCAGAACCTTAAAAAACACGCTTCTGTAACTTATGAAGGATTTATCAGAAAAAGAGATAGAACAATTCGAAGAGCTGATTGACAGCGGCAACGACGTCGAGGTGAGGAAACTCTTCACCGACATGCACCCGGCAGATATCGCCGACCTGTTGCAATCGCTCAGCCTCAAGGAGGCGGAGGAGGCTTTCAATCTCATTGAGGATAACGAGACTAAAGCCGACGTCTTGGTCGAATTGGATGAGGAGGAACGTAAGAAACTCCTCGAGGGGATGGAACCGGAACAGATCGGTCACTTCATCGACCTACTGGATACTGATGATGCTGTGGACCTTATCCAGGAACTCGATGAGGAGGATCGTGAAGAGGTCATACAGAATATCGAGGATATGGAACAGGCGGGAGATATCGTCGATCTGCTTCAATACGACAAGGACACAGCCGGCGGTCTGATGGGCATGGAGTTCATTCAGGTCAATGAAAATCTCTCCATGCCGGACTGTATCAAGGAGATGCGCCATCAGGCGGAGGACCTCGATGACATTTACTATGTTTACGTAGTTGATGATGATTCGAGACTAAAAGGCGTGCTTCCTTTGAAAAAGATGATTACCCATCCGCATATCTCGAAGATTAAACACGTGATGGATACCGATCCCGTTTCGGTTAAGGCTGATATGCCGATTGAGGATGTGGCTATCGACTTCGAGAAATATGACTTGGTGGCAATGCCGGTTGTAGACAGTATCGGAAGACTTGTGGGACAGATCACCGTCGACGACGTGATGGACCAAGTCCGCGAACAGAGTGAACGCGACTTCCAGTTGGCATCAGGTATCTCCTCCGACGTGGATGCGGACGACTCTATACTTGCCCAGACAAAATCCCGACTCCCGTGGCTCCTTATCGGTGTTGCCGGAGGAATCATAACCTCACTGATTCTTGGTGGTTTCGAAGCTCAGCTGTCGGCTCTGACAGCCTTGGCGTTCTTTATCCCGCTTATCGGAGGCACCGGTGGTAATGTGGGCGTGCAAGCCTCCGCGATAGTGGTGCAGGGCTTGGCAAACGGAAGACTCGATCTCGGTAAGTTCTGGAATCAGATCTGGCGAAGCTTAGGTGTGGCGATAATCAATGCCGTGGTCATATCTTCACTGATATTTATTTATATCTATCTCACTGAAGCTAAAGACTACGCCCTGATGTTCGCCGTTAGCGGAGCACTCTTCTGCGAGGTGATATTCGCCACAATTTTCGGTACGCTTGTACCTCTAACTCTCGAGAAACTTAAAATCAATCCCGCTATGGCAACCGGACCATTTATCCAGATCACCAACGACGTGGTCGGACTGTTGATCTATTTCGGGATGGCTGTGTGGATGATGCATATTTTTCATTGATAAACAATAATGGCAAAAATAGTAGAAACCCCTCTGATGAAGCAATATGCCGAGATGAAGAAGAAACATCCCGATGCTATATTGCTTTTTCGCGTGGGCGACTTTTATGAAACTTTCTCCGACGATGCAATCGCTGCGAGTGAAATACTTGGTATCACACTGACACGCCGTGCAAACGGCTCGGCTTCATACGTGGAGTTAGCCGGCTTCCCGCATCATGCGCTCGACACATATCTTCCGAAACTTGTCAGAGCGGGAAAGCGAGTGGCGATTTGCGAGCAATTGGAGGACCCGAAACTAACGAAGAAACTTGTCAAACGCGGCATTACCGAATTGGTTACACCCGGTGTCAACCTCAACGATAATTCTCTATCTCCCAGAGAAAATAATTACTTAGCCGGTATCCACGTAAACAAGTCGAGTGTGGGCGTGGCTTTCCTTGACCTCTCCACAGGAGAGTTCCTGTGCGCTCAAGGAGATATTGACTATATCGACAAACTGATTTCGAATATTGCTCCTAAAGAGCTACTGCGTATGCAGGGGATGCGCCAATATTGCGAGCAACATATTTCACATTCCTGCAGTGTCAATGAGATGGAGGATTGGGTATACACCCTCGACGCAGCCAATGACCGCCTCACAAAACATTTCTCCACTGCTTCCCTCAAAGGATTCGGGGTGGAGGGAATGAATGAGGCTATCATCGCTGCCGGTAGTCTGCTCTATTATCTCGATATCACCCAACACACAAATATCAAGCATATCTCAGCCCTCTCCCGAATAGATGGGGAGCAATATGTACGTCTTGACAAGTTCACCATCCGCAATCTTGAACTGTTGGCTCCATTGGCAGAGCAGGGGCTATCGCTGCTGAAGGTACTCGACTACACCATCACTCCGATGGGTGGTCGCCGACTGCGCAAATGGATAAGCTTCCCGCTTTTGGACATCAAGGAGATCAACGGCAGGTTGGATGCTGTTGAATATTTCTTCAAGGATGTGCAGTGTCGCGAAGATGTAGCAGGAATCTTACGTCAGATCGGTGATCTCGAACGACTCACCTCCCGCTTGGCAACTTTCCGCATCTCACCCCGCGATATGGTGACGCTTAAGGACTCCCTTTTCGCCACTGAATCTTTACGCAGGGTCCTTACTGAATCCTCCTCACCTGTTTTCAATAAAATGGGAGAGGAGATGGCTGACACAACTCAATTGGTGGGCACCATCGCCCGCGTACTAAACCCGGATGCTCCCAACAAGCTGAATTCCGGCGAAACCATCGCACGCGGAGTTGATGCCGAACTCGATGAGTTGCGTGACCTCTATTATCATTCCAAGGAGGCGCTCGAGGAGATTCGCGAGCGGGAAAGTATCGCAACAGGAATCCCGTCACTCAAGATCTCATTCAACAATGTATTCGGCTACTATATCGAGGTGCGTAACACCCATAAAGATAAGGTTCCGGAGAATTGGATTCGCAAACAGACCTTGGTTAGCGCCGAACGTTATATCACTCCCGAACTAAAGGTTTATGAGGAGAAGATTAATGGAGCTGCGGAGAAAATCGCATCTATCGAATATCGCATTTTCAATGAATTGCTTCAGGGAGCCGCCGGCTTCATCACGGCTATTCAGCGCAACGCCGCAGCCGTAGCCACCATAGATGTGCTCCTTTCATTCGCCACAGTAGCCGAAAGAAATAGATACGTCCGCCCGGTTGTGAACGATTCCATGAAACTGAACATCACCGAGGGTCGTCACCCGGTGATCGAACAGCGCATGCCTTCCGGCGAAGCTTATATCTCCAACAATGTCTCTATCGACAGCGATGAGAAACAGATACTGATGATTACCGGTCCCAACATGAGCGGTAAATCGGCATTGTTACGACAGACTGCGCTCATTGTGTTGATGGCTCAGATAGGTTGCTTCGTGCCCGCAGATGCTGCTGAAGTGGGTCTTGTGGATAAGATTTTCACCCGCGTTGGAGCCAGCGATAATATCTCTTCAGGAGAGTCTACATTCATGGTTGAGATGAATGAGGCTGCTGCTATCCTGAACAATATGAGTCCGCGCTCACTCATCCTCTTCGATGAACTCGGACGTGGAACTTCGACTTACGACGGTATTTCAATCGCCTGGTCAATCGTAGAGCATATTCACGAGAATGGCTACTGCCGACCCAAAACTCTCTTCGCGACCCATTATCATGAACTCAACGAAATGGAGAAGACCTTCAACCGGATTGTGAATTTCAATGTTTCTGTAAAGGAGATTAACGGGAAGGTGCTCTTCATGCGTAAACTCGAAAGGGGTGGATCTGCACATAGCTTCGGTATTCACGTGGCTAAGTTGGCAGGAATGCCGCCTTCGATTGTGAAACGTGCCAATCAGGTGCTCGCCCGACTTGAGGATGGGAATAAGACTGAAATGTCGGATAGCGGTGTGAAGAGTAAAAGCGATGTGAAGGATTTAGGTAAGAAGCGCGATGGCTATCAGCTCTCCTTCTTCCAGCTCGATGACCCGCTGCTTTCTCAGATTCGCGATCACCTTCTCGGTATCAATATCGACAACCTCACTCCACTTCAGGCACTCCAGAAGCTACATGACCTTCAGGGACTGCTGACCGGTAAAAACTAATAATTTTATGGGAAAAGACCAGACTGTAATATTTCATTCCACCATCTTCGGACCAATTCACAGCCGCCGACTCGGAGTGTCGTTAGGCGTTAACCTGATGCCTGATGATGGCAAAGTGTGCTCATTCGATTGCGTTTATTGCGAAGCCGGTTACAATTCTCAAGGGAAGGGTACAACAGGACTCCCAACGCGCCAAAAGGTTAAGGAAGATTTAGAGAAGAAACTGCAGGACATGCACGAGAAGGGGGAGACTCTTAATGTAATCACCTTCTCCGGAAATGGTGAACCGACTCTCCACCCTGAATTTCCGGAAATAGTGGATGATATAATTGAATTGCGCGACAGGTTTTATCCTGATGCCAAGGTCTCGGTCCTGACCAATTCAACTCGCATTTTCGACGAGCGTGTTGCCGAAGCCTTGAAAAAAGTTGATAACAATATCCTCAAACTCGACTCAGCGATTAATCCGACAATGCGCTTGATTGATCAGCCGGCATCAAAGGATTTCACTGTAGATAAACTTATAGAGGGTTTGAAGCAATTCTCCGGCACCGGAATCATTCAGACCATGATTCTACGCGGCGAGCATAACGGAGAGCCAATCGACAACACAACTCCGCAAGAGATCGAAGCCCTGATCAAGGCATATAAAGAGATACGCCCCAAGGAGGTGATGATCTATAGCCTTGACCGCTCCACCCCGGAGGAGAAGCTCATCAAAGTCGAAAAAGATGAACTTGACCGCATCGCCGCCCAAATCCAACTTGCCGGCATCAAAGTCCAGGGATATTAACAAGCTATTAGGTGTGAGAATATGATTAGACCATCGACTATAAATTCGGGTGATAAGATTGGAATTATTACGCCGGCATCGGTTGTAAAGAGTGAGTATATTAAGCAGGCATGCGAGTTCCTGAGCGGAAAAGGATTCCAGCCGGTGGTAATGCCTTATGCCGAGGGACCGGCTGACGGTAGTTTCGCCTCCACTCCTGAACATCGTCTTTCTGATTTTATAGCGGCGTGGGAGGACCCGGAGATAAAGGCGGTGGTGTGCGGACGCGGTGGCTACGGAGCAACCCATCTTCTTCCTCATATCCCTGACAACCTACTTTCACAAAACCCTAAATGGCTAATAGGTTTCTCCGATATATCCGCCCTACACGCACTCTCCATTTCACAGGGAGTAGAATCGATTCATGGGCCGATGTGTCGGCACTTTACCGATGATGATCCCGGGGTTAAAGTAATTATGGATATTCTCACAACCAACCGAATGCCAACCTACTATTTTGAAAGAGATAATGATTTCAATGTGGATTTACTTCCCCTAAATCATTGTGGAGAGGGAGAGGGTATGCTGATTGGAGGCAACGTTGCAGTGCTGAATGGTTTGGCAGCAACCCCCTTTGATCTCCTTGCCAAAGCCTTAAACAAGGATTGCATTCTATTCATTGAGGATGTTGCGGAACCTATATATAAGATTGAGCGCGTGCTCTACCGACTGCTGATGCAGGGTGTTTTCTCACATCTGAAGGGATTGCTTGTCGGTCAATTCACGGAGTACAAACCATCAGCAGATCATGTCTCCATGGAGTCTATGATTGAGAAATTCCTCAAAAAGAATAACCTCAATCATTTCCCGGTAGGTTACGGTTTTCCCGCAGGGCACGTGACTCCCAACTATCCCCTCGTCGAAGGGGCCCATACACGGTTGGTCAC
>CAZEJY010000049.1:0-19739 GCA_964512705.1 uncultured Sangeribacter sp. | reverse complement strand
TGAGTAGCTTTCAAAACAACTGAATAAGAAGGAATATGTCACGGTTGAGAGTAATAATTGCCATCTTTGTAATGGCTGTATTGGGCATGAATGCCCAGGAAAAGGAGCAGGTAAAATATGAATTTGAGAGTCAGGGAAAGAAACGCACTTACGCCATGTATCTACCTCAGAACCTCAAGGAGGGAGCGCCATTAGTGGTGTATACTCATGGATATGGCTCAAACTCAAGGTGGAAGAAAGCATTGAATGCTGTGGCGGATAGAGAGGGCTTCGCAGTTTGCTACCCGGATGGATGGCCCGATTCCAAAGGTAAAAGCGGATGGAATGTAGGTTATCCGTCACAAGCCGGGATGGATGTGGATGAGGCTATATATTTCAAGGATCTGAATGAGGAGGTTTGCCAACGGTTCAAGCTCAGCAAAGAAAATAGATTTATGACCGGAATGTCCAATGGAGGCGACCTTTGCTATCAGCTGGCGTTTACGGCTCCGGGACTCTACAAAGCATATGCTTCGGTTGCAGGTTTACTATTCGAGCATGTCTATATGAACAATCCCGTGCCACAGCCGGTCCCTTTCATGGAGATTCACGGCGACGCAGACAAAACCTCTATGTGGACCGGAGATCATGCCGGCTCAGGTGGTTGGGGTGCATACGTTGCAGTTCCTATTGCTGTCGGAGAGATGGCTGTGGCAAATAAATGCGTGGATGTGAAGGAGGAGATCTTCCCTACACTTGCAGATGAGAATCGCAAGGTGACGCATACTGTTTACACCTCCAGCCCTTATGGATTTGATGTAGAACTGTACAGAATTGAAGGAGGACCCCATTCCTGGGGAACAAAAGACCTGAATACTGAAGAAATTGTGTGGAGCTTCTTTGCAAGGTTTGTAAAGTAAAATAGAATTTATTAAATTTGCGGCTTAAAATAACAGATTGAGGGGTGAATATATTTTCACGCCCTCAATTTTATGAAAACAGCCAATCGATGCAACCGATCATAGATAAAGTATCACCGGAACTCATAAAGAAGGAACTCACACCGGAGAGATTCCTTCGTCACACAAATAAAGGAGGGAATGAGATATATGTGATTGATGCATTTAACGCCCCAAACACAATGCGGGAAATTGGCCGCATTCGCGAAATAGCTTTTCGCGGACCGGGAGGTGGCACCGGCAAGGATTGCGACATAGATGAATTCGACACTATGGCAAAGCCTTGCAAACAGATGATTGTCTGGAATCCCACCGAATGCGAGATAATTGGTGGTTACAGATTTATTCTTGGAGAGGATGTCGAAGTTAAAGATGGAGTGCCAAATATAGCTATGGCACACATGTTCAGCTTTTCTCCGGAATTCATCAGCAACTATCTTCCCAACACATTGGAATTAGGTCGTTCCTTTGTTGCCCCCGAATATCAGACTACGCTCAAAGGGCCCAAAGCACTCTATGCACTCGATAACCTTTGGGATGGCTTAGGGGCGCTGACAGTTGTCTACCCTCAGATAAAATACCTCTTGGGGAAAGTGACTATGTATCCGAGCTACAATCGCGAATGTCGCGATCTTATACTCGGATTTATGCACAAGCACTTCCCGGATAACGAGAATCTCGTGAAGCCTATCACTCCTTTAGTGACCGATGCTGACACCGACAAAGTGCAATCCGTGCTATCGGAGGATGACTACAAAGAGGATTTCAAGATCCTTAATCGCATCATTCGCGAACATGGTTATACCATACCTCCTTTAGTGAACGCATATATGGGACTTTCTCCAACAATGAGGGTATTTGGAACAGCTATAAATCTTGAATTCGGAGATGTAGAAGAGAGCGGAATCTTCCTTAAGATCGATGAGATTTTTGAGGAAAAGAAACTCCGACATATCGGCACATTTGATATAGAGCGAGACTTCCGCAGACGTCACGCTCTTTGATCGATTTCAGAAGCATCGGTAGTTTCCAGCCACTCGAAGCCCCTTAGAATTCAGTAAAACACAGAGGAAGAATAGACTTAACCGATGGCAGTTTGTAAATCTTCTCGCTACCGAAAAGTATAACCTCCATTGGGCCATACAAAGTTTCATACTCCAACAGAGCCTGACGGCATGCGCCACAAGGACTGATAGGCATCTGCTGATAACCGGCTTCATAGTTTGATTCCGGATCTGTATGCAATGCCGTCCACGCAGCAATTGCAATCTTCCTCATCCTTACACCGGGATATTGCGCCGAAGCATAGAATACGGCTGTGCGCTCGGCACAAGTACCGGATGGATAAGCTGCGTTTTCCTGATTGGAACCGGCAACAATCTCACCATTCTCCATCAATATAGCAGCTCCAACATGAAACTTGGAATAGGGCGCGTAAGATCTCCGGGTCGCAGCCTTCGCAACATCTACCAACTTTCTATCTATATCCGACAATTCCTCATACTGACACTCGAGTATATGTGTCTCAATCTTTATTTCCTTCATTTCCTCAATATCTTTCTGCAAATATAATCGTTATTTACTAATTTTACGTCATGAAACTCATTCGGTTCATTCTAACAGCGATTTTTATTGCATCCGTCTTGCCAATTGCGGGAAAAACGGATGCATATTCGAAGTATATAGACGAGTATAGCGCAATCGCCGTGGAGCAGCAACAGACCTACGGCATCCCCGCCTCTATCACTCTTGCACAGGGACTTTTAGAAAGCCGTGCCGGACAGTCTTCTTTGGCAACTATCGGCAATAACCATTTCGGTATCAAATGCCACAAAGAATGGACCGGCGACACACTCCTTCGGAATGATGATGCCATCAACGAGTGCTTCCGCTCCTACGCCTCTGCACTTGAAAGCTTTGAAGATCACTCCAAATTCTTATGTCGGAAGAGGTATCAGCCGCTTTTTGAGAATGATGTTACCGATTATGTAGCCTGGGCTCACGGACTGAAGGCTTGCGGTTATGCCACCGACCCCAATTATGCAATGAGATTGATATCGATTATTGAGCGTTATGGATTATACCAATACGATTCGGATGCTAATTCCTTGATGGAAGCAGGAGCAGACTTCATTCATCAGACCCTTAAATCCGTTCATCCTATCAGACGTTCCCGAGGTCTTCATTGTGTCATCGCTGCTCCGCGTGATACATATTCTTCAATTGCAAAAGAGTTGGGGATGGACCCTACCAAACTCATGACCTTAAATGATGTGGAACAAGACTGCGAGATCAAACCATGGGAGGAGGTTTATCTCCAATCCAAACATGATACTGCCCCGGAAGGTCTATCCCGCGCCACTATTGGTGAGGGTGAATCAATCCATTCACTCGCCCAGCGTTTCGGAATGAAGATGAGCACTCTCTTATCACTTAATCCTCACATAAAAGATCAGCCTGGCAACACACTTCGCCTGAAGTAATCTTCCAAGAGCAAACTCAAGACATCATAGCTTAACTTATCATCTTTCAAACCTTTTATCCACCCTGTTTGCAGAATCGGCTCATTATTATTAAATTTGTAATTCATTAAGTAGCTGATACAAAAAAAGCAGCTGACACAACTTAGAAAATTCTTTAGAATTAGATATGGCATTAAAATGTGGTATTGTGGGATTACCCAATGTCGGTAAGTCCACACTTTTCAATTGCTTAAGCAACGCTAAGGCACAAAGTGCAAACTTCCCCTTCTGCACTATCGAACCCAACGTAGGGGTTATTTCCGTTCCGGACGACCGACTGACAAAACTGGTCGAAATGTGTAATCCGAAGAGCACTGTACCTGCAACCGTGGAGATTGTAGATATCGCCGGACTGGTTAAAGGTGCTTCCAAAGGTGAGGGATTAGGGAATAAATTTCTCGCAAACATTCGCGAGACAGATGCCATACTTCATGTGCTCCGCTGTTTTGATGATGATAATATCACTCATGTTGACACCACCGTTGATCCTGTGCGTGATATGGAGGTTATTAACTATGAACTTCAGCTTAAGGATCTGGAGACTGTAGAGTCTCGCATAGCCAAAACCGAGAAGGCGGCTAAGGCAGGAGGTGACAAAGCCGCGAAGATGCAGCTCGAAGTACTTCAGGCTTACAAAGAGGCGTTGGAACAAGGGAAACCTGCCAGATCCGTAAAGATTGAAGGGAAGGATGAGGAGAAATTTGCAAAAGAACTCTTCTTGCTCACTAACAAACCCGTGCTTTATGTCTGCAACGTGGATGACTCCGCTGCCGTAAACGGCAATGAATACGTAGAGCGTGTCAAGGCAGCTATCGCCGAAGAGGGTGCCGACCTGATGATTGTTGCCGCAAAAACCGAAAGTGAGATTGCCGAACTCGACACATGGGAGGAGCGTCAGGAGTTCCTCGAAGAGATCGGACTGAAAGAATCCGGTGTCAGCCGATTGATTCGTGCCGCTTATGCACTTCTCGATCTTCAGACATATTTCACAGCAGGTGCTGACGAAGTGAGAGCATGGACCTTCATACGCGGAACCAAAGCACCTCAAGCTGCAGGAATCATCCACACCGACTTTGAGAAAGGTTTCATCCGCGCCGAAGTTATCAAATATGACGATTACGTAACCCTCGGGTCTGAAGCAGCCGTAAAAGAAGCCGGCAAACTTGGAGTCGAAGGTAAGGAATACGTGGTTCAGGATGGCGATATAATGCACTTCCGATTCAATGTTTAATTCCCTAAATTACTATAATCATTAAACTAACTAATAATCCAATGAAAAAATTTCTTTCTGCAACATTAGTGGCTCTTATGCTTTGTATAGCATCGGCAGCCAGCGCGCTCAATATTAATGAGCTCCCACGCACAATCGATCCCGGATTACAAGGGCGTAACCACGTACAGGGTGTAGTCGTAGACCTCAAGAATAAATGTGCGTATTTTTCATTTACTACCCTGCTGCTTAAGACCGACCTCCAAGGCAACGCTCTCGGTAGCGTAAAGGGCTTGACCGGTCACCTTGGTTGTCTCACATTCGACAAAGAGAATAACCGTATTTATGGCTCTTTGGAATACAAAAATGACGGCATCGGTAAAGGAATCCTCAAGAGAGAGAACAAAGGGGAAGGCGCACAGAATGTCAGAGATGCTTTTTATATCGCAATTTTTGATCTTGACAAAATCAACTGCATGGATATGGATGCGGAGAAAGATGGCGTAATGAAAACCGTTCACCTTCAGGAGGTAGTGGATGATTACCTTGCCAAAGTAAACGCAAACGGCAAGACTATTGATCACCGCTACGGCTGCTCAGGAATTGACGGTGTCACTTTCGCACCACTGCCGGGTGACAAAAACGGCAAAAAATACCTCAATGTCGCTTACGGTATATATAGCGATACACTCCGCACCGACAACGACTATCAGGTAATTCTCAGCTACGACATTAAGGACTGGGCTAAATACGAGACTCCATTGACACAAGGAAAGCCACACGCCAACGGTCCTAAGAAAGCCGCTAAGAAATCTTTCCTCTTTACCGGAAACACATCTTATGGTATTCAGAATATGTGCTACGACAGTGAGACAGGAGACTGGCTCGTGGCTGTATACAAAGGGCGCAAATCACAATATCCCAACTACAGCCTCTTCCTTATTGATGGCTCCCGCAAGGCCGAAAAGCAGCAACTGAAAGGATTCTACCAACCTGAGAAAGGTGATGTCATCTTCCTTAAGGAAGCAGGTCTCAAAGATCAGGCAAGTGGTGTACGTGGTTTCAACTTCCCCTACGGCGCTACCGGAATCTCACCCGTTGGAGACGGATACTTCTACATATCCAAGAACTTCAAGAAAGATGGCCAGCAAGGTTGCGAACTGCGCCTCTATAAATGGCTCGGTGAACCAGACAAAGCATTCGAACGCGTAAAATAAACACGCGTCGTTGAAATCCACAGGCTCCATTCCCCTATATTTAAGAAATCAGGAGAATGGAGCCTGCCTCTTATATGTAAAATATAGAAAAATGGGGTGCCATATTGCTTGAATTAAAAAAAATAACTAAATTTGCAGACGCATTTTGTGGAGAGTAAACAACTTGGCAACCGCGAAGGGAGTTGAGGTGTATTGCTCTCACAAATTTATGCCTCTGTAGTTCAACGGATAGAATAGAAGTTTCCTAAACTTTAGATAGGGGTTCGATTCCCCTCGGAGGTACAGGAGAACTATTAATATAATGGGAAAATTCACAGCATATAAAGTTCAATTGGCATCTCTGCCGGATGGCAAACATGAGCAGGATTTCGAAATAGGCACTGAATTCTTCAAGAACATGGAGAATAGTGACATCGTGAACTCAGATGTAAAAGTTCATTTAGATCTTGTGAAGCGCCACGATACCTACGATTGCACATTCCATTGCAAAGGAGTGGTGCAGGTGCCCTGCGACCGTTGTCTTGATCCAATTGATATTGAAGTCGACACTGATTACCATGTAGTGGTAAAATATGGTGAAAACTACGATGATGGGGCAGACAACCTATTGGTTATCCCCTTTAGCAATACATTTTTAAACGTAGCATATATACTTTACGACACAATTCTATTGACTATTCCGTTACGTCATGTTCATCCCTTAGGCAAATGCAACAGGGCAATGGCTGCCGTTCTCTCCAAGCACCGTGGAAACAGTGCTGACGATGAGGGGGAAGCAATGGATGATTTTGACGCAGATATAGAATCAGTGGAGAAAGAAGATTGAAATAATAATTAACATCCGAGCCCAATCGCAAGATTAAGGACTCAAAAAAAACAGAATAAAAATGGCACATCCTAAACGCAGACAATCTCACACCCGTACCGCAAAACGTCGCACACACGACAAAGCACTTATCCCTACATTGGCAATCTGCCCTAACTGCGGCGCATGGCACATCTATCACACTGTATGTGGCGAATGTGGATACTACCGTGGTAAATTGGTGATCGAAAAGAAAGACTGATATGGCAAATGCCAAAATTACAGGGATAGCATCTTATGTTCCGGAAGATATTCTGGATAATGAGATGCTGTCGCATATGGTAGACACCAACGACGAATGGATCACCACTCGTGTTGGTATCAAGGAACGCCGCATCCTCAAGGATCCCGACAAAGGCTCCAGCTTCATGGGTATCAAGGCTGTGGAGAAACTGCTTGCAGAAACAGGCGTAAAACCTGAGGAGGTAGATCTCCTTATCTGTGCAACCAGCAACCCCGACTATAGATTCCCGTCCACTGGTTCTGTTATAGCTTATGGCGTAGGACTCAAAAATGCATACGCATACGACGTTCAGGCTGCATGTGCCGGTTTCATCGTGACCATGCAAGCAGCCAGAGCCTATATCGAGGCGGGACTATACAAGAAAGTGGTTGTGGTATGCGCCGAAAAGATGTCGAGCATGACCGATTATCAGGATCGTGCTACCTGCCCTCTATTCGGTGATGCTGCTGCAGCCGTGCTTGTTGAACCCACGGAGGAACCTGTAGGTGTGATCGACGGAGAATTCCATGTCGACGGTTCCGGCTTGCCTCACCTCGTTTACAAAGCTGGTGGCTCTGCCAAGCCGGCTTCACACGAAACGGTTGATGCGCGCGAACATTACATTTACCAAGAGGGAAGAGCCGTTTATAAGCATGCCGTAAACGATATGCTTAACTCCTCGCGCTCCGTAATGAAGCGCAACAACTTATCGGTAGAAGAGGTGGACTGGTTTGTTCCTCATCAGGCAAATCTTCGCATCATTGAAGCTGTTGGCGACCGCATCAAGTTCCCGGAGGAGAAAGTATTGGTCAATATCCAGCACTATGGCAACACATCTGCCGCTTCCATTCCGTTGTGTCTCGATGAATATAAAAACAAACTTCACAAAGGAGACAAAATCATCCTGACAGCGTTTGGTGCCGGCTTCACATGGGGCGCTATGTATCTCATCTGGGGTATTGATCCAAAGGAATAAATATTTCCAATTATATAAATATCTAAAAAGGGCATCAGATCAGATCCGATGCCCTTTTTTGGAATAAGAAGACGCTACAGGGTCGAACAAACCGCCGACAAATGGGGTTAATATATTAGTATATTAACTTAGATTGATTAGATAGAAATTACCATGGATGAAATTAAAGATATGACTCCCGGAACCAATCCGGAGCATCGTGCAGGTTTTGTAAATATTGTAGGTAACCCGAACGTAGGTAAATCCACACTTATGAATGATCTCGTAGGTGAAAGGATATCAATTATAACATCAAAGGCTCAGACAACCCGTCATCGTATCATGGGTATCGTCAACACCCCTGAGTATCAGATAGTCTATTCCGACACTCCCGGTGTACTCAAGCCTAAATATAAATTGCAGGAATCCATGCTCGGATTCTCCGAGGGTGCTCTGACAGATGCCGACATCCTGCTTTACGTAACTGACGTTGTCGAGGATCCGGAAAAGAATGCTGAGTTCTTGGATCGTGTTGCAAAAGAGACAATCCCTGTTCTATTGGTTATAAACAAGGTAGACCTTCTCAAAGATAATTCTCAACTTGATGAAATCATAGAGAAATGGAAGACCCGTCTCCCGAATGCCGAGATTTTCCCGACAAGCGCTAAAGAAGACTTCAACGTCGAGAACCTTAAACACCGCATTGAGGAATTGCTTCCTAAATCCGCTCCATTCTTTGGCAAGGATGCATTGACCGACAAGCCGGCGCGCTTCTTCGTCACTGAGATTATCCGCGAAAAACTTCTTCTTAACTACGACAAGGAGATTCCTTATAGTGTAGAAGTTATTGTGGAGCAGTTTGAGGAGAAGGAGAATTCCATACATATCATGGCAGTGATTTATGTAGAGCGGGATTCCCAGAAAGGTATTATAATCGGCAAGGGTGGAGAGAAGATCAAGAAAGTTGGCATTGAAGCTCGCCAGGATATAGAGAAATTCTTCGGAAAGAGGGTGCACCTCGAGACATTCGTAAAAGTAGAAAAAGACTGGAGAAACCGCGACAACAAGCTGCGCCAGTTCGGGTATATGGAGTAATTTAAGGTGTTAGGTGTTAGGTATTAGGCTTTAGGCGTTAGGTTGTTCGTATTTAGCGATGAAAAGTAGCGATTATAGGAATTTAAAGGTATGGCAAAAAAGCATGGATATGGTTTTAGCTGTATACAAAGTAACCGCAACATTGCCAGATGAAGAAAAATTTGGTCTCATCAGCCAAATCAACCGCGCAGCCGTATCTGTCCCCTCAAATATTGCCGAAGGACATGGTCGAAATTCCAATAAAGATTTTATTAAATTTTTAAATATCTCCAGAGGATCTCTTTTGGAACTTGAAACTCAAATCGAATTATGCTGTAGATTAGGTTTTATTAGTTTGGACATACGAGATTCCTTATTTAACTGTTTTGAACAAATATCAAAGATGATTAATTCATTGATTGATTATAGGAATAAGTGTTAGGTGGGAGGTTAGAGGATCAGGCTTTCAACCTAATATCTAAAACCTAAAGCCTAAAACCCAATAAAAAGATTATGAGTAAACTAATAGCAATAGTAGGGCGGCCGAATGTGGGTAAATCCACGCTGTTCAACCGCTTGACGCAGACACGCCGAGCTATCGTAGATGACACGGCAGGTACCACACGCGACCGCCAATATGGCAAAGTAGACTGGTGTGGGCAAGAGTTCTCAATCGTTGATACAGGCGGTTGGGTAGTGAACTCCGATGATGTTTTTGAAGAGGAGATCAACAAACAGGTTGAGATTGCCATTGAAGAGGCAGATGTAATTCTCTTCGTGGTGGATGCTTCAGTAGGTGTGACCGATCTCGATGATAAGGTTGCGGCTATTCTCAGACGCGCAAAGAAACCGGTAATTGTTGTCGCTAATAAAGATGACAAAGGCGATGCAAGATTCAATATACCGGAGTTCTATAGCTTGGGATTAGGAGACCCGATTGGCGTATCTTCTGCCAACGGATCCGGAACCGGGGAACTTCTCGACGAAATCGTGAAAGATATGCCTCAGAAGGAGGAGGATGATACCACGGAGGAGAATATCGCGAAATTTGCAATCGTGGGTCGTCCAAACGCCGGCAAGTCCTCACTTATCAACGCATTTATCGGCGAGGAGCGACATATCGTTACCGACATTGCGGGAACTACCCGTGACTCAATCTATCACCGATATAATAAATTCGGCTTTGATTTCTATCTGGTTGATACAGCCGGTATCCGCAAAAAACAGAAAGTGAACGAAGATATCGAGTACTACTCTGTAATCCGCTCCATTCGCGCTATAGAAGCATCTGATGTCTGCATATTGATGATAGATGCCACCAGAGGTATCGAAGGACAAGATGCAAACATCTTCGGTTTGATTCAACGTAACCGCAAGGGGTTGGTTGTGTGTGTCAATAAGTGGGATCTCGTTGAAGATAAATCTTTGGAAGCGCAGAAGACTTTCGAAAAAGCTATCCGCAACAAATTCGCTCCGTTCACGGACTTCCCGATTCTCTTCACCTCTGCTCTGACAAAGCAACGTATCTACAAAGTTTTGGAGACAGCCGTAGACGTTTATAATAATCGCCGCAGGGTTATCCCGACTTCACAGCTTAACTCTTATATGCTTGAGCAGGTAGCCATTACTCCCCCACCAAGCAATAAGGGAAAGTTTGTAAAGATTAAATATATCACCATGCTGAAGGATGCAGTGATTCCGACATTTGTATTCTTCTGTAATCTTCCGCAATGGGTAAAAGAGCCCTATCGAAGATTCCTTGAGAATAAGATTCGCGAACATTGGGACTTCCATGGCACTCCTATCTCAATCTTCATGCGCGAAAAATAAATTTAGAAAACTATAAAGAATATTATTATGGACAAATTAAGTTATGCATGGGGTCTTGCTATGGGCAAGCAGCTCCAGGCTATGGGTGTAAAAGACCTGAATTCTGAAAGCTTTAAAGATGGTGTAAAAGTTGCTTTTGATGGCGGCACACCTGAAATGCCTATCGAAGAGGCTCAGAAATTGATAAATGATTACCTTCAGGATCTTGAGCAGAAAGCCGTAAAGGCAGCTCGCGAAGAGGGTGACAAATTCCTCTCTGAGAATGCCAAGAAGGAGAATGTAAAAACCACAGCTTCCGGCCTGCAGTATGTCGTAGAGAAAGAGGGTACTGGTGCTCAACCAACTGCCGAGGATGAAGTAACTGTTCACTACACTGGTAAATTGCTTAACGGTACAGTATTTGACAGTTCTGTAAACCGCGGTGAACCAGCTACATTCCCATTGAACCGCGTCATACCCGGTTGGACAGAGGGTGTACAGCTTATGAAGGAGGGTGGAAAGTACACATTCTTCATCCCTTCAGATCTTGCATACGGTCCTAACGGTATCCCGAATGTGATCCCACCTCATTCCACACTTATCTTCGAAGTAGAGCTCATCAAGGTAGTGAAGAAATGAAGCTAAATTGATTCTGAGAAACAAGACTTATTAAAAACTGATAAAGCGTGACGAAAATTTCGTCGCGCTTTATCATTTCATGGAATCATAGAAAATATCTTCGATTCAGATGTTCATTAATTACTTAAAAAGTATTAAATTTGCGAATTAAAGCGAATTAAATTAACAACACAAATGGATATCTCATATAAATGGCTTAAACGCTTCATAGAGTTCAATCAAACTCCAAAGGAATTGGCTGCTACTCTCACATCTCTCGGATTGGAATGTGATACGGTAGAGGAGGTTGAAAGTATCCGCGGGGGTTTGCGCGGAGTAGTTATCGGTAAGGTACTTACTTGCGAAGACCACCCTGATTCCGACCATCTTCATGTCACTACCGTAGACTTGGGCAATGGCGAGCCGACTCAGATAGTTTGCGGTGCACCCAACGTAGCTGCCGGTCAGACTGTAGTTGTTGCAACTGTAGGCACAACACTCTATGATGGGGATAAGGAATTCCAGATTAAGAAGTCTAAGATTCGCGGTAAAGAGTCATTCGGAATGATCTGTGCCGAAGATGAGCTCGGACTCGGTTCAGACCATGCCGGGATTATCGTCCTGAAAGAGGAGGTCGCTCCCGGTACCCCGGCTGCGGAATACTTCAACGTGGAAAGCGACTACCGTCTTGAAGTTGAACTAACTCCGAATCGCGTGGATGCCGCGAGCCATTATGGAGTCGCTCGCGACCTGAAGGCTAAGCAATGGTGTGATATCTGTGAAGGTGGCGCAGGTGAATATCCCGAGGTCTCCCTCCCGTCGGTTGAAGCATTCTCAATAGATAAAACAGATGGAGCTGCAACAGTGAAGGTCGAGGACAAAGAGGGTTGCCCGCGTTATACCGGAGTCACTATCCGCGGAGTGGAAGTGAAAGAGAGTCCTGAGTGGCTGAAAAATCTATTGGTAGCAGCCGGCCAACGTTCAATAAACAACATTGTTGATATTACCAATTTTGTATTGTTGGGAATCGGTCAACCACTTCATAGCTTTGATCTGGATAAGGTCAAGAATGAGGAGATTGTGGTCCGCACTTGTCCAACAGGTACAAAATTCACTACATTGGATGGTGTTGAGCATGAACTTCACGAATCGGATCTGATGATTTGTGATGCTGAAAAGCCATTGTGTATTGCTGGAGTCTTCGGTGGACTTGAGTCCGGAGTGACAGAGAATACTAAAAATCTATTCATCGAGAGTGCATATTTCAATCCCACACGTGTTCGTCGCACAGCACGTCGTCACGGCCTAAGCACAGATGCTTCATTCCGTTATGAAAGAGGAGCAGACCCGGCTATCACTGAATACGCAGCAAAGTTAGCAGCGGTCATGATCAAGGAATTGGCAGGTGGCGAAATTTGCGGTGAACTTGTAGATGTTGTAAACGCGCCGATTGAGAAGAAAGAACTCGATTTCTCTTTTGAATATTGCAATAAGTTAATTGGTAAAACTCTTCCAAAGGAGCTTGTGATATGCATCTTGAAAGCACTCGAGATTGATGTGACTCCAACGGATGACCCGGATGTGGTTCATCTCAAAGTGCCTACTTATCGTGTAGACGTATATCGTCCATGTGATGTAGTAGAGGAAATACTTCGAGTATATGGCTACAATAATGTGGAGATCGGACAGAATATGCAAATCTCCCTCTCTGCAAAGGGCGATACAGACGAAAGCTATAAATTGCAGCAGATCGTGAGTGAGCAGCTCACAGCGGAAGGTTTCTCCGAGATTATGAATAATTCCCTCACTGCTATAGGATATTACGAGGAATCAGAACTGTTCCCATTGGCGAATGGTGTTAAATTGATGAATCCTCTCAGCGGTGATCTTGGAGTAATGCGCCAGACTCTTCTTTATGGCGGCTTGGAGTCAATTGCTCATAACGTGAACCGTAAGATGCCGAATCTGAAATTCTATGAATTCGGGAATGTCTACAACTTTAATCCGGCTAAGGAGGCAACAAAAGAGAAGCCATTGGCGCCATATTCAGAGAAGATGCAATTGGGTATCTGGATGACCGGTGAGAAAACTCCTGCTTCATGGAATGTTACGAAGATAGAGACCTCTATCTTCGACCTTAAAGGTATCGTAGATAATATTCTGCTCCGCTTGGGAGTGACAAAATCCGCAGTTGTAGCTACACAAGGTTCCGACGAGGTATTTGCTGCCAAACTTGACATAGCTTCAAGAAGTGGTAAGGAGTTAGCACAGGTCGGAGTCGTCAGATCTTCCGTATTGAAGAAATTCGGTGTCGAACAGCCTGTGGTCTACGCGGTGATAGAGTGGAACGCACTATACAAAATGGTGGCTAAAAATAAAGTTACCTATGCTGAATTACCTAAGACCCAGCCTGTGGAGCGCGACCTCGCATTGTTGGTTGATAAATCCGTGAAATTTGCAGATATTGATGCAGCTATACGCAAAGCTGAGCGTAAGCTTCTGAAGGATGTAAGACTCTTTGACGTGTATGAGGGTAAGAATCTGCCGGAGGGTAAGAAATCTTATGCCGTGAAGATGGTACTTCAGGATAATGAGAAGACTCTCAATGACCGCCAGATAGATGATGCAATGTCTCGCATTATGAAGGCTGTGCAAACCATGGGTGCGGAGATCAGATAAAAAATAGTCAGAATAAATTTAAGATAAAAGTAAAAAGATATAGAGCAAATGGGAAGAGCATTTGAATTTCGTAAAGCCCGTAAATTGAAACGTTGGGGCAACATGAGCCGTACTTTTACACGTATCGGTAAGGAAATAACAATAGCAGCTAAAGCAGGTGGTCCGGATCCGGCAATGAATCCGCGCCTCCGTGTATTGATTCACAATGCCAAGGCTGCCAACATGCCAAAAGATACTATCGAACGCGCAATCAAGAAAGCTACTGATAAGGATGCATCTGATTACAAGGAGGTAGTATTCGAAGGATATGGACCTTTCGGAATTGCCATTGTAGTTGAGACTGCAACCGACAATAATCAGCGCACAGTTGCTAACGTGCGTAGCTATTTCAATAAATTCGGTGGTTCACTCGGCACTCAGGGTTCACTCTCTTTCCTCTTTGACCACAAGAGTGTGTTCCATGTAAAACCGAATCCGGATGTGGCTCTTGAGGACTTTGAGTTAGATCTGATGGACTACGAGGCAGAATTGGAGGCAGAGGATGAGGAATGGCTCATCTACGGTGCATTCGATCAATTCTCCAATCTTCAGAAATTCCTTGAGGATAAGGGTATGGAGATTGTATCAGCTGAATTCGAGCGTATACCTACAGACTATAAAGAGGTTACAGCTGAGCAGCGCGAGCAACTCGAGAAACTTCTCGATAAATTTGAGGAGGATGAGGATGTGCAGAATGTATTCCATAATATGAAAGAGGATGAATAAATATTCGCTCCTGTCAGGTTTTTTCCTTCTATCTGCATTCAGCGGATATAGTAGTGAAAACACAAGAGTTAAAACATATCAAGAGGTGTCGGATCCGACGCCTCTTACTGTTCAGCAGCAAGCTGCATGGGATCACGTAAGTAAAGGCCTCAATGCAATGTGGGGCGACATAGATATGCGTCATTCCCGAAGCATTGTGCCCGATTCCAAGGCGAAGGGTACTAACTCACTTTCTGCATGGAGAGGTGAGAGATGCGCAGCAGAGCTGCTTCTCTGGACAGCAGAAGATGTCGATGGTGTTTCGTGTGAAGTTGCAGAATTCAAAGCGGAGAACGGCAACAGTCTGCCGGGTACTATCGCAACACCATATTTTGTGCGTTACACAATAGGTGGAGCACCACTTTCTCAGGAAAATGGAGAAAAAATCCTTGTTCCTGATATGTTGGATACCATACCAACCTTTGACATCGCAGCGAGAACAGTTCGTCCTGTATGGATTTCGGTTGATGTGCCGCGCGATGCTGCCCCTGGAGAATATGTCAGTGAGGTAAAGGTAAAAACGGATAGTGGCACAGACTTGACTCTTCCGCTGAAGTTGCGTGTTCAGGAATACGAGCTGCCGCCTGCAACAGATTGGCAATATCATCTTGATCTCTGGCAGCATCCCACGGCTGTGGCTCGCACTGCGGGCGTTAAAGTGTGGAGCGATGAACATTTTGAAGCGTTGCGTCCTATTATGACACGTTTGCGCGATGCCGGTCAGAAGGTTATTACTGCAACCCTCAATAAGGACCCCTGGAATCATCAATGCTACGATGGTTATGAGAATATGATCGTTTGGACCAAGCATAAAGATGGTAGCTGGAGCTACGATTACACTGCTTTCGACCGCTGGGTGGAACTGATGCTGGAGATTGGCATAAAGGATATGATCAATTGCTATTCGATGGCTCCATGGAATTGTGAGCTGGAATATATTGATGAGGCAACCGGCAAAGTTGTGACTGTAAACGCAACTCCAGGTACTGAAATTTTCACAGAAATGTGGAAACCTTTCCTTGTTGATTTTACCGAGCATCTCCGTAAAAAAGGCTGGCTTGAGATTACCAATATGGCAATGGATGAGCGTGCGCCGGAGCAGATGGATGCCGCCGTAGCCCTGCTTCAGGAGTGTGCTCCGGAGATGGGGTTTGCCATTGCCGACATGCACAAGTCATACAAGCGATATAATATGATGAGAGATGTCTGTGTGGCTCAACAGCAACCTGCCGACCTTGAAGATATATTGGATCGAAGAAAAAAAGGTCTGAACACCACATTTTATGTATGTTGCAACCCAAATTATCCTAACACTTTCTCTGCATCTCAACCTTATGAAGCGGAACTGTTAGGATGGTATGGTCTGGCATTGGACTATGATGGAATGCTTCGTTGGGCATACAATTCATGGACAGAGGATCCTATAAATGATTCCCGCTTCGGCAACTGGATTTCGGGAGATACTTACCTTGTTTATCCGGGCAATAGATCAACGATCCGTTTCGAGCGACTAAGAGATGGTATAGAAGCGGCTGAGAAGGTCAGGGCACTGCGAAAATTGGGCGTAGACACCACTGCAACAGAAGAGGTACTGAATCAGATCAGATCGCTCGATATAAACGATTCTACACTACCCTGGCGCCAGATCATGCAGAGCGCACAGAAGACCCTTGAATAATCAACTTTTGATTATTTAAGTTAGAAAAAAGCGGTGTGTCAAAATTCTGAATTTTGACACACCGTTAAGTTTAATCTCGTTTTACGAGGAAGTTGTCAGAATGGTTCGGATGAGAGAATTTTAGTCAGACTAATAAACTGCTCGACACTTAATCGTTCGGGTCTTAAGGCTAAAATTGCCGGATCAATCTGAGCAATTTTTGCGCCGAAAAGTGGACTTAGCGAATTGCGCAGGGTCTTACGCCGCTGCCCAAAAGCTGTTTTGACCACATTCTTAAGGAGCTTTTCATCAACCTCTAAAGCTGTGCGTGAGTTTCGGACCAGACGGAGCACGCCGCTCTGCACCTTTGGGGGTGGAGTGAAGACACCGGGAGGGACTGTAAACAGGTACTCGCAATCATACCAAACTTGCAGAAGCACTGATAATATCCCGTAAGTCTTACTTCCGGGTTTGGCACAAATTCTCTCCGCTACCTCTTTTTGAAGCATACCTGACACTACCGGAATCAATTCGCGGTAATCAAGCACCTTGAAGAATATTTGAGAAGAGATATTATATGGATAGTTTCCTATAAGCGCGAATTCCTCCGGATATACTTCCTTGAGATCCATCTTTAAGAAGTCTCCTTCGATCACCTTCAGGTTGGGATAGACCTTGGAGAGATAGCTGACGCTTTCTGAATCCAGTTCAACAGCTGTCAGAGCTCTGCCCGTCTCCATGAGGTACTTTGTGAGAACACCCATTCCGGGTCCAATCTCCATTATGGGTAACGAACCATATTGTTTCGCTGATTCAGGGAGTTGATCCTTGGAAATAGTGTTGGCAATCCGTCGGGCAATATTTTCATCATTGAGAAAATGTTGCCCGAGGTTTTTCTTTGCTTTTACTGATTGCATTATGACTTATTTAAGCTTTTTAGCAATCGCGGACGGAACAGCTTCCTTGCGAACACCAATATTCATTGTCTTCTCGAGGAAGTAGGGTATGGATACATAGAAATATCCATCGTAGATCTGGTTGGTATCCCATGAGTTCTTGACTTTGTAGTAGTCATTACCCTCCTGATCTTTGGCTTTACCAACTATGACCATGCCGTGATCATCGGTTGTTTCATAGTTATCGAAAGCTTTCTGACGCATCTCCTGATTTACAACTTTCTCTTTTGTGGGGCCTTTGATATCAAAACGTGAATTCTCGCGATCTTTATCACTCAGTTTAACCCAACGTGAGAGTTCGGAGTCTGTCATATCCTTCTCATTCTTCTCAACCGGATTAACGGCATAACCTTTAGCCCATTTGAAACCACCTTCAGACACATCGGCTCCCCAGAATACGGTGTAACCATTGTCGAGAGCGTTATCTGTGATTGTGCGGAGATCCTCCATAGGAACATTCCAGTTTGAGCTCCAAAGCCAGTTGTCTGGAATCTCAAGCATGAATTCTTCATAGAATGGATGATGTGTATAGCTTGTGAAGATCTGGAAGTTATCCGGCTCTATACCCATCTCTTTTGCGAATGTCTTGGGAGTGTAGGTTTTACCATTGTATGTGAACGTTTCAGGCACTTTCCCCAAATATGCGTCAAGAATTCCTTCGAAACCCGGCAACCAAGCGGTAGTAAGTTTCTTGGTGCGCTGACCGTTGCTCAACACAGCATTGAGATATGCTGTCAGAGCTGCAGCCATCTCATAGTGGCTATGTTTCTTCTCACCGTAGTTCAAACCTGCGTACGCCTCTTCCGGCATAGCTCCATAGCGGCGAGTCATTTCAAGGACATCCTCAAATGAGCCACCCTGGGCAAAGTTAATTTTACCGTTTGTTCGGATATATTTTTTAGCTTTGTCGATATAAGCATTACGCACCACAAACATTTCCGAAAGATCTACTTCACCTTTACCATTCTTGAGCAGATTATCTTCGATAGTGGAGATACCTGAAAAAGCCCAGCATGTTCCCGACTTATTCTGATCTTTTACCGGAGTGGTAGGAATGATTTTTACATCAGTGAATTTAAAACCTGTTGAATCAGGATTCTCCTTTTCTCCTGCATCTGCGGGAGCCTGAAAATAGGTAGCATTTGCGCCAAACGCACATGCACACATTGTTAGGATAATAAAATTCTTCTTCATTATGTATGTGATTTTATTGTAAGCGGTATTCCTCCCTAACTCCTGCTTTATACGCAAGATTGGAATTTGATGTAAAGATAGCAATTTTTTACTGAATAACGAGCCCCGAAATAAAAATAAGTCGATGTGCCAACGCTATATTGACACACCGACTTCTATTCGGATTCTTTTGTATTTTCTGTTTCAGTTGTCCAAATCAGATGCTTGCTTCCAATGGGTCTTCAGGAGCAAGTGAATCTGTAACGCTATCGGAAGAGTTTACATTAACCTCTACTGTATCACCTGTCGGTTGCATGTTGCTCATCTTTCTCCCTTCACATGATGTGAGAAGAATAACTGCAAAAAGGATAGCTCCTCCGAATCTAAAAAATTTCTTATTCATTGGTGTTTACTTTTATAAGCTCAACTTCGAAAATAAGATCAGAATATGGGGGGATAACACCGGGAGCGCCATGCTCTCCGTATGCAAGGTCTGTAGGGATATAGAAGATGTATTTAGAACCCTCTTTCATATACTGCAACCCTTCGGTCCAACCGGCGATCACACCCTGAAGCGGGAATGTAGCAGGTTCACCACGCTGAACGGAGCTATCGAATACGGTTCCATCGAGTAATTTACCTGTGTAGTGAACAGTCACAGAAGCTTCCGGACCCGGTTTCTCGCCAGTACCCTCTTTCACTACCATATATTTCAATCCGGAGGGAGTTACAACATAGGTAGAATCTGTAGCTGTTTCTGACTGAAATTCAGGATTACGGAAACGAGCTGCAACTGAATCTGTTACTACTTCGGTTGCTACTTCCTCAACTGCAGCTGTATCAGCTTCAGCGGCTTTCTGCTTTCCGGAACAAGCTGCTAAAATGCCGGTCGCTCCCAGAATCAGAACAAAATAAAGTATCTTTTTCATTTAATAAAAGTTAAGGTTTCCGCTCGCTTATTCACGTAGCGGTTCTAATTATTTATCAAAGGTAATAAAAATTTGAGAGATGAGAAAAAAGCACGCATCTTTTTCGAAAT
>CAZEJY010000048.1:0-19822 GCA_964512705.1 uncultured Sangeribacter sp. | reverse complement strand
AGTTCAACAAGAATAGCAAGCGCATCATTTTGAGCCACAGCCGCATCGCTGAGGATGCTAACAAGCCCGAGCGTGCTCCTAAGGCTCCGAAGGCAGCTAAGGCTCCTAAAGCAGAGGCAGCCGCTCCTGCAATCGAGAAGACAACTCTCGGTGACCTTGGCGCTCTTCAGGCTCTCAAAGAGCAAATGCAGAAAGAGGAGAAGAAGGGTTAATCCCGTCATCCACAATAAAAGAAAAGTTGCAACCCCACGTTGCGACTTTTTTTGTTTGGGGTGATTGTCGAAAATTATTGCATTTAACATTAGGATTATATAAATTTGTGATTGAATTTATCGGTTGACTGTAGAGACAGTCCCATAGATTCAACTTTTTTGTTGATGGCAGAGTAATCTGCCGAAAAAGGTGTTATTGAAATTTTATCTTCTATATCCAAACTTGGCGGTTTGAAACTTTAGTGAAGATAGAAAGACGATGACACCTGCATCGATTGCTATACCTATGCCTGAGAAGGCGCAATGTATAAGCGACTGGTGTGGGGCTGTCAGTCTTATCTACTAAAGTGGGTACGCCAAGACCCGGATATAGGATAAGACTAAGTACAATCCTCACACCTTTTTTATTTGTATATTGTAGAGTCGGGAGAGGATTTTGCCGATATTTTTAAGCTAATGAGAAAGCAAGATGTAAGTAAATGTTTAGAAAACTTACTTGAAAAGTACTGGAACGATCCCTCTAAGGTCTCGTTGCCTGCAGATCCTGATTTTATTTATAAAGGGATTCGTAATGTTAAAATCAATGAAGATAGCTTGATTGAAGAGGAGGATTCTATATGGAGTTTCAATGGAACTGCACAGGTTACTACTACAGACTGCCGACACACTGTTACAGTATCAGATATTACCTATAATGTAACAGGAAGGGCAAGCATAACTGGCTATCCTAATAAGGCTCCCATATATTCGGGAGTAGAGGTTGTATCCGTACTGCCAGAGGTTAATAAATTAATAATAAATACTTTATCTAAACATGTAAAATGAAGAATGTAATAAAAAAACTGGGATTGATTATCTTTGGACTTTCTCTTGCTAGTCCTGTTTTTGCTGATAAAGTATATTTTTGGGCTGGGAATATCTATTATAAGATTATATCATTAGAAGAGAAGACCTGCAAGGTTCTTAGTCTGTCTGGCAGCTACACTCGTGAAGTCGTAATACCATCTCAGGTAGAGTTTGACTCTCAAAAATTTACAGTTACCGCTATAGGAAAAGAAGCTTTTAATGAACGTGAAATTACCTCTGTCATTATGCCAAATACGATTACAGAGATAGAAGATGTTGCTTTTGAACGTTGTACATCGCTTGCTTCAATAAATCTTCCAAATTCTTTAAAAAAAATAGGTAACCGTGCGTTCAGTGGCTGCTCGTCTCTTACATCTTTAACTATACCAAACTCAGTTACAAGTATTGGATATACAGCCTTTAGCGGGTGTGGTTTTACTTCCATAAATATCCCTGACTCAATAACCTATTTAGAGAGTAGGGTTTTTAGTGCATGCATATCACTTACTTCTGTAACTATTCCAAGTAGTGTAACAGAGATAGGAAGTAACGCTTTTTCATCATGTAAATTACTTACGTCCATTACTATTCCTAACTCAGTAAAAAAGATTGGGGACGGTGCTTTTTCTTACTGTACATCGTTGGCCTCCATTATAATCCCTAATTCAGTAACAGAGATTGGAGAAAGTGTCTTTTCAAGCTGCCAATCACTTACTTGTGTTTCATTGCCTAATTCTCTAAAATATATGGGAGATAAAGTATTTAAAGGGTGTACCGCACTCCCTTCAATTACAATTCCTGATTCAGTTAAATATGTTCCGAGTGAGGGTTTTAATGAATGTAGAGCACTAAAATCAGTAGTGATAGGCAATTCTGCAGAGGCAATTTACTCTGAGGCATTCAATGAATGTAAATTACTTAAGTCTGTTTCTATTGGTAATTCCGTTAAGTATGTTGGTAGCGAGGCATTTCGATGGTGTGAGTCTCTGGATTCTATTGTTTTACCAGACTCTTTAACTTATATTGGATATAGTGCTTTTGAAAGGTGTAATTCCCTAATCTCAATAACCATTCCAAATTCTGTTACTTCAATAGGACCTAAGGCATTCTTTTTTTGCGAGTCTCTCCCTACTCTCATAATTCCGAATTCCGTAACAGAGATTGGAGAAAGTGCATTTTATATGTGTACGCAATTGAAATCTTTAAAACTTTCTGATAAACTTAAAGAGATTCCCACAGGATTATTTGCGTTTTGTAAAAGCTTAGATTCTTTAGAAATACCTGGTTCTGTTGAGGAGATTAGTTTGTTTGAATATGAGGGAAGTAATCCAAACACTTTTGATGGTTGTAATCTTAAAAAATTACGTATAAAAGATTCAACTGTACCTCTTTTGAGCGGATATATGTATTCCCGGAAATTTTATTCTTACAATGTTGATTGGAACGTAGGGTATTCACTTGAAGAGCTATATATTGATAGAGTAATATCACCTAAGTTGTACGCCCCCAATTTAGTTAAGCTTGAAATTGGCAAGTCTGTAAGAAATGTTCAGGTAAATAGTATATCCAAAATACAGTCTCTTGACACGATTTATTGTTATACTCCTGAACCCCCGACTTTGCCCTCACTGACTTTAGATCAATATAAGAATATCATTGTGAAGGTCCCTGCTGATGCCCTACAGGCATATAAGGCTGCGGATAGCTGGAAAAATTTCTGGAATCTTTCTGCGATGGATAATTCATCAGGTGTCACAGATGTAAAAATAGAATCAGACCCCGTAGAAATCGGAAGATATGATATAAACGGTAACCGCGTGGATGAAAGTTATAATGGTATCACCATTGTTCGCTTTTCTGACGGGTCTGTAAAGAAATATATTAATAACTCGTATAGATAACATATTACTATGAATGAAAAGAATTATCTGATTCAATTTGAATATGGAGGGAAGGAGTACCAAATCCATGAACTTACTCATTGGAATTTATCAAAAGGCAATATTGGTGATAAATTCTGGATGATGGAGGAGATTAAAGAGTATCTCAGAAAGAATAATCTTTCCAATTCAGTCATTAAAAATGCGCGACTCTTTGGTAAAGGAGGAGAATTAATTGTTATGGTTGAAGACTTCTCTAAGATCTGATTGAATGTCGGTGATTGATAACAGATGTTTGTGAGTTTTATGAATGTGGAGATATTAAAAGATATGTCTTCCAGACATTTTTGCGGGGTTTGATATACCGTGGGCATGAAGGACTTACCTTCATGCCCACGGCTATGGAAATGTATGTCCTTTCGGACATTTCCTCCCTTTTCTCCTCTTTGATTTTTTAAATGTAATAAAAAGGTTGCAACTTGTGGTTGCGACTTTTTTTATTGCGGGCAATTTGGGTGCAAAGTTTGTTAATTTAGAATAGGTGGATTATATTTGCATTGAAAGAAGATTTAGAATATAAGTAGCTTCTAAAAATTAACTATATGATAAATTTTTTAAGTAGCCTTTCAGGTGAATATATCCTTGCTCGTCTTTTGGGTATATTTTTAACTTTCAATCAGTCGTTTAGCCCGCTAAACTCCGTCATTCAAGTTAAAAATATCCTCCACAATACTTCACAATTATATATTCATTAATTTTTATCAGCTACTTAAAAATAAAGATTAAGTGTGGAAAAATATTAAGGTTTTGATATTGGTATAGATGAAGCATGAAGAGGTATTGAATATTAAATCAAGTCTTTTGTCAAAATTAAAAGAGGAGAAAGCGTTTTGGTCTTATGATCAGGACTCGGTCGCTCTGTCCAATATTTCTGACGATGAGTTGATTGCCCAAACAATGCGTTATCTTGATTTGCCTGAGATTAAGCAATTATTCAGCATATTTTCATTTAATAAGATTAAAAAAGCTTGGATAAAGTTGCTCGTTCCGCAAGGTGAATATTTATTCACGTTGAATCGCTTCTTTGCTTGGTATTATTTTAAAGCAAAAAAACCGGATGCATATCTTAAATCTCTCTATACAAGATATCTAAACAGTTTGTAATTTTTTTGGATTTTATATACCGAGGGCATGAAGGAAACTCCTTCATGCCCTCGGCTATCGAAAGGTATGTCCTTCGGACATTTTTTTGGGGGGATTTGGGGTACCGGGCACATGTCGGCGATGCCTCCATGTACCCGGCTACGGAAAGGTATGTCCTTCGGACATTTTTTTGGGGGGATTTGGGGTACCGGGCACATGTCGGCGTAGCCTCCATGTACCCGGCTATGGAAAGGTATGTCCTTTGGACATTTTTATTACTGAGGGGAGGGGGAATATGAAAAATATTTTGTAATTTTACGGATGATGAGAAAGTGTACGCGTTTCATAACGGTTCTGATTCTCGCATTCGTTGGAATGATCGGTGCGCAGGCTGCTCCCAAAGGTTGGGAGCCGGTGCGTAGTGAGCACGTTTCAGCAGCAAAGAGCGTGATGAAAGATGTTGAGTTTGAGGTGAAAACAACCTCAGGCGCAATCGTTGTGCAGAACAATCAACCCGTACAGATCAAGATCTTCACAATTCTTGGCAGACTGATCAGTAGTGAAACACTGCAACCCGGTACTGCTAAATTTTCTCTCCCTGCGCATGGAGTGTATATCGTAAAGATAGGAGATCTGACATGTAAGGTTGCGGTTTAACCACGGAACGCATAGACCTAAAGATAAGAAAGAAGATAACGACTATTATAAAAGAGATTATACATGGAAACACCTGATATTAAATGGAGCGAACTTCCTTTCGGATATGTCCCCACAGACTATAATGTGCGTTGCACTTACAAGGATGGTAAATGGGGTGAAATTGAAGTGAGCGATTCTGAATATCTACCTCTTCACATAGCAGCGACTGCTCTACACTATGGTCAGGAATCCTTCGAAGGCTTAAAGGCTTATCGCGGGAAAGATGGTAAGGTGAGAGTATTCCGCATGGAGGAGAATGCCAAACGATTCATCCGTAGCGCGGAGGGTATCATGATGCAGCCGATGCCGGTAGAGCTCTTCTGCGAAATGGTACGCAAGGTTGTAAAACTCAACGCCCGCTTTATCCCACCGTACGGCACAGGTGCTTCGCTATATATCCGCCCGTTGGAGATCGGTATCTCACCAAGAGTAGGTGTGTCGCCGGCTGATGAGTATATGGTAGTGATGTTCGTGAGTCCTGTTGGCCCATATTTCAAGACAGGATTCAAACCTTGCAAGGTTTGTGTGTCGAGAGACTACGACCGTGTCGCTCCTAAAGGTACAGGTTCCATTAAGATTGGCGGTAACTATGCCGCTTCTCTCTGTGCCGGTGACAAGGCGCATGAGCTCGGTTATGCCGTAATGCTTTATCTCGACCCGAAAGAGAAGAAATACCTCGACGAGTGTGGCGCTGCCAACTTCTTCGGCATCAAAGGTAATAAATATGTGACTCCGGACAGTGAGACCATTCTACCATCCATCACCAACAAGAGCCTTCGCCAATTGGCAGAGGATATGGGTATGGAGGTAGAGCGTCGTCATGTTCCCTATGAGGAGCTCGCAGAATTTGAAGAGACCGGTAACTGCGGTACAGCAGCTGTGATTTCACCCATTGGTGAGATTGTGGACCTCGACAATGGTAAGAAATTTACCTATGGGGAACCCGGTCAACCCGGTCCGAAATCGACAGCTCTATATAATAAGCTATTAGGAATCCAATATGGTACTGAAGAGGATACGCACAATTGGTGTGAGATCCTTGATATGGAATGAATCCGGTAGAGATAATAGGGAAATATTATGAAGCGGGTACGCCACTTTATCGCACTCTCTTGATTCATAGTGTGAAAGTGAGAGATAAAGCATTGGAATGTATCAGCCGACGAAACCTCGATGTCGACAAAGAGTTTGTGAGCGAGGCGGCTATGCTTCATGATATAGGCATCTTTCGCTGCAATGCTCCTGATATATATTGTGAAGGTGAACTTCCTTATATATGTCATGGAGTAGAGGGGAGAAAGATTCTTGAAGCGGAGGGGTTGCCTAAACAT
Organism: uncultured Sangeribacter sp.; assembly: GCA_964512705.1. Classification (GTDB taxonomy): domain Bacteria; phylum Bacteroidota; class Bacteroidia; order Bacteroidales; family Muribaculaceae; genus Lepagella. Next base: position 13,711 of record CAZEJY010000048.1, on the reverse strand, counting down.
GCTTTGGTGTGTGAACGGCATACCGGTTCCGGTCTGACGGTTGAGGATATAGAGCGGCAGAAGCTCCCGCTTCCACATCGAGATATGTTGCCGATCAGTTTGGAAGAGAAACTGGTATGTTATGCTGATAAATTCTTTTCTAAATCCGGAGACATAGAGAGGGAGAAATCGTTGGAGAAGGTTATCGAATCGATGCGCAGGCATGGTGAAGATACGCTCAATAGATTTCTTGAACTTCACGCATTGTTTGGATAAAAAATTGTTGAGAATGAATACGAGTAGTACTAAGATGAATGACCATATAGAGGGTGAAGTGTTTAAACCAAACCTTTGGCCCAATCTCTGGGTGTTTGCAATCTGGGGATTGCTTGCCGCATATGTTTTCATCTCCGGCGCAATGGATGGACATTATAGATGGTCTAACCTGATCTGGATAATCATAAGCGTTCTGATGGTTGTGTTTGCAATCTCTGATTATAGAACGGACCGATGGATAGTTGCCGGTGATGTGTTGGCGAACAGGGTCAGCAAGAAGGAACCTCTAATTACTTATGATATCAACAAAATCAAATCCGTGACCCTAAAGAAACCCGCGTGGATCAAATTTCCCTGGAGTCGGGTGGTAGTTAAGATACAGTTTGTAGACAGATCTCAGACGAAAAGTATCGAGCCGCTAAGTGTGGATGTGAAGAATTACCAATCATTTGTTGAAGCACTTGTGGAAGCAAATAAAAATATAGAGGTAATCAAATAATAATATTACATTGATACCTCATTTGCATCGGGCTTCATTTCATGAAAATATATGAAATGGGGCCTTTACTATATAATATTATAGGAAAGGGTGGGGTTAAAACTTTTTTTTATAAAAAGGAATGATTAAATTTGTAGTCCATAACTGATTCTAATAAGTGTGTTTGAAAATTCAGTTGTAAGTCAATCCGGAAATTGAGCTGGATATGAAAATGTCGGTTCAAAGAAAGATTATGAGCTGAAGAGATGGCATACGAATTTAGAAATTATACTTAACTGAACTAATCTAACTAATAATTCTTGATAAGCTTTTATATGGAGATTAATCCTGACTGTAGATTCTTATCATGATTAACTTACTACCCAATGATCGATTTCAATCAACGCATCAAGGATGCTCTTGCAAAAGCAAGCGACACCAAAGTTTTTGAGTTTGGAGAGAATGTGTTAAATCTTGCTCCAACCCTTTTCAAAGAGAATTTCCCCGGTAAAAATGCACTTGTAGTAGCCGATAAGAACACATGGCGTGTGGCAGGTGAGGAGGTTTACAATAATCTCAAAGCTGCGGGCATAGAGTGTGAAAAATTTATCTTCCAGATGGATGAGTTTCATGCAGAGGAGGAGTACTCAAACCAGATTGGAGCCGAGCTTGATAAATTTCCGGCAGTGCCTGTGGCAGTCGGCTCAGGTGTGATCAACGACCTTTGCAAGCTTGCAGCATTCCGTCACAACACTCCCTATATGGTTGTAGCAACAGCAGCTTCAGTAGACGGTTACTCTTCATCGGGTGCTTCCATTACAGTAGAGGGCGCGAAGATGACAATCGAGTGTAAGGCACCGATGGTGATCTTGGCAGACACAGTAGTGTTGGCAAACGCTCCCAAGGAGATGACTGCGGCAGGTTATGCCGATTTGGCAGCCAAGGTACCTGCAGGTGGCGAGTGGATGATTGCAGACATGTTTGGTACTGAGCCAATCAATAAAGATGCATGGGAGATTCTTTATGAGATTCTTCCGGAGATGATCTCTGATCCTGAGGGTGTTGCAAAGGGTGATCCGAAGGCAATCGGTATACTTTTCGCAGGCCTGACACTTAGTGGTATTGCAATGCAGGTGGCACGCAGCAGCCGCCCCGCTTCATGTGCCGAGCATCTTTATAGCCACTGGTTGGATATGACCGGTCACGAGTTCAACGGAAAATTGCAGTCACACGGTTTTCAGGTCGGTGTAGGTACTTTGACTACCTGCGCAATGTTTGATGAACTCTTGAAGATGGATCTCAGCAAACTCGATGTAGATAAATGTGTTGAGAACTGGCCCTCATTAGAGGAGGAGCAGGCTCGTGCAACCGAGATATTCAAGAACTTCCCGGTGCCCGAGCTCGGCCCCACAGAGATGACCAAGAAATACAATGACAAGGAGACTGTGCGCAAGCAGCTCACAACAATTAAGGAGAATTGGCCTGAGCTCAAAAAGCGTCTGGAGAAACAGGTCTATTCATTTGAGAAGATGCAGAATCTCTTCCGAATCGTGGGTGCTCCTACAGAGCCGGAAGATATCGGTAGCACACGTCAGCAGTTCCGTAATCTCACAGACTACGTGCAGTTGATGCGTTGGCGTATCAACATGCTTGACCTTGCTAAGCGAGGCATGTTCTACGATGAGCTTGTAGGGAAAGTGTTCGGTAAAGGTGGAGCTTGGGAGATTGCTTAAATGTGACGAATCATGGAAGCAACTGCAAGTTCAAAGAAAGTGAAGGTAACTAAACACTCCTTCTCATATTGGCAATGGCGCACGATTTTCGGCACCATGATAGGTTATGCGATCTTCTATTTTGTTCGCAAAAACCTCTCTTTTGCCATACCGGGTATGACCGCTGAATACGGTATCTCCAAGGCCTCTTTCGGAGCATTGATAGCTATTGTGAGTCTTGTATACGGTGTGTCCAAGCTTGTCAACGGATTTTTAGCAGACCGCACGAACGGACGTTGGCATATGGCGATTGGATTGAGCGTGTGTACGGTAGCTAACCTTATCTTCGGTTTCGGTGCGATGATCTGCGCTTACTTCATTGGTGCTGATTATGGTCCGGAATTCACTACCGCCCTTATTGTGCTGTTCGGTATACTGTTGGTCGTTAACAATATCTTCCAAGGTTGCGGATTCCCTCCGTGCAACAGATTGATGACTCACTGGGTACCACCACATGAGCTATCTACCAAGATGTCTATCTGGAATACCTCACACTCCATAGGTGCGTTTGTGGCAGCTATCCTTTGTGGTTTCATCATGGGTCACATGGGTACAAACGAAGTTGCGAATCCCGAATTGCGAGCCCGTGTTGTTGAGAACACCAAGGATGCTACTATTGCGATGGATCCTACCGCCGCTACTAATTATGTAGATGGACTGCTTCAGCACTACGGTGCTTGGCAGTGGGCATTCTGGATTCCTGCGGCAATTGCCGCCTTTGGTGTGATATTCATTATAGTCACTCTTCGCGATACTCCTAAGTCTGTTGGTCTGCCGGAGCTTCCGGGTGAGGCTAAAGTGGAGAAAGGTGAGGATGAGAAGAAAGCACACCGTAAATTTATCATGGAGAAAGTGATAAAGAATAAGGTTGTCTGGATTCTTGCTTTGGGTGACTTCTTTGTATACATCGTTCGTATGGCCGTTCTCGACTGGGGTCCTACGTTCCTTCAGGAGAGTCGCGGTCTTTCACCTACGCTCGCCGCTACAGTCGTAGCACTCTTTGAGGTGTTCGGCGTAATAGGTATGCTCACAGCCGGTGTGCTGACAGATAAGCTCTTCAAGGGTCGCGGACAACGCACAAGTGTCTTCTGCATGCTCGGTGTCATGATCTTTATCGCGGCATTCTGCTTCTTCCCGGCAGATACAGATCCATTCGTATTGTGTATCTTCCTGATCTGTGCAGGCTTCTTCGTTTACGGTCCGCAGGCTTTGATCGGTGTGATCGCTTCGAATCAGGTGACACGTCGTGGCGCATCGTCTGCTAATGGAATTATCGGATTTGTGAGTTATATCGCTCCAATCGTGTCGGCATACGTATTCGGACTATTGGCAGATAATCCGGCATGTGGATGGGAAGGTGTATTCAAAATTATGATTCTCGTAGGAGGTGCCGGTCTTATTACCATGGCTACACTCTGGGGGTTGAAAGCCGATGCCTATGAATCCGAGGAGGCAAAAGAGGCAGCTTTAGAACTTGAAGAGAAAAGTGATGATGATTAATAATATAGAAATCTTTCTTAGAAATTAATGAAAAGAGAAAATAAGATATCTGTATCAGTGATGTGTTCTGACCTAATGAATTTAGGTCAGGACATTGCTGTTTTAAAGAGGAATGGAGTTGATATGCTCCATGTAGATGTGATGGATGCGCACTTCGTGCCTAACCTTACATTCGGACTTGATTTCATTCGTGATATGCATCGTGTCACCGACATGCCGCTTGATATCCATTTGATGGTAGAGAATCCTATGCAGCTGATTGAGCACATGGATCTTCGTGAAGGTGATTATGTCACAGTTCATGTTGAGTTGGATAAGGACTTTCAGGAAATTAAGGATTATCTGACTGCAAAGGGTGTTAAATTCGGCTTGGCAGTTAGTCCTGATACCCCTGTGGACTCAGTAAAGCAATATCTACCTATTTTGGATGCTGTAACATTGATGTTGGTGCGTCCGGGGTTTGCAGGCGGTAAACTTATTGATGGAATTCTTGATAAAGTAGCAGAGATGCGAAAGTTTCTCGATGGTGAGGGATATGAGAATATTGAGATCAGTGTAGATGGTAGTGTGAGCTGTGAGCGCGCTAAACTGATGGCAGATATGGGTGCATCAATATTCGTTGGTGGAACAGCCGGTATCTATCGCAAGGGGATGACTTTGGATGAGTCTATACCTCTTTTCCGCGCCTCAATTGGATAGGGAACCATTCTGACAACTCCCTTGACTTTTAACCTTTATATATCATGAATAATAATGTAAAATTAGCTCTGACTTTAGGAACCGTAGCTCTTCCTATAATTGCAGCCAATCCTTATAAGGGAAAGCATCTGAAAGATTGTAAAGAGGTTTTTCCGGAATATGTCACTGCTCCCAAAGGTGCTCCCAATGTTCTTTGGATTTTGCTCGATGATGTAGGGTATGCTACAGCGTCTGCATTCGGAGGATTGATAGATACCCCGGTGATGGACTCATTGGCTAATGCAGGGGTTTGTTTTACCAACTTCCATACAACAGGTTTGAGTGCACCGAGTCGCGCAGCTTTGCTTACGGGACGAAACCATCACACCGTGCACATGGGTAATTTCGCTCATCAGATGCGTCGCGCCGGATTCCCGGGATATGACGGAGTGATTCCCTCCTCCTGCGGCACCGTTGCCGAGGTGCTCCGTGATAATGGTTACAATACATTCGCACTCGGAAAATATGGTTTGACACCTGATTATGAAGCATCAGACGCCGGTCCGTTCGACCATTGGCCTCAAGGGAAGGGTTTCGAACACTTCTATGGTTACATTGCTTCATCTACGGACAATTATAATCCGCAACTTGTGGATGAACTGTGCTACGTCCGTCCGGATGGTAGAAATATAGGGGAATTGATAACAGATCGAGCAATAGAAAATATTGACCGACAGAAGGCTGCGGCTCCTGATAAGCCATTTTTCATGTATTATGCTCCACAAGCCACTCACTCACCGATCCAGGTTGATTCCAAGTGGATGAACCGTTATAAGGGTCAGTTTGATGAGGGCTGGGATGTGTTTAGGGAGAAAGTCTTTGCCCGTCAGAAAGAGTTGGGCGTTGTGCCGGCTAATGCAATTTTACCACCAAGAGAGAGTCATATCCCGGCATGGAATGATTTGACAGATGATCAGCGTAAGGTATGTGCACGTCTAATGGAAGCATACGCCGGTTTTACGACTTATGCAGACTATGAGATAGGCCGTCTCCTAAATCATCTCAAGGAGATTGGTCAGGCTGATAATACCATCGTGATGTTGATGATTGGTGACAACGGTGCTGAAAAGAAAGGTCACATGTATGGTGATCTTGTAAAAGCTATGCCGGAGGAGTATCCTACCACAGATGAAGGAAGACTCCAGTTCATGCTTGATCATTTCGATTGGATAGGTCGTCCGGAAGGAGATAACTGTACGTTGCCACTTGGCTGGAGTCAGGCGCTAAATACACCTTATCGAAACTGGAAAGGTTTTGCTGAATCTGAGGGTGCTACACGTAATCCGCTCGTCATAACTTATGGAAATAAGCTTCAGCATGGCATTCGTGAACAGTTCTGTCATCTTGTGGATGTGCTGCCCACTACACTCGAGATGGTAGGAATCGAGATGCCTAAGAAGATTCGTAATATTGATCAGCAGCCATTGCAAGGAAAATCTCTCTGTTATGCTTTCTCCGATGCTGAAGCACCGGAAAGAAATACGGAGCAATACTTCTTTATTTACTCTTCGCGCGCGTTGTATAAAGATGGTTGGAAGTTGACCAAACAGTTTCCGATGAACCTCTTCGGTGATGAAGCCGGATTGACGGATGACGATATGCCTTGGCGCCTCTACAACATGAAGGAGGATCCGACCGAGACTGTAGATCTTGCAGCGAAGTATCCTAAGCTCGTAAAGAAGATGCAGAAGAGACTGGAGAAGATCTCAGAGGAGAATAATGTTTATCCTTACTTCCGTCGTACTGATATCAGCGATAAGTCGAGAAAGATAAATCAGATGAATGCTGACGAGAAGGTGCTTTATCGTCGCCTTTTCGGAGGACCAAGTATTTATAAAGATGTAAAACCAGTCTATAAGTGAGGATTTGTGATAATGGCTCGTCCGGGTCGTTGGAAGTTATAAAAAAAACGGTGTGTCGGATGACACACCGTTTTTTATTGGTTTTGGGAATGTATTAATCCTGGTTGAGGTTAACACGCTTGAACTCTACAGCTACAAGACCCTTCATCTCTTTGTCGAGGTAAGCGCCTACTGTGAGAGTAGCATCGCGGTGATATTCCTGCTCAAGAAGTACATTCTCTTTGTAGTACTTGTTGATACGACCGTTAACGATGTTATCGATCATCTGCTGGGGAAGGTTAGCAGCTTTCTGCTCTGCTGTAGCAGCCATGATTTCGCGTGCTTTAGCAGCATCCTCCTCAGTGATCCAACCCTTAGTGATGTTGGAAGCGATGTGATCGTCTGAGTCGAAGTGGTTCGGGTTGAAACCGGCTTTCTTCAAAGCGTTTTCTACAGCTTTGCGAACCTGCTCGGTTTTAGTTTTCTCGATTGCTACGTTCTTCTCCTCCTCGATAACAGCAGCGGGAACAGCTTCACGGTTAACAGCTACGGGGTTCATTGCAGCGACCTGCATTGCAACCTCTTTACCAACCTCTGCGCTTACACCTTCGAGGTTGAAACCTACGATAGTTGCAAGTTTATTGCCGAGGTGATCGTAAGCAGCTACACTTGGAGCAGCGATGTACTCGTATGCACCGAGTTCCATCTTCTCACCTGTCTTACCGATTTCGTCTGTAATGTGCTCTTCGATAGAACGACCATCCTCGAGTTTGATAGCCTTAACCTCGTCGAGAGTTTTAGCCTCAGCCTTAACGGCTGCATCAAGGATAGTTTTTGTCAATGCGCGGAAAGACTCGTTCTTAGCAACGAAGTCAGTTTCGCACTTCAAAGCTACGATAGCAGCGAAACCACCGTTAACGGCAGAGAGTACACAACCCTCGGCTGCCTGACGGTCTTCACGTTTTGCAGCAACTGCCTGACCTTTTTTACGGATGATTTCAATAGCTGCCTGAATATCGCCATTGGTTTCAGCCAAGGCGTTTTTGCAGTCCATCATGCCGGCACCGGTCATGTTGCGCAATTTCTTGATATCTTCAATGCTTACTGCCATGATATTATTCCTTTACTTCTTCTTTAACTTCTACATTCTCAACCTCTGCCGGAGCCTCAGCTGCTGCCTCGTTACGACGAACGCGACGACGTTTGCCGGGAGCTGCTGCCTCTGCTTCCTCCTTCTCCTCGGGAGCATCAGCTTTCTCGATTTTGCGCTCCTCAAGACCCTCAGCCATTGCAGAAGCAACTGTGTTGAGGATGAGGTTGATGCTGTCAGAAGAATCATCGTTTGCAGGGATTACATAATCAACGCCTTCCGGGCTTGAATTTGTATCAACAACAGCGAAAACCGGAATACCGAGACGGTTAGCTTCAGCAACTGCAATGTGCTCTTTCAATACGTCAACGATAAACAATGCAGAGGGAAGACGACCGAGGTCTGCGATAGAACCGAGGTTCTTCTCCAATTTAGCACGCTGACGAGTGATCTGAAGTTTCTCGCGTTTAGAAAGATTGTCGAATGTACCATCTTTCTCCATTTTGTCGATGGTAGTCATCTTCTTCACAGCCTTGCGGATTGTGGGGAAGTTGGTGAGCATACCACCGGGCCAGCGCTCGATAACGTAGGGCATGTTTACGCTCTTAGCGTTTTCTGCGATAGCCTCTTTGGCCTGTTTTTTAGTAGCCACGAAGAGAACTTTCTTACCGCTTTTAGCAATCTGCTTCAAAGCGTTAGCAGCCTCTTCAAGTTTGGCTGAAGTCTTATAAAGATCGATAATGTGGATACCATTACGCTCCATAAAGATATAAGGAGACATTGCGGGGTTCCATTTACGTTTGAGGTGACCGAAATGACATCCTGCTTTGAGGAGCTCGTCGAATGTTGGTGTTGCCATTAAAAATTTGTTTATTTGTTTACGTTCTTTAATTTTCAATCCGCAGGTAGGGAACGTGTCCATCCTGTGGATTTAGATACTAAACTCGATTTTAGTTTTCAGTTTTTAGTTTTCTGTGTTTTAGTTTTCCGTTTTCAGTTATAAGTAATTTCATCTGAAAACTGACATCTGAAAACTGATATCTGATAACCAGTATTAACGTTTTGAGAACTGGAAGCGTTTGCGTGCTTTTGGACGACCCGGTTTCTTACGCTCTACAGAACGTGGGTCGCGAGTCATGAAGCCCTCTGCGCGAAGTGCAGGTTTGTCCTCAGGATTGATTTTAACCAATGCGCGAGCGATAGCAAGACGCAAAGCCTCGGACTGTCCTTTGTAACCACCGCCATCAAGGTGAGCTACGATATCATATTTCTCAGCGCAATCCAAAGTCAAGAGAGGCTGCTTAACGATATACTGTAGAATTGAAGAGGGGAAGTATACGTCGAGAGGACGCTTGTCGATAGTGATGTTACCGGTACCCTCGGTGAGATAAACTCTGGCTACGGCTGCTTTACGGCGGCCAATTGCATTTACTTTTTCCATCTTCTTAATTAAAATTTCATTTTATTGATGTCGATAACTGTAGCGTTCACGTCAGCGAAAGGATGCTCTGCACCGTTGTAAACGTGAAGGTTGCGAAGCTGAGCTGCACCAAGTTTTGTTTTGGGAAGCATACCTTTCACAACTTTGATAAAGAGTGGGTGTGCACCAGCCTTAACTGTTTTCTTGAAGGATTTCTCCATCAAATCACCGGGGGTGAACACACGCTGACCACCGGGATAGCCGGTGTAGCGGAGATACTGACGTTTTGTCATCTTGTCACCATTCATCACTACTTTGTCAGCATTGATAACGATTACATTGTCACCGCAGTCAAGGTTCGGAGTGAAATCCGGTTTATTCTTACCGCGTAGAATCTTGGCAATTACTGAGCAAAGACGACCAAGAACCTGGTCGGTTGCATCGATCACCACCCAATTTTTCACGATTGTCTCCGGGGTGGCGGATTGTGTCTTATAGCTTAAAGTATCCACTTTTAAGTTTAAATTTTTAATTGTTTCTTAAACACCATAAAATCAAGTCGTTGGTCGGCCAAAACCAGCGTTCCCCGATCTTATGGCAAATCGTTTTGGATAAAATCGGCTCGCAAAATTAATAAAAAAAATGCTAACAGCAAAACTATTAACATTTTATTTCATAATTATTTTTTAATGACCCGTATTTCCCCAAAGTACTATTTCTCCGTTCATGGACTTCTTTACATCTATTATCCTCTGGTTTGTCGAACCCCGGAAGAGTAGATCTGTATCACGTTGCGAAAGGATGAAGGGTGAATCAACTACTACATCCGCTTCTTTCACGCAATCAAACAGTGCAGACGATTCTATTATCTCCTCCCAACGGAATCCGGTGTAGAGCCAGACGTTATGACCGATGGCGTTAACGGCTTTGATCAATTCCTTTACAAATTCGGGATGATAAAGTGGGTCGCCTCCCGAAAGGGTTACATCAAAATCTTCCTCCTTAATAATATCCATCAGCTGCTCGATTGTATAGGGTGTGCCTCCATTGAAATCCCATGAAGAGGGGTTATGGCAGCCCGGACATTCATGTCGGCAGCCTGCAATGTATATAGAAGTGCGAAATCCGGGGCCATCAACAGTAGTGCCCCGGATTATCTGAAGAATATTTATGTATTCGTTCATTGATTTTGAAGTATCGGTAAAATGTGGGTTTATTCGTGAACTACGCGATCTTTAAGCTCGGCAAGTTTGCCAGAGTTCCATCTGTCGATCGTTCCCACGAGGTAGCCGGTGATGCGCTGGATCGTTTCAAATTTGGCTCCACATTTCGGGCATGACTCGACATCTTTTTCAGCGTTCTCATATCCACATTTAGGGCAATGGTTGCGATTGTGGTTGACGGAACCATATCCCATGTTGTATTTGTCCATCATGTCAACGATCTGCATGATAGCCTCTTCATTGTGGGTTGCATCACCATCTATTTCCACATAAAATATGTGTCCTCCTCTGGTGAGGTCGTGATAGGGAGCTTCGATTTTTGCTTTGTGGCGCGGAGAACATTTATAATATACCGGAACGTGGTTGGAGTTGGTATAGTAGTCCTTATCCGTAACGCCGGGGATGATGCCAAAGGATTTACGGTCTTTTTTGGTGAACTTACCGGAGAGTCCCTCAGCCGGAGTCGCAAGTACGGAGTAGTTGTGACCGTAGGTGCCGCAGTATTCATTGACGCGACTGCGCATGTGTTTGACAATTTTCATGCCTAACTCTTGGGCTTCCTCGCTTTCGCCGTGGTGTTTGCCAGTGAGAGCGATAAGGCATTCAGCAAGTCCGATAAATCCAATGCCGAGAGTGCCTTGGTTGATTACAGGCTCGATAGTGGAATTCCGGTTAAGAGCAGACGCGCCATTCCAGAGAACATTCATCACAAGCGGGAATTGCTTTGCATATGCTGTCTTCTGGAAATTATAGCGCTCATGAAGCTGACGAGCGGTGAGGTCTAACACGTCGTCTAATTTCTCGAAGAATCTTGTGATTCGTTCCTCATAGTTCCGGATGTTCATGCACTCGATTGCGAGACGTACGATATTGATGGTAGAGAAGGAGATGTTTCCGCGACCTATTGAAGTCTTTTCTCCAAATCTGTTTTCGAATACGCGGGTGCGACAGCCCATTGTAGCGACTTCATATTTATATCGTTCGGGATCTTCCGCATTCCACTTCTCATGGTGGTTGAATGTGGCATCAAGATTGAGGAAGTTGGGGAAGAAGCGTTTTGCAGTCACTTTGCAAGCCAAGCGGTAGAGATCATAATTGGGGTCGTCAGGGAGATATGACACGCCACGTTTCTTTTTCCATATTTGTATAGGGAATATGGCGGTAGCTCCATTTCCAACACCTTCGTATGTCGAGTTGAGTAACTCTCGAATGACGCAACGACCTTCAGCAGAAGTGTCTGTGCCGTAATTGATAGAGGAGAATACCACCTGATTACCGCCTCGGGAGTGGATTGTATTCATATTATGGATAAACGCTTCCATTGCCTGATGTACTCGTTCTACTGTGCGGTTTACAGCATGTTGTACATATTTTTCATCCCCCTTTAAACCGCTGAGATCTTTATGGAGGAAATCCTTGATCTTGGCATTGTAGAGATGTGAAAGATCTTTCTCGACGAACTTCTCAAGATTCTTTACTTCCTCAATGTATGAAGAGCGGACGAAAGGAGCAAGATAGAAATCGAAAGCGGGGATTGCCTGTCCACCGTGCATTTCGTTCTGTGCTGTTTCGAGTGATATGCATGCGATGACACTTGCGGTCTCGATTCTTTTTGCAGGGCGAGACTCGCCGTGGCCTGCAGCAAAACCATTCTTCAGAATCTTATCCAGCGGGTGCTGCACGCATGTGAGTGACTTTGTCGGGTAGTAGTCTTTGTCGTGGATATGAAGGTAATTGTTCTTGACTGCAGCCTTGACCTCGGGGGTAAGAAGATAATCGTCCACAAACGGTTTAGTTGTTTCGCTTGAGAATTTCATCATCATTCCGGCGGGGGAGTCAGCATTCATATTGGCATTTTCACGGGTGATATCGTTATTTTTAGCCTCAATGATTTCCAGAAAAATGTCGCGGGTTTTGGCTCGGCGTGCAATAGAGCGTTGATCACGATAGGCGATATATTTTTTAGCCACATCCTTCCTTGATGATTTCATGAGTTCGAGTTCCACGCGGTCCTGAATCTCTTCGACAGTCATGCGATCTTTGCCGCTCATCCCGATTCGGTCGGTAATTTTCTGAAGGAGCGATTCATCTTCTCCGGTTTCGGTCTGAAGCATAGCTTTGCGGATAGCGGCCTTGATTTTCTCTTCGTTGTAGCCTACAACTCTACCGTCGCGTTTCTCTACTGTCTGTATCATGTGGAAATTTTGGAGTTACCCTGGTTTTTAGTGTTAAGATTAGTTGATTTTTTATGTTGCAAAGATATCACAAGGTTTTCTAAATCGCAAGAGTTGGGGTATAATATTTATCTACAAAATTTATGTTTTTGAAAACTTTTTAACTTTGTAAAAATATTAATTATCTGATTAATAATAGAAAAAGTTTTCCAATTGGAAAACTTTTTAATTTTTATAATCTTCTAAAGTGAAAATAATTTGAAACGTTGTTGATGCATTAGGGAGATTTATCCTATAACATGGTTTGATATTGTCTAATTTATAAATTAGACATAAATTTCTCTTTATGCACGATGAAACGTAGATGTGTGCCTTTGCCGATAATGGCTTCACCCTCCTTCGCTTCCACATCGAAATGGAGTTTCTTTCCATCAATCTTTTTCAGTACAGCAGTTGCCTCAATCTCCTTACCCGGTTTGGTTGGTTTCAGATGAGACACATCGATGTGTCCACCGACGGTTGTGTACCCCTCAGGCAATTCATTGGCCACGGCAAGCATGGCAGCATTTTCCATCAGTGCCAACATGGCAGGTGTTCCAAAAACATCAAGATCTCCGGATCCAAGTGCGTTGGCAGTGTGATCGCGAGATATAAGCAATTTGCTTGTATGTGTCAGTCCTTCCTTAAGCATAATCATAAATATCCTTTAATAAAAATCTTTCTACAAAAATAGCTAAATTCTCCTACTTCATCACATCCCTTCCCAAGATAAAAGTAAAAGTTGTAGTTCTTAAGGTAAGATGTAGGAGGTCTGCACTGCAAAGTTGCGTAAATTATTTGGCTCTCAGTGTTTAGGTCGCTAAAATTTCGTAACTTTGCAATCTAAATCCCATCGTTATGGCAGAAGAAATTAGATTCTCAACTGAAAATCGGTTGTATGATGATGTCTGCAACATCATAGACGAGGCTCGTTATCGCGTGGCTGTATATGTAAATTCTGAAGCGTCAATGATGAATTGGAATGTGGGCAAACGTATTAAAGAGGATATTCTCAACAATAAACGAGCAGACTATGGTCAACAAATTATTAAACGGTTGGCCAAGAAACTTATTGAAAGATATGGCAACGGATGGGGATTCCAAAAATTGCAACATTGTGTACGCGCTGCGTACACTTTTTCAGAAGAAGAAATTATGTACGCAGTGCGTACACAATTGAG
>CAZEJY010000047.1:15282-20568 GCA_964512705.1 uncultured Sangeribacter sp. | reverse complement strand
TTTGGATTTTTATACCCAAAATTTGGACTTTTTTGAGATGTTTCCATAGGTTTGGCAAATAATTTTGCAAAAACTTACTTAACCTAAACTTGATATGAAAACGAGAATCTTATTAGCTTTCCTCCTTTGCCTTGTAGGTAGCCCATTTGTATCGGCGAAGTCTAAGAAGGCACCTGAAAAGACCGACAGAGAGAAATGGGTTGACCTCTGTTATAAAATTTCCGCCCCCGTGCTCGAAAATATGGCAAAGGGTGAGCTTCAAAAGAATATGGAAGTAGAGCTCAGCCCTATCTTTTCTAAAACTCGTGACAAGCGATTGACCTATATGGAATGTTTCGGTCGATTGATGTCCGGAATCAGTCCGTGGCTTGCATTACCGGATGATGATACAGAGGAGGGTGCAAAACGTAAACAGCTACGTGAATGGGCGCTTGCCGCATATAAACATGCTGTTGATCCCGATAGTCCTGATTATCTCTATTGGGATAGTCCGCATCATCAGCCGCTGGTTGATGCCGCGTATTTGGCAGAGAGTTTTCTTCGTGCTCCTGAAGCGACTTGGCAGCAACTTGACCCCGTGACTCAACAGCGCTATCTTGACTGCTTCAAGAAGATGCGGCTATACTATCCGGCTTACAACAACTGGATTCTATTCCGTGGTATGATTGAAGCTTTTATCTTGATGGCGGAGCCTGAAGCTGCCGATAATTTCATTTTCACTACGGTGGGTCACAAGATGGATGAGTGGTATCTTGGCGATGGCATGTATGGAGATGGTGAGAATCTTGCATTGAATAACTACAATGCCTTCGTGATTCATCCCATGATGATAGAGATGCTCGAAACTATTGAAAAGTATCCTTCAACAAATAATAAGCATAAGAACACAAAGAATATCGATTCCAAGCTTGCAATCGAACGAATGCAGCGATATAATCAGTTTGTGGAGCGTTTGATTTCTCCGGAGGGAACCTATCCGGCATTTGGGCGTTCGGTAGTGTATCGTCTCGGTGCGTTTCAGACACTTGCAATGTCAGCATGGAAATATGGCTGGCCTGAGGGTCTGACTAACGGTTCGGTACGTTCGGCAATCACTGCAGTGATGGATAACATGTTTAAGGTAGACGGTAATTTTACCCCCGGTGGTTATCTTGCTTTAGGATATGTGGGTCATCAACCGGATTTGGCAAACTGGTATACCAACAATGGGAGTCTTTATATTACTGCTAACGTTTTCCTGCCATTAGGACTTCCGGCAGATCATCCTTTCTGGACAGACCCTGCAGAGCCTTGGACCCAGAAAAAAGCATGGGCAGGACAGCCGATACGCATGGATGACCATGTTTCCTTGAAAAAGAAAGATGTAAAGAAGTAATAAAAAAGTTTTGAATCCACCGTTTATAGTGGAGTAAATCATGAGGTTCGGAAATGGAAGATGTATCTCCACCATTTCCGAATCTTATTTTTTAATCACGGATAAAGTTTAGATTCAAGCTATTTTATAGGGGAGAGTGGGGAGTTATGAAAATAATTATTAAATTTGTAGATTAAATAAGTTGGTTAAAACCATAAAGAACGATTTGGCTATTAAACGATATGAATGAATTAGCTACAAAATATGATCCCTCTTCAGTTGAGGAGAAGTGGTATGCTTATTGGATGGAACATCGTCTGTTTCATTCAGAACCGGATGAGAGAGAACCCTACACGATAGTTATTCCTCCACCAAATGTGACAGGTGTGTTGCATATGGGTCACATGCTCAACAATACGATTCAGGATATCCTGACACGTAGAGCGCGAATGATGGGCAAGAATGCTCTCTGGGTCCCCGGTACAGACCATGCGGCAATCTCTACTGAGGCCAAAGTTGTTGCAAAACTTGCTGCCGAGGGTATTCAGAAAAATTCTATCAGTCGTGAAGAGTTTTTGAACCATGCTTGGGACTGGACCAATAAATATGGAGGTATAATTCTTCAGCAGCTTCGTAAACTCGGTGCTTCCTGCGATTGGGAACGCACGGCCTTTACGATGGATGAAACCCGTTCGAAATCTGTGATAAAGGTTTTCAATAAACTATATAACAAGGGTTATATCTATCGTGGAGTCCGAATGGTCAATTGGGATCCCAAGGCTTTGACAGCTCTTTCAGACGAGGAGGTTATCTACAAAGAGGAGCAGAGTCATCTGTTCCATCTCCGTTACAAAGTAGAGGGGGAAGATGATAAATATATTGTAGTTGCCACAACACGTCCGGAAACAATTCTTGGTGACACTGCTGTTTGTGTTAACCCTAATGATGAGCGCTATCAGTGGTTGAAGGGTAAACGTGTGATTGTGCCGATGGTAGGTCGCTCTGTTCCAATCATCATGGATGAATATGTTGAGATGGATTTTGGAACCGGTTGCTTAAAGGTGACTCCGGCCCACGATGTCAACGACTATATGTTGGGCGATAAATATGGGTTGCCCTCTATCGACATATTTAATGACAACGGAACCATTTCTGAAGCAGGTGGCATGTATGTAGGTATGGATCGCTTTGAGGTTCGCAAACAGATCATGGAGGATCTTCAGAAAGCCGGATTGGTAGAAAAGGTTGAGGATTATGTGAATAAGGTCGGGCACTCCGAGCGTACGGATGCTGTGATTGAGCCGAAACTCTCCATGCAGTGGTTCGTGAAGATGGAGGAGATTGTGAAACCCGCGCTCGCTGCAGTGATGGACGATGATATTAAGTTTATCCCATCTAAATTCAAAAATACATATCGCCATTGGATGACAAATATCAAGGACTGGTGTATTTCACGTCAGTTGTGGTGGGGTCATCAGATTCCCGCATGGTTCATCCCGTCAGGAGGTTTTGTGGTAGCGGAGAATGAGGAAGAGGCATTGCTGAAAGCAATTGAGAAAACAGGTAATCCTGAATTGACACTTTCTGATCTCAAGCGTGATCCGGATTGTCTTGATACCTGGTTCTCATCATGGCTCTGGCCTATATCTCTGTTTAATGGTATTTTAGAACCGGATAACAAGGAGTTTAAATATTATTATCCCACTGCGGATCTTGTTACAGCTCCGGATATCATTTTCTTCTGGGTGGCGCGAATGATCATTGCCGGCTATGAGTTTGCTGATCAGAAACCTTTCAACAATGTTTACTTCACCGGTATCGTTCGTGATAAAATCGGACGTAAAATGTCGAAATCACTCGGAAACTCCCCTGATCCTTTGGAGTTGATCGATAAGTTCGGTGCAGATGGAGTCCGCATGGGTCTCATGCTTGCTGCTCCTGCCGGAAATGATATCATGTATGACGATTCTCTGTGCGAGCAAGGTAGAAACTTCTGTAATAAAATTTGGAATGCTTTCCGTCTCGTCAAAGGATGGGAAGTGAGTGCTGATGCCGAACAGACAGCTGCTGCGAAAGAGGGTATTGAATGGTTTGGTGCCAAATTGTCTGCAACTATCGCAGAGGTTGATGACCTGATGGGCAAGTTCAGAATCTCTGAGGCTCTGATGGCGATCTACAAACTTTTCTGGGATGAGTTCTCCTCATGGTATCTCGAAATTGTTAAGCCTGCTTACGGTCAGCCTATGGCTAAGGCAACATATGATGCTACTTTGAAATTCTTCGATCAGTTATTGTGCTTGTTACATCCATTCATGCCATTCATTACCGAGGAATTATGGCAACATCTTTATGAACGTAAAGATGGGGAGAGCATCATGTATGCTGCATGGCCTAAAGCTGAGGTCGAAGCGGAAGTATTAGTCGGTAAATTCGAGACAGTCAAGGAGATTGTGGCAGGTGTCCGTACAATCCGCAAACAGAAGCAGCTTCCACAGAAGGAGGAACTGAAGCTTCAGGTGAAGGGTGACTTCGACCAAACTTTTGTTGATGTGATCCGTAAGATGGGTAACCTCACAGAGATTGAAATCGTAGAGGAGAAGTCGCCTACAGCAGCAGCCTTTATGGTTGGTGCGACTGAATTCAGTATACCATTGGAGAACAAGATAAATGTTGAGGAGGAGCTTGCGAAACTCAATAAGGATCTTGAATATTTCACCAAGTTCCTCGCTGGTGTGGAGAAGAAGCTTTCCAACGAGAAGTTTGTTGCTAATGCACCTGAAGCAGTGGTTGCTGTTGAGCGTAAGAAACAGAGTGATGCTACAGAGAAGATTCAGACAATCAAGGCGGCTATTGCAGCTTTGAAATAGAATTGATTCAATGCATCTCGTAACTTACTAATATTATATGAAAAGAATATTCATAGCAATAAGTTTGATATTGACTATGGTCGTGAATGTCGCAGCCCAGCGTTATGTTGGGGGCGACATTTCGCTATTACCCGAATATGAAGGCGCAGGTGCACAATATCGCGACCATGAAGGGAAACCTATCTCAGATCTGATTCCTTGGCTTAAAGAGACCGGGATGAATGCCATGAGAGTACGTCTTTTTGTGAACCCAAAAAAGTATGCAGAATTGCATCCAACGGGTTCAACCGATGTGAAGTATGATCCTAATGCTTGCCAGGATCTGGAATATATCATTCCGTTGTGCAAAAGGATTACGCAGGCAGGATTAGATTTGATGCTCGATTTTCATTATTCAGATACATGGGCAGATCCTGCCAAACAATGGACTCCCGTGGATTGGGAGGGGTTGAATGATGATCAACTCAAGGAGAAGATATATCAATACACCAAAGAAACTCTTCAACGATTAAAACAAGAGGGTATAACACCCGCTTTCATTCAGCCCGGAAATGAGATCAGCTATGGTATGCTTTGGGGCGCGTTGGGAACTACCAACCCGAAGAAGGCGCTTATGGGAAGTAATGCTAATTGGGATAGGTTAGGAGGACTTTTAAGCAATGCCATTAAGGCTTGCCGAGAGGAGTGCCCGCTTGCTAAAATCGTTATCCATACTGAGCGTGTGTCGCAAGTTGATGTACAGAATAACTTCTATGACCAGATGCAGAAACTCGGTATAGATTATGATATTATCGGGTTGAGTTATTATCCATATTTCCATGGTCCGATGACGGTTCTCGATAACGCATTGAGTTCTTTGCAAACTCGTTATCCATCAAAGAAGATAATGATTGTAGAGACCGGTTATTCTTATAAATGGGAAGTGCCCGGCACAACCAATGATCTTACAAACGTTTGGCCATATACCGATGCCGGACAGAATAAGTTTGCTCAAGACCTGGTTTCAACTCTTGAGAAGTATAATAACTGCAATGGGCTATTCTGGTGGTGGATGGAGTATAATGC
>CAZEJY010000047.1:0-15182 GCA_964512705.1 uncultured Sangeribacter sp. | reverse complement strand
TAATCATGAATCTTAAAAAGAACTAACCATGAGATTGACATCATTTTTAGCCTTAGCCGCTACTTTACCGGCAATGGCACAAACAGAAAAGAAACCCAATATTATATTTTTTCTTGTAGACGATATGGGATGGGCTGATTCCTCTGTTGCTTACGGAGATAGTTTGTATCCCATGAACAAGCGTTACCATACGCCTAACATGCAGAGGTTGGCGGAGAAGGGTGTGGTATTCTGCAATGCCTATGCAGCTCCGGTCTCCTCTCCGACAAGAACTGCCCTTATGTCCGGAATGAACTCGGCTCATTTAGGGATAACCGATTTTACTACAGCTGTTCCGGGAGTTCCAAGTGATGCGTCTCATAAGCCGGAGGCTTTGAAAGATGATGTGTTGCTCCCTCCAGATTGGAACTGGAATGGCATCACTCCCACACAACCTGTTGAGAGAACTATTCAGGTTACTCCCATGGCTCAATTGCTCAAAGATGAGGGCTATTACACAATTCATGTAGGTAAAGGGCACTGGGCAGCTGCCGGTACTCCGGGAGCAAGTCCTTATAACCTCGGTTTCTGCGTAAACGTTGCCGGTCAAGTTGCAGGTAAACCGGTTAGTTACTATGGTGAGGAGAATTATGGCAACACTAAGGAGAAATGGTCCACATTCTCTACTATGAATATGACGGAGTATTACGGCTCTAACATACACCTGACAGAGGCTCTGACCCGCGAGGCTTTGAAAACCCTTGATTATCCAATTAAGCAAGGATTGCCATTCTATCTATATATGGCTCATCACGGTGTACACACTCCGATAACACCTGATCCAAGATTTGTACAGCATTACCTTGATGAAGGTCTTGATCAGGGCCAAGCAAACTATGCATCTTTGGTTGAGGGTGTTGACAAGAGTTTGGGTGATATCACTAATTATCTCGAGGAGAAGGGGATCGCTGATAATACGATTATTATATTCATGTCTGATAATGGTGGAAACTCTGAGAACACAACCAAAGGGGGAGTCCTCCATACTCAGAATTCCCCTCTTCGCGAAGGTAAGGGTTCATGCTACGAGGGCGGAATACGTATCCCGCTGATGATGTATTGGCCCGGTCAAACTACAGCCGGAACAAGAATAGAGTCTCCGGTAATATGTGAGGATATTTATCCGACCATTCTGGAAATGGCAGGTGTGAATAATTATGAAACCATTCAGAATCTTGACGGAATAAGCCTCGCAAAAGGCGCTACAGGTAAAGAAGCACTTCAAGCAGACAGGGAGCTTGTGTTTCATTTCCCTCATCAATGGAAACCTTATCCATTGGAGGATATAGATTATTTGAGTTCAATGCGTAAGGGAGATTGGAAAATCGTATATCGTCATCGCACAGGTGACTTGGAACTGTATAACCTCAAGGAGGATATAGGGGAAAGAAATAATTTGGCAGGTAAGAATCCATCTAAGTTAAAAGAGATGGCTTCCGGACTCAGCAATAAATTGCGCGGATGGAATGCTCCGATGCCTGCGCTTCGCGCAACAAATCAGACGATCCCTTATCCTGATGAACTAATTGCAAAGAATAAGAAAAGCAAAAAATGAATGCTATGATAACAAAGCTTAAAGAGAAGATCCTCAGTGGAGGAAGACTAACGAAAGAGGAAGCCCTATCGTTTGAGAATTTGAAGCCAGAACAGTATGAAGAATTGTGGGCTGCTGCAGAAGAGATTACCAAAAAGTTTTGCCCCAAGGAGTTTGATTCATGCAGTATCGTTAATGCCCGCAGTGGAAAATGTTCTGAAAATTGCAAATGGTGTGCTCAATCTGCCCATTTCAAGACAAAGGTTGATGTGTATCCTTTGATAAGCAAGGAGGAATGTTTGCGAATTGCGGAATATAACCGAAATCAAGGGATAAAACGTTTTTCATTAGTTACGAGCGGTCGTAAAATGTCCGGCAGTGAACTCGACAAGGCGTGCGAGTACTATAAGGAACTAAATGAAATAGGTGGTATGCATCTTTGCGCATCTATGGGACTGTTAGATAGTGAAGAGCTTCAGAAACTATACGATTCCGGTGTTACCAGATATCACTGCAATCTTGAGGCTGCTCCGACATATTTCGAGAAACTATGTACTACTCATACAGTTGAGGATAAAATCCAGACAATCCTGCAAGCAAGAGAATTAGGTATGGAGGTGTGCAGTGGAGGTATAATCGGTATGGGAGAGACACGCCGACAGAGAATTGAACTCGCATTGGAACTTCTTCGGGTTGATCCTCACTCTATTCCAATCAATTTACTTTCACCAATTCCCGGTACACCATTGGAGGGTACTGAACCACTGCCGGATGATGAAGTGCTCAACACAATCGCGATATTCCGATTTGTCCATCCCAACACAATTCTTCGTTTTGCGGGAGGACGTGCCCGTCTGAGCAAAGAGACTCAGCTGAGATGCCTTAGAATAGGAATGAATGGAGGAGTTGTAGGTGATCTGCTGACAACAATTGGCTCGAAGGTTGCAGAAGATCGAGAGCTTGTTGAAGATGCAGGATATGAATTTTAAGTGATTAAGTTACTCTCAGATACAATAAAAGCGGATGGTAGACCATCCGCTTTTATTGTATCTTGTTAAGGAAAAATTATTTCTTGCATTTTTCAGCTTTTTCGCATTTAGCAGTTTTGCATTCTTGTGCATTGGCTTTTTTGCATGGAGTCTGCTTCTCGCATTTTGCCTTCTTACACTCAGCTTTTGCTTCTGTGCATGCAGACTTTTTATCGCAAGCCACTTTGGTGCATTCTGTCTTTTTGGAACATGCACTTTTCTTGTCTGAAGGGCAAGCCGCTTTGCACTGTTTATCTTTCTTGCAATCCTTACAACCTGCGCAGTCCACTTTCTTGCAGTCTTTGCAATCTGCTTTCTTGCAAGCTTCATTTTTGCAACAAATCTCTTTCTTGCATTTGCCACAGTTAGCCTCCGGAGTTGCTGCATAGGCACCGCATGCCATTACCATTGCAACGAGAAGAAATAAAATCTTTTTCATCTTATGTAGGGTTTTAAGTTATTTATTCTATTTAATCTATGCAAATTTGCAAAATATCTATGAAATTTGCAATTTTTTGATTTAATAGCACTCTTAATTTATGAATTATTAACCAAAAGCTAATAAAATCTAAAGTTTAAGCATCTCTGTTTGGGCAGCAAGATCATCGAGATATTTCCGTTTGTCTTCAAGAATCATCTCATCAAATTCTTTGGCGAAGTGAGAGATAATCTCTTTGGGCTTATGCCACTTATCACTGAATCTCGTTGCAATCCAGGAATTCTGTAGCTCCTCATAGTTTTGATAAGCGCTATCCAATATCTTCTCAATTTCATCGATGCTTCCAGCTTCAAGAACCTCATTTAGAACAGATCTTGTGACAAGTTGCCCAGCTAAATCTACCCAGCTTTCAGGATTACCAATACTCTTCTCAGGAAATCCTGTTTCGGCTATATGTAAGTCAAGATATTTATATATGGCGGTTTCGTAGAGATGACGAGCTCTCTCCAGTGCCGCTCTTGTGAACTTCATACCTTTGTAGCGAAGATAACGGTCATCATCTGCCGGCTGAGTCAACAGTTGGTTAATAACGTCCAAAGCAGAGAGCATGGTGTCAACAGTCAAAGGATTGAGTACGTCAAAATTAATCCTGTCGTGTTCGGGAAGTTTATCTACGATGCGTCGGTCTCTGGAATGCCATTTCTGTTCATCACGCATCAATCCACAACTTCGGAGCATCGCACCAGGCACAACTACCGTAGCACCACGGTCATCTCCAAAGAGGTAGGAGAATGGAAATTCAGATGAATCCGGATGAGTCTTGTGCTGACCCATCAGAAGAGAGAACGCTCCGATTTTTGCACCCAACATCAGATAGGAATAAGATGAGGTCTTGACTCCTCTCTCTAAGATTCCCCAATGTATCGGACCCATCTTATACATGTGGTTACTCTGATTGGTTCCGCTACCGGCATTCATGAAACTTGTCTGACAACCGATGAGCAAGGAACTTTTATGTACGCTCACTGAGAAGGGTCCTGCAAATAATGCACATGCTTCGCCATTCTCCATAGAGCAATTTGCGAAGAAAAGGGAGTCGTGGGCGGTAAATCCTTTCTCGAGTCTGCACCCTTGACCTACATAGCAGTTTCTCAAAAGAGTTCCCGAGTCAACAATAGCATCTTCAATAATGAAGTTTTCGGCATTTACATCCGGACCGATTATAGAATGAAATTCAGGATCGGAAGAATTGTTTATAAGCGTGCCGTTCTTAAGATGAGAGGCTCCGCTGATGATGCAATTCCTACCTATGGCAACATTGATTATATCTCTGCAATTTCTAATGATTGTCCCTTTTCCAATCACAGCTTCTGAATGGTTTGGAAGAGAACTGATATGGCGAGTCACAATCTCCTCTCCGTGATTCTTTTTCCAATCAGGAACGCGGCACAACAGTAGGGCGGTCTGCGCTGATATTCCCGGATAGATTTTCACAGCTCTGGACCCCGCCTCATCCAAAACGGAAACTTCCGTGCCAACACCGTAAGTAGCACCGGGATTGTACTGAAGAAGGCTCACATTCTCTATTGTGACATTGTCTTCAATAGCAAATGAACCCTCAAGTCTTGAATTCCGTATAGATTTTAAATCGAGAGAATCACTCACCTTGATGCCGCTCCAGTCACTGCTGGAGCAACCTTGCGACTCAAGTTGTTCAATCTCTTTGGTTGTAAGGGGAGAAAATGCCATATTATGATTGGGAGATTTTATTCGTTGTTTTCCGGATCTAAATCCTCATATTTCTGGAATAAGAAATCATTATAGGGGAAACGCTCAGTGTGAATCTGTTTTGCCTTTTCGTAAAGCATCTCTTTCAACTGATCTATATTGATTTTATCTTTTGCCGAGATGAACACACAATTATTATTCATCTTTGCCATCCAGGTCTCCTTGAATTCCTCCAAGGATATGTTTTCACGGGTTTTCGGCGTCAGATCATCTTCATCTTTCGGCGTATATTTGAACGCATCAATCTTGTTGAATACAAGAATCATCGGTTTGTTTGCCGCTCCACATACCTCAGATAGAGTTTTGTTTACAACCTCAATCTGTTCTTCGAATTGTGGGTGACTAACGTCAACCACATGTACGAGAATGTCGGCTTCGCGCACCTCGTCCAATGTGGATTTAAATGAATCGACCAAGTGTGTCGGAAGTTTTCTGATAAATCCTACGGTATCGGAAAGAAGAAATGGGAGATTGTCGATTATGACCTTGCGCACTGTTGTGTCGAGTGTTGCAAACAGTTTGTTTTCAGCGAAGACATCGCTCTTGCTGAGCAGGTTCATAAGAGTAGATTTTCCTACATTGGTGTAACCAACGAGAGCCACGCGCGTTAGTTTGCCGCGATTCTTACGCTGGATACTCTTCTGCTTGTCGATGCTTTTCAGTTCCTCCTTTAATCGGGCGATCTTATCGAGAATTATTCGGCGGTCGGTTTCAATCTGTGTTTCACCAGGACCACGCATACCGATACCACCACGCTGACGCTCGAGGTGTGTCCACATGCGCGTGAGTCGCGGAAGCAGGTATTGATATTGAGCCAATTCAACCTGAGTTCGGGCTGTTGCAGTTTGTGCGCGTTTTGCAAATATATCAAGAATCAGACTCGTGCGGTCCAGAATTTTGACTTTCAGTTCACGCTCAATATTGGCTACTTGCTTTGTCGACAGGTCATCATCAAATATGACCAATCCGATTTCATTATCCTCAACATATTTTCTAATTTCCTCAAGTTTACCGGTTCCTACATACGTTCTTGGGTTCGGATAATCAAGCTTCTGTATAAAGCGCATTTCCGGCTCCGCACCAGCGGTGCGAGCGAGAAAATCGAGCTCATCGAGATATTCTTTTACCTTAGCTTCATTCTGAGCTTTGGTTGCGAGTCCAACAAGTACCGTACGCTCATTGGCCTCATTGTTTATTAGGTGGTCTTCAATCATTTTGCAAATTTAATATTTCTATGAATCTTTCTCATAATCTTTCACAAAATAAAACAAAAAAAATAGGGGAATGGGTCAATCCCCATCCCCTTTATAGGTACTTATCTCTTGTAAGTCTAAATAGTTATATTTCGTCTTCAGTCGATTAAATTACTTTTTGTTAACCTTGTTGTAGCGGGCATTAAGGCCTTCCACAACCTCATCGGTGATGTCAAGAGCTTCATTGATATAGAGTGTAGACCCTTTCTGGAATATTGCTTCGTAATGATGATTCTTGTTATAATCATTGATGAAAGCAGTGATTGAGTCCATTACTGCCTGCTGTCCGCGCACTGCAGCAGCCTGGAAATTATTTTGCATTGAAGCGAGGCTCTTCTGAGCGTCATTCTGCATAGAAGCGATTTTTTGCTCATCCTGACGGTATGATGCCTCAGAGAGATATCCATTATTCTGCATTTTATTCTGCATTGTTGCAGCAAAGTTCTGAATCTTGGTTTCGTGATGCTTTGCAGCACTCTCCATATTGTTTTGCATACGGATCATCTCCTCATTATAATCTTTAGCAAGGTTATATTTGCTGAGGACGCTGTCAAGATCAACATAGCGGTAGTTAGGAAGATTTTCAGTTACCTTAGCTGATTTTGCCGGAGCTTTCTTTGTGTTGTCAGCTTTTTCGTTGCCGGAACATGACGCACCTGCAATAGCGAGTGCTGCGAATGCAACTGCGATGAAAGATGTAAATTTTTTCATTTTATTTTATGATATTGTTATCAAAGTTAAGGTGTGAACAAGGACTGATATTTAATCATTAAAGGTTTAAATAGCCCTTAGATCGTTTGCGTGACTGCAAATTTACTCTAAATTTCGTAAAATACAAAAAAATAGCACAAACCAACTGCAATAAGAATAAATTTGTTAACTTTGGGGAGACTAATTAGTAATGAAAATAACTCAAAAAATATAGATATGGAAGTAAAAGACCTAAAACCGGAATTAATCTGGAAGTGCTTTGATGAAATCACAAAAGTGCCACGTCCCTCATGTCATGAGGAGAAAATCAGAGAGTTTTTGTTAAAATTCGCGGCTGAGCATGGTATCGAAGTAGCTACAGATAAAGTTGGAAATGTTGTGATGCGTAAGGCTGCAACCCCCGGATACGAGAATGCTCCGACTGTTATACTTCAAGCTCACATGGATATGGTTTGTGAGAAGAATGGTGATGTTGAGCATGATTTCTTTAAGGATCCGATTCAGACCTATGTTGATGGAGACTGGGTGAAGGCGAAAGGAACGACTTTGGGTGCAGATAATGGTATTGGAGTTGCTGCCGCTCTTGCCGTGATGGTTGACAAGAGTCTGGTACACGGTCCGGTAGAGGCTTTGTTCACTGTTAACGAGGAGATCGGCCTCGAAGGTGCTCAGAATATTGGTAAGGATATGATCAGCGGCACAATGCTCCTCAATCTCGATTCAGAAGATGACGGTGAGATTTTTGTAGGTTGTGCAGGCGGTATCGACACCACAGCTACATTTACATACAAGCGCAGCTTTACCCCTGATAACTTCAAATATATGAAGGTATCTGTCAGCGGTCTGCTTGGCGGTCACAGCGGTGGCGACATTCATCTTGGTCGCGCTAATGCCAATAAGCTTATTGCAAGATTTATTTGGGAGTGCTCACAAAAATGGAACATTACCGTATGCAAGTTCGAAGGTGGTAATCTCCGCAATGCGATTCCGAGAGAGGCATACGCTGAATTCGGTATTCACAATGATCACAAGGAGGCTATGGCACGCAGCCTGAAAAAATATTCCGAGGAGATCAAAAATGAATATAAAGGAATAGAACCTTCAATGAATTTCAAGATTGAGGAGATTGAGCGTCCGGAGTATTGTGTTGATTCCGAAACATCTCTTGCCTTGATACGCGCAATATACTCTGCACCACATGGCGTGATATCCATGAGTCAAGATCTTGAAGGACTGGTAGAAACGTCAACCAATCTTGCAAGTGTGAAGTTCTCCGGTGAAAATAAGATTGTCATTACCACTTCTCAGCGTTCATCTGTGGAGAGTCGAAAGAATGATATTGCAGGTCAGGTCGAGGCTCACTTCCAGCTCGCCGGAGCAGAGGTAACACATAGTGATGGCTATCCCGGATGGGCTCCGAATATGGATTCTAAAATAATGAAGATTTCTGCTGATGCTTACGAGGAACTCTTTGGCGTGAAGCCTGCCATTAAAGCTATTCATGCAGGATTAGAGTGTGGACTATTCCTTGATAAATACCCAAATCTTGACATGGTTAGTTTCGGACCAACCATGACAGGAGTGCATTCTCCCGATGAGCAGCTCCTTATTCCGACAGTGGATAAGTTCTGGAAGCACCTTTGCCGCGTGCTTGAGAAAGTGGCTAAGGGATGAAAAGATTACTTTATGGAGGAATACTGGGAGGGTGTTTGCTGACAGGCTTAGCTTGTAAAGGAACCTCTCCCGGGAAAACTTCCCCCGAGATGCCCGTTGAGAAGATCGATACTGTTAAAGTTGTCGATCCTGCTACACGATATTCTAAGCTTACAGATGAAGATTTCAAGGAGGTAGCTGAGGAACTCGGTGTAGAGATTGCGGCAATTAAAGCCGTTGTGCTCATTGAGGCTGGATCAACCATGAAGGGGTTCTTTGCTCCTGGTGTGCCGGTAATCAATTTTGACCGGACCATGTTTAACCGATTTCGTCCCAAAGTGACGGATAAATCGGGTGCTAAAGGGGAGAAAGTCCCAAGTGGACTGTCTGGCTATGCTCTTCAGGAGTGGACTCAGTTGATTAATGCCCGTAAAATAAATTCGCAAGCTGCCAATATGGGAACATTCTGGGGGATGTTCCAGATCGGTGGTTTTAACTATAAGTTTTGCGGATGTGAAAACGTCAATGAAATGGTGAAACTTATGGCGTATTCTGAACGGGAACAACTTGAATTGTTTGCGCGTTTCATTACTAACAGCGGTATGCTGCCAGATTTGAAAGCCAAGAACTGGGCTGCGTTCGCACGAAAGTATAATGGCGCAAGTTATGCCAAGCGTGGTTATCATACAAAGATGGCAACGGCTTATAAGAAATTTAAGGCAGAAGAGAAAAAATAAATATTATGAAAATAACAGATTTGAAACCTGCATTGCTTTGGCAATGCTTTTACGAAATAACTCAGGTGCCACGTCCTACTCATCATCTCAATAAGATGAAGGAGTTTTTAGTGGACTGGGCTAACAGATATAATATCGAGGTTCGCACCGATGAAGTAGGGAATGTGATGATGAAAAAACCTGCTACTCCGGGTCATGAGAACGCACCGACAATTATTCTCCAAGGTCACCAGGATATGGTTGCCGAGAAGCGTCCGGATGTGAAGCATGATTTCTTGACTGATCCCATCACTACAGTAGTTGATGGTGAGTGGGTAAGAGCCGAGGGTACGACTTTGGGCGCAGATAACGGTATGGGTTGTGCAGCTGCAATGGCAGTTTTAATTGATCCGAATTTAGAACATGGCCCTATTGAGTGCCTCTTCACCGTTGATGAGGAGCAAGGTCTGATTGGCGCCAATGGCTTGCAGAAGGGTTTTGTTACCGGTGATATTCTCCTGAATCTTGATTCTGAGGAGATGGGTCAGTTGGTTATTGGTTGTGCCGGAGGTAAGGTGACATTAGCTACATTGCCATACACAACCGTTGACAGTGATAA
The DNA here is from genome assembly GCA_964512705.1 of uncultured Sangeribacter sp. Classification (GTDB taxonomy): domain Bacteria; phylum Bacteroidota; class Bacteroidia; order Bacteroidales; family Muribaculaceae; genus Lepagella. The sequence continues at coordinate 5,402 of CAZEJY010000047.1, read as the reverse complement.
AGATTTACTTTTCCATGTTGTTACATTAAGGAACCTCAAGGGTGGTCATTCCGGTATGGAGATCGCATTGGGAAGAGCTAATGCAAACCAGCAGCTATGCCGCTTTTTGTGGGAGGTGAATAACCGATTTGGTCTTCAATTAGCGGAAATAGATGGTGGTAATCTCGCGAATGCAATCCCGAGAGATGCCCATGCTGTGTTTGGTGTGCCTGCCGCTACACACGATGAATTCCATGCCTATGTTGAGGAGTTCAATAAGGAATTGCACAGCGAATTCAAGCTTGTAGAAGCTGATAACTTTGAATTTAAAGTTGAGCACACTGCCGTTCCCGAAAAAGTAATAAAGAAAGATATTGCTGAGAAACTTATTGCCGCAGTCTTTGCTTGTCCGAATGGAGTGCAGAGTATGTCTGCAGCAATTCCGGGATTGGTAGAGACGTCATGCAATCTGGCATCAGTGAAGATGCAGGATGGAAACAAGATCTTGATTACGGTTCATCAGCGTTCATCGGTTGATTCACGTCGTGATGAGATAGCCGACCGTATCAAGGCTCTGTTTGAGATGATCGGAGCGGAGGTGACATTTGATGATGCCTATGTCGGTTGGGCTCCTAATCCGGATTCAAAGGTGCTTAAGGTTGCTGAAGAGAGCTATGAGTCTCTGTTTGGAAATAAACCTAAAGTAGAAGCATTGCATGCCGGATTGGAATGTGGTCTCTTCCTGGAGAAGATGCCTAATTTGGATATGATAAGCTTTGGTCCTACATTGAAGGATATACATTCTCCAAATGAAAAGGCAAACATAGCTTCAGTCGCAGACTTCTGGAAGCTGTTGACCGACATCATCCGTCGCCTCGCAAATATTTGAGGTGTTAGGCTTTAGGTTTTAGGTTTTAGACTCGGGACGTTAGGCTTTCTGTAAACCTAAAATCTAAAGCCTAAAACCTAAAACCTCAAGCGCCTACGCGCTTTGATTCGATCTTATTCGAATAGGGGAAAGGTTCCCCGGGGAGGGCAACGCGATAGAGATTACACCCGATGAAGTTACCTATCACTGCCGCAAGATAGAATAAGGCGATATTGGAAATACCAAGTTCTCCTAAAACGGAGATGTCGGTTAGAGTCATGGCTATGTAGAACGCATCGGCTATGCAGTGTGGAAAACCGCAAATGATAAAAGCCGGTACACCAAAAAGAAGTACCCACCAGTTACCTTTGGAGGCGCCTCTGACAGCAGTGGTCATGATAAAGCCGCAGCCGATTGCAAGAAGTCCGCATCTTAATGGACCGGCTGCGATACGGGTGTCAATTATACCGTGGGCTGTTGCTTGAAGCTCGGGAGTCGCAACCGCATAAGCAACCAGACAACAACCTACGATGTTGCCCACAAGAATAGAGAGAATCCAACTATATGCCTCACGTGAAAAATTCCATACATACTGCGACTTGCCAGTAAATAGATTTAAGCCTAAACTCACCACAGCCAATAGACCGAAGGCAAAAAGAATAGCACCCGGGACACCTCCAACTTTCAGATAAACAATACCTCCGATTGAGATACATACTCCTGCTAATATAGAGCGACCGATAAACTTTAGATTTTCCATAAAATGGGGATAAGATAGATAAAATCGATTTCAAAAGATAAAATTAATCATTTTTGGTGAAAAATATGCAAAATTTTGTGAACTATCCGACCCTAATCTCAATTATATTAGTAGCCAGAAAAATTAATGGAGAGGTAAATGAAAAAAGGTTTTATTGAATTTATCAGATGATTAATTTTTAGAAGGTACTCAGGATATAAACTATATTGAAAATGCTAAATTATCTATCTATAGGAGTGTTTATTGACGGTGGCTATTACGCCAAGGTAAATCGTGCGTTGAAAGCGCAGGAGCACTCAATCATAAAAGTTAGAGCTCTATTTGATTTCATAAGCAGCACTATCGCTTATGCGGAGGATATACATATTTCTGATTGTCAGATTACTGAAGCACACTATTTCCGCGGACGATTCAGAGTAAAGGAGGCCTATGATAAACATTTGCTTTATAATGAGCGGAAGTTTGAAGATACACTCATTGAGAATGACGTGATTTTTCATTATAAGCATCTTCGTGAAGTTGAACGCGATGGCCAGACGGAAGTCGTTGAAAAGGGAGTGGATGTGTGGTTTGCTCTCGAAGCATACGAATTGGCAACATTCCGCAAATTTGATTATGTTGTGCTGATCACAGGTGACGCCGATCATGAGATGCTCGTTAGAAAATTGAAAGCTCTGAAAATTAAGACTGTGTTGTTGACATGGAATCTCACAGATGTGGATGCAACATCTCCATTGCTGAGAGAGGAGGCAGGACAACATTGGGAATTGTCACAGATAACTGAGGATAATCCTCAATTAAAGAGAGCGTTGCTATACAGGCTTAGAGAACCGGCGGTCACCCCTTTGGGAGATGAATTCTAAAGGAATCCATAAAGAGCTTAGGTAAAAGAAAAAGAAGATAAGAGGTAATATATTGCTATGAAAAACATTGGTTTGATATTATTTGGAGTTTTTGCATTAATACTTGGAGCGTGTTCCAAGGGAACTCCAACGCCGGCTGAGGTTGCAGCAAAAATAGATTCTCATCAGGTGTTAGACCAGACTGATTACGCAGTAATTATCGACTATTGCGGGGACTATGCAAAGCAGGTCGAGCAATATTTTAATCTGATTAACGAACAGGCAACTGATTCTACAATTGATTATCTGCGTGCTTCGGGTGAGATTGCCAATTTGCGAGCTGCCAATCCTTATTTGGATATGTTCCAAACGGCTCTTTACAGCGCTGATAAAGACCAAATGGGGGAAGAGAATGTTAGGAAAGTTAATGAATACAAGAGATATCAGGCTTTCCCCTTGCCCGATGAATCCGAATGTGCCCTGATTATCCATCAAGATAAGGGATTGGAGGTTGAGATGCCTGCCGAATCATCCGCTGTGATTGCAGTGCCGGAAGCTTCCGTAGATTAGGCGAAAATACAATTTTATTAAAATATTTTAGTTAAGTATAATAGAAGACTCTTCTAACTTGTGGTTCTAAACAAGTGAAGTAAGAGTCTTCTAAATTTGCATATATTGGTTCAAAATGGTTCAAAGTGCTGATTTTTAAAGGTTAAATTTGGAAATAAGAACTAAATGGAGTAAATTTGCAAATACTTAATTTATCGTATTTCAATCATAATATAGTCATTATCAATCATGTGTGGAATAGTTGGATATCTTGGTAACGGTAATACCTACGACATTCTGATCAAGGGGTTGCATCGCTTGGAATATAGAGGATATGACAGTGCAGGAGTAGCACTTGTCTCTCCTGATGGACAACTCCGTGTTTATAAAGCCAAAGGTAAAGTTGAGAATCTTGAGAATATATGTGCCGGTAAAGAGGTCGCTGCTACTGCCGGTATCGCTCACACTCGTTGGGCTACCCATGGCGAACCATCAGATAATAACGCCCACCCGCATTACAGTGAGGATAGAAATCTTGCAATTGTGCATAATGGAACTATAGAGAACTATAAGATTCTTAAAGATGCTCTTATTGCAAATGGGTGTACTTTCCATTCCGATACAGATACAGAGGTTTTGGTTCAACTCATTGAATATATCAAACTGAAAAATAAATGTACGCTTCTTGAGGCTGTTCAGGAAGCACTCAAACAGGTTGAAGGAGCTTATGCCATCGCTGTTTTGGAAAAGGATCAGCCCGACACAATCATTGCTGCTCGTCAGAGTAGCCCGCTTGTGATAGGAATAGGGGAGAATGAAACCTTCCTTGCATCTGATGCCTCTCCATTTGTGGAGTATACATCACAGGCTGTTTATCTTAAGGATGGTGAGATTGCAGTGATCAAGCAGGGCGAGCCCCTTCAGTTGATTGACCTGGATAATAACTCCGGAAAAGTTGATATCACTGAATTGGAGCTCTCCATCTCTCAACTCGAGAAGGGTGGATATCCTCATTTCATGCTCAAGGAGATTTTCGAGCAGCCTGAAACTTTAAGAGAGGCTATTCGTGGTCGTGTAACCGAGCAAGGGAAGAGAATCAACATAAATGGTATCACTGATAATAAGGAGAAATTCAAGAATGCCAAACGTATTGTATTCGTAGCCTGCGGAACATCCTGGCATGCTGCTCTTGTGGGTAAATACCTGTTCCAGGAGTTGTGTGGCATACAGGTTGATGTGGAGTATGCGAGCGAGTTTAGATATTCCAATCCCGTGTTGGACGAGCAGGATATTGTTGTTGCCCTCTCTCAGAGTGGTGAGACGGCTGATACTTTGGCAGCAGTCAACATTGCAAAGGAGAAAGGTGCTTTTGTATTCGGTATCTGTAATGCCGTAGGTTCCTCAATCGCGCGTGAGACCGACAGCGGTGCATATATTCATGTTGGACCGGAAATCGGTGTGGCGTCTACCAAAGCTTTTACCGGTCAGGTGATGGTGTTGACCTTGATGGCTCTTGTAGTAGGTCAATTGAGAGGAACAATTGATGAAGAGACGGTTGAGAAGATAGGTAAGAATATTCTTGAATTACCGGAGATGGTTAAGCAGATTCTGAAGCTCAACGACAAGATAGAGCGACTCTCCGCCATCTATACTTACGCTCGTAATTTCCTATATCTCGGACGAGGGTATAACTATCCGACAGCCCTCGAAGGTGCGTTGAAACTTAAAGAGATCTCCTATATCCATGCCGAAGGTTATCCTGCGGCAGAGATGAAACATGGGCCGATTGCTTTGATCGATGATGAGATGCCATCGGTAATCATTGCTCTCAAGGATCATCTCTATGATAAGATTGTCAGCAATGTTCAGCAGGTTAAAGCACGTGGCGGTCGTATCGTTGCGATAGTGACTGAAGGAGATACTGTAATTAAGAATATTGCCGACCATGTCCTTGAGGTTCCCGAGATGCCTGAATGTCTCTCTCCGATTGTGGCTTCGGTGCCATTGCAGTTGTTGGCTTATTACATTGCAATCAACAAAGGGAAGGATGTGGATATGCCGCGTAATCTTGCCAAGTCCGTGACGGTTGAGTAAGAGAATAGATGGATTTTTCAGGTTATGTTCAGGACTCTCTGAGTAAATTTAATGTAGAAGGGAGCGGAAAAACCTGAAAAATAAGATAAAGGAGTCGGGTAATAATGTCAATTATCCGACTCTTTAAATATATTAAAGAAATAACCACGAATTTTAATAAAAAAAATTATAGAAAAATTTGGTGGGAATGAATAAATGTTTTAACTTTGCAACCGAATTCGTCTGGGAGTATCAATAAACCCCGAATGAATTTAAAAGATTGCCTCTTTAGCTCAGTTGGCCAGAGCACGTGATTTGTAATCTCGGGGTC
>CAZEJY010000046.1:0-20863 GCA_964512705.1 uncultured Sangeribacter sp. | reverse complement strand
GTCCTGCTACAGGAGCTACTACATGTCAGCTTTACATGCGTCGTTTCGAAAATGGTTCCACAATTACTGTTGAACCTTGGCGTTCCGCTGCTTTCCCGGTAATCAAGGACTTGATGGTAGATCGTAACGCATTCGATAAGATCCAGCAGGCAGGTGGCTACGTAAGCTTCAACTGCGGTGGTGCTCAGGATGCCAACGACCTTCCTATTTCCAAGGTTAAGGCAGACGAAGCAATGGACTCAGCAAGCTGTATCGGTTGCGGTGCATGTGTTGCAGCTTGTAAGAATGGTTCAGCAATGCTCTTCGTATCAGCTAAGATCAGTCAGCTCTCATATCTTCCCCAGGGAGAGGTTGAGAAAGACCGTCGCGTTCGTGCAATGGTAGCTAAAATGGATGAACTTGGTTTCGGTAACTGTACCAATACCGGTGCTTGTGCTGCTGAGTGTCCTAAAAACATTAAGCTTGCCAACATCAGCCGCATGAACCGCCAGTTTATCGCTGCTAAATGCAAGGAATAATAAGAACATCTATAGACTAAAAGAGGCGCCAAAGCGCCTCTTTTTTTTACCCCATAGTAACATAAAAGCCGGTGAGTCGTATTCTGTACTATACTCACCGGCTAACTGTTTATCAGACATCATCCGTCATAAAAACGGATGATGTCGCAGAGATTTATGATCAATTGCGGAGTTTAATGGTATCAGTAGTGCCATCGGAGTAACGAACGATAACGATATAAATCTGACCATCCTTCACTTCCGGCTTCGCCACACGTACACCGGCAGGTGTATAATAGCTTTCAGATTCTACCGTACGTCCGGCAAAGACATCTTTCACAGAGGAGCTTTCTACAACCAAATTCAAGTCGATAACTCTTTCCAACTCACCAATAGTAGCAATTAACTGTGCTTTCCCTGTAAATGGTTTTGGGAATGTCACCTTACCCTCTGAAATCTTAGCCTCAGCAGGCGACATCGTCCACTTAACGCCCTCGGGAGTACCGACTACGAAATCCTTCGTAACCTTCGCAGCGTTATCTCCATCAGCAAAAATTGGTTGACCTGCATAAAGCAGCGCCTCATCTACCTCAGCGAGCGCCTTGATAACCGGGAAGCAGTTATCCCCTACTGAAACAAAACCTTCTCCAAGTTTAACGGCACAGAGTTCAGCCACAGTCTTGCTTTCTCCTTGCAACGGCAATGTTGACTCACAGCAGTCGGTGGTATAATAGGTATTGACAACAGCGCCATCTACCCAAAGCTTGCCATTAGCGGTATTAATACCGACGATTGCACCACACGTATCATTCGGAGCAATTACCTTACCCGCATTATAACAATTCTTTATGGCGAGTTTCTTGCTGGTATTAGGATCACCTACAAGTCCTCCGACGCGTGATACACCCTTCACGCTACCCATATTGTAGCAATTTTCATAAGTAGCAGCACTGTATCCACTCAAGCCTCCAATTGCATAACCTGACATAGTAGCTGCAGCGGTAGAGGTGCCCTGCAGTGTGGAGGTAGTGGAAACACTTCCTGTGTTGAAGCAACCTGTAAATTTCAAGTTAGCTGTAGCCGAAGTACTTGCCACATTTCCGACAAGACCTCCAATTCTACCACCTGTACCGACAATATTTCCGGAATTCCAGCAATTCTCAACAGTCAGGTTCACGGCATTCTGGGTACCCATCAAACCGCCTACATACATTGTTCCGCTGACATCACCCGTATTGTAGCTATTTCTGATCGTCTGGAAGTTTGTACCTGAAGCAATCAGACCTGCTGCATATGTTCCTCCGGAAGTAATCTTACCTGTGTTATAGCAGCTGTCGATCAACAGAGGTTCAGCCGCAGAGAATGTTCCACCTGTAGATCCTATCAGACCACCTACAGTAGTTCCTGCTGATGTGATATCACCAAGATTGCGACAATTGATCAAGACTGTATTAGGTACTGCCTGACCTACGAGACCGGCAGTCCATGCTACGGTCTGACCTGAAGTTATATTACCATAATTGACACAATTCACCATCTTAACAGGAGCCTGTCCTGCAGTTGTAATTAAGGAAGCAATAAATCCGCACAACTTATAACCCGCAGAGATATCGGAATAGTTCGCACAATCAGTGAACGTATAAACCCCGACGCCTTTCACGCCATTAGCATATCCTACGAAACCGGCGATTCCGTTCGCCTTCTCGAACGTACAAGAGAATTTTCCCTTATTCTGACAATTGGTAAACACTGAAGGCCAAGAGCTTCCTACAAAACCACCATAGTTCAAGGTTGAAGTAGTTGTGCTTGTACTGTTGATTTCTCCCTCAAATGTACAATTGGTATAGGTCATAGGTTCAGAAGCATAACCGGTAAAGCCTCCGACTGCAGTAGTGCTTGTATTGATAACGGCACGGCTGATTGAATTGAGCACCGATCCACCTAATCCCTGACCAATAAATCCACCGACATTAGGTTTGGTTGTTGTGATTGTTACTTCACTCACACAATTATCAATTGTACCATAGTTCTTACCAACAAAGCCACCTATATATGAATTTGTAGCATTGATTGATCCCTGAATAGTAAGATTCTTAATGATACCTGTTTCTCCAAGTATTCCAATCGGACCATAATTCTGCAATGCTGTGTTGACATTGATATTTTTGAGGGTATGATTACCGCCATCAAGAGTTCCGGCAAATGTAGTCTTACCATCAAATGCTACCGGTGCAAAAGCAACATCCTTGAAATCAACATCAGCTGTTACAGCTACGAATTGACCAGCGAACTCAGCACAAGACTCTTCAACATATTTCGCCAAAGCCAACCAATCATTAGCATTATTGATCTGATAAGGTGCTTTTTCAGTACCCTCTCCATTCAATGGGATGCGAGGAAGAACGCTAAGATTGAAAGGTTTGGAGTAGATCTTGCCGAAGTTGGCAGTAATTTTTCCGGATATGAGAGATGTGGTAGCAGCAGGCACGATCAGTTTAGATTCAGAAATTTTGAATTCACTTCCCGCTGCAAGCTCCCACGTCATATTCTCCATAACAGGGAGAGTTGCATCACTCTTCAGATTTGCCACAGTCTGACCTTCGGCCACTTTAAAGTATGCCTTACGCGCTGCAATAACCGCTGCTTCATTTGCAAAGGCTTTAAGTGTAGGATACATTCCCTCATCAAAGCTCCATAGCTCCGGATCAAAATCCTTCAATACTTTACCGGAGATCAAGGAATCTGTAGAAAGAGGAGTAGCACCATCCACAGCATTGGAGACAGCCGCACTCCATGGGAGAAGTTGACCATCCCATACATTGTTAGTGAGTTTTGCTGTTGCAGCTAATTCGCCACCATACATACCGAGCGCCACTACATCCGGGCACTCCAAGGTTCCAAGAGCTATATTATTGGTCAGAGTAGCAGTTCCGATCGCTCTACCGACAATGCTACCTACAGTTGAAACAAAAGCGTAGGAGTGACCATAATCCACGCAATTTTCAATTGTGTAAGTACCTGTCAAGTTACCACCGATACCTGCAACATATTTGAAGACAGTTGATGTCTCATTACGTGCCGAACAGAGTGGCTTAGCTTCGAGAGTACCGGTATTGACACATCCGGAAATGGTGAATCCGCTTCCTGCTCCTGTTATACCACCTACAGCCTGATATCCATTCTGGACATTTCCGGCATTGTAACAATTTAAAACCTTTGCCCCTGAATTGAGTTTAGCTACTATACCACCTGAAGTCGTGGAGAGTGCAGTCACCGGAGCGTAGTTACGGCAATTCTCAATTGTTCCATAGCTATCGGATGCAATAGAGGCGATACTTCCCAAACCTCCAAAAGCACAATCATCAGCAATTGTAAGATTCTTGATAACACCAGTTGCCCCAAGACGAACAACAAATGCAACATTGCTCACTGTCTCTTTTGAATCATAAACACCAAGCTTACCTTCGGATGGAGGTGTGGTCCACTTGATTCGCATCATTTTCAGATTGTGAAGAGCAAATCCGGCACCATCTATCACTCCCGCAAAACGATTGGTTGTGGTGGAGTTACTCAAACCCAAGAAGGTTTCGTCATTCTCCATGTCGATATCGTTTGCGAACTTGAAATAAGTGTCCGCGAACATCAGACCCTTTCCGGAAGTCGCATCCTGGAGTGCCATGATATCAGCCTTGCTCTTCAAGAGATATGGACTCTCAGCTGTGCCCTCTCCATCAAGGAATGCCGGAGCAATCTTCACAAAATAAAGAAGTGAGTTACCATTATTGACAGATACAATGGTGTCGTTACCCATCTTCAATTCATCGTTGATCACGAGTTCATTACCCTCAATTTTGGAGAAATGGCCGGTTTTGCTCAGCTCTCCATTGTTAAGAAGGAAGTATTCGGTCTTACCCAGCGGTGCGAGTGCAATATTACCGTTTACGTTAGCCAAAGTAGTGGCTGATGTAGGCATAATAAACGCAGATGCACTTTGCAAAGCACCCTGACTTTCAGCAATAGCACTTAGACGCGGATATGAATTCTTCGTATATTTCCACACATTGGCATCCAAGCCGGTTAAAGGATTACCGGATACCATATCGGCATTTGAAACTCCACCTGTCTGTGATGTAAAATTAGTTATCTGATTATCAAAATATACATTCGCTACATTCACCTTGGTGCCGGGCCATACTTTACCGATTGTCTCTCTCATTTCAGTAGCTGAATCATAGTTATATTTTTCAGCATAGACCTGAGCTGTTGTGTAGCAATTAAGAACTTCAGGAGTATTGGTTGAACCGTATGCAGAGAGTCGACCTGTTATACCACCTGTATAATAACTGTTTATACAATCCACCAGTCCGGTTGAATAGCTATTCTTGACTGTTCCTGACACCCAACCGGCTACTCCACCGTTTACTGAACCGGATCCGATACCGCGAAGCATGACAGCTGCGAAACAGCCGTCAATCACTCCGAACTGATTGACACCGGCAATACCTCCGGCATACACGGATTTACCCATGGAATAACCATCAACGGTTCCACTGAACCAGCAATTGGTAGCGGTACCTCGCAAAAGTGAAGCTACAATACCCCCGACACATGCTCCGTCATCATATCTTGGATCCGCAGAAACGGAAGCAGAAGTCATTACATAGGTATTTTCTGCATTACAATTAGTGATTGCGGTATTTATCTGACCGGCAATACCTCCGGCGAAACTCAACTGAGTATAAACCCAACCATTGGTGACCGAGCAATTGCTTACTATATTACCGACTCCGACAATACCACCTGCATTCATACCCATTTGTTCAACTTTCGGATTAACGGCCTGGCAGTTATCTATGGTACCATAACTGAAACCTGCTACCGTTCCTGCATAGTATGAACCGTTGCTCTTAACTTTGGCATCCTTGATAATTATATTCTTAATTACCGACGTTGTATCGGCTACACCAAAGAGAGCGGTCAGTCCAGTACCCTCTACGATCAGATTAGAGATGGTGTGACCTTTACCGTCGAATGTACCGCAGAAGCGATGAGACAGATCCCAACCTATAGGAGAGAATCGGTAACCACTCATATCAATATCAGCGGTCATCTCTACATACTTCCCTTCCAAAGAGCGGGCATACGATAGCACCTGATTATTATAGGCCATTTTACCGGACTGGTCAGTATCTGTATTAACCATATTTGCCAAAATGATCATGTCGCTCAAAGTTCCTACTTTATAAGGATTAGCCTGACTACCATCACCTGTCAAACTACCACTGGTCTGAGGAGGATACTGGAGGTCAAACGAAGTGTTTACAACACCGTTATCTATCAATCCAACAAAGCTTTTGTTAGGAAGATATATTGTCCATTCTTTCCAGTTTACCGCACGCTTCACATCAGCCGGAGCAATTTCAAGAGGAATCGCGGGCGTATATTCGATCAATTGATCCGCCGTATTGAGTTTCGGATTACCTACTGAAACGTAAGTACCTGCAGAAGTCTTATAAACGGTCTGCGATGGAATCAAGCCTCCCCGATCACCATTAAGGGTTATATCAAGAGTATTACCGCGATTAGCAAAATTCTTAACCTTCAAAACATTGGAAACATCCTGAGTAGCTACAATTCCGAATGTATAAGTTTTACCTTTCATGGTATAGCTCATTGTTCCATTGGAACGCTCAATCAATGTTGCGCGGTTGGCATCTACAATCTCATCCTTTTGATCTCCGGAATTAACAGCCACGCACCACCAGGTGTCAATACTGATCGTACCGTCTTCGTTTATAGTACCCTCGATTGGATCATTTCGCAAAGGCACACCATTAGTGGTGACTGCACTCAGATCCATCGGGCCATAAGTTGCATGGGTATATAAGTACTGCGAAGGGATTGAAATCGTACCTGCAGTAAGATTCACTGCAGCCTTAACCGTCATTCCGCTGCTCCAGAAATTCTCTATGAGAATAGAATCTTTTCCGGCTATCGGGGTAATTGTCACTGCACAACCGGTTGTGCCATATCCCACACATGAAGCAGAGGTCATTACATAGTCCCCGGCTAACTCTGAGATAGTAGTAGCTTTTACACTTCTCTTTCCCAACTTCTTACGTTGAACACTTTTCGCTTCTGCTTGGGCAACATCGGAACTGAAATCCTTTGTTACACTAAAAAGTTGCGGCGAATCCGGTGCGGATCTCTCCGTCAGAACAGGAATCGAAGCCGAGTGCAGAGGAACCTTATCGGTACGTCCCGCATCAAACCACGAAACTGTCGGATTTGCAGCAAACAACCCTAAAGATGCCGAAGCAAGCATCATTAAGGAGGCCATACAAAATCTTTTCATAAATATAAGTATTTGGAAATTCGCAATAAATTTAATCAATTTTATTCTTTCATATTTTACATTCTGCTACTTTTTTACGCATTCTTTTTTCACCACTTGATTCTTAGATTATTAGATTTCTCTACTCATTGTCTATAAAAAATCGGTTTCCCTCTGAATAGAAATTATGGTTATTTGTGTTATATTTGTAACGAGATCCTTAAGTTCCACTTTTATAAAGTATCCACTTCTGAGGATTCATAAGATTGACAAAATTTAAAACCCAATATGAAGAAGTTTCTATCTTTAGGCATTGCTTGCCTCCTACTCCTCCCGGCTTGTCAGAAAACTGACGGTAATGTAAAAATCGAGTTGCCGAAGAACTACACGGAGAAAACTTTGGTAGTTAGTCACGTGACAATTGACAATATCTTCAATGCCAAGAAGCAAGAGGATCTAAAAGTTATTTACGACACTTTAAATGTTGAGAACGGTGTTGCCTCCATGAAACTCGATGCAGCAGGCGCAGCTCGCTATGAGATCGAGGGACCCTCCGTAGCGACCGTTCAGCCGGAGTTTTATGCATCTCCTAATGAATCACTCGAAGTGACCATAAAAAGTTTTAATCCCCTTGATTATGATGTCAAAGGATCGGAACTGATGGAGGATATTATGACTTTGAAGTCTACAACAACTCCCATTCAGACTGAATACATCACATTGATTAACACAGATCCCAATGTGACCGAGGCTCAAACCAAAGCGATCTTGGAGCACTATGATGCCGCGATAAAGAAATTCGTTGCCGACAATCCTAAAAGTCCCGCAGTTCCCTATGCTATTCTCGATTTAAGCGGTGACGATTTCAAGGCACTATATGACAAAATGTCTCCCGAAGCCCGTAAATCAATCCTGATGCCTTATGCCGAGCTCTACAACCGTCAAGTAGAGGAGATGCAATCTGAGCGCGCCCAAGAGGAAGCACGCAAATCAGAAGTGGCATCGGGCACTATTGATGCGCCAAATTTCACTCTTCCCGATCTCTCCGGAAAGATGGTAAGCTTGAGCGATTTCAGAGGCAAATGGGTCGTACTTGATTTCTGGGGTTCATGGTGCGGATGGTGCATCAAGGGTTTCCCGGCTCTGAAGAAGGCTTATGCCGATTATGGAGATAAAATAGTTGTAATAGGAATCGGCTGTAATGAACCGGAAGCAGACTGGAAAGCCGGAGTTAAAAAATATGAGCTCCCTTGGATTAATCTCTACAATGGCAACGACCGTGCACTGTATGACGCATATAACATCGAAGGATTCCCAACTAAAGCTATTATCAATCCAGAAGGGAAACTCGTTGATCTCACTACAGGAGAGGATCCGTCATTCTTCACAAGACTCGCAGATTTCGTAAAATAAGACTCCGTTTCATAAAAATTTAAACAAGCTAATAGATTTATAGAAATAAATCTGTATCTTTGTGGATAACTAAACAGAACATAGATAGAAAATACCGATGAATTACACCATCCTTGACTTTATCAGTCTCTTAGGCTCAGTTTGCCTCTTCTTATATGGTATGAAGGTAATGTCGGAGGGCCTCCAGAAAGTGGCGGGCGACCGATTGCGAAACATACTTGGGATCATGACAAAAAATCGCGTCACCGGAGTAATGACCGGTATCGTGATTACAGCTCTGATTCAGAGTTCAAGTGCCTCCACTGTGATGGTGGTGAGTTTCGTGAATGCCGGATTAATGACATTGGAGCAATCTATGGCAGTAATCTTTGGTGCCAACGTCGGTACGACTGCAACCACATGGATTATCTCTGCATTCTCCTACGAAGTCAACATTTCAGATTACAGTATACTTCTGTTGGCAATTGGCGTTCCGATGCTCTTCATGAAGAAGGGTGGTTATAAGAGTTTCGGTGAATTCCTGATCGGTTTCTGCTTCCTCTTCATGGGTCTGGACCTCATCAGCAAGTATGTGCCCAATTTAGAGCAGAATCCGGAAATGCTTCAGTTCCTGACAGCTTATACCACAATGGGCCTTGGCTCAATTCTGATATTCTTCTTTATCGGTATAATTGTCACCATGGTTGCACAAAGTTCTGCTGCAACTTTCGCTATCACCTTGATTATGTGTTCACAAGGATGGATACCGTTTGAATTGGGTTGTGCAATCATCCTTGGTGGTAATATCGGTACTACAATCACCCCTATCCTTGCCTCTCTAAGCGGAAATTTAGCTGCAAAACGAACCGCTATGGGCCACGTGCTCTTCAATGTGTTGGGATCCTTGATTGTGCTTGCCATTTTCCATCCATTCACTGAATTGGTGGCGGATATAACAAAAGCTTGTGACGGATTGAATCCTCTCGACATTAGTAAAGCACAACTTGCAGGTATGCGCGATTCCACTCTCTTCACTCCCGCCGGGGGTATGACTGCTCGCGCACAAAGCTGTATCGCATTCGGATTGGCGATGTATCCTACTGTTTTCAATGCCTGCAACCTCGCAATCATGATATGGTTCACCAAGCTATATGTCAAGATTGTTTGCTGGATTATGCCTACCCGACACAAAGACGAAGAGGAGGAATTCTCTCTCAAATATATCGGTCGCGGTATGCTATCCGCATCTGAGCTCAATATAGCGCAGGCTCAGAAAGAGATCTATCTCTATGGTCAGCGAGTTGAACGGATGCTCGATATGGCTAAGGAGTTGATCCACACCGATCCGAAAGATGACAAATTCACATCTATCTATAGCCGTCTGGAGAAATATGAAGAGATTTCAGACCGCATGGAGATTGAGATTGCCAACTACCTCAATCAGGTTGCTGAGGGTAGGCTGAGTCCCGAAAGTAAGATGCGTATATCCGGAATGCTTCGTGTAATCAGCGAAATAGAGTCTATTGCCGACGGATGCTTCAATGTAGCAAAGACTTTGACTCGCAAGAGTCAGAACCATGTGGAATTTGCAGAGCCCGTGCTTCATGAAATCGACCAGATGTATGAGATGGTTACTGAAGCAATGAAAAATATGCTCGGCATCCTTCAGGAGATGGAAACTCCCGAAAACTCCAAGATTGTCGCTGCATACAATAAGGAGCGCGAAATCAACAATCTCCGCAACAAACTTCGTGACGGCAATATCTTCAACATCAATTCCAAGGAATATGATTATCAAGAAGGTATCTTCTTCATGGACCTTATTGGTGAAGCAGAGAAACTCGGTGATTATATGCTGAACGTGGTTGAGGGTGTGGAGCACCAGTTTAAACCGGGAATAAAGTAACCGGTTATTAACCTCAATTTCAACTAATATTAATTTATAGATTTTTCTTATAGACTTTCATAATCATATGAATAAACATAGATATTGCGTGGTGATGTGCGGAGGAGTAGGAAGCCGCTTCTGGCCGTTTAGCCGCACAAGTATGCCAAAACAATTCCTTGATTTTTTTGGCACAGGAAGAAGTCTTCTGCAAATGACAGTTGACCGCATTCGTCCTTTGGTTGATCCGGAAAATATCATTCTGGTGACAAATGAGGCATACTCATCGATTGTGAAGGAACAATTGCCTGATATCAATCCTTCAAATATCCTTCTCGAACCTGCCCGCCGTAATACAGCTCCCTGCATATGCTGGGCTGCAAGTCACATTTATACGAAAGATCCGGATGCTTCAATCGTTACTCTACCTTCTGATCACCTTATTCTCAAGGAGGATGCATTCAGACAGACTCTTGAAGAGGGATTCAAGTTTGTAGAAACTGAAGACAGCCTGCTTACGCTCGGCATAAATCCGACAAGTCCCCAGACCGGCTATGGTTATATTCAGAAAGGTGCACCCGTGAAGGATTTCCCTGGAATCACCCGTGTAAAGACTTTCACCGAAAAACCCAATCTAGAGATGGCTAAGATATTCCTTTCCACAGGAGAGTTTTTCTGGAATGCCGGTATCTTCCTTTGGTCTGCTAAAAGTATCCTGAAAGCTTTCTCCAAGTATGACAAGAAGACTTTGGCAATATTTGAAACGGATGAGTGCGTTTATAACACTCCTAAAGAAACAGCTTTCATCGCCGAACGATATCCTAATGCACCGTCTAATTCAATTGACTACGCTATCATGGAGAAAGCTGACAATGTCTATGTCAAATCTGCTGATTTAGGTTGGAGTGACCTCGGTTCCTGGAAGGCACTCTACGATGTTTCTCCAAAGAATCAGGAGGGTAATGTAACTCAGAATTGCAATGTTTTGGCTTATAATTGCAAGGACAGCGTTTTTGCCATGAGAGGTGATAAAATCATAGTTGCTTCAGGCTTAGATGGATATATCGTGGCTGAAAATGGCAATGCCATCATGATTTGTCCTATATCCGAAGAGCAACAAATTCGTCATATCGTCAACGACGTGAGAACCCGCTTCGGCGAAGATTATGTATAGATTCTGACTCCTAAATGATCCAAAGAAAAAAGTATTTATATCTCCTCATGATAGCTGTAGCATCTATGCTACAGCTATCATCGTGTCTAAAGAATGAGGTTGATGTGGAGGTGAAACTATCCTCTTCCATTACAGATGCCTACCGCTTGCGATACTATGCCTCTGACCAGACAAAAGGATGGTATGTGGATGGCGCAATCCCCGTTGATAAAGGTGTTGGAAACACCAAGGTGTATACCAAAAGTCCTACAATTGTCACCATAATGCATGGCAGCAATGAGATGGAAGCAGGTTTCTATGCCGAGCGGGGCGATAAGATTGTGATAAGCGGAAATAATGCCGATCCCTATTCATGGCGTATTAAAGGGAATAAAATCACAGAGGCATGGAGTGATTGGCGCATAGAAAACAAGTCTATCCTTCAGGAGAAAGACGCTGAAAAGATTAATAAGGCAGTAAAGGCATACGTCGCCAAACACAACGATAATCCATTATCAACCATCTTGTTACTTTTATATTACAATCGTTCTATCAACGATGATGAATTCCGTAAGCTTTGGGATACTTTGGAGGGTGATGCAGCAAGTCCGGCACTTATAAAACTGATTGGACGCAGCGATATTCTTGAGTCGAAGCCCATAGATATCGAGCCTGTAAAGACTTTGATTGTTAAGACCCGCGATACAGGGGTGGATACACTGCTAATCGGGAAAAGCCCTCTATTACTTATGTTCACACGTAATTCGGACTCAGGACACAACGACGATATGCTCGCACTTCGACGCGTCAGGGAGATAGATAAGGACTCTACCAAATTCATGATGGGAGAACTGAGTTTCGATCTGGATTCGGTGTCTTGGGCAAACCGTCTGCCACTTGATTCTCTAAGCGGTGTTTTGAGAGGTTGGATTCCACGTGGAGAAACAGATTCGGTCGTTGGCCGTCTCGGTGTTGAGCGCACACCCTTCATCATTATATTCGACAAAAAAGGAAAGGTACTCTATCGAGGAAGCGACGTTCCCAAAGGTTTGGGAGAATATGAGAAATTGCTCAAAAAGAATGTAACTAAATCTTAGCCCCCTTCTCAACTTAACAGATCATGTTGACAAAAGTATACTCCGCAGCGATAAACGGGATAGACGCCTTCCCGGTTACAATTGAGACCGAAGTAGGCAAAGGAATTGGCTTCTCTATAGTCGGTATGGCTGACCAGGCTGTAAGAGAGAGTTATCAACGCATGGCAGCTGCCATGAAATATTCCAACTTCGGATTCCCTCACCTACGCACGGTTATAAATCTTGCACCTGCTGATGTCAGAAAAGAGGGCGCTTCTTTTGACCTCCCAATGGCCTTGGGTGTTCTCACTGCTTCTGAAGTGTTGAAGTGCGAAAATCTTGCAGATTACATGATAATGGGAGAGCTGAGTTTGGACGGCTCAGTTCTACCGGTCAAAGGCGTTCTGCCGATGGCAGTTAAAGCCCGCGAGTTAGGATTTAAGAGATTAATTGTGCCACAGGCTAATGTAACTGAGGCTGCGGTAGTTAATAAAATCAAGGTATTTGGTGTCGAGAATTTGAGTCAGGCGGCTGCCCTGCTCACAGGAGTATCAGATCTACAGCCGACCGTGATCAATACTCGGGAACTCTTTGCCAAGGAATGTGATGTATTCGATTTTGACTTTTCTGAAGTGAAAGGGCAGCAGGCTGTGAAGCGCGCTTTTGAAGTAGCCTGCGCCGGAGGACATAACATTCTCATGGTTGGACCTCCGGGAGCCGGTAAATCAATGATGGCTAAGCGACTTCCGTCCATCCTTCCTCCTTTAAGCATGGGTGAAGCTTTGGAAACCACAAAAATTCACTCCGTAGCAGGCAAACTAAACCGTGGGTCTATGCTTATGACTCGCCGACCCTTCCGCACACCACATCACACCGTTTCACCGGTTGCACTGGTTGGCGGAGGCACCAACCCTATGCCGGGAGAAATCTCGCTTGCTCACAATGGAGTACTCTTCCTTGACGAGTTCCCGGAGTTTCCAAGACAAGTATTAGAGGTTATGCGCCAGCCAATCGAAGACAGAGTTATTACAGTTGCCCGCGCGAAATACACTGTGGATTATCCGGCAAGTTTTATGTTGGTGGCATCAATGAATCCTTGCCCTTGCGGCTATTACGGCCATCCTACAAAACACTGCACCTGCACACCCGGCCAGGTCTCCAAATATATGAACAAGATATCGGGGCCACTCCTCGACCGCATAGATATACAAGTAGAGATTGAACCTGTGAGCTTTGATGATATGGCAACAACAGCAGCCGAAGAATCTTCCGCTGCTATTCGCGAGAGGGTCATGAAAGCACGGTCAATCCAGCAGGAGCGCTATAAGGATTATCCCGGCATTCATTGCAACGCCCAGATGAATTCCCGTATGCTACATCAATATGCCTGGCCCGATGAAGAGGGACTTAAAAAACTCAAAGACCGAATGACTCGGCTCAACATGTCTGCCCGCGCCTTCGACCGCATCCTGAGGGTATCACGCACGATCGCAGATCTTGACAATGCCATAAAGCTCCCGGACCCGTCAGCACCCGGTTACCGCGAAGCCCTCGAGGCAGCCGTAATTGCACCCGTGCGATCAAGCCACATAGCCGAAGCCATCGGCTACCGCTCCCTCGACCGCGCCTCCTACGGCAAAGTCTTCTAAAAGAAAAGACTATGGGGAAGAATTGGAGCGGTAATAACCGGGCATCGTGGCATGATTACACTGCCCGCCAAATCTACCACATCACCCTAAAGAAACGCGAAGGAGTAATGAATTTCGGGAAACTCGCCGGAGATTGGAGGATTAAGCCTGGTATTTCCGGAAGCTCATATATTCTTAGTTCTCCCCTCGGGCGCGCCATTAAAGAGTGCCTCAAAGATATTGCGTGTATTCATCCCGCTTTAAGAGTTTACCAGTATGCTCTCATGCCCGATCATGTGCATATCATCCTCTCTGTGGAAGAGACGTTGGATGAAATTCTCGGACGAAAGCTCGCTGCCTTTAAGGTCATGGTCAATAAAAGAGCCAATATTGAGAGAGTGTTTGACAAGGGATTTAATGATCAGATTCTAACCGCTTCGAGGAAATTGGATCCAATCTTTACTTATCTGCGTGAGAATCCTTATCGGTTGGCGGTGAGATTTGCAAATCCTCAATTCTTCGAGCGTGTAAATCGGATATCAATTGGAGGAGAGGTTTATTCTGCTTATGGGAACTTCCAGCTTCTTGTTAATCCATTTAAGGAACAGGTTGTGATACACCGCGCTGATAATGCTGTGAAGAAGAAATCCGATCACGATGTGTGGATTCACTCTGCTGCTAACGGAGGGGTCCTTGTTTCCCCATTTATCTCTTCCGCAGAGAAGTTAATACGTGCGGAAGCAGAAGAAGCAGGCGGCAAGGTAATATTGATAACTCACCAGGCCTTTCCTGAACGTTTCAAACCTGCAGCCCATGATTTTGCCCTATGCGCACAAGGAAGACTGCTCATAATCTCCCTCGGACTATCGCCTCAAACTGCCCTCACTCGCTCCATATGCCTCCGGATGAATGAGCTGGCACAAACCATTACCCTGCTCACCTCTCGCTCATCCCTCTCAAGGCAACAGTGAAATTCAGTTCTCAAAAGAAACTTTACCGATCTTTTTATTTAGGAAGCGAACCATAGTGAGCTTTTTGTTTTCAGCACCAAGTTTCAGTTTTTTTTAAGCAGCGAGCTTCAGCGAGCTTTAATTGAATTTGTAACTTTAACACCCGCGTAATATAAGGAGTATTTACCCTATTTATAATAGAAAAAAAATAGTCTCTTTCCTTATAAGAAAGAGACTTATGTCGTAAAATTATAATTTATATCGTAAATAAAAAAATTTTTTACTGGTTCAAATTGGTTCAAATTTAAGAAATAGTAAAATAAAAATTATTCCAATTTTGTAACTAATTAATATTCCAAGTTTTACAATTCCATCTCTTTCTTATAAGGAAAGATAACTCCTTTAAGAAAAGATATCAATGAATTCATAGAGATCATAAAATAAATCTCCATGAAATTAAAGTTGCCTCAATATGAATCGGACAACTACAAAGGTCTTAAACACCAAACTTAAAAACTAAATAATATGAAGAAATTATGTTTTAGCCTTATGGCTCTAATCTGCCTCTTTATGGCATCTTGCAATTCAACTGACCCCAAAGCCTTAGTTGAAAAAATTGAGAAGGATCCCACATCCTTAACTCAAAGTGATTATTCAGAAATGATGAGTTATATGGATAAGCTATTATCCGGACCTGCTAAAGAATTAGAAAAAGAGACCGCAGATCCGAATTCTCCATTTTTAACATTTATGATGACTTGTGCGGCCGCAGATGCTGGTTTCAATGAGGGTTACCCGAAATTAGATGCAAAGAATAAGGAAATCTTTAAAAAACTTCAGAAAAAAACAGAGGAAGTTTCGTCCAACTTTTCCGAAATGAACGAATAAGAGTTCAGTAAAAAATCTTTAGGTTATCAACATTGATGATAACCTAAAGATTGGCTTATCCCTCCTTATACCTATCTCATATTATTCATTCTACAATGTCAACAAATACTCTACACAAAATAATCTCAAAACTGCTTTGTGTAATCGTGATTTCGATATTTATGGTTTCTTGTTCCAAACAGCAAAATACTGAAACTATGCTTTATGACACCATGGTGGAAATCAATAGTAACAATTCTGGTTTTGATAAATTTAAAATTTATAGTGCTCCAGAGTACTATGCAATTTTCTATCAACTCGAAAATACCCCTGAAAACAAAGCTAAAATCTTGTGGCTTGGTAATAACGAAGAATTAGGGAGTAAATTTCGCAATGAGCTTCTTAGTAAACTCAAGGAAGGCGAAATTCTTGCCAGGGTTGTAAAAGAGAAAAAATCATTAGTACTGGGAGTGGTTGCAGATCAGATAGAGTATCGCGTGGTTATTCCGCCGGCTGAAATAGTTAATACTGTATTCAAAAAATAATATTATGAAATTAACATTTAAACTTATACTGATTCCATGCGTAATATTGTTTCTGTCATCATGTTCCAATGAAAAGGAACGCCTGACAAGAATGATAGAAGATTCCTGGGATAATGTGGAAGATTTAATTGAGGATAGCGCAGAAGAGGCATTACAAGATTATGCTGATAATCCGGAGAAACTATATAGTGGCCATTGTGAGACAGACTATATCTCGCTTGGTGATATTTTTACCCTCAGAATTCCTATTGACAACTCAAGTTACGCGGCTGTAAAATTACTCTTCGGCAGCGATGCTGCGAATTTTTTGTCGCTTATGGATGATAATAATCGTAATTCTAAATCAAAATCAGATATAAAGAAACTTATACTCAAACATTTTAATCCTTCTTGGGCGGGTATGATGACAGCCCTTATTGTAGTAGATGGTGAATTTGATTACGATTTTGAAAATACATCATGGTTAGATGCTTCTTATGATTTCGATTCCAAAGCACTATATAAGATTCTTGACGAGAAGGGATATTTCGATGGTGCATATGGAGATGAGCTTCCCAGATAATTACCGATCTTACAATCTATTTTAAAATAAGAAATTTAACAACAACTTAACATACATGTCAAATGAATAAAAAAGAATGTCCCTACTGTGGCGAAGAAATTGCAGCCTCTGCAAAGAAATGTCGTTTTTGCGGAGAATGGCTGGAAGAGCCTGCTTCAATGTCAGAGGCTCAAGCTACTCCAGTTACACAAGTGGAAACAATGCCGGTAGCTGAACAAATTGAACTATCAACTCACAGTGAAGGAGAGGTTCCATCTGTAATTCCCAATCAACCGATTTCTGCAACTGAACAGCCGATAATCACTCCCGGAGCTGTCCCCGGTCAGAATGTAATGTCTGTTGGAGGTCAGCCTATAGTTTTAAATATTCAACAGAATCAAACTGTTGAGCAAAACGTTGAACAAACCGTTGTCGTGTCCGGTGGCAGTGGCTCAAGTGAAGCTCCCGGCTGGATATATACAGAAATGTGGTGTATAGCTGCGGGTATGGGATTTGCCCTAAAATCATGGTGGTGGTTTTTAGGTATCGGTGTCGTCGGATGCCTGCTTTTGATGGTGCCATTGATAGGTGCTTTAATGTGTGTAATATTAGGCTTAGCATGGGGTATCCTGGCTGGTGCATTAGGAGCTGCATTTTTCAGCACCTCCGCCGGATGGGTAATTGGTATCTTAGTAGGCGTCGGAGCTATTTATGGTCATCTGGAAGCCAGAAAACAAAATATGGAAGAAGAGTAATCTCTGCAGTATTTCTAACTTTAATTCATGAATAATTATATGGATACTAAGAAATGCCCATATTGTGGCGAAGAAATAGCGGCTAAAGCCAAAAAATGTCGTTTTTGCGGAGAGTGGCTTGAGTATGATGTTAATTCCGGAGAGAATGCAACACAGACTACTCCGGTTGATGAAGCTGTCTCTCAACCTGTTTATCAAACTCCTGAGTATAATGTCTTGGAGAATGACCAAGAGGTTGCATATAGTCCTTCAATATCTTTCTTCAAGGCATATTTCGTGAACCCTTATCTGCGAAGATATGCTGACTTCAAGGGTTATACAACTCGAAAATCTTTTTGGCTCACGTATGTTGCCACGCTGATTCTCAGTATCGGCTTGGGAGGTCTTATCTTGTTGCTCTCGTCATTTGGAATGGGAGGTACAATAGCAAGTAGTATTATCAGTGGAGTTATCGGCTTAGCATTGATTGTTCCCGGACTTGCGTTATGTGCGCGTCGTCTGCGCGATGCCGGCAAGAATCCATGGCTAATTCTTTTAGGATGCATACCGGTAATCGGATCTATCATTCTCTTGATCTTCTTCTGTCAAGAATCTAAATATGAAGATACTGAAGAGAAAGGACACTGGCAGATGCCCGACTGGATAGTAACTGGTGTTTGCGTAGTTCTTCTTGTACTCGGAATTGTCTTTAGCTTAAAATCAATTGTGGGAGGTAGCAACTCTTACGATTTAGGAGAATTTGAAGAGGTAGAAGAAGCTTCAGGCGTTGACTACGATGATGAAGTACAAGAGGTCGAAGAACTTGAATATACCAATGGAAACGATGTATCTGAAAGTTCGACATTACGTAATTCTCAATCCGGTGCTGATTCCAAAGCAGATTGGGTAGTAGAGTTTAAGGGTTCCATAGGTAAGTATCCAATTAAAATGTATCTCAATCTGAAAAATATCGATGATTATGATTGGTGTGAAGTTGAAGGGAAATATTGTTATACCTCTTCTGGTTCAGGTTCCTATCTATATGTTTCCGGCGTAAAACAAGGAGACTCAATGGAATTAACCGAATACAATGATAAAGGCGAGAAAACAGGAACTTTTTATGGAGAAATGGAGATATATGGCAATTTATCTTCAATGGAGTACACCGGAACGTTCACAAACTATAAAGGCAAGGATTTCAAGTTTTCACTTAGGTATAACTAAAGAATAATTTAATAATTATTAGAATAAGGGACATTAAAAAATGGCTTATGGCTCAAAATAGCTATAGGCCAATTTTTATATACCTTCATAAAAAATGCATTTCATGGCACGCTATTCTTGGAGTTCCTTTTTATTCCAGACAGCTTTAAAAGAGTTGTTTTTAGCGTATCTTTATGGGAAAGAAGTTTGTACATTTTTGTTTAAGTAGGGAGCTTCAGCGAGCTTTAATTGAATTTGTGACTTTATTATCTTCGGGATCGGGAGAAATAGTTATATTTGCAAAATATGAAATTTAGGACTGAATATGTGGCGGTGAAGGGTGGATTTGAGTTGGATCCGGAGGTGCCGGTTGCGGGTGTCGGATCTTGTTTTTCGGAGAATGTGATCCGAAGGATGAGACACACGCTATGGGATGCATCCAATCCGTTGTCTACTTTATTCAATCCACTTTCGATCGCCAAGGTGCTGAAGTTGGTATTGTGCGACTCAACCGAGGAGAGAGAAGGAATAATAGCCCAGTCCGTTTTCGATAAGGATGGAGTGTTTCAATCTTGGCTTTTCGATTCCAAATTTGCTTCTGCGACTAAGGAGGGAGTCATCTCAAAGTGCAAGGCAGCATTAGATGACTTCGGTGGTGTTCTTTCGCGGGGCGGTAATCTGATTGTGACCTTCGGAACAGCCCGTTGCTATTTCAAGGATTCGGAGGTGGTGGCTAATTGCCATAAGATGCCGTCGAAGTGCTTTGAGGTCCGAAGGATCTCGATAGATGAGATTACGGAGGAATGGAGCACTCTCTGCGATGCCTTGACTGACAGATTTCCGGGAATAAATATTATCTTTACGGTTAGTCCCGTGCGCCATGTGAAAGATGGATTTGTGGAGAATACCCGATCTAAGGCTACACTTTCGTTGGCTGTTGAGAAGATAGTGGCTGGAAGAGTTAATTGTGATTATTTCCCGGCGTATGAGATTTTAGAGGATGACCTGCGCGATTACCGTTTTTATGCTACCGATTTTGTGCATCCATCGGAGGAAGCAGTGGAGTATATCTGGGAGAAATTTTTGCAAAGATATGTCAGCGAGAAGGGGAAGGAATTGCTTAAAGAGGGAGAACAGTTGCACAACAGGCTTAATCATCGGCCAATTGTGGTAGAGTCAGCTCAGACAGAGAACTTCATCAAGCAAACCCAAAAGCTTGTCGCAGACTTCATAGCAAAGCATCCTACCTTGAAGATTTAGAAATCTCCTCCCATTATATTATTGATAATCTGTTGCAAGATAGTTTTATCTACCGTCGAATAATCACCTTTGTCGTAAATGTCAATCAAGTAAACTTTCCCTTCATTTTCACTTACAAAGATATTGTAGGTTATAATCCTGGCTCCGCCTGATTTTCCCCTTCCTTTTGATGTAATTGCCATACGGATTTTGCGGAGCCCGGGGCTAAGTTCATCTCCTTGTGATGGGTTTTGCTCTAAAGAGCCAATTAATTCTTTTAAATCCTCTTTTAGAGAGCGATGCCTTTTCAACAGCTGTTTAAACAGCCGTTCAAATCTTGGTGTGGTTCTAACTTCAAAGCTCATTTAAGAAAGATCTGGCTGATTTAGAGGGGATATTACCTTTTTCAATCATCTTGACTTCACGCAGACCCTCGCTGATGCGTGTTGTTAGAGAATCTTCCTCAGTAATTGGAAGAATTTTGAAGTTCCCATATCTTGAAGTGAGAAGTACCGACTGCCCTTTCAAGGCGGCAGTCAGGAATCTGCCAATATTGGACCTGAATTCCCTTGCTGTAACTATTTCCATACTATAAGCTAATTTATCAAACTTACTTATTTTTTGTGAATTTAATAAATAAACCATTTTGGCAGCAATTATGGTAGCAATATTAATATTTTTTAACAATTACTCCAATTTAAAGCCTATATCATAAAAAAAATATTATCTAATTTTTCAAACTTATTTAAATTTATTAATTTAGCTGAGTAGCTTTCAAAACAACTGAATAAGAAGGAATATGTCACGGTTGAGAGTAAT
>CAZEJY010000045.1:0-20989 GCA_964512705.1 uncultured Sangeribacter sp. | reverse complement strand
ACGCTTTTGGCGCACACACGCTTTCCAGGCGTGCCTCTTCAGCCACTCGAGCATCGCTCCAATTGAAGAGATTGATTCTTTCAATCTTCCAAAACCGATCTTTCAAAACCAAATTCAACTTCAAAGATGATTGCTTCTGTTTTGAGTCAATATTTATACTCTGTCGGTTTTGCAGTGCGAAGTTAATGCTTTTCGACATATTTCACAATAGCTTTTGGACTTTTTTTATTAATTTTGCTGAAATTTTATAAGTAAGTTTGAATATTTGCTTATTTGTTTTATCAACCTACTAACAGACCTTTCATTATGAGAGCTTCACTTTTCATAGCCGGCATATTGCTGATTGCATTGACCGGTTGCAAGGGTAAAAACAGCGCTTCCGATACTGATTTTCCTGAAAATTTCGCTCAGTTACCTGATACGGCTCAAGTGTCGTTTGTTATGAAAAATGCTACACCTGACTCTGTTGCCCGCTTCATCTGCGCATCTGTATTGGGTAAAGTTCCACAGTCAAACATACGCAACCTTGCCATCGCAACTAATTATGCATTTGAGAGCTATTCGGATAATGACCTCGGCATTTTCAGCAACACTTACGATGAATACGTCGCTTCTCTACCATTAGCTGATAAGATGACAATATATGCAAAGGCAGGGACCGACGATCCTCAGGGCCTCGGATTACAGTTGGGTCTGGAGTATATGCAATCTATCCGCGAGAAGAATCTCACCCCTGATCAGGTCGAGGAGGAATTAAAGGCACTTAAAAATGCCTGTAAAGATGAACCGGAAACCTACGAGCGTTTCCTCGTCGGATTCAAAACCGTGCTGAAGGTTGATCAGAACAGCGATGTTCCGAAAGATATCTATGATCGTTTCATCAATTACGAATAATCTCATCTCCAATAAAATGAAAAGAATCTCAGAATATTCAAATATAGCCGAAAGTGCCATCACAGCATTAAAATATCCCGATGGTGAACTCTCCTCGCTTTATGAACCGATAAAATACGGAATGGCTGCCGGCGGCAAACGTTTGCGTCCGGCTCTGCTCCTGATGAGTTGTGAGGCCTTCGGAGGAAAGATTGAGGATGCAATTGAACCGGCATGCGGAATTGAGATGTTCCATAACTTCACACTTCTTCATGACGACGTGATGGATAATTCAGCTACACGTCGCAACCGCCCCTCGGTTTATGCGAAATGGGGCGCCAATGCAGCGATTCTTTCCGGTGATACAATGCTGACCATTGCCACTCAAATGATTTCAAAGGTTCCCGATCATAAATTACGCTCAGTGCTTGACATATTCAATAAAATGGCAATCCGCGTATATGAAGGTCAGGCTCTGGATATGCAATTTGAACAGCAGGATGATGTCTCCGAAGAGGACTACATCCGAATGATCATGGACAAGACCGGTGCTCTCTTAGGAGCTGCCGCGCAAATCGGCGCTCTCTTAGGTGGTGCTACAGATGACGCGGCAGAAGAGATGTATGAATTCGGAATGATGCTCGGTATCGCTTTCCAGATTCAAGACGATTGGCTTGATGTCTATGGAGATGCCGCCACCTTTGGCAAACCCATCGGAGGGGATATCAACAACAACAAGAAAACCTTCCTACTGCTCAAGGGATTTAACTCTGAAGAGAGTGACGCCACAGCCCTCAAGGAGGCAATGAA
This sequence comes from uncultured Sangeribacter sp., assembly GCA_964512705.1. GTDB lineage: Bacteria > Bacteroidota > Bacteroidia > Bacteroidales > Muribaculaceae > Lepagella. The sequence continues at coordinate 19,306 of CAZEJY010000045.1, read as the reverse complement.
GTTACCCGCAGGAGATACCAAAGTAAAGGTTGTGCGCAATCTTTACGACCGCATGAATCTATCCGAAATCAGCAAAAAAGAGATATCTCATTATTCTTCATTGGCAATGAACGCTCTCAAGCGCGCAGGCCTCGATGAAGAGAAGAAAGAGCAATACAAGATATTGGTAGATAAATTAATTGGGAGAAAGAGATGATCGATACGCACACACATCTCTACATGGATGACTTTTCCGAAGACGCCGAAGCAGCGGTGAAACGCGCCTTGGATGCGGGAGTGAATATGATGATATTCCCGGCAGTCTCCGAGGAGTCAAACGAGGCGATGATCCGATTAAGCAAGCAGTTTCCTGAAAACACAAGATATTGCTTAGGGCTACACCCTACGGAATTGAAGCAGGAGTGGGATAAACAGTTAGACGCACTCGAACCGCTTCTCGATGATCCTGAAATAGTTGCTATCGGAGAGACAGGGATAGACCTCTACTGGGACCAGTCGAATGAAGAGAACCAGAAGAGGGCGTTCCGCCGTCAGATCGAATGGGCGATCAGTCGGAAACTGCCATTGATTATCCACTGTCGTAACGGTGTGGATGCCACTCTCGAGGTATTGAAATCATTTGAAGGGGAGCTGCCGGTGATGATCTTTCATAGTTTTACATCCAACATTGAAGATGTAAGAAAAATCAGGGAGGTGTGCGATCCCTATTTCGGCATAAATGGAGTCGCTACATTCAAAAATGCGAAAGAGTTAAGGGAGGCTATTCCGGAAATCGGCATAGACCGGATAGTTCTCGAAACCGACGCCCCATATCTCTCCCCCACTCCATTCCGAGGAACGAGGAATGAAAGTAAAAATATACCCCTCATCTGCCATTGTGTGGCTTCCGTTTTGGGACTAAGTCCTGAGGAAACTGAAAAGATAACCGATGAAAATGCAAAGCAGATATTCAAGCTTTGATGATCGGGGAAAGATAAACCTGATACAATAGTAATAAAAAATTAACCGCCGCAGGCATAAAAAGAACCGATATTGTTTACACTTCCGCTCCAGCAACCCGTAGTCATCTTCCTTTTGGTGCTGATGCTGATTCTATTGGGACCATTCGTATTCCGTAGACTTCGCATCCCCACCGTTGTGGGTATGATTATAGCCGGAATTGTCGTCGGTCCCTACGGACTTAATCTACTTGAGCGGGACGCAAGCTTCAGAATTTTCGGAGAGGTCGGCATTCTCTACATCATGTTTCAAGCTGCTGTAGAGATAGATATGTACCATCTTAGGAAACACCTCTGGCAAGGAATCTCATTCGGACTCCTATCATTCGCACTCCCTATGATCGCCGGAGTATTCGGATCAGTCTACGCCTTTGGTGTCGGCTGGGACACAGCGATGCTTATTGCGGCTATGTACGCTTCCCACACCCTTATCTCCTACCCTATCGTCAGCAAATTCGGTTTGGCTGGCCACAGATCGGTCACGATAGCCGTTTGCGGAACAATCGTAGCAGTGCTTCTTGCCCTGCTCGCTTTGGCTCAGGTTGTGAGCATAAAAATCAATGGAGCGTTCGAATGGTTATCTACACTTCGTCTGATAGCCTTGATGGTGGTTTATACCGTTGCAATCGGTTATGGTTTCCCATGGCTCACGCGCCGCGTTTTCAGCCGCAATAATGACTCCACGACCCAGTTCATCTTTATACTTGCCCTGGTATTTATAGCCTCCTTGGCAGCCCAATTAATAGGTCTTGAAGCTATCTTGGGGTCTTTCTACGCAGGATTGGTGCTCAATCGCATGATTCCCTCCCGCTCGGGACTGATGAAGAACCTACGCTTTGTAGGCGATGCTATCTTCATCCCCTACTTTCTAATAGGTGTCGGCATGCTCATAAACGTCGGGGTAATCTTCAAGGGGTTCGGAGTTGCGTGGATTGCCCTCAACATGGTAGTGGTCTCCTTGGTTTCCAAATGGCTTTCGGCATGGTTTAGCTGCAGGCTTTTTGGCTTCGGCAACCTCGACTGCAAGATAATGTTCGGCCTGACATCCGGTAAGGCTGCCGCAACCATTGCCGCCACAATGATCGGATTCCAATATGGATTGATTTCGGAAGATATCATGAACGGTGCGGTAATCATGATTCTTGTCTGCTGCATTGTCTCCAGTATTGTCACTGCAAGAGCAGCCAAGAAGCTCCGTATCCGGATCACGGCAGAGGAATTGAGTCACGATGACCTTGCACCGGGAGAATATGCTCGACAACTCGTGGCGGTAGCAAACCCTGTCACCTCAGAGGGACTGATGAGAATGGCTCTATTCATGCGCTCTCCGAAGAATCCTAATCCGGTCACAGCACTGTTTGTGCGCACAAATGAGGACCCTTCGATAGCACAGATGGGGCGCACAGCCATGAGATATGCCTCCACTGTATGCGAATCCATGGAAATTGAGCTCAAGGAGATCGAAAGATTCGACCTCAATATCGTCTCCGGACTCACCAACGTCAGCAAAGAGGAGAAAGCCACAGAGATACTCATCGGTATGCACCGCCGCGCGAATATAGTCGATTCCTTCTTCGGAGCCATGATCGAACAGCTTCTGCAGTCATCCAACAAGATGATCATAATGTCGCGCTGCTTCATCCCGGTAGATACTGTCAACCGTATGGTGATCGTCGTACCGGAAAAAGCGGAATATGAGACCGGATTCAAGCTCTGGCTGATGCGCGTGGTGAACCTCGGCGAACAGATAGATGCCCGATTGGTATTCATTTGCCGCAAGGAGACCTCGCTCTTTATCCGCAATTTTATTGAGGATGAACGCTACGAAGTGCGACATGATTATCGGCTGATTGACTCCTGGGATGAATTTATCCTGCTCTCCGGAGAGGTTGAGGAGGACGATCTGATGGTTGTGATCGGTGCCCGCAAAGGGTCAATCTCCTTCTCATCCGACATGGAGTCTCTTCCGGGCTATCTGGATAAACACTTCAAGCGTCATAACCTGCTGATGATCTATCCGAGACAATTTTAACTGCGATATACTTTATGATAAAGACACTATTATTTGATATGGGTGGCGTCATCTTCACCCAGACCACAGAGAAGGCATTTGAGGCATTTCAGAAAGCCGGCATAGACACCGACCGCTTCATGGGACGACATGGTCAACGAGAATTCTTTCTCGACCTTGAGATGGGTCGAATCGGAAAAGATGATTTCTGTCGCGAAATGTCGAAGACTGTCGGTCGCGAAGTTTCAAACGAGGAAGCAGCCAAATGCTGGCAGGCATTCTATGGAGGTGTTAAACCTGAAATTCTTGAAGCGCTCACGGAGTTACGCAAGACCTATCGTCTCGGGCTGCTGTCCAACACCAACCCCTTTATGATGGATTTCACCTGCTCGCCGGACTTCAGCGACGCGGGTAAGCCTATCACAGATTTCTTTGATGACATGTATCTCAGCTACGAATTAAAGGCATATAAGCCGGATGCTGAGATCTTTGAAAAGGTGCTTAGCAAGGGAGGATTGAAGCCGGAGGAAACACTGTTTATCGATGATGCCATGAGCAATATTGAGGGTGCGGCAAAAGTCGGGATAAAAGGGCTGCATGTACCTACCAATCAGGACTGGCGCGAAATACTTGCTCAAAGACTTGCTGAAGAGGAGTAAATAGTTCTACTAAATTGAATTGTCTGTATCGAAATTATAAATAAGGCTATCGGTTTAAACAACAGCAGAAAGAAGTAATCGAGGCTCCACCCGGTCGGATGGAGCCTCGCGCTGTTATGGATATATAGTTATGGGGTATGTCTGGTTTAATTTAGGATTCTATTCGGTCTGGATTAGTCGTTGTAAGGAAAAAGGTGCTCGTAAGTGAAAGCCTCCCATGGAAGATCGGCATCAGCCTTACCCTTATCAAGAATCTCAACGATATGCATAAGCAATGGGAATTCCTTGAGATCAACAAGACCGAGCTCAGCCTTGCGACGGATAGCCTGACCCATGATGCGAGTGATCACGAGGCTCTCGAGAGTGATACCTGCCAATGCCTCAGTCACCTGGTCATAGTCGAGACCTTGACCCATCAGCACACCGCAACGACGTGTACGACCGCTGAAGATAGTCACATAAAGGTCGCCGAGACCAATGCACTCGCTTTCAAATGTTCCACCCTGCAGCTGCATTAGCGCATGAGTTTCGCGAACTGCTTGCGTGAACGTGCCCGCTTGTGAATTATAATGCTGAGGTTCATCCTCACCATGCCAACGGGTATTCAAGCCAACCGCCAATGTTACAGCCATAGCATAAGCATTCTTCAAAGCTACCGCACTCTCCAAACCGATAACATCGTTTGTAAGCGAGATATGGTAATAAGGACGCTCCATAGCCTTCTTCATCATGCGGAGTGCCTTGTTATCTTTTCCGCAGAAACCAACCTCTGTCGGATCCTTAAATACAAGTTCATAAGATGTACAAGGGCCACCAACCGCACATACATCACGATGGATACCGCGCTTCGCAAGTTCGCTGATCCAGTAACCCGGATATGAAAGCAACGAGCCATCTTCTGTAGCACGAAGACCTTTAGTTACGGAAAGCACAGGCATTTTCGGGTCGAGTTTGGTAAGTATCTCATCGAGGAACCAATCAACACCGAAACTTGATACACCGCCGATCACGAATGCTGAACCCTTCACTACCTCTTCCCAATCTTTGAAATAGTGGAAATGAACATTCTCCGGGAAAGGACGGCAGAATTTCTCATGCTTCCCATTCTTGATATAACCGTCGATAATCTCATCGTCAAGACATGTACCAACGATATGAACCTCGTTACCATTCTCTGCTGCAGGAAAGGCAAGTGCCGATCCCATCATACCTGCTCCAATAATAGTTATCTTCATGATATATGTTAAGTATTTGTTATTTTTATTTGCGTGCACGTGCACATCAACACTGCAAAGTTATAAAGTTTTTTTCTATTTTCAAATTTTTTTTGTTATTTTGTAGAAAAATATTTCAAATAAGTAAGTGTGAAACTTACTTAATACAGTCTCCTTGGTGCAATACCGGAACTTATGGAAAACTTACAAATTAACTACAACTACAATAAACGTGGAGCAACAGACAGGAAACGCAACAATATTTGATGTTGCAAAATTGTGCGGAGTGTCACGCGGCACTGTAGATCGCGTGCTCCACAGGCGCGGGCGCGTGTCACAGGCCACCGTGGACAAAGTGAACCGCGCCATTGAGATTCTTGGGTATAAGCCCAACGCCAACGCTTCACTCTTAGCTTCAAAAAGAGTATTCACCTTCTCCTGCCTCATTCCGCAGTTTAACCATGGAGAATATTGGGAGAAGATTCACGAGGGGTTCAAGATGGGAGCCGCCGATAACCCTCAATTCAATATTGACCTGGATTTCCAGCTATATAACCAGACCGACATAGAATCTTTCAGAAAGTGTTGTGAGACCATCCTTCAACGGAAGCCAAACGGTGTTGTGATGGCACCGGTCTTTGAAAATGAATTAAAGGAATTCGCCAACAAACTTGAAAAGGAGGGTATACCGTTTGCCTTTGTGGATAACAAAGTTGATGATCTGGACTATGTGCTTTACTACGGTGCCGATGCCTACAAAAGCGGTAAGATCGGAGCATTTCTCCTGACCACCAGATCCGCTCCTGAAGAGGTAGCGATCATTCGCTTGATCCGAGATAGCGAACATCGGGCCGACCCGAACTCGAATCGTCGTAGAGGGTTTACCGATTACATGACAAGAAACTTCCCGAATTGCAAAGTTCATGCGCTTTACATCAAGCCGGAGGATCCACAGCAATCATACATTACATTAAAGAATTTCTTTGATCGACACAAAAGTGTAAAGCACATGATATGTATCAATTCGCGAGCATATCTTATCGATGAATATTTAAAGAACAATCCCGATCCCGAGCGTGTGGTGATAGGTTTCGATGACTTGGAAAGGAATCTTGCGAATCTGCGCAGCGGACAGGTGGAATATCTCGTAACGCGTCAGATTCACATGCAGTCATATTTAGCCTTGACAGCCTTGGCGGCATATATCATCTTAGGCAAATCCCCTGCGAAGCGTGATAATTACCTCCACATGGAGATTCTGCACCGTATTTCAATGGATGATTAAGTTTCGGAACCGGAACCTCAAGATATACTCAAAAAACTAAGGAGTGCCAAAATTCGATAATTTTGACACTCCTTTTTAGGTTTAATTCACTACTTATCTGGCGCTGTCAGAATGGTCCGGATGGTAGGCGGCTGAGGTTGAAGCTGAAGGGAGCATACTGAAGTATGTGACCAAAGCTGAAATCACAGCCAACGACCCAGACGAGCCATTATGATACGTCAGAAGATTAATGCTTGGGAATCTCCATATTAAACAACTGATTGGCGTTGAATGTGTGAGACTCCTCAAAATGTTTCCACATTCTCTCTACAATCTCAGGATGCTGAGCGGCAACGTCGTTATCCTCGCGAGGATCTGCCTCAAGATCATAGAGCTCAATCTTGTTATTTCCATCTCTTACCTTGCGGAGAAGACCTTTCCATTTACCCTCTCTGACAGCCATCCAGCCCTTTGAACCGGGATACTCCCAATAAAGATAGTCATGCTGTGGTTGCTCCTGATTAGTAAGGGTAGGGAGGAAAGAGATACCGTCTGTTTCAGGGCATTCAGCACCTGTCAGCTCACAAAGGGTTGGCATCACATCCGGGAAGAAGCCCATATAATCCGATGTGCCGGGTTTGAGCTTGTTACCATAGCTTACGATAAATGGCATGCGGATACCGCCCTCACGCAGTGAAGCCTTACCCCAGCCCTTACCGCAACGGAATGGCTGAGCACTGTCAAACCATGTTGTAGAAGAACAAGAGTTGTTCGCAGGTCCATTATCAGAGGTAAAGATAATCATTGTATTGTCGTAGATACCAAGACGCTTCAATTCCTTTACGAGACCGCCGACCTGCTCATCAAAATATGAAATCATCGCGGCGTAGGTAGCGCGGGGATAGCGTGATGGATAATATCCTTTACCCTCGATAGGCTGCTCGTCGCCGAATTTCTTCACGTAGTAATCAACCCATTTCTGTGGAGCCTGCATCGGGCTGTGAGGAAGAGGAGTGGTCCACATCAGGAAGAATGGCTTATCCTTATTATCATTCACGAAACCGAGCACATGCTCATACATCTTGTCAGGAGCATAGATGTTACCGGTGTATTTCGCATAACTGTTGATATCATACGGATCCGCTCCTTCATCCAAACCGGTACCAGGGCAAACCAATACATTATCAAGATATTCACGCTTGTCGTTATTCCAAAGGAATGGAGGATAATAGTTGTGAGCCTGACGCTGGCAGATACAGCCATAATAAGTATCAAAACCGAGCTTATTTGGAGTAGACTCGGATGTAGGGTTACCCACACCCCATTTTCCTACCATACCGGTAGCATAGCCGGCTTTTTTAAGAACGGAACCAAGAGTAGGAGTATTTCTCAACATCGGTGCCTGACCCTCGAGCGTGGAGTCCTTGAGCATCGCTTCATGATTCCACACATCACCGCGCCAGGTCATCTCATCATTAGCGCGAATCTGGGCATGTCCGGAGTGAATACCGGTAAGCAAACCGCAACGGGAGGGTGATGAAAGGGGGCATGAGCAATACATGTTGGTAAATCTGATACCGTTTTCGCTCAATGCATCGATGTTTGGAGTCTCTGTTTTCTGCTGACCATAGCAGCCGAAATCTCCGTAACCTGCGTCATCCATGAGAATGAAGATCACATTCGGTTTTGCAGGTTTTGCAGCAGTCATACCGAGAGCCGAGACGGCTCCGAGTGCTGTAATAGACAAAATTTTGTTCATTTATGTATAGATTAGTTATGTAGTTACGTAGTAACCGTATGTGTATAATAGTATAGGGAATCAAATTTAATAAAAAAATTTGATTCCCTATATAAATTATATCTAAATTCTCTGATTTAACAGTGTATAAGTCTTGGAATTCTACAATTCACGAGCTTATTCACCATCATCTTTCCGATTTTAATATTCTACCATTACTCGGTCTCCGTTGAAAATACCCAAGCCAAGTTTGTTGACAAATGCCTTGATGGCAGCCTGAGCTTTCACTGAGTTACCGGCTCCATCCAATGGAGGCGCAAACGCACAAACACCAAGAATACCCGGAAGCACTCCCATTACGCCACCGCCGACACCTGTCTTAGCCGGAATACCTGAGGTATAAAGCCAGTCACCTGTGTGCTGATAGAAACCTACGGTAGCAATCAGCGATGTAATCTTCGGTGTGATCTCATCATCAAACACCTTCTGCTGAGTCTTAGGGTTCAGACCATTGTTAGCGATGGTAGCAGCCATCACTGAGAGCTGATCTGAAGTGATACCGAGTGAACACTGACGAGTATAAAGATCAAGACTCATCGGCACATCGTCATAGATTCGGTTGTAATTCTTAAGCAACCATGCGATTGAACGGTTGTTGAAGTTCGTATCGCTCTCCGAACGATAAAGCTCCGGAATCAACTCAGGTGCTGAACCGCACAATTCGGTAATGTTATCTGTAATCGCTTTCCATTTAGCCTCGCTGTTACCATTAGGCATAACCATGGAGCAAGCGGTGATCGCACCCGCATTCACCAACGGAGTTGACGGATGATCATTCTCTAAAAGTATCGCGAAGATGGAATTAAATGGAAGTCCGGTTGCATCTGCACCAATCTGATCCAACACTGCCTGTGCGCCCTGCTGACGCATCACGAGCACTGCTGTCGGTACTTTTGAAACGGATTCGATACCGAATTTATAAGTGGTATCACCAAAACTTATTGTCTCGCCATTCAGCAATGTAACACTGAATCCGAAGAGATTGGAATCTACATTGGCAAGATAAGGAATATAATGAGCATTCTCACCTCCCTGAACATTCTTGGTCTCTTCATAAGCCTCTTGAGCGGCTTGTTTAATTTGATCAATTGTAATCGTCTTATTCATAGTATCTTTTTATAAGATTATTTTTCCTTTTTTGAAAGTTATAATAGTCCCCTACTATTATGCGTGCTTTCAGTTATAAAACAACAGCCGGAATCAAATAGTTTGATTCCGGCTTATTAATTTGGATTTCTTTCTCTTTATCCTAATTATTCACCCTTAGCACATTTGGCTATCGGCTCACTCATCGGAGAGGCATAACTGCGTGCATAATATTCACGAAGTTGCTTCTTGAGTTTCTTCACAACCCCTGCATAAGCCGGGTCGTGAGCGAGATTCTTGGTCTCCAATGGATCTGTCTCGTAGTCAAACAACTGATAGTCGATAACCTTGCTCTCGTCAAACGGCTGATAAGTCTTGAAGCCCTTGGTCCACTCTACAAGACGATACCTTGGATCACGGATTGCATAACCGTGGATATCATTCTCTAAGTATCCAGCCTTACCGGCGAGATCCTGATCGGTAGAGATCGTATAATCCTCTGTTGTGGTGCGTGAATACTGACTCATCACGTAATCATGAATCTTAGCCTTAGGATTCTTCAACACCGGAACAAGGCTCTTGCCATCCAACTGCTGAGGGTGTTTGGTCTTGGTGAGTTCACAAACTGTCGGGAACATATCAAGGAATTCCACCTGAGAATCACTAACCACACCCTTCTTCATTCCCGGAGCCGAGATCATGAAAGGTACATGTGTAGCATTCTCAAAGTTAGTCATCTTGTTCCACATACCATGGTCACCGAGATGATAGCCGTGATCACCATAAAGAATCACTACCGTATTGTCCGCCAGACCCTCTTTCTCCAATGCGTCCAACACTTTTCCAACCTGAGCATCGGTGTAAGATATGCACGCATAGTAGGCATGAAGCAATCGCTTCTGAGTCTCCACATCCAGATGTTTGGTATCCTGATAGCTCTCAAATGGAGGTATGTCTGAATATCCTTTTACCTCAAGAGAGTTGTGATAAGCATATTCCACATCATCCTGTGCTATATCCTGAAATTGCGCCACCGGCATCTTCTCGCGGTCATACATGTCCCAATATTTCTTGGGAGCACAGAAAGGAAGGTGCGGTTTCTTGAACCCGACACCGAAGAAAAATGGTTTGTCGCTATCCTTCAGCTTATGAAGGGTCTTCACAGCCTCCTCAGCAATTATACCATCCACGTAACCATTATCAGGAACGTCGGCACATTCGGTAGCTACACGACCGTTGGCAAGATTATAGGTATTACCCTGCGCCTTCACATAGGGGAGACTCCATGATTTCGGATCATCTTTAACCGCCTTGTCCTTCAGTGGGTGATAAACCTTACCGACACCAACTGTCTCATAGCCGTTGTTCTTCAGAGCCTCGGGCATCGTGACAATATCGGGATTGTTTTTTCTGAATGAACCCATCAGCCACCACACTCCGGTGTGGTCCGGATTCAAGCCGGTCATCAGCGACGAACGTGTCGGACCGCTCAGCGCAACCTGACAGTATGCATTATTGAAGAGTACTCCGTTTGCTGCAAGACGATCCATGTTGGGAGTGTGTGCAAGAGTATCACCGTAGGCACCCAACCAGGGTTTCATATCATCGACGGCTATAAGGAGGACGTTTGGTCTGTTATCTACCTTTTTTGTTTCAGCCGGTTTTGCATTCGCTACTGCAGGTGTCAATGCCACCGCATTCAGTCCACAGAGCAAATATTTGATATTTTTTCCGTAATTCATGATAAAGGTTTAAAATTTTTATTAATTTTGTACAAAGATACTAAATTTATCTTATAGAAAAGACTCAACTAAATAAATTTTTACCTTAATGAAACTCAGCTATATTCTTTCAGCCGCATTTTTATTCAGTGCCTCTGCCCTTTCAGCTCAGACACTCGATACAAAAGCTCTGGCTCAATTCCCAACTTCTACACAAAGAGCCGCTTACGAGGTCTGCAAGAATGTTAAACTCACTGCCGAGCAACAGGTTAAGTTAGCTAAGGCAATTGAGGCTGAGAACGAAGCTTTTCTAAAAATCATCAATGCCAACGAAGGCGTGATGGTTCCCAAAGGTAAGAACCAACTCACAAAAATGCGCGAGAAAGCCCTTGCCGAGATCATGGATCAGGAGCAACTGGAGCAATACTATCGCGGCGTTTACGACGCTGAGGCTGATGCTGAGGGGAATGCTATCGCCAACAAATTGCAGCAGAAATATAATTTGACCGACCAAAACTGGAAATTCATTCGCGTTGCAATGTACAAGATCGGATTGGAATCACGCGTCATTAAAAAATTGATGGCTGACCAACCGAAAAAAGCAAATAAACAGATTGAGGATTTGACTAAATATTATTTAGGCACTATCGAAGAGAAGGGTGATATCCGCATCGACCCGAAAAAGATGACGGTTACCTTCCTCAAGGAATTCGATCCCAACAATCTTCACAAATAAACAGTAAAATACTATAAAAACATATTATTCAAGGTAACAGAAATTACACAACAATCAAAGTAACAAAAAGCAAATTATTTTACAAGTTCAAAAAACATCCATGACTTTTTCGAAATAACAGACCTAACTTTTTTGAAACAATCAAGGGGCACCGTGAGGCGCCCCTTATTATTTAAAAGTTTTGAGCAACTTAATTTCCCAAACTTACTTAAATTTACTAATTTTGCAACATAAGTAAGTTTGAAAAATTTTAGACACTATGCAAGTACTAAAGCAGACCGATTTTGATTTCAAGGGTCAAAAAAGTGTGTATCATGGCAAAGTAAGAGATGTATATAACATCAACGACGACCTGATGGTGATGGTAGCAACCGATCGCATTTCAGCATTCGATGTTGTCCTTCCTGAGGGCATCCCCTACAAAGGCCAGGTATTAAATCAGATAGCTGAGTTCTTCCTTGACTCGACCAAGGATATCGTTCCCAACTGGAAAATAGCGGTTCCGGATCCCATGGTCACAGTCGGAATCTGTTGCGAGCCTCTGAAGATCGAAATGATCGTGAGAGGTTACATTGCCGGTAGCGCATGGCGCGATTATGCTGCAGGCGCCCGCGAGATTTGTGGAGTGAAACTCCCCGATGGATTGAAGGAGAACCAGAAACTCCCGACTCCTATCCTCACTCCTACCACAAAAGCTGACGCCGGTCACGACCAGAATATCTCCCGCGAGGAGATAATAGCCCAGGGTATAGTTCCGGAGGATATATACTCTCAGGTTGAGAAATATGCCCTCGCATTGTTCCAGCGCGGCACTGAGATTGCTGCTAAACAGGGCTTGATACTCGTTGACACTAAATATGAATTCGGTCTGAAGGATGGCAAAGTTATCCTTATAGATGAAATCCATACCCCCGACTCCTCCCGCTATTTCTATGCCGACGGCTACGAAGAGCGTCTCGCCAAGGGTGAGGAGCAGCGCCAGCTCTCTAAAGAGTTCGTTAGAAAATGGTTAATTTCCAACGGATTCATGGGTAAAGCTGGACAGAAGGTTCCGGAGATGACCGAAGCTTATTGCGAAGAGGTCAGCAAGCGCTATATCGAGCTCTACGAACATATCACCGGGCAGAAGTTCCAACCTGCTTCAGCCGATGGCAATCTTCAGGAGCGCATTGAGAAGAATGTAGCTGAGTGTCTCGCCAAATTGGAGAAATAAATTATGGTTTGAGATTTCCTCTTGGTGAAATCTCTCTAATCGATGAATTATTTGAATTATTATGGTTAAGCATATAGTTACTTTCAAATTCTCCGGCACTGATGAGGAGCGCAAAGCTGCTTGTGATCGCTTCAAGGCGGCACTGTTGGCTCTCCCGGAGCAGATTGAATGCTTGCAGAGCATGGAGGTGGGAATCAATGAAAATCCGGCTGAAAGCTGGAATCTCGTCCTGATTGCCGTAGTACCGACCATGGCAGATGTGGAAGTTTACGCCAAGCATCCCGCACATGTAGCTGCCGCCGGGCTGGTAAAGCCGCAGATCGAGGCTCGCGCCTGCGTCGACTACAATTTCTAACCACCGATTCGGATTAAATTGATATGGGCGTGTCAAATTTCGAGAATTTGACGCGCCCATAAGCTTTTAATCCAACCATTGAACATTTAAAGCCGCTTAGTGGTTCTAATAATAGAAAAAATATAAAAATATAAAAACATAAATACTATGGAAACAGCAGCAAATGTAAAAGGTCAGCAAGCAATGCAGGACTTGAAGAATAGTTTTAACTCCGCAGTTGATGCCGCTAAAGCAGGCTATCAAGGGCTAAAGGATAAGGCTCAGGAAATAAATCAGCAGAAGATGGACTCCAACCCCAAATATCGTGCTAACGTAGAGAAGGCTGAGGGTATCTTTGATACTCTCAAAGAGAAAGCCGCTGATGCTCTTCGTGCCGGTGCCAAGGGTGCTCAAAATCTTGCCGACAAGATTAACTAATAATAAAAAATGAATTATAACAAACAGGGCTGCCAAATGGCAGCCCTGAATTATTTTAGCAACTTAGGTTAGCTTAATTACTGAGCTTTGATCTTGATGTTGTCGATGAAGTAGCGGACAAGACCCGTAGTTCCATAATCCTTACTATCAAGAGGCCAGTGATCATCAATATTACGGATAGTAATCTTAGTATTGGCATTTACTTTTACTCCCGCAAGATCTACGGTGGCTTTCTGCCATTCTCCTGCTACCTTATTAGTTAGGGGAGCCTCAGGAATCAGGAATTTTTCTTCTTTACCATCATTTTCAACTACAACTACCAACAATGTTTTATCCCAGTTACCTTTACCGGACATCATCGGACCCCAATCGAAAGTCATCAATAGGTCAACGCCCTCTTCAACATCTTTCAACGGAGGAAGAACCAATCCTGCATAATAACCGGTCTTTCCGAATTTTAGATAATTGGCTTGCAAATATGTACAATCTTTAGGAGACCCAGATGTAGAACCAGCTGTAACTTTTTCCGAGCCACAATATATAAGATTATATCCTTTCGCAAGAACGGCGTCATAAGCAGACACTCCATCATATAAAACATTCTGTAACTGCGGACACTGCTCATTACTGTCAAATTTACCGAATTGGTCTCCGGCTGGACCTTTACCAACTTGACCGGTTTGTGCCCATGGAGCCAACCACTCAAAATCATCAGCGAAATAAATCACCTCGTTCAGACCTTTATCCTCAAGTGAAACAGGGATAATGTTAACAAACGGAGTTGCAAGACCTGCGAAATAACCTGTCACAACAACTTTATGACCATCAAGGGCAGATACATTAGCTTCAGGAGCAGCATCGATTAATGCAACATCATTGGTAGCACCGGGAACTTTCAATGTAGTACCCTCGAGGTTTCCGGCTACAGTCACATACTGATATTTTTTGCCATTGGTGTTATCAAGAGTTTCTGTGATATCAAACGGAGTCTTTGCTGGAACAGTTGATGCTCCATGGTCAGTCATACGCTCTCCGAGCACATATGAGAATCGGTTGGAATCAAATTTCTTCTCACCGACGATATCATACTTATTACCTACAACAGGTGCAACAGCAGGCTCCTGAACGTAAGCATATTGTTCACCATCGGTCACAATCATTCCTTTAGTACTTGTTACTACGCATATCATACCGGGCAAACGAACCACAGTCTCCTCTGTAGCAGCCTCCATATCATCGATTGAGTAATCTTCCGGATCACGGAACTTGTCACCATCCTGACGAACTATTACGGTTGCGATACTTTCCAAGTCACGACCTTTGAATTTCACATCACCGCGACGAGGATTATCGGGAGCTTGATCCCTCTCGTTATCCATTACTAAAATCTCAACCTCGGTCTGACCAACAGAACCTTTTGAAGGAGTAACCATGACCCATTCAGGTGCATCAACTACCCAATCTCCATCAGATGTCACAGTAATAATCTGAGGTCCCGTCGGATATACTTCATATTCGAGCACATTCACACTCGCGAGCACTGCCCTTGAAAGTGTAGTATCATTATCATTACAGGATGTGAAAAGACACCCCATAGCGGCAATGACCGAAAATAGAATTAAACTTATATTTTTCTTCATGATAACTATCTATTTAATCGATTAAGTAAGTTTTCAAAATTACTTACCACTTAGGATTCTGAATAAGGTTCTTATTCAGACCCAAATCGTTTTGAGGAATAGGATAGAGATAATCTCTCTCCTCATTGAAGCCATTGCGCTTAACTCCGGTATATGAATTCACATAGCCCGATGTAGTTTCAGAAAGGTAGATATCTTTACCAATCTCAAGCAATTGCTCTCCGTTGGGATTCTTAGGTTTCAATGTACCTGTAGCATATAGGATTACGTCTGGTTTACCATCACCTGTGAAATCGTAGCTGCCGGGGCCCGGGAGATACATACCGTCGAGTGACTGGTCAACCATCTTGCCGCATCTCCAACGCATCAGGTCATCCCAACGACCACCCTCTTGCATAAGCTCGATAGCACGCTCACGACGGATTTCAAGAATCACACCTGTGTTGCTTCCGCTAACATTGAAATAGCCGGTTTGCGGGTTTGTCAAGTAGGGGTCAGGATTAGCATTAGCGCTTGCCATGTTGATGTTAGGCATTCCTACACGCTTACGGATCTCACCGGTAGTCTTGTCAAGATCAGCCTGAGTGAGCGTACCCAACTCTGCCTTAGCCTCAGCCAAGTTGAGAAGAACTTCTGCATAGCGGAACTCGGGTAGATCTGTATAGCAGTTGTTTGCCATATCGGCATTGATACCGTCAACAGTTTTCTGTGTCATAAACTTGGTAGGCATATAACCTGTGAAGCTGATCTTCAAGTCCGGAGCGAGGATCTCTTTCTCCCCGATACGTGTGTAGTTCAGACCACGGATAGACTGATTCAAACGTGGATCACGATCCTTCATTTCATCAACAAACTGCATTGTCTGCCAACCCGCCTTATCTGTGAAGCGACTACCATCCTTCATCAAATATGAAGCGACAAATTTTCTTGTATAACCGGGACGTCCACCTGCGGCAACAACGCCGAAGTTATTGGCATCGTGACCTATCTTCAAACCTCTTTCATATCTTACAGCAAGGATATACTCATCTTTGTTTGTATCGAGACTGCTGAAAAGGTTACGGTAATCCTCTGCAGGCTTGCCATTATTTGTAATCTTATACTTGCCGTAGCTTCCGCTCATTAGCATCTCGGAAGCAGCCACACACTCCTGGAGATAGAAGTCCGCATCGTGCAACACATCGATCGGGTATTGTTCTGCCATCGCCTCATCCCACTCGTTGAACTGAACATTCAGATTATGATACTTACGGAATGTTCCCTCATAAAGACATGCACAGGATTTCAAAGCGAGAGCTGCACCGGAGGTAACACGATAGGGAGCCTGAGCCTCATTCTCCTTGGCGGGAAGATTCTGGTAAGCGAAATCAAGATCCTCCAGCATCCTCTGCATGATGAACTCACGGGAGTTTCTTCCGGCATAAAGCTGCGGATCATCTGATTCGAGCTGATGGTCAACCCATGGTACATCGCCGAAACGTTTTAGTTTCTGATAATAGAAATATGCGCGGAAGAAACGGGTTACAGCTGAATATTTAGTTATAGCCTCCTGATTAGTGCAATTTTTAGGAGCATACTCAAGAAGGGTATTCATTCTTCTGAGAATATTATAGCTCCATCCACCTCCGCTTGCAGGAACAGTGCGGTCCGGACCACCCTTGAGGAGATCAGACATAGGAGTGGCAAACAACAAATCACTCTGATCATCGAAACAAGGATTTCCGTCCTTATTCTGAGTCAGGACATTTGGATAGAAATAATTTGAGAAGAGCTGAAGGTCTGTCTCAGTCTTGAACCCTTCTTCGATGCCATATTTATCTTTCGGTGTAAGATCTATTATATCTTCGCAAGCCGTTGCACCCAACAATAGAAGAGCAATTGGAATATATGCTAATTTCTTCATTTTTTCAATTTATTAGAATGTAACATCAATACCGAACAGGAATGATTTAGACCATGGGTAAACCATGTTGTTGTTCTCATTGTCATCACCTGTGTGAGTTCCGATCTGCTCTGGATCCACATACTTGGTGATCTTCTTCAATGGAGACCAGTATGCCAAGTTCTCGCCGGTGAAGTAGAGTCTCAGTTTCTGTATATAAGCTTTCTTGGTCCACTTGCTCGGGAATGTATAACCCACTGTGAGGTTCTTCAGACGCAAGTAACGGCAGTTCTGGATATAACGGTCGTTGGCATAACGCAAGTAACCACCAGTAGTCAAGTAACCGATAGGACGCGGGAAATATGCATCCGGACGATCCTCTGTCCAATATTTATCCTTGAAGTCAGTCGGGATAAATGAAAGGAATGATTGAGAGTAGCATCCCCAGAAGTCATACATGTATCCACTCGGGTATTTGTAGTGGTTACCTGTTCCCTGGAAGAATACGCTTGCATCAAATCCGAAGTAAGATGCGTTAGCGCGGAAACCATATTGCAGACGAGGAAGCTGATTACCGTATTTGTACATATCACCACGGTCATCTGCTGTATTCGCGCCATTATCTATCTCACCATTACCGTTAACGTCGACAAACTTCAAGTCACCTGCAGTCCAACCGCCACCGGTATATTTAGTCAGGTAACCGTAAGAGTATGCAACTCTTGAAGTATATTCCTGAGCCTCCTCTTTAGTTTTGAAGTAGCCATCGGTCTTGAATACCCAGATTTCACCAAGTTCCTGACCCACATAATAATCTTTGGAGAATGATTTAGTCGGGTTATCATATTTGGTGATAACTGAATTGTATTGTGACATGTTGAAACCTACACCGTAAGTGAATTTGTTTCCGAAGAGCATGAACTGATCATTCCAGTTGAGAGCCAACTCATAACCCTTGGTGCGGAGGTCAGCCACATTCATGTCAGGCACTGTTGCACCAAACACTGATGGAAGAGCGATACCGGGAGCCAACATATCCTTTGTGTCGCGGATATAGAAGTCTGCAGTCAGATCCAAACGGTTGTTGAAGAAACCGAAGTCGAAACCGAGGTCATACTGATAGGTCTTCTCCCAAGTCAGGTCTCCTGCAACCGGAGATCCGAGGGTCCCGTATGTAGCAAGAGCACCATCGCCGAATGTGAAGCCATCGAGAGTTCCTGTACCCATCTTGCGCACGAATGTGTAGTAGTCAGATACGTTCTGGTTACCGAGTGTACCATAAGAGAAACGTACCTTACCGTTAGACCAATAAGGATTGAGCGCCTCGAAGAATTTCTCCTGAGAGAAACGCCATCCGGCAGATCCTGATGGGAAGAATCCCCAACGGTGACCTTTGGCAAAACGTGAGGAACCGTCATAACGTCCTGACAACTCTACCAAGTATTTACCCTCGTAGTCATAGTTTATACGACCGAAGATACCCTGAAGTGCATATTGGTTCTGACCACCCTCTACGTCAAGAATTCTGTTACCGCTTGAATCGACACCGACAAGGTTCAAGTCTGCCAACTCATCACGTGTGAGGTTCTCTGCAGCTGCATACACTTTCTTATAGTTACGGGTCTCATAGTTGTAACCTGCAACCACTGTCAAGTTGTGTGCATCCTTGAAGGTATCCTTATAAGTTACCAAACCGTTGGCAGCATAGTAGTTGTAAGTACCGATTGTCTCTTTCAAGTCATTGACACCACAACCTGTTACGTAGTACTGCATCTCCTGACCGGGATAAGTACGGTAAGGAAGATTGACACGGCGAACGGTGTTACGGTTCTGATAGAAACGATATGTGAAGTCTCCGCTGAATGTCAACTGGCTGATTGGAGAGTAATTCACACGGGTAGTGTTGTTAAAGTCCGTCTTACGCTGAGTAGTTGGCTGCATACCTGTGTCATAAAGTATATGACGTGCATTAGCTACATTATATTTACCCTGATAAGGTGTCTTATAGATGTAAGAGCCATCAGGATTGTACATAGGGATACATGCGAGAGCATGACGAGACATACCCTGAAGTGCAGATTCGATACCACCCTGGAATTCGTATGTAGATCCGAAGAAAGACATATTGTTGCTGACGTTGATCCACTTATTGATCGGGAAATCGAATTTACCGCGGAGGTTATATTTGTTCAACTTGTCGTTGGAAAGCTTGATAAGACCGTTGTGTACATTCAAACCACCTGAAAGGTAATATTTAACTTTCTTGATACCACCGCTGAGAGTGAGGTTATGCTGCTGCTGGAAATATTTGT
>CAZEJY010000044.1:0-21337 GCA_964512705.1 uncultured Sangeribacter sp. | reverse complement strand
CGACCCCGACCTTGGCAAGGTCGTGCTCTACCAACTGAGCTATTTTCGCAGTTTTGTTGGTCCGGGATACTTAACTTTCCCGTTTTGCTCTGCAAAGTTACAACCTTTTTCTGATTCCTGCAAGTTTTAACTTAAAAAAAATTCACCGATTTCTTTTATCCAATCTTAATGAATTAGTTCTAAAATATTTATATCGTTTACTTGCTATTGCTCCAAATCCATGCTTCCTTATACTCGGCTTTAAAGGATTTGGAATTCAGTCGTGTTTGCAACTCCTCTATGTTGTCTGAACTCGCACAGGCAACGCGAACAAGTGTCTTTGTAGGAAGACATCTCAATTCATCATTGTTGATTGAACGAGTCTTGATATAGTGCTCCGCCTCGGAAATATTTCTGAAGGTGCCGACAATGAGATGATACTTCAATATCGTCTCCTTTTCCTCTTCCGGCACAACTTCCTCTTTCAATTCTTTTGAATCCTCGGACTTTACCTCCTCAACTGCTAAGTCATGACTTTGTGCTACAGCTAAGGCAACCGGCTCTGCCATCGGAATCTTCGGAGCTACTGCTGTGGGAACCACAAAACTCAACGACGCTATAACAAGCAGCATAAAGCAGGCAGCAGTTCGGAAAAAAGATCTCCTTACCTTACTGAAACTATTCCGACGAATTGAAGATGAGTCAGCAACAACCTCCTCATTCTCTATATTCTCTTCTTTTACATTCTTCGCGACTGTTAGTATGTCATTGTTTTCAAGGTCATACATCGAAACCGGCAAGAGCCCACGTAGAAGATTATTTTCTTCATGCGTGAAAACACTTCGGAAAACTATATTACCGGACGTTGAAAGGATAAAGATACCAAAATCGGGAAATTCCACTCTTCCCACTGTGCGGATAGCATTTTTAAGTTCTTCCGTATCTTGATTTAGTAATTCCAAAGCATTCCTACGGGATATTCCGTATTTACGGCAATATGAAATTAACAACATCTTATCTTCGGGAAAACGACCGCTAACGAAACTCACCTGCTCACGTGCAGGGAACCAAATACGGGAAGCGGAATCATAAAATGCAGGCTTATGCTCCCTTACAAATGAACCTAATCCGGGCACAACTACCCAGTCGTGCCTAAGCAAAAGATATTCAATATGTAAGATTAGTTCGTTCACCTGAAATTAATTATTTTTCCCCGAATCGAAGAATAAAAAATTTTGAGATTGGGAGCACAAAGTTAATAATTAATTCCTCAATTTTCCAACTATTTCAGGGTCTATTTTTTCGATATTTTTCACCATTATTTTTAAACTAATGAACATCAATTATTAGGGACCTTATTACTAATTTTTCAACGCTTCTATTTATCTTCGTTAACACTTTTTGAAGATCTGAGTCTATGTTTCAACACAAAATTTGGAATGATTTTTGTTATTAAATAAGAGAATCTATTTAACTTTAGACTCCCAATACAAAATATTAATTACCCCCTCTTTGCTATTAAGCATGGAGAAGCTATTCCGGGGGTAGGATTGGAACTGAAATTATGAGTAAAGCAAAAGCTACAGATATAAATAAATCTTCTGTTATTCAAAATATTAAGAAAGATAATACTAAATACATTGAAGTTAAGGGCGCTCGTGTCAATAACCTCAAGGATCTTGATATTAAAATTCCTCTTAATAAGTTTATCGTAGTTACCGGAGTTAGTGGAAGCGGCAAGTCCTCATTGGCGTTCGACACTCTATATGCAGAGGGACAACGCCGATATGTGGAAAGTCTTTCTGCCTATGCGCGCCAGTTTCTCAGCCGTATGTCTAAGCCTGAATGTGACTATATAAAGGGCTTGCCACCAGCTATAGCTATTGAGCAGAAAGTAAATACCAGAAATCCACGAAGTACTGTAGGAACTTCTACTGAGATTTACGATTACCTCCGTATGCTTTTTGCAAGAATTGGTCATACCATCTCTCCCGTCAGCGGTGAAGAGGTCAAGAAGCACAGTATTGAGGATATTGTGAATGAAACTCTTTCAAATCCGGAGAATACACGAATTGCCATTCTTTCAAAGATTCATATCCCTGATGGGCGCACCCCCGATACTCAACTTGAGATTTATCTCAAGGAGGGTTATTCACGTCTTGAAAAGGATGGAGAATTCATATCAATTTCCGATGTGCGTAAGAATCTTGACACTATAAATATTGATAACTATCACTTACTCATCGACCGTCTAAGTGTATCTAAAGATAAAGATGAAGTTTCTCGACTCACTGACTCTATAGAAACCGCTTATTATGAAGGGCGCGACGAGTGCCTTATAAAAATATGGACCAAAGATGGTATTAAAGAGACTGTATGCTCAAAACAATTCTCTGCCGATGGTATGGAGTTTCGCGAACCATCCGATTTGATGTTCAATTTCAACAATCCTTATGGGGCTTGCCCGGAATGTGAAGGATTTGGACGCGTTTTGGGTATAAGTGAAGATTTGGTCGTTCCCAATAAGGCGCTCTCTGTTTACCAAAATGCTATTAAATGCTGGAGCGGAGATAAAATGTCTGAGTGGAAAAATCGACTTGTTTCCCTTGCTTCTAAATATGATTTTCCAATTCACACACCCTATAATGAATTGACACGTGCTCAACTCGATTTTCTTTGGCATGGCAATCAAGAATGGGAGGGTATCGATGGATTTTTCCGATGGGTGGATTCTCATCAAGAAAAGATTCAATATCGTGTTCTCAAGGCAAGGTATAGAGGAAAGACTATCTGCCCGGTATGCCACGGCTCAAGATTGCGACCGGATGTGGAATACGTGAAAATTGGAGGTAAGTCCATTACGGAACTTGTCAGATTATCAATAAAGGATCTTCAGAAATTCTTCGAAGGGCTTAAACTCAACGACACCGATGGTAAAATTGGAGCCCGACTTCTTTTGGAGATAAAGCAGAGACTGCATTTCCTCAATGAGGTTGGTTTGGGGTATCTGACACTTGACCGTCTGTCCAACACCCTATCTGGAGGCGAGAGTCAGCGCATAAATCTATCCACATCGTTGGGTAGCGCTTTGGTTGGCTCCATGTACATTCTTGATGAACCAAGTATCGGTTTGCATTCCAGAGATACTGAGAGATTGATAAGAGTGCTGCGCAATTTGCAAGAGATCGGAAATAGTGTGATTGTTGTGGAGCATGATGAAGATATCATGCTTGCTGCTGATGAGATTATAGATATAGGCCCGGATGCCGGTCGTCTCGGAGGAAAACTTGTTTATCAAGGTAATCTTCCTAAAATCCTCAAAAGCGGTGATGCCAACGGTTCATATACAGTCGACTATTTAAGAGGGAAACGGGAGATTGCTCTCCCACCTTTACGCCGACCCTGGAAAAAGTATATAGAAGTAAAAGGAGCTTCTGAAAACAACCTCAAGAATGTGGACGTTAAGTTCCCTCTGGGTGTTATGACGGTTGTGAGCGGTGTTAGTGGATCCGGTAAGTCAACTCTTGTGCGCGAGATCCTGTATAAAGCCGTCAACAGGGCTTTAGGCAACCCGGAAGATGCCCCGGGAGCACATTTAGGACTATCCGGATCGGTATCAGATATTAAATCCGTTGAGTTTGTTGACCAGAATCCTATCGGAACCTCCTCTCGCAGCAACCCCGCGACGTATCTGAAAGCATACGATGAAATTCGTAAGCTGTTTGCCGACCAGCAATTGTCTAAGCAGATGGGGTTCACACCCGCTTACTTCTCATTCAACACAGAGGGCGGAAGATGTGAAGAATGCAAGGGTGAGGGCACTATTACTATACCGATGCAATTTATGGCTGATATTGAAATTGAATGCGATGTTTGTCACGGGAAACGATTCAAGCAAGAAGTTCTTGATGTCGAGTATCACGGAAAGAATATATATGATTTTCTGGAGATGACTGTCAATCAGGCTATAGAGTTCCTTGAGCAACAACCAGAGACACAAGCGAAAAGAATAATCAAGAAACTTAAACCGCTTCAAGATGTCGGTTTAGGCTATATTAAGCTCGGACAATCCTCTTCTACATTATCGGGTGGAGAGAATCAACGTGTGAAGTTGGCTTATTTTATTTCTCAGGAGTCGCAAGGCCACACACTCTTTATATTTGATGAACCTACAACCGGTTTGCATTTTCATGATATAAGCACACTGCTTAAATCACTCAACAGATTAATAGATAAAGGTAATACCGTATTAATTATTGAGCATAACATGGATATTATCAAATCCGCGGACTGGGTCATAGATGTAGGTCCGGAAGGTGGTGATCAAGGAGGAGAAATCGTTGCCGTCGGTACCCCCGAAGATATTGCAAAATGTGAGAAGTCCTATACCGGTCAATTCCTAAAAAATAAACTCAAATGAAATACTCCATCCCTATAGTTTTAATGTTGTTCCTGTTTGCCGCGTGTAGCAAGCAGGAACAAAAAAAATCTCACACAGCCCAGCGGGAGCTGTTCAGACAGAGTCTTGTGGCTATTGAGAATTATAAATCCAAAATTCTGAAAAGTGAGAATGTAGCCGAATTGGATTCCCTGTTCCTCTCTTTTGAGGAGGAATTGGGTGAGATCAACATGAAGTTTCCGGCAAAAACTGACTTTGATCTTGCCGAGAATGAAAATGACACGCTCTCATCTCGTATTCTTGAAATTATTCAGATTAGAGATTCAATTCGCCATAGTTTTGCCAAGCCGGAGATTCCACAGGACTCAACTATGGTCGCTGAAGATAGTCATTCCGCAATCTGAACAATTAAACTGCAATCTAAAACGGTTTGAACCGGAACGAAGATAAAATGGTTCTTTAAATTTACCATCTTTTTTCCGGGGATCGCGTTTACACATACCGAGCTCCCTCCTAATACAGTAACGGGTATGCATCACCGCTATCTCTCTATCGGATGTCCGTTTAGAACTTCCATCTGTTTCAATTGCATACCCTTCTACGCGGGCGGAGTGATCTGAATAGAAATTTTCGGCAAGAGTGTTAGCAACATTATACTCATTATCAAGCACCCTGACAGGATACTCGGATTTTAAGTCCTCCTTTTTTCGATAATCATAATGATAAGTAGCTTCATTAGACGCGTCAAGTGCATTAATGAGATTGTTACGCATCTTCGTGAGCTGTGACGCAGGGATAAAGGTTGAAGCTTTCAATTCATTCCTGAAGTTTCGCAAAGAATAGACAGTATTTCCCAATTTTCGGAATATACCCACCGGATTCATCTCTTTTTGTGCCTCGAATTTATCCACATCAAGAGATACCCTGACACTGTTTCCTCTTTCATCAATAGCGGAAACGCCATTCTCATCAATTGAAATATCTACCCATATTTTGCGTATCGCAGTCTCCTTCGCCAATTCGGTTTCCCAAACTCTATTGAAAGTGCGTCTAATTTCCACACCCTTAGGAATCTGCACGGGCTTGGCAGTTATAATTCTTCCTTTCTCTATCCTGTTTACCCTGGCCCCTTCAAATTCACCATTGAGATTCTTGAAGCTTATACCATCTCCATTATTCAATTCTGAAGTATCAGCGATTTTCTCACCAAGTGACTTTGGAGTATCTAACGATGCCCGTCCTTCTCCCTTGTTACCGTTAAGGAAATAGGTTGTAAAACCTCTGTTGAAGCTCTTCTGAGGATCAGGAATAAAACCTATTTTAACTGTTCCTTTTGAAGCCCGACAATATTTATCCTGATGACTATCAACAAAATTATTGATAATCTGATTGTAATAGGCTGTGATATTTTTTACATAGGACGCATCTTTGAGTCTTCCCTCTATCTTGAAAGATGAGACTCCCGCCTCAATCATCTCCGCGACATTGGCAGAAGCATTGAAATCTCGCAGTGAAAGAAGATACTTATCCTTTACTATTCTTTTCCCTTCGGCATCAACAAGATCATATTTGAACCGGCACATCTGAGAGCATTCACCTCTGTTGGCGCTCCTTCCTGTCGCTATTTGACTCGCTCTGCAGCGTCCTGAATAGCTGACACAAAGAGCTCCATGAACGAAGCATTCAACAGGAACGGTCACTTTCTTGCAGATCTCTCGAATCTCGTTTATAGATAATTCACGGGCAAGAACTATCTGAGAAAAACCTACGCTTTCCAAAAACTTAATCTGCTCGATATTTCTATTGTCGCACTGGGTACTTGCATGAAGAGCTATCGGAGGGATATTCATTCTCAGAATCCCCATATCCTGCACAATCAGAGCATCTACTCCTATCCTATACAGATCCCCAATGAGTTTCTCGACGTCACTGATTTCGTTCTCATAAACGAGAGTATTCACTGTCACATACACTTTTGCATGAAATGTATGGGCGAATTTCACAACTTCCTCAATATCTTCAATGGAATTTGAAGCATTCTTCCTTGCCCCATGACTTGAAGCTCCCATGTAAACAGCATCGGCTCCATGGAGAATTGCCTGTATCGCCACCTCCTTATTGGCTGCGGGTGCAAGAAGTTCTATTTCTCTCATTTTCTCGTAATTCAACTCGACGGTTATACAGAAACCTATAAGAATGCTTATTTCTTAAACATCCGGTCCATATTACGCTTATCCTCCCTCTCACGGATAGATTGGCGCTTGTCATATTGTTTCTTACCTCTACCCACACCAATCTGCATCTTTGCAAGTCCCCTCTCATTTATGAAGACCCTCATTGGCACGATGGTGAAGCCTACATCCTCAGCGGCTTTCGCTAATTTAGCAATCTCCTTTTTATTAAGCAGGAGTTTTCTGTCTCTTCTTGCAACATGATTATTATATGAGCCATAGAAATATTCGGAAATATTCATACCTTTTACCCAGACCTCACCACGTTCTACAACACAATAAGTATCCGTCAGGGAAGCCTTCCCATCCCTGATGGATTTTATCTCAGTGCCGGTAAGAACAATTCCCGCAATATAGGTGTCGGTGATTTCATAATCAAACCGAGCCCTTTTATTCTTTATATTTACTTGATCAGCTTTCATATATTATCAATATTGCATGGGTCACAACCCATTAAATTCGGAGAAAAAAGACGTGATATCACTCCATCACCGGCAGTATCTCTCCAAATAACCAGTTCCACATCAATGGTGCAAAGATGATCAGAAATGAAAGTATCACCTTCGTACGCATTGCTGAATTATTATTCTTCCCCAAGTAGGTTGCTCCTCTGTTGACGAGATAGATAGTCCAGATTGGCATCAAAGAGACAACAGGACCTAACATAGGAAAGATATTATATATAGTATAACACACTATCAGGCTACACGTGCAGGACATCACGAAATTTTTTGCGTAATTCGTACTCATCCTTTCACGCATCTCTGCTTCGAGAAGCCATCTTCCACATAATAAGACTGTGAAATACCCGAAGAAAAAAGTTATAAATGTAATAATTCCTGCCGTCAGACAAGAAACTATTGTTGAATCTTCATTATAAAAAAGGGCTGCAAAATTCGATACTGCAGCTAAGGCAATCAATGGATAAAAGCAATCTGCAGCAAATTTTTCTGCAGTTATCTTGGAACGCTTAATATCCTTGAAACCTTCTGCGGGAGACAATATTCCCTTCAACAGATATAAAAATACCGGTTTTTTCTTTGCCACTTTTTCGGGCAGTTCCCCTGCCCATGCAGCTTCCTCCAAATCATCTATTTCCAGATCCATCTCCTCTTCAATATCAACATCGAGGGCGCCATCTGCATTGAGGTTGGAGACAATCTCCTCCTCATCTTCTAAATTATAAAAATTTTCCTCCATTATGAAATTGAAAATATGGGAGCGGTAACCCTCTGATTACCGCTCCCAATTATTTATTAATTTACGTTATTATTCAGCGCGGTCCTCATTAAGAAGGCGAATCATTTCAATTGCACTCTTTGGAATGCGGGTACCGGGGCCAAAGATAGCAGCTACACCTGCTTTGTAAAGGAAGTCATAATCCTGTGCAGGAATTACACCACCTGCAGTCACCATGATATCCTCGCGACCAAGTTTCTTAAGTTCTTCGATAACCTGAGGTACAAGAGTCTTGTGACCTGCAGCCAAAGATGAAACACCAAGGATATGAACGTCGTTCTCGACAGCCTGACGGGCAGCCTCTGCCGGAGTCTGGAACAATGGTCCCATATCTACGTCAAATCCACAGTCAGCATAACCGGTTGCAACAACTTTAGCACCGCGGTCATGACCGTCCTGACCCATCTTGGCAATCATGATACGTGGTTGACGACCTTCACGTGCAGCAAAATCTGCAACAGCTTTTCTTGCCTCTTCAAATTCGGGATCACCCTTCTCTTCGTTTGAATACACTCCTGAAATTGTTTTGATTACTGCTTTATATCTACCAACTACAGCCTCACAAGCATCTGAGATCTCACCCAAAGATGCTCTCAAACCTGCTGCCTTGACAGCAAGATCAAGCAGATTACCCTTGGAAGGATCCTTAACAGCCTCTGTGATCTTAGCAAGAGCCTCCTGAACAGCAGCCTCGTCACGGTTCTTTTTCAAGTCTTCAAGACGAGCGCACTGTTCTTTGCGAACCTCTGTGTTATCAACCTCAAGAATATCAATAGGATCTTCGTGATCAAGACGATATTTGTTGATACCAACGATTGTCTGGGTACCGTTATCGATATGAGCCTGTGTACGAGCTGCAGCCTCTTCGATCTTGAGCTTCGGAAGACCGGTCTCGATTGCTTTTGCCATACCTCCGAGTTTCTCAATCTCCTGGATGTGCTCCCATGCACGATGAGCAATCTCATTAGTAAGATACTCTACATAGTAGCTACCACCCCATGGGTCGATCTGCTTGGTAACGTAAGTCTCATCCTGGATATAGATCTGAGTATTACGAGCGATACGAGCAGAGAAGTCTGTAGGCAATGCAATAGCCTCATCGAGAGCATTAGTGTGAAGTGACTGAGTGTGTCCCAATACTGCACCCATTGCCTCAACGCAGGTACGACCAACGTTGTTAAATGGATCCTGCTCAGTAAGAGACCATCCTGAAGTCTGACAGTGTGTACGCAATGCAAGTGATTTCGGATTCTTCGGATTGAACTGCTTAACAATCTTAGCCCAAAGCATACGTGCTGCACGCATCTTCGCGATCTCCATAAAGTAGTTCATGGAAATACCCCAGAAGAATGACAAACGTGGAGCAAATGAGTCGATATCCATTCCTGCGTTGACACCTGCGCGGAGATACTCAAGACCATCGGCCAATGTATAAGCCAACTCGATATCTGCAGTTGCACCTGCCTCCTGCATGTGATAACCGGAGATAGAGATTGAGTTGAACTTAGGCATGTTCTTTGAAGTATACTCGAAGATATCAGCGATAATCTTCATTGAGAATGCCGGTGGGTAGATGTATGTGTTACGCACCATGAACTCCTTGAGGATATCGTTCTGGATTGTACCTGCCATCTCCTCAAGTTTAGCACCCTGCTCAAGACCAGCATTGATATAGAATGCCAAAACAGGAAGCACACCACCGTTCATAGTCATGGATACTGACATCTTGCCCAATGGAATTCCATCAAACAATACCTTCATATCCTCTACAGAACAGATTGAAACACCTGCTTTACCAACATCACCGACAACGCGCTCATGATCAGCGTCATAAACACGGTGTGTAGGGAGGTCAAATGCTACTGAAAGACCCTTCTGACCGGATGCAAGGTTTCTACGATAAAATGCGTTGGACTCAGCTGCAGTTGAGAAACCGGCATACTGACGGATTGTCCAGGGGCGCAAAGGATACATTGCGCTGTAAGGGCCACGAAGGAATGGAGGAAGACCTGACACGAAATCAAGATGTTCCATACCCTCCAAATCCTCTTTTGTATATACAGGTTTTACCGGGATAAGTTCTGCGGTGAGCCATTCTTCGCCACCTACAGTTTTATTGCCCTCTCCGGCAAAGCTTTTGGTGATATCTATTTCTTTGAAATTTGGTCTCATGATTATTTGAGGAGTTTTGCGTTAAAACCGATAAGAGTGTCAAGCACATTTACTCTTACATGAATGAAATTCTCGATACCCTGAGCTTTGAGCTCCTCCATATTTGCAGGAGCACCGGCAACTACAAACATTGCTCTGCCGTTAAGCTCTTTGAATGCCTCAGGTGCATATTGTGCATATTCATCATCGCTTGAGCAGAGCACCACTACATCAGCACCCTTCTCCATTGCAGCATCCACACCCTCTTTCACTGTCTGGAAGCCAATGTTGTCGATGATCTCATATCCTGCACATCCGAAGAAGTTAGATGAGAACTGAGCTCGTGCAAGACGCATTGCAAGATTACCGATAGTGAGCATAAATACTTTCGGACGTTTAGCAGCGCGCTCTGTATCGAGACGCAATTGCTCAAACTGGCTTGCAGCACGGTCGAAGTTGAGGTATTCTACAGCACCATCAGCAGCTTCATTACCACCACAGCAGCACTTGCAGCAACCACCTTCATTGAGCTTATCCAATGCCTTCTCGTTGAAGTTAGGATAGATGTTAGTTCCAAGAAGGTTCTCTTTGCGGCGTGCAACGTCGAGATGACGCTTAACACCGGATTCATTAACCTTAGCCTGGATCTCACCTTTAGCCAACATTGCAGCAAAGCCACCGTTATCCTCAACCTCATTAAATACTTTCCATGCTTGCTCAGCTATGGAAGAAGTAAGAGTTTCAATATAATATGAACCACCTGCCGGGTCAACTACCTTGTTTAGGTGTGACTCCTCTCGAAGAAGTACCTGCTGATTACGAGCAATTCTTTCACTGAATTCATCCGGACATTTGTAGCAAAGGTCGAATGGAAGAGTTTCAAGTGAGTTGACACCTGCGAGAGCGGCACTCATTGTCTCTGTCATTGAACGGAGCAGATTCACGTGTGAATCGTAAAGTGTCTGGTTGAATTTGCTTGTCACAGCGTGAACAAACATCTTGCAATCATCCTTAGCTACGCCATAAGCATTGGCGATCTCTGCCCAAAGCATGCGGCCTGCGCGGAATTTTGCCAACTCCATGAAGTAGTTTGATGAAATACCCATGTTGAACTTGATGCGTCCGGCTACTTCATCAGCAGTCAGGCCGGCTTCTGTCATCATTGTCAACCATTCAGCACCCCATGCGAGAGCATAACCCAATTCCTGAGTGATGAATGCTCCGGCATTATTGAACATGTAGCTATCAACAGCAAAACAACGTAATCCCGGAATCTCTTTTACTACATTATAAAGTGCTACACCCTCTGCTGCCGCATCCTTCGGGAATGCCAAGCCATGTTTTAATAAACGGCGGAAAGGATTGTAGTCTACAGAACCCTTGAATTCTTTCTCTGCACCGGCAGCTTTAACAAGCTTCACTAACTCTGTTGCAACTGCTACTGCATTGCCGGGGCAACACTCGATGTTTACTTCAATTTTCTTCAAATCTATGCCGGCGAGTACCTCTGCGAGATCCTCTGCCTTCACTTCGCCACCGAGAGCGATACCAAGAGACTCAACACCCTTGTTGATGATGTGAGTTGCATGGTCGTTCATCTCCTTGGCAGTAGCACCCTGAACAGCCTGACGGATTAACCAGTCGTTGTTGTCGCGTGTACCACGCACGTATGGGAATTCACCCGGGAGCGACCCGATTGTGGATAAACCTTCAATGTCCTCTTTGCGATAGAAAGGTTGAACATTGAAGCCTTCATTGGTGCGCCAGACAAGTTTCTTGTCGAAATCCGCACCCTTCAAGTCGGCGGTTATTTTTGCCTTCCACTCTTCAGTGGTTGCAGGCGAAAACGCGTCGAAAAGAGTTTCTTTGTTTTTTGCCATTTCGAATAGCTTTTGTTTATGATATAGATTGGTTCAAAATATTTCCATAGTGGAAAGCGATGTTTCCTTTCAGACACACCGCAATTGCAAAATTAAATAAAATTTAACTGATTTGAAATTAATTCTATCTAATTTTTCTGTTTTATCTTCAATTTCATTTATCAAAACTGAAGATTTGGATTTTTACAACCGATTTAACCCTCGATAATATGCTTATCTTTGCAGATTAACACGCGTGCCGGGAAGTCCTCGACCATCTGCATGTTATGCGTTGCCATCACTACAGCTCTCCCCTCTTCTACCAACTTATGCAACAGTGCTACAATCTGATAACCGGTCTGAGGATCAAGATTACCCGTAGGTTCATCCGCAAGTATTAGTTTCGGATGATTCAGAAGTGCCCGGGCTATAACGATGCGCTGCTGTTCCCCTCCACTTAATTCATGAGGCATCTTGTAACTTTTGTTCTCCATCCCCACTGCTTTAAGCACCTCATTTATGCGGTTTTCAATTTCATCTTTTCTTTTCCATCCGGTTGCTTCCAGTACAAATCTCAGATTAGCTCGTGCCGAACGGTCCTGCAATAATTGAAAATCCTGAAAAACTATACCTATATCTCTGCGGAGATATGGAATCTCGCGTTTCTTCAATTTAAGCATATTTCTTCCCAACACCTCTGCCTTATCGCCATAAGCTATTTTGACATCAGCATAAAGAGTCTTAAGCAGTGAGCTTTTTCCGCTTCCCACTTTACCTACGAGATAGCAGAATTCTCCGGAATCTACAGAAAATGTCACTTTCTGCATCACCACCTTATCCGCTCTCTCTATATCTACATTATTGTATTCAATTAAAGCCATATCAAAGCTTCCATTTATTAATCCGTTTAATCAGTACAAGATTATCTCCTATTCAAATATGTATCTGAAGACCTCTTCTACTTTCGACACTTCTATTATCTTAATAGTAAAGGTATCCTTGATTCCTTTCAGGTTACCTTTGGGAATTATGATGGTCTTGAATCCTAATTTCTGAGCTTCCATAACACGCTGGTCAATGCGCGTAATGGTGCGGATCTCCCCGCTGAGTCCTACTTCTCCCGCAAAAGCTATGTCCCGTGGAATGGTCAGATCAAAATTGCTACTCATGATCGCGGCCACAACCGCCATATCTATGGTAGGGTCGGAAATCTTCAATCCTCCGGCAATGTTCAGGAAAACATCTTTCTGGGAGAGCTTGAACTTTGCTCTCTTTTCCAACACGGCGAGGAGCATATTCAACCTGCGTTGATCAAAACCTGTGACGGAGCGCTGTGGTGTGCCATAGGCTGCCGAAGAAACCAATGCCTGAACCTCCACAAGAAATGGCCTCGCTCCCTCCATTGTCACTCCAATGGCGATTCCGCTCATCTCCTCCTCCCTATTGTCGGAGAGAAGCATTTCAGAAGGATTCTTAATCTCTGTGAGACCCTTCTGAACCATTTCATAAATACCGATTTCATTGGTGCTTCCAAATCTGTTTTTTATCGCACGCAGAATTCTGTATAGGTATTGGCGGTCACCCTCAAACTGTAATACAGTATCTACAATATGCTCCAGTACCTTAGGACCGGCAATTGCACCGTCCTTGTTAATATGACCCACCAATAACACCGGAACACCTGACTCCTTGGCGTAACGAAGTAATGATGCGGCACATTCCCTGACCTGAGATACGCTTCCGGCGGCAGACTCGATTTCCGGACTGCAGATCGTTTGAATTGAGTCAACAATCAGTATCTGCGGTTGCACCTCCTTGATACGGCTGAATATGTTATCAAGGTCAGTTTCACATAATATATAGGTATTATCCGAAATCTTTCCGAGCCTATCAGCCCTCAACTTCAATTGCGATGCACTCTCCTCTCCCGATACATATAATATCTTGCGGTTTCTTATGGAGAGTATATTCTGAAGCAGAAGTGTTGATTTGCCAATTCCGGGTTCACCTCCAATCAACGTCAAACTACCGGCTACGAGACCTCCACCCAAAACTCTGTTAAGTTCGGATGAGGGCATCTTGATCCTCATTTCATCCTTTATCTCTATCTCCGATAGACGCTGGGGCGCGGAACTCCTTACAAGGGTCCCCTTTTTCGATGCTCCTTTCTTGGTTTCAACCTTCTCCTCAACAAAGGTATTCCATTCACCGCACGACGGACACCGTCCCATCCACTTGGGACTCTCATAACCGCAATTATTGCAAAAATATACGCTTTTTATCTGCTTGGCCATTGAATACCTTTATCTTTTTTGAAGAAGTTGATATTTAACTTCTATTGACTTCTATTGCAAATTTAACAAATTATTAGGAAAGTATTGATTAAATTTGGCAGATTGCTGATTAAAAATTATTTTTGTCCTTGAAGTTTTTTGAAATTATAGAATAGAACTCTTTTAATCCTTATCACTGGGTTAAAAGTACAAATAAATAGATAATCCAAAATCATATATTTGTTATGAAAAAACATAATTTTTATGCCGGACCAAGCATTTTGAGTCCCTTCACTATCCAGAAAACAGCTGAGGCTATCAATGATTTCTCAGGCATGGGCCTCTCTATTCTTGAAATATCCCACCGAAGCAAAGAGTTTCAAGCAGTAATGGATGAAGCCGTAGCACTTACCAAAGAGTTGCTCCAGCTTCCCGACAACTACCATGTACTCTTCCTTGGTGGTGGTGCCAGCATGCAGTTCTGCATGGTTCCTTTCAATCTTCTCAACAAAAAAGCCGCTTATCTAAATACCGGAACTTGGGCTTCCAATGCAATAAAAGAGGCTAAAATCTTCGGGGAAGTTGAGGTACTTGCATCCTCTGAGGATACCAAATTCAACTATATTCCGAAAGATTTCACAATTCCGGCAGATGTTGACTATTTCCACTTCACATCCAACAACACTATCTACGGTACTGAGATCCGTCACGATTTCGACTCACCCGTACCTGTTGTTTGCGATATGTCATCCGACATTTTCTCCCGCCAGTTCGATCCTACTAAGTATGGTTTGATCTATGCAGGCGCACAGAAGAATCTTGCTCCCGCAGGTGTTACAATCGTAATCGTTAACGAGGATATTCTTGGCAAAGTAAGCCGTGAAATACCTACGATGCTCGATTATCGCACACATATCAAGAAGGGTTCCATGTTTAACACTCCTCCAGTGCTTCCAATCTATTCAGCACTGATGACTCTCCGTTATTATAAGGAGATGGGCGGTGTGAAAGCTATGGAGAAGATTGACCTTGAGAAGGCTGCTCTCCTTTATGATGAGATTGACCGCAACAAACTTTTCGTTGGTACCGTGGCTGAAGAGGACCGCTCTATCATGAACGCATGCTTCGTGATGAAACCGGACTATGCGGAATTGGAGAAAGATTTCTTGGACTTTGCTACATCAAAGGGTATCGTAGGCATAAAAGGACACCGTTCCGTTGGTGGTTTCCGCGCTTCTCTCTACAACGCTCTTCCACTCGAAAGCGTAAAGGTGCTTGTTGATGCAATGAAAGAATTCGAAGCTAAAAATTGATATCAGTTATCAGTTTTCGGTGATTAGACCTATTAGACCAATTGGCCCTATTAGTCTATTAGTCCTAATAATTCTATCACCTAAAACCTAAAACCTATTAAAAAAATGACCATACTTGTATTTACCGAAAAACCATTTGCTCCCGCTGCTGTTAAAGCTATCGCAAATGCCGTGAATGCTTCAAGCAATGACCTCAAGGTTGTTGAGAATGGCACAAGAGAGGATTTTGTTGAGGCTATCGCTACTGCCGACGGTCTGATTGTCAGAAGTGATAAAGTTGATGCCGCACTTTTGGAACATGCTCCTAACCTAAAGGTTATCGTTCGTGCAGGTGCAGGCTATGACAATATTGATCTGGAAGCTGCTTCTGCACGTAAGATCTGCGTGATGAATACTCCCGGACAGAACTCAAATGCCGTTGCCGAACTCGTTTTCGGCATGATTATCATGATGTGCCGCAACCAATACAACGGCAAATCAGGATCAGAGTTAAAAGATAAATCTCTCGGAATCTATGCTTTCGGACAGGTTGGTCGTAACGTGGCACGCATCGCCAAAGGCTTCGGCATGAAGATATCTGCACTCGATAAGTTTGTTAAGGATGAAGTGATGGAAGCAGAGGGTGTTACTCCTGTTCATGAAGTGAAAGATCTCTTTGCAAACAACGATTTTGTATCCCTTCACATCCCTGCAACCGCAGAAACAAAGAAGTCAATCGGCTACGATCTCGTCATGCTCATGCCTCAGAATGGTGTGCTCGTTAACACTGCCCGCAAGGAGGTGATCGACGAAGAGGGATTGTATAAAGCACTTCAGGAGCGCCCCGATCTCAGATACGTTTCTGACATCAAACCCGATATGGCCGAGGAATATGAGAAAGCTTTTGCATCTCGTGTATTCTTCACTCCTAAGAAAATGGGTGCACAGACAGCCGAGGCAAACTTCAATGCCGGTGTTGCTGCCGCTGAGCAGGTTATCGCTTATCTGAAAGATGGCTGGAACAAATATCAGGTTAACAAATAACGGAACCTGAAATTAAAAATAAATTGACCCGGTAGGAACTGTCCTACCGGGTCAATTTATTTAATCCTTACAATTAAATAGGTATCTTAATAGCTGTGTTTTAAAGCATCGAAAGGAATTCTTCGCGAAGGTGACGATCTTCTGCAAATTTTCCGGTATACTCCACGGTTGTAGTCACCGACGTCTGTTTTTCAACGCCACGCATCTTCATACAGAGATGTTCCCCTTTGCAAATAACCATTACCCCTTCAGTAGGTAAAGCCTTATTGAGGTATTCACAAATCTGTGAGGTCAGTCTCTCCTGCACCTGAAGTCGCTTGGCAAAGCAATCAACAAGTCTCGCCAGTTTTGATAAACCTATCATCTTCCCTTTGGGTAGATATGCTATGGAAACACTCCCAAAAAATGGCAATATGTGATGCTCACACATGCTGTAGAACTCAATATTCTGTACAATCACCATCTTCGAACCTTCATACTCGAAAATTGCCTGCTGCACAGTTTCAACGGGATCCTGCCTGTAACCTCTTGTGATGTCAAGTATAGCTTTTGCTGCTCGTCTTGGTGTTTTACGAAGTCCCTCTCTGCTTGGATCCTCACCGATTAAGCGCAATATGGCATCATAATGCTCAGCAATCTGCTCAACCAATTTTTCATCATATTTAGCTCCGGTATTCTCCATTATTTCACTATTATGATTTGACTCTTCACGATTCGCATATCTGACGCGAACTGAGGGAACATTCTTTTTAATTCCGCCAATGCTTTGGCAGCATCCTCCTGTTTCTCAAAGTTACCGATTCTCGTGTACCAGTTCGGCGCACTCGAGAAGGTATAGACCTGACCGCGGTATTTGGGAAGACGGGCTGCAATGGCACTACCACGAGATTTAGCTCGTGCCTCCAACGAATGAGAGGAACGACCGTCACTGAACACCTGTATTCGATATCCGTTCAGGCGGTTAATTCCGGGACGAAGCACCGGACCGGTCTTACTCTTCAGCTTATCTTCGGGCATACTCTCGATCAACTCAAGAATATAGTCGGGAATATCTATCTTTATTCTGCCTTGGGCTCCATTCTCTATTACCTCTACTGGTGATTTTTGAGATTCTTGGGTCTGGACAGATGTAGATTGAGCCGCTACCGGGGAGATAAATCCCCCGGCAGCGACACAAGCAAGTATCAGTTTGTGGATTCTTTTTATATTCATATTATATATGATTCATAGTTTCCACCACTATGACGGAGCCTAACATTGGCTCCTCTCTCCTCTAAGGAGAACCAAATTTAGAATGACTCTATGATACCGAGGAATGACTCTGCATCGAGTGCTGCACCTCCGATAAGACCGCCGTCAACGTCGGGTTTTGAGAAGATCTCTTTAGCGTTAGAAGGCTTGCAGCTACCACCATAAAGGATTGAAGTGTTATCAGCAACCTCTTTGCCATATTTGTCCTCGATAACTTTGCGGATGTGTGCGTGCATATCCTGTGCCTGATCAGCAGTAGCAGTCTTACCTGTACCGATAGCCCAAACGGGTTCGTATGCGATGATGATTTTGCCGAAATCTTCGGGGCTCAATTCAAACAAAGCTTCAACTTGACCCTGAACTACGTCATTGTAAGTGCCATTCTCGCGCTCTTCCAATACCTCACCTACACAGAAGATAGGAGTCAAACCATTGGCCAAAGCCTGTTTTGTTTTCTCAAGAAGCTGAGCGTTGTTCTCACCGAAATACTGACGACGCTCGCTGTGACCGAGGATAACGTATTCTGCACCGGTTGATTTAACCATTGATGCACTAACCTCTCCGGTGTAAGCACCTTTAGCGTGCTCTGAGCAGTTCTCAGCACCAAGTTTAGCGATGCCACCATCAAGAACAGCATTCACACCTGTAAGATGTGTAAATGGAACACAGCAGATTACATCGCATTTAACACTCTTACCTGCCAAGAGAGTATTGATCTGGTTAGCCAACTCCACACCCTCCTGAAGAGTAGTGTTCATTTTCCAGTTACCGGCAACTACATTTTTTCTCATTTTGAATTATATCTTTAATTATAAATCTTTAATTATATAGACTGCAAATTTAATCCATTTATCCGATTTAGGCAAATCGGCACCACAAAACTTTAAGTTTGCAGGATTATATTGCACTTTTTTTGAGCCAAACTTAGCTGAGTTTCAAAAATAAATTGTAATTTTGCACACGCTAAAGTCTGAATCACAACAGACATCGAACCCATGAACTCATTATATCTATGAAAAGGGATAGATACTGAAACTCAGATTTTCGGAAATGATTATTAGACTTAACATATTATTATAATATCTAACTACACAAAACTATTATTAACCTTAAATTATTAGCTTTATGAAGAAATTTTTACTTCTTTCTTTTGCAGCTCTCACAGTTGTTTCCGTATTTGCGGACAATACAACACCTCGTCAAGGAAGCTTCAAATTCATCCCGGCTGAAAACCAAGATGCTCTTAATCCAGCTTACCAGACAGAGGCATCAGTAGGTAAAACAACAAAAGCAGTTCTAACTCCATGGTTTGACGCGAATTTACACATGCCAACATTGGATCCCGCAACAAAAACTTGTACTGACGGTTCTTTCTACATTGCTAACAGAGATGCTGAAGGTGTTCCAACTGCAATAGGCGAATATATCGCTACTAAAGCAAAATGCGAAAAGAACAAAGGTAGCCTCAAGGGTATTTACGTAGAACCCGAATACAAAGATGGTGTGATTTACGCAACCGTTCCTGAAACATATCTTGACATGGGTACAACTGAAGATGTTTCTCAACCTGGGTCCATTGTATTCCATATTACAATGGGTAGCGCTCCTCTTCGCATCAACGACACAAGCACCGGTGGTGATAATGTATGGGGCGCTTATCTTTATAATATGACGGGAGCAAATATGCTCATTGATGCTCCCGAGTATGCTAAGGTAAATCTCTACTTCACTACACCCGGTTTGGCTTACCCAGAAGGATATCAACTGAACGCCGGTACCTTGTTCCTTGATTTTCCAAATGCCAAGGGTAAGATGGCTCTTCTTTCTTCAGGCGCACCTTACAACAACCTTGCTATCATCACCTCCAACCCTCTCGGCAAAGATAACTGGTGGAGCGGATACTGCTGCAAGTTCGTTGACGTAGCTATCTCCAACCTTAAGGTTGGCGACAAAGTAGGTTTCGGTGGTATCGAGACTCTCTTTGAGGGTTACACTCCCACTATGATCCCTGCCGGTGTTGGCGAAGTAATGGTTGACGATGCTGACGCTCCTGAGGTTTACTATAACCTCCAGGGTGTGAAAGTTGAGAATCCGGAGAATGGCATGTACATCAAAGTTCAGGGTAATAAGTCTACAAAAGTGGTTCTCTAATCTGAAGAATCAATACGATTTTTGAAATATTTTTAGGGTGCGGAGAAAATTCGCACCCTAATTTTTTTATTTTTTGAAATTTTATTCTATTTATTCACAGCTAATTAGAAGATATTTGAAAAATTTTTCAAAAAAAATTAAACTTTTCTGGAACAATTTCGAAACAGGCATTGTTATATAGACATCAACAACATTTTAAAACAACATTAAAAACTTAATCAAATGAAATCTAACGAAACTTTCAAATCTCGCCTCGTAGGACTCCAGTCAAACTTAATGAGTTTTGCATATCAGCTTACTTCAAATCGCGAACAAGCTGAAGACCTCCTCCAAGATACCACTCTCAAGGCTCTTGACAACGAAGATAAGTATGTGGATAATGTCAACTTCAAGGGTTGGATATTCACAATCATGAGAAATATCTTCATCAACAACTACCGCCAGAATGTACGCAAGGCAACAGTGGTTGACCAGACAGAAGACCTTTATCACCTCAACATATCACAAGACTCCGGTCTTGCAACTCCTGAAGGCTCTTATGCCGTTAAGGAAATTTCAGTAGCGATCAACGCTTTCCCGGCTGAGTATCGCGAACCATTCAACCTCTACGTAGCAGGTTACAAATACAATGAAATCGCTGAGAAGCTTGAGCTCCCACTCGGAACAGTTAAGAGTCGCATCTTCTTTGCTCGCAAGCGCCTCCGCGAAATCCTTTCTGACTACAGATAATTATCAAATCCAATATTATCAAAATCTAAATCAGATTTTCGAATCAAGGATTATCCCAAATTAGGATTAAGTTTTAAATGTTGATATTTGGCGATGTCATCTGAAAAATTCAGATGACATCGCTATTTATATACCCCCATGCCTCAAACTCCGGTATCGTAAAATATTTTCATAAAATATTTTGACAAGCATTTGGTTAATTCACAAAAAATTAGTAATTTTGCAAACGTTTTGTGACACATCCTTTAAAGCCGCTGAATATGATGCGATTAGCGGTGATATGAGAACTGCGATGCCGTCCGGACAGCATTTATAAAGATTTAGTAACAAGATTATAACAACAGTCATGTCTAAAGTTTGTCAAATCACAGGCAGAAAAGCGCAAGTGGGCAATAACGTGTCTCACTCAAAGCGTCGCACCAAACGTAAGTTCGAGGTAAACTTACACACAAAGAAATTTTATTGGGTAGAACAGGACATGTGGATCGTATTGCGCGTTTCAGCTCATGCACTCCGCACTATCAATAAAATTGGCCTTAACGCAGCTCTCAAGAAAGCGGAGGCTGACGGAAATATTGATTTTAAAGACATCAAAATCCTTTCCCTCTAATCTCATATAATTATGGCAAAGAAAGCTAAAGGTAATAGAGTTCAGGTTATTCTTGAATGCACCGAACATAAGGCAAGCGGTATGCCCGGCATGTCTCGCTACATCACTACCAAAAACCGCAAAAACACT
>CAZEJY010000043.1:0-21341 GCA_964512705.1 uncultured Sangeribacter sp. | reverse complement strand
ACTGAAAACTGAAAACCAATACAATGCGAACAGACAAAGAGTTAGAAGGAGTAAGTCTCCTTGGTAATCAGAATGTGAAATATCCTACCGACTACAATCCGGAGCTCCTCGAGACATTCGAGAACAAGCATCCGGATAATGAGTATGTCGTAACATTCGATTGTCCCGAATTCACTACACTCTGCCCCAAAACCGGTCAACCGGACTTCGGTCATATATATATTTCTTATATACCCCGGGAGAGAATGGTAGAGAGTAAGAGTCTGAAACTGTATCTCTTCAGTTTCAGGAATCATGGCGATTTTCATGAGGATTGCGTTAACATCATCATGAAGGATCTCGCCGCCTTGATGGATCCGAAATATATCGAAGTTCGCGGAGTATTCATGCCTCGTGGGGGAATATCCATATACCCCTTTGCCAACATGGGTGATTCGGAGCATCAGGAACTTGTGAAAGCCCGTAGACTGCAAATTTTCACTGAAAGCTGCAACGTAAAATGAAAGATTCTATATTAGTTTATTCCGGAGGAATGGACTCAACAACCCTGCTTCATCAGGAGAAGGATAGGATAGCATTGGCAGTATCTTTTGATTATGGCTCCAACCATAATGCCAAGGAGATTGAGTGTGCCCGCTGGCAGTGTGAGCACTTGGGAATAGAGCATTTGGTCATACCCTTGAAATTCATGGGGCAATATTTCAAGAGCAGCCTGCTGTCAGGAGCAGAAGATATTCCGGAGGGTCATTATCAAGATGAGAATATGCGATCAACCGTTGTTCCCTTCCGTAATGGCATAATGCTTTCGGTTGCGTGCGGACTTGCGGAATCCCGCGGCCTGAAACATGTGATGCTCGCCAATCATGGCGGAGACCATGCTATATATCCCGATTGCCGCGAGGGCTTTGTCAAAGCCATGAGTCAGGCTATGATCGAAGGGACCTACGAGCACGTGGATATAATCGCTCCATTCACTAATATAACCAAGAACGAGATCGCGGTTATAGGAATGAAATTAGGGGTTGACTACGACCATACCTACTCCTGCTACAAAGGGGGCGACGAACCTTGCGGGAAATGCGGCACATGTGTGGAGCGCGCCGAAGCCCTCGCCTACGCCAGAGCGATTAATGCGCTGAGCGATTCGGATTGAATGCGCTTCACTTGCCTGTGCAGGATGCGCTGGTAGGGTAACGAGAGAAGATAGATGATACCTCCGATTGGGAAGAAGATTGCAATTCCCTTTCGGAGTTTTTTCATGTTTGCGGGTATCGGATCATAGATCCAGAGCTTCTTTATCACCGGCATTTTCTCCAAGTGCATCAACAGTCGCAGATTACGGCTATCTGAAAGATACCCAACAGTCTCATCAACATACTCGCCTAATGATAAGAGAGCGCCGGAATCAATTGGGGAATTCCAATATTTCCAATAACTCTGTGGCGTTGCCGAGTGGAGCAACCGGCAAGAGCTGAGGGCGTAGCAACGCGCGAGCATTTCCTCTCCCTTTCTCACATCCACCTCACTGATAATAACCTCCTTCAGAGGCACATGACGAGACTCGGAGAGTCCGAAGACTTTGCGGATAAGATTGAGATATAAATCTTTATTAAATACCGCAGAGTCATTCATCGCCTTATAGGTCACGAATATACCCAATGGGAGCAGAACAAAAGTGGATAGCCACATACCTTCCCATACGGGAATATGTCCATCGCGTGCCATTTTCGTTCCGGTATTATCAATGATATAATAGACCACGAACAGGAGTACGGATATTACCAATGGTGCTCCCAAGCCACCTTTCCGGATAATTGCACCCAATGGAGCACCGATAAAGAAGAAGATTATACATGCCACGGAGAGGGTGAATTTCTTTATCAGCTCCATGTCATGCCTTCTAATTGAACGTTTATCTTCCGACACAATCATGGATTGAAACTCAATCTCCTGCTGTCGATTACGGTTTATGGATCTTGCCTGGGAATATAGGAAATCCTGATCGGCAGGAGTTAACGCCTTGATCAGAGAATCAACATTCAGTATGGTTTTGTTTTCAGTTACAACCTCCACTTCTTGATCAAAATTTGCCTCAGGATCCGTGGGTGCCGGATGAAATACGGAGCCGGTCGCCGGTTGAGTCTTAACCTTTGTATCCGCGATAGGTTTATCGAAATAGTTCTGAGTAACAAGCCGCGAAAATGCCGATCGCTTGAACTCATAGGAATAGGAAGTGCCGATCGAATCGAGTCTCAGATTGATTGAATCGATGGTTTGATTTAGCTCAGCGATATTCTTTCCCACATATTGTCTGCGCATTCCCCCCTCATCCATTCGATTGAAGTTGGCGTCAAACGGGATAAGAATCTCCTTATCGAAGAAGGATTCCCTCCTGAAAGGAACATTACGGTCAAGTTGCCGCTGTTCACGAAGATTCTCAA
This sequence comes from uncultured Sangeribacter sp., assembly GCA_964512705.1. Taxonomy (GTDB): domain Bacteria; phylum Bacteroidota; class Bacteroidia; order Bacteroidales; family Muribaculaceae; genus Lepagella. The sequence goes on along the minus strand of CAZEJY010000043.1, from coordinate 18,900 downwards.
ACTCCTCACCGGTGAAGAGATGGAGATAAAGATACCTCATATCTTTAGTAAAGGCAAGTCGGGCGGAATCTGCAAGAAGAATTGTAGCGTTATCGCCACCTTTACTGATATCGTATATCATGGCGTCATAGAGGACACCTGTCTCTTGATTCTTCGATTTTATAAAGAGATTGTAGCCGGGAATCTGGTCATAGAATACCCCCTCCGGAATCTCGACTTCCGGGCTCTTCTGCTTCATGGAGAAGAGCAGGGTGTACATCTTCACCTGAGCTATCGGCAGAACGTAATTCTGAAAGAAAAATGCGCCGACGGCAATGACCATGATCAGAATAATCAACGGCCGCATAGTTTTTATCAAGGATATTCCGGAGGCCTTTATGGCGGTGAGCTCAGATTTCTCTCCAAGATTACCAAAGGTCATGAGACTCGCCAACAGAATGGCAAGCGGCAGCGCCATCGGAACCATTGTCACGGCAGCATAGAAGAAAAGCTCTCCCAACACACCCATTCCCAAGCCTTTGCCTACAAGATCATCAATATATCTCCACAGGAACTGCATAAGCACGATGAAGAGCACGATGAAGAAGGTCATCGCGAAAAGAGGCAGGAAGCTTTTAAGTACGAACCAATTTAATCGTTTAATGAGACGCATTGATGATGTTTCCTCAAATCCTTGGCTAATTCTTTGGCAAATTTACAAAGAATTTTTGTAAATTTGCTATTAATAAAACTTGAATCATACTATGACATTATTTGAAAGACTTACTAAGAGAGCGCAGGAGAATCCTCAGCGCCTTGTATTGCCCGAATCTTTAGAGCCTCGTACATTGCAGGCTGCTAATAAAATAATTGCAGAAGGTATCGCCAATGTGATATTTGTTGGAAAGCGTGCAGAAATTTTAGACAAGGCATTTGAACTTGGCTTACAGCATATTGACAAAGCTACTGTAATCGATCCGGAAGATACTAATCTTACGGAACCATACGCGGAGCTCTTTGCCCAGCTTCGTAAAAGCAAGGGTGTCACAATCGAACAGGCTCGCGAAACGGTTAAAAATCCATTGTATCTCGGTTGTCTTCTGATCAAGCATGGCGATGCTGATGCGATGGTAGCAGGTGCTTTGAGTCCGACATCACACGTGCTCCGCGCTGCATTCCAGATTCTGAAGACAAAACCCGGTATCTCGGTTGTGAGCGGTGCATTCATCATGCTTCTGCCGGAGAATGTTCCATTCGGTGACAACCACATGCTCGTATTTGCCGATTGCGCGGTAGTTCCCGATCCCACAGCTAAAGAGTTGGCAGAGATTGCCATCGCTACTGCGGCGACTACCAAGAACATTGCCGGTCTCGACCCGGTTGTTGCGTTGACAAGCTTCTCTACCAAGGGCAGTGCTAACCACGAAAGAGTTGACAAGGTGATTGAAGCCACCAAATTGGCTAAAGAGATGGATCCGACACTCAAGATTGATGGTGAACTGCAGAGCGACGCCGCTATTGTGCCGGCTATCGGTGCAATGAAAGCTCCCGGAAGCGAGGTTGCCGGTCATGCCAACACCCTTATCTTCCCTTCACTCGAAACAGGTAATATCGCCTACAAGCTTGTTCAGAGATTGGCTGGTGCAGGTGCTGTCGGTCCTATCCTTCAGGGTCTCGCCGCTCCGGTTAACGACCTTTCACGCGGTGCGACTGTTGATGATATCGTCAATACTATCATTGTCACCTGCAATCAGGCGATAGGTTAAGCGGGAAGTACTAAGTTATAGTGATGAAGTACTAAGGATGAGTTATGAAGTTGGGGAGATACACTCTAATAATATAATTATGAAAATATTGGTATTGAACTGCGGAAGCAGTAGCGTAAAATATAAACTTATAGATTCTCAATCAAAAGATGTTCTTGCCGAGGGTGGCGTAGAGAAGATTGGTCTGCCGGATTCATTCCTGAAGTTCAAACTCGAGGATGGTTCCAAAGAGACTATCACTGTTGAGATGAAAGATCACAAGGATGCCGTCAAGGAAGTGCTCAAGGTCCTGACTGATCCCCAGAAAGGCGTGATCAAGAGCTTTGATGAGATTGGTGCCGTAGGTCATCGCGTGGTGCATGGTATGGAGTATTTCAATAAATCGGTTGTTATCACTCCTCAGGTAATTGAGAAGGTTAAGGAGTGCTATCCGGTTGCCCCTCTCCACAATCCGGCGAATGTGACCGGTATTGAGGCAGTAACAGAGATAATGCCCAAGACTCCTCAGGTAGCAGTATTCGATACCGCTTTCCACCAGACTATGCCGGCAAAGGCTTTCATGTATGCTCTGCCATATAAAGATTATCAGCGACTCGGAATCCGCCGCTATGGTTTCCACGGAACAAGTCATCGCTATGTTTCACGCCGTGCATGCGAATTCTTAGGACTCCCTTATGATAAGCAGCGCATCATCACATGCCACATCGGCAATGGAGCCAGCATCACTGCCATCAAGGATGGCGAGAGCGTCGATACCTCTATGGGTCTGACTCCTACAGAGGGTCTGATGATGGGTACACGTGTCGGTGATATTGATCCGGGCGCACTCGTTTATCTGATGGAAAGCACAGGCATGAACGCAGAGGAATTGCAGAAAGTTATCAACAAGGAGAGCGGCGTTCTCGGAGTATCAGGCATTTCAAACGATATGCGCGATATCGAAGCGGCTATCAAAGAGGGTAACAAACGTGCCAAACTTGCAATGGAGATGTATGAATACCGCATTCTGAAATATATCGGTGCATACACTGCCGTGCTTGGTGGCGTGGACGTAATTGTCTTCACCGGTGGTGTCGGAGAGAACCAGATCGGTACCCGTGAAGAGATCTGCAAGAAATTGGCTTATCTCGGAGTGACATTTGATAGCGAAGCTAACAAAGTCAGAGGTGAAGAGGTACTCATTTCCGGAAAGGACTCCAAGGTGAAGATCGTTGTAATCCCGACTGATGAAGAGTTGATGATTGCTGAAGATACAGCAGCCCTTGTCGGTGAGTAATTTATATTAACTTATATACTTACACCCATAGGTCCGATATATCATATAATCCCGCTCCTCTTAGCAGCCTGGTCTTTGGTAAAGGGCTACAGAAAAGGACTTGCCAAGCAGATACCGAACATGATCGGTTTCTGCTTTGGCATTGTATGCACACGAATATTTCTCCCCCCGATGGAGGATATATACCGTACTATCCTACCCACTCTTGCGGACCGCGTGGAGGGGGACTATATTTACAGCGTGTTGGCTGCGGGAACGATTTATCTGACCGTGTACGCGGTGGTGTGCACCATCACAAGTTTCCTCCGCATAATCTTCAGATGGAAACCGGGACTACTCGGATCAATCGGTGGAAGCCTCTTCTGCCTGGTCAATTATATGCTGATGCTCTCAGTGGTCTATAACTTCTGGTTAGGGATGAAACCTCACTCCGATCTGATGAAATATGCCAAGTCCGACGACGGTAATATTGTGGAGATAGTAATGCTCTTCTCACCTGCCGTACTCGGCGGAGAATCAGTGGAAGATTTGGCGCACCAATTCCAGTTGGAGGAAGCGAGATATATAAGTTGATAGCCAACTTTCGCACCTCTCAAACGTTAAAACTATAGGCACTATGATGCCGATTATTATTAACTTTGCAGCAAATTTGCATCAAGATAGAAAATCCAGATAGAAATTAGATATGCTTAAAGTAAAGAACCTTCATGCCTCAATCAATGGCAAAGAGATATTAAAAGGTATAGATCTTGAAATAAAACCGGGCGAAGTACATGCGATTATGGGACCGAACGGATCCGGTAAATCCACCCTCTCCATGGTACTCGCCGGAAATCCCGCCTATGAAGTGACTGAGGGCTCGGCAGAATTCATGGGGAAAAATCTTCTCGATCTGCCACCGGAAACAAGAAGTCATGAAGGTTTATTTCTCGGCTTCCAATACCCCGTGGAGATTCCCGGTGTGTCAATGGTTAACTTCATGCGCGCGGCTGTAAATGCCAAGCGACAGTACCTCAACGAGCCTCCGATGAGCGCCACGGAATTTCTTAAGATGATGCGCGAGAAGAGAGCTATCGTGGAGCTTGACAACAAACTGGCTTCCCGCTCGGTTAATGAAGGGTTCTCAGGTGGTGAGAAGAAGAGAAATGAGATCTTCCAGATGGCTGTACTCGAACCGAAGCTCTCTATTCTTGATGAAACAGACTCCGGTCTCGATGTCGACGCCCTTCGCATCGTTGCCGATGGTGTCAATAAACTTAAAAGTTCTGACAACTCCACAATCGTCATCACCCACTATCAGCGACTCCTCGATTATCTGCAGCCTGAGTTTATTCATGTACTTTACAAAGGAAGAATCGTGAAGTCAGGTGGCCCGGAATTAGCTCAGGAGATCGAGCGTCGTGGTTTTGACTGGATCAAGGAGGAAGTGGATAACGCCGAAAAGGAGGGTTGATGATGAGCGCAATTAAACAATACATAAATCTCTACACCGAACACGGAGATGTGATTGAGCGCAACTCTTGCGGTGTGCTGAATGCGGCGCGTCCCGATGCCCTCAAGGCTCTTCTCGATGCCCGGCTACCCAAAGCCGGTTCGGATAATTATGAGAACTGCGACCTCGAGGCTATGCTCAGTCCTGATTATGGTATCAATCTCGCCAAACTGCCGATTGATGTCAATCCGCGCGACACATTCAAATGCGATGTACCTACCCTATCCCCAAAACTCTCGATGCTGATAAACGACACCTACGCCGAATCTTCAGGAGACTGGAAACTTCCGGAGGGTGTGGAGATAGGTAGTTTGAGAAAAGCGGCGGAGAAGAATCCGGAATTAATCGGGAAATACTATGCCAAGGGTGCGAAACTCTCGAATCCTGTCGTGGCTCTGAATACACTGTTGGCTGAAGATGGCTACTTCCTCCGCGTGATGAGGGGTGTAAAACTCGACCAACCTCTCCAGCTCGTGAATATTTTGGAGAATGGCATGCCCCTGATGGCAATACGCAGACTTTTGATTGTGGTAGAAGAGGATGCTTCCGCAAAACTTTTGGTTTGCGACCATACACAAAACCCTGATATCAATTTCCTATCGTTGGAAACTGTCGAAATCTTCGTGGAGCGTAATGCCGAATTCGACTATTATGATTTAGAGGAATCATCAGCAAAGACTTCCCGAATATCTTCTCTATATCTTAATCAGGAGGAAGGAAGCCGGGTAAATATTGATGGTTTGACACTCTTTAACGGCGTGTCAAGAAATGAATATTACTGTAACTTCAATGGCAAACATGCGGAATTGAGTTTATACGGACTCGCCATTGAGGATGATCAGCGAAGGGTATCAACCTATTCGCATATTTGTCATAACCATCCGGATTGTAAAACCGACGAGCTATTTAAGCACACAGCCGACGATGAGGCCATCGCTTCATTCACAGGAAGAATATTTGTAGATTACGGTGCTTCCGGCACTGAGGCTTATCAGGCTAACAGGAACCTTATAGGATCCGATTCAGCTAAAATCATGAGCCGTCCGGAATTGGAAATCTATAATGATGATGTGAAGTGCTCACACGGCTCAGCTATAGGACGTCTCGACCAGAATCAACTTTTCTATCTACGCACGAGAGGACTCGATGAAGCAGAAGCTAAGCTGCTTCTGAAGCAGGCTTTCATGGCTGATGTGATAGATAAAATCGGCATCCCGAATCTTCGCGACAAGCTCCACCTGATGGTGGAACGACGTTTTGCCGGTGAAAAGAGCGCCTGCCATAACTGCTCCCTACACGGCAAAAGTTGCAATTAAACTCTGTAACAATATGGCTTTGAATATTGATGAAATAAGAAAACAGTTCCCTATATTGGAAAGAGAGGTTGGTGGTAAGAAACTTGTATATCTCGACAACACCGCAACCTCCCAGACACCCATTAGAGTGGTGGATGATATTACTTATCTCTACGAGCACACTAAAGCTAATGTGCATCGCGGGATCCACACCCTCTCACAAGAAGCCACAGATCTGCAGGAACACACACGCCGCAGGGTGAGGGAATACATCAACGCCGACAGCATTGAGGAGATAATCTTCACTCGCGGCACCACAGAAGCCATAAATTTAGTAGCATCCTCTTTCGGAGACAGATTCGAGGAGGGTGATGAGATTATTCTCACTGTAATGGAGCACCACGCCAACATCGTGCCCTGGCAACTGCTCCAACGTCACAAAAAGATCAAAATTAAGGTCGTAAATATCGATGACAGAGGTGTGCTCGATTTAGATCAGTACCGATCATTATTCACCCCAAAAACGCGAATTGTTGCCTTTACGCATGTAAGCAACGTTCTCGGAACTATCAATCCCGTCGAGGAGATGGTGAGAATTGCTCATGAACATGGAGTACCGGCACTTATCGATGGGGCGCAAGCATCACCCCACCTGAGGATAGATGTCAAGAAACTTGATTGCGATTTCTATGTTTTCTCCTCACATAAGATGTATGGTCCAACAGGAGTAGGTGTGCTATACGGCAAGAAGGAATTATTGGAGTCCATGCCTCCTTATCAGGGTGGAGGGGAGATGATAAAACATGTGAGCTTCGAAGGAACTACCTTTGCAGACCTCCCGTTTAAGTTTGAAGCAGGTACTCCCGATTTCATTGATATCGCTGCCTTTGCTAAAGCTCTCGACTTCATTGAGGAGGTAGGAATGGAGCGTATAGCAGAACACGAGGAGGAATTGTTGAAATATACTACTCCCCTTCTGCTCGAAATTCCGGGGGTTAAAATCTACGGAGAGGCGGAGAATAAGTCTGCTGTAATCTCCTTTAATGTGGGAGACGCACACAATTATGACGTGGGATTCCTGCTTGACAAACTTGGCGTAGCAGTTCGCACAGGTCACCATTGCGCACAACCACTGATGCAACGGTTAGGCATCCCCGGCACAGTGCGCGCATCTTTCGCTGTCTACAATACAAAAGCGGAGGCTGACGAATTTATCGCCGCACTCCGCCGTGTATCTTCAATGTTATAGGTCCCTTTTGGACCCCAAACCGTACCTTTAAGGTTTTGACACCTTAGGTGGAAATATATGGAACCCACGCCACGTGGGGGCTAAGGTTTCGGGAACTTATTGGGAAAAGAGAACTTCACTTTGGGATGGGTCATTGCCCATATAACCAAGCAGACACCCAAGATGATAAATGGGATGCTTAGCATCTGTCCCAAATTCATACCATATTTGGCAATCATCTCATACTCTGAGGAAACCTGCACATTCTTCACATACTCTATTATGAATCGTGGAAGGAAAATTCCGATAAAGAAGATGCCTGTGATTAGCCAAGATCGTTCCTGAGCATTCTTCTTCCAATACATCCACATAAGAAGTGCGAAGAGAGCAAAGTAACAAATTGCTTCATATAACTGAGTGGGATGCGCCGGCACGGTTTCACCATTACGCAAGAAGACAAAACCCCACGGCATTGTGGTAGGACCGCCATAAATCTCACTGTTCATCAGATTTCCAAGACGAATCAATCCACCTACAAATGCGATCGGAATCACAATTTTATCAAATATCCATGAAGCCGGTTTCTTTGTCACAAACCAGGAGAAGAGGAAGAGCGCAATGATGATGGCTATTGTTCCGCCATGACTTGCAAGACCTCCCTGCCAGATTTTAAGAATCTCTCCGGGGTGCTGGGAGTAGTATGGCCATTCATAGAAAAAGACATGACCTAAACGCGCACCGACTACGGTTGCAACAAGGAGATAACCTAAAAGCGTTCCTAACCATTTCTCCGGAGCACCTTCATGCTTAAACATTTTCTCCTCAATCCAATAGCCTACCGTAAAGCCGATGGCAAACATCAACCCGTACCATCTCACAGAGATCGGTCCAAGTGAAAATAGAATCGGATCAGCATTCCAATAAATTATATCAAGCATATCTTTTCTATAGTTTAATAGTATCTTTATATCTTTTTCAGGAGTGCAATGGCGTAGGCTGAAATACCCTCTTCACGCCCGGTGAAACCAAGTTTCTCGGTAGTAGTTGCCTTTATGGAAACATTCTCCTTATCAGTTTCAAGACATTGTGCCACTACCTCCTGCATCTTCTCAATGTGCGGATTGATTTTGGGTCGCTCGGCACATATTGTGATATCAACGTTACCGATCTCATAACCCTTTACCTTGATTTTCTGCACAACCTCCTTTAGAAGCTCCTTGCTGTCTGCTCCCTTATATTTCGGATCGGTATCGGGGAAATGATAACCTATATCACGAAGAGCAAGTGCACCGAGAATGGCATCGCTTAAGGCATGGAGAGCAACATCTGCGTCACTATGCCCTAATAGCCCGAGAGTGTGATCCAACTTTATTCCGCAGAGCCATAACTCCCTACCCTCTACCAAACGGTGCACATCGTAGCCTTGACCAATCCTATACATTTTCTCTCATTTATCTACGTTTACCAAGGAGGTCACGGAGGCCATCCATATCGAATGTCAGAGTGAAGCGCAGTGTCTGATCCAAAGGAGAGCTCTGCGCTGTAGCGAGCATGTAGGAAGCATCGAGTTGCACTACATTCAGCGAGAAACCTGCACCAAATGCGAAGTAGCTTCGACCACCCTTATTGGCATTCTCATAATTATATCCTGCGCGGAGGAAGAATTGCTGGTTATAGGCATACTCTGCACCGAAGTTAACTCCGATCTCCCTCAACTCCTCTTTGAAACCACCGGGTGCATCGGAAAAACTCTTGAAAATACCGGTAATAGGTGACATTGTCTCCCATTTCTCCTTAGCATCTTCATATTCTTCAGGTGTATCGTAGTCATGCTCACGCGGTTTGGTCGGTACAAGAAGTTTATTGAGATCAAGTCCGAATGATAGAGTGTTATAATCTGCCAAGGGGAACATGAAGTTCGCTCCTAAACGGAAGTTAGTAGGAAGAAAGGCATTATTGGCACCATGGTCATAGCTCACCTTAGTACCGATATTGGAGATGTCAAAACCCCAGGAGAACTGGCACTCATTTCTTCCGATCATCGGATAAGTAGTGTAATAACCGGAGAGGTCGACGGAGAACGCGGATGCAGCGGTATTGGATTCTCCCGTTGTAGTGTCGTCATAAGAAAGATCGGAAAGTATATACCTCAAAACCACACCCATGGAGAACTTCTCCGACAACTTGCGGGAGTAACCCAAGTCAAGAGCAAACTCATAAGGGTTGATGGTTTGGATATTATCACCCGTACTCAGGGATGTGTGAACCTCACCCAATGAGAAGTAACGGAGTGATGCACTGAATGCCTGATTATCACCTTGACCCGGTTTCCAATATCCTGCAAGGTTGGCAAGAAAGATATCATTCACAATCTTACGCAACCAAGGGGTGTAAGATAGCGATAGACCTCCGGTTGAATAACCGAAAGCATATTTGGATGGGTTCCAGAACTGCGAGTTCATATCCGGATCAGTTGCGGCACCAAGGTTACCCAAACCGCTACCACGCGCATCCGGAGCAATCGAAAGCGTGGTGACACCTGTTGACACCGGGTTGAACTCATTATATTTGATATCATCCTGAGCATAAGCAGTAACACCTAAAGATATAACTGCCATGCAAACCATAAATATTTTCTTCATCATATCTTTCATCCTATCTCTAAAACTCTATTTTAGCTCATTTATTGCAAAATCGCCACAGTTTCCCACTTAGAATACTTTCTCACACCAACTTCATCCTTTACTACTACCTTAATTCGGTATAAACCCGGTGGTAGTAATTCGCCTCGGTTATCTCGGCAATCCCATGAAAAGCCACCTCCGGCAATGCTCTTGCGCAACACACGGTTACCGGCATCGTCAACTATTGTAAGTTCCAATGATTCCCCATCAGCCCCAGTCACTTCAATTCCAAGAGTATCAACCACAGCTTTTGAAGATAAGTGGAGCGTTAGAACAGCGCCTGAAAGCTCTTTAAGGAAGGTAAAGTGCCCAATAGCAACATTCCCGGCGAGATCGGTGCATCTTATCTCAACATTGTGTTCACCCTCAGAGAGATTGAAAACATCAAAAGTGCCATTATACATTTTACCAACCAATCCTGAATGGAAGTCATTATCACTTATAGTAGAGAATTTCTCTCCATCTATTTTTATATCTACGGCTCCGTGACTTAGTAACATTGCAGTTTCATCCGTTATTTCAATCTCCAAGAGATCCATTCCTGAGTTATAAGCCACACCCACGGAGGGAGGAATAGTGTCTTTATAGCCTGCAGTAACAACTGAATCCGATGCCATGATAATCGGCAGTTTGAAGTTACCTACAGCTCCAACTTTCAGAACTGGATCATAAGCACTCAAATGGAACTTGATCTCTTTACCTACGTATTCATTAAAATCATCAGGGAGTGTCAGATCAGTGTCAAACTTACCATCCTCTATCTCAAACTCCATTGCCAACAACCTCTCGGCGGGATATGTCACCATCAGGGTATCACGATCATCCTTGGAAGCAGCCAGATAGGTTTGGGTAACATAATCATAGGATTGAATTGTCACCTCCGGTTTCATTATCTTCAGCACACCTTTTCCGGAGAAGTTCCCATCTAACTTATCGCTCTTATCTGTTATCTCCCCTTTTAATCTAAATTTCATTCCCGGCATTCCAAACTCAGGACTATCAATCTTCATGCGCTTGGTTGCAATAGGGAGTTTCAATGCAGGATCTCCGGCATAAAAGAAGTTGATTGATGGACTGAATTTGGAATTGGATTTAGTTTCGGCATATATCTCACCAATTGTCGGAGATGTTTCCCATTCCGTTTGTAACCAAACCTTTACGAAATTCTTCAATACATCATAGTTTGAACTCGACATCACAGCCCTGCAGCTCATCACTCCACCTATCATACCATAATCCGAGGAAAGGAGCAGATCCTCACCTATTCCCCTCACACCTTTGTCGGGGAAAGAGAAATTACATCCGGCAAGGAAGGCAAAGCAGGTAAAGGGATTACGGAGTTTCCTCACATCGGAGGTAGTGAAGAAATTCATATCCTGACCTATCCATTTACTGTCGGCGTGGCCGATATATGCGGTAAATAGTTTCCCTTCATTCAGCTTGGAGAGAAACAGGTCCGAAGCCTGAGCAGAGCTGAACGCGTCTATTGAAATATTCGACACGGCGAAATTACCATCAGTCAATTCCCTGACAAACTCGGCTACCTCCTCAGCTTGATGATCATGGGTGTGTACATCTCCGGTTCCTCCGATCGTTAGCAGATCACTGATTACCCATGCAAAATCTTTGGAGCTCTCCATATACTTCCTAATCTTACGAAGATATCTCCGACAATCATCATCTGTTCTGCAACTTAGCACACCTACCCCGACACTCCGCTTTGTGCGATATAATGTTGATAAATCGATATTATCATCCGGCATCCCATAGAAATCATAGACCGCAGCGGCATCATTGGAGTAATCAGGTTCGAAATCCTGAAATGCAATGTGAGTAGAATAAGGAATTGAGGGATTGCTCCCATTACGGAAATCTTTCTCCGAAGGTCCCAAGATCATAAGATTCTTGACCTTCTTACCCTCTCCATCATAAAGCATTTTCATAAATGCTCGGTATGCCATAGGATCCGGCACACCTCCGGAAAATTCATTATAGAGCTCCTCAGGGGTAACTACAGCAACTTTGATTTCATCATTTTTACGATGCAAATCAGCTATCTCCTCTGCATAATTTCTAAATTCAGGAACTGTAACGATTACTAATTCCACATCGGTAGACTGCAAACCATGGAGATTCCTGTTTTCAACTTTCCTCCAATCTATTATCCTTTTAGGCAATATACCTGCAGGTATTACAGCTAAATCTATATTTCCTACAGTCGCTGCCACAAAGTACTCCTCTATACCATCTTCGAGCACTTTGGATTTACATATTCTTGGATTTTCAATATCAGTTACATCCCAGACCGTATAGCCCGAAGGAAGTTGGAACCTATAACTATTCCCCTCAATTGCAGGAATCGTAAATAGCTCGATATCTTTAATACTCTTCACTTTGCTGTCGAGCCATTTGGGATATGTCAGTAGCCAGTAATCAAGATTTAGATACCGCGCGTTGGTTGCAGTTGCCGCAAGTGAAAGATTGTAACGACCTTGCGGTGCGGCATGGAAGTTGGCTGATGGCGTGATGTGATGGAGCTTAGAACCTCTTGATGCCTGAGACTCACCCTGACTTAGATCATCGGACTCTGCAAGCTGCATCCTATAACTGTAAGGAACTTTGGTATTCTTATTGGGTTCAAAGATAAAGCTATATTCCAATCTTACGTCACCATCCTTTGCCAATGGCGCGTCAGCCACAAATTGCAGTTCACCCCCTTCACTCAAAAAATCCTCACCCCAGAAAAGTTGACCTGTTCCTGTATGATTCTGATAGAGATCTTTCTCATGGTAAATGTATCCCTTTCCAGTGTTTATCAGTTCTGAATTATCATTGAATGAAGTAGTATCAATTGATTTGTAATCCATTGCATCGGTGAGGAAGTAAGCTCCCGTATCGCTATAGATATTTTTTGATACTTTCCGGAAATAACCTTGATCTCCATTCCAACGAATATCATCTACACCCCTTGCAAAGAAATATAGAGTTTCATCTTTATGCAAGACTGCCACCGGTTGTAGCTTATCACTGTATAATGGCGCACCGGATGCATCTGTGAAATTCATATCCAACATAGAGCCACCTTTACCGAGCACGCCAACATTTTCGGGCTTTTCAAAACCCATCTCCCGGAGCTCGGTATATGGAATCCCATAGATTCCGGTTTCACCGGTAATCACTTTAATCCATTTCCCGAAAGCAAAGGGTGATGTGGACGCAAAATCGATCTTAGCATCTGCTGCAGCAACAGCAATTGCCATCATTAGAATGAATAAAATTTGTCTGAGCGCCCTGGTCATGGAAACGATTATCGAAGCCGGATATTAAGCTTAACCTCCTCTCCTATTTTTGCGGAGATATTTTCACCGATATTTAGCTTGAACCCTTCGTTCCGCAAACCCACAAAAATCAAGTCTCCTATCTTAAGGGTATTCTCCCTGCTTAGAGCTGCGACAACTTCATCAACACCATTAAAAAGAGAGACTATATCCCATGAAACAGACTTATCCTCCCCTTCGAAAGTGATTGCAGGTATTACACCATCTTCCGTTAATTCTGTGAATTCACCCAACATGCAGCATCTGTCAAACACCACGGCTTTGGTCCACGGCAGACCCTTTTCACGTAACTGCGACAATAATCCCGGTGCTTGAACTGCCAGACCGGGAGCAAAGGACTTATAATAGCGCGGAGCGAATTTTGGAGAGATATTCTTCCCGATCTTCTCTATTCTTATGACTAAGCTCGGATAGGCTACGAACGATTCACAGAAGTCCGGAACAAACATGGGATTCTCACTTCGAACCACGGTTGAGTCAGGAAGAAGATACCATAGAACTTCGCTAACGGCCTTAACCTCCTCCGAAACATTTGAAGATCGGTAATTATCTATTACGCAGAATATTTTCATAATTTAGTTTTGTTCTGCCTGAAGTCTATTGAATATAAGCGCAAGATGGGCATAAATCGAAGTGTTTGCCATCACAACACCCTCTGCCACTTTAACTCGGTAAGGTGAAAAATTCCAGATTGCCTTAACACCTGCACTGATTGCAAGGTCGGCACACTCCTGGGCATATTCAGGCGGCACGGTCAGAATGCCTATAACTGCCGGATTAACCTCCATCTCTTCATAGATCTTATCGATGTGGTGGATAGGTACACCGAGATCGGTACGAGCAATTACCTGAGGATTAACATCAAAACCGGCAACCACCTGCAGACCATAGTTCGACAATCCGGAGTCTCGTATCAGTGCCTTACCCAAACTTCCACAACCAATCACATAGGCTTTGTGGCAATGTGAGAATCCAAGAAAATCCGAAAGGGCTTCAATTAAGGAATCCACTTCATATCCGATGCGTGTTTTCCCCTTCAGATTGAGAAAGGAGAGGTCTTTGGCTATCTGCGAGGCATCCACACTCAGGGCACGCGAGATTTGCGTTGAGGAAACAGTCTCAACACCTTGTGTCCGCAAAATTTCAACATAGGCAAGATACCAAGGGAGCCGACGCAAAGTCGGCTCTGGTAAGATTATATTGTTTTCGTTTGAGTTCATGTTCCGATTTATTTAGCACACTTCCCTGATTTCTCAGAGTTTATTTATCTTATGGGGCCGTAACGGCCAATTTCTTAGTCTGCGAAGAATAGCGGCCCTCAGACGTCTCTACTGTAGCCCTATATAGATATATACCACGTGGCACTCTCCTGCCGGCACTATCGCAGAGATCCCATCGTTTGCTCAGATTTCCCTGCATATCCACAAGCTTGGTCTCCTCCGATTGCCAAACTCTCTTACCCATAAGGTCAAATACCTCTATCCGGCATTTCATTGATGAATTAGGCGCATCGACACCCATAGAGAATTCTACGCTTACTGATGCGGGATTAACATCTGTGGTCAGATCGCGAATCAATGGATCGCGGGTAGTAGCAACATTAAATGAAAGGCTCTTCTTGCTGCTGTTATTCGCATTGTCATACACCGTAAATGTTAGCGTATGCTCACCCGGCATCAGTTCATCAAGCGGATAACTTACGTAGCCGGCTTCAGCTCGTTCCGGATCGGGTGAATAGAAGCTGTCGACATCATCATAGATTTTATTTCCATCTACGTTGATAGTCATCTTATGCCCGATTCCTGCATCCGACAGATTTATTCCCGACTCATCGCTGAATGCAGCATGTAGTACTGGGGTTGCATTAACCGAACAACCATCCTCCTGTCCGGGGAAGTTCAGATAAAGATAGTCGAATTCCGGACCTTTTGTATCAGTTGAAGCACCCTCCTGCTCACCGTATACATAGAATTTCTCTGTAGAGCCTTGTGCTTCATTACCATCCTTAGTCCAACCGTAGGCAAGAAGTTTCGCGGGACTGTAGTTATTTCCAATCTCTGTAGGAACGAAGAGTGTGGCACTCCATACTCCTGCTTCCACCTTGGCAGACACGGAGGAGAGTTTCACGGTTCGGTCATTGAAGAACGTTGCCTCTCCCTCTTTACCATTACCCAAAGTCTCAACCACTCTTTCGGCATCGTAGAGATCAAGTTGAATCACACCGCTGAAATTATCTACAACGGACCCATCAGAATTACACACCTTCCCTTTGACATTCACTTTACTTCCGGCAGGAAGAACCATGAGTTCATCATCAGACTGCTCATCAAGAGTTACGGCATCGAATGATTCTATCATTATCCTCTTGCCCGGCTTGGGTATTCTTAAGGCCGGATCGGAAATCAGGCAATATCTGAGCTTGTTTTTCTCATATATGGCATTCTTTCCTTTGATAAATGCCTGACCTACCGTATAATTCCGCCCATCTTCAGCATCAGTCAGGAAATAGTTTGAGAAACTGATGTTCAATGGACCGTTCAAACCGATGTAAACCGTGCGGCTCGGAGTGATGGCTCCGATAAAACCATAATTGGGATTGAGTGTCATAACCTCAGCACCGCTGACCTCATCTCCGTCCCAATGTCCGAAACTACAGGTTGCCGCACAGAGGAAGGTGAGATTGGTATTGTTGATATTCACCATATCGGTCCATGTCAGCAATTTCTCATGCGTCCATGAATTAGGTGAAGCGTGGCCAATATAATTGGTATATCCTACGCCCTCATTCCAGGTGCGAAGCACTCGTTGCTTGGCATCCGGATATGTAAGTCCTACACCTGTGGATTTTAGTTCATACGTATCGAGATATACCTTCTCATATCGGTAATGAGGCGCATTTGTAGACAATTGTGTATATACATCCTCTGTCTGGGTCAGGTGAGCGTTCCCATCCTGATCATCAGCGATAAGCATAACTCGGTTGCGCCAGCTTCCATATTCGGGATTATTAACATACTTCTCTATTTTGGCGGCTGCATTGTTTGCCTCTGCAGCTGAAGTGACCGGCAGTCGACCCACAGCCACGCGAATCTGTGAACGGGATATATCAAAGGTCTGCGCGGTCTCATCATCTATCATACCGATGATATCATCGGTTGAATATGATTCCGCCTCACTCAAACCCTCTTCAGACTGCCATAATGGCAGCGGCACGTATTTAGCGGATTTGACATTCGGAGAAACCATTTTACTATCGTATGAACCTCGTCCCAACAGCAGACAATGACTGATTTTACGTTCATCATCCCTGTCATACCACATCTTCAGCAACTTACGAAATGCTCCAATATCGGCATGTCCTCCGGAGAACTCATTATATATCTCCTGGGGACTGAGTACTACCACCTCCATCTCATCTTTTGTGCGATGCACATTAGCTATCCTCTCAGCGGCTGCTTTATATTGCGGATATGCAACGATAAGCATATCCGGTGATGGCATGGCGTGGATATTCTGATTGTAATTACCAGAAACGGTCGTAACACTCTTTCCGGCTTTCGAGGAATCAAAAGCTACGTACTCACGATAACCTTTCGGTGCAGTAAATCTGACCTTATCACCATCACGTGCGTACTCAACCAAAGCGGGAGCCCACGGCTGCGTGACATCCCAGACAACTACATCATCGGGACAACCGGACAATTCAAGCCCACTCCCTGAGAAATCACCATAGAAATGCAATTCCCCATCACGCAGAGCCAACTTCCTGTCATAAAAAACTTCAATATAGTCCAAACGTGCGTGGTAGATAACACCGGAGTAATTATAATTCACCTCCAACGACAAGGATTCCGAGTCATGCTCAAATGTATTCCTAATGGTGGTCACGTTATAGAAATTATCACCCGACACCCCGGGGATAACATTCTCCGAAGTGGCTGGGAGTGTCTTGTCATTAGCTTTGAGCACCAATGATGAACTGCCGTTGACAGTCTTGGCGGCAAAGCACACACGCGCTTCTACATCCAAGCCAACCTTATCCGGCATGGTAAACTTGAAAGTCCTGTTTTTCTGCGTGCGGAAGTCCTCTCCCAACAACCTACGACCATAACCAACAGGGTTAATCTGATCCTGTTCGTAATAAAGACGGGAGGTGAAACTCGTAAGCGCGTCACCGTTGACATCGGCGGTTGCATTAGATTTCTTTGTTTCCGGAACCTCAACCGCACGGTCAGAAATAAAGTAATAGCTTTCTGAACAATATGGATTTAGAGTATGGCTCATTTGGCCATCGCGATATATCCATTGCGCATTGTCAACTCCAAAGAAGAGAATCCCTTTCGTTGTACGCACACACGGCAGAAGAGGCAGATCATCAGGCGTTTCGGTAATAATCTCCGACACCATCTGACCACCCGTGCCATATACGTTAACTTTACTCGGGTCGGTAAAGCCTAAGGTCTTAAGTTGTGAATTCGTAATCAGCTGCATACCGGTTGACGCAACCTTGACTTTAGCCCATCTACCCTCTGCCAACACCGAATTGGCGGCATAATGCTCGGCAGGTAGCGCATGGACTGCAGCAGCAATACAGAGAATCGCCGCCACAACACACATAAACCTTATCGACAGAAAATTTAATATATTACGTTTCAATGATATTCAAGTTTATAAAATATAACGAAAAACTCCCCCTTGATATTGCAGACAGAGTATCAATATGATTCTTCGCAGAGCTTTTTCCAGTCTTCACACGAACCGCTGAAGGTATCCAAGTCTACATCGCCACTCACACCATTCACCTTGCCATGGTGATCATATTGCCAGAATGTCCAGTCTACATCTACCGGTCTACTCGAGAAGCTGCAAATCCATAGCGGCAGCCCGGCAAAAACATTGAGCAGGTAGGTCTCATAACCCTTAACATTGGTATAAAGCATCACTCTGTAACCTTTCAGGTTCAGGAACTCTATCATGGATTGAAGCCTTTCCTGTATCACCTCTACGGGAATACCCTCAGGATTCCCCTCCGACTCCACATCGATCGCAACTCCAAGTTCCAAGGGGCGGTGTTTAATCGTGTTCACAAAATTCACACCCTGGTCAACGCCATCCTTATCAAAACGGAAGAAATGATAGGCACCTCTCTTCATACCTGCCTTACCGGAGGCGTAATAATTTATCAGGAAGTTCTTATCCTGGAAGTCCTCACCCTCGGAAGCCTTGATAAAAACGAATTCGTAACCGGCTTTGGCAACTTTTTTGTAATTAATATAACCGTTATGAGCCGAGACATCGATACCTCGAACAGGATATCGTTCCGCATCAACATACGGAGCCGAAGTCATGAACTGGTTACACGCCCACACGGCGGCAGCCGCCAACGCCACCACAATCACCAAAAAGGCACCCGCTGTCAATATGTCCCGAACCGGAGGAATCCTCATCTTCAAACACAATATAACACAAAACCTCTCAAGGATACTACCCGGCGACTGCAATAAATATATGAAACCGGGTCTTTTCTATTCAAAGATAATCATAAAATTCCGATTTGCGCTAAAAAATCTCTGGAAATATCCCTTTACCCCTTCTATCCATATTCCGGAAAGAACATTTTTCTAATCATGTTCAATCATGGGTCAAACATGTTGAAACATTGCTGAAACATTTTCCATTAAAATCCATCAAATTCCACTGATTTCCACAACTTTTGAGGGAATTTGAGGGTTGTGCAAACAAAAAAATCGCTATGATTAAGCCTTTTAATTGGCTAAACCATAACGATTTAAGTCATGAGCGGTAAACGAGACTCGAACTCGCGACCCTCAGCTTGGGAAGC
>CAZEJY010000042.1:0-21495 GCA_964512705.1 uncultured Sangeribacter sp. | reverse complement strand
ACCGGGGACACAAGGATTTTCAGTCCTTTGCTCTACCAACTGAGCTATGGCACCTATCAGGGGTTGTTATCTAAAATCAAGTTGCCGCTTTCAAAAGCGATTCCAGCTTGATTTGATGGGTTATTTCCCTTTTGCGAGTGCAAAGTTAATGCTTTATTTTGGTTCTGCAAAATTTTTAGCGTTTTTTTATTAAAATTTATTTGCGGATTTTAATTAACTTTGTAGAAATTTCGGTTATAGTCGCGTGACTTCTTACTTTTTAGTGTTGAGTATGACGTATTTGTACTTTAACCGATTAGACCGAAAATCCGTGGTGAAACCTATATAAGGCAACAATGTCCGGTTGAAGGGATTGGAAGGTTAACTTTTCAGCTGTAGAAAGTGCAAGTATAAGGTATAGCCTTATGACTGAACAGAACTATGAAGAAGCAGAAGCATTTGAGGGTATTAACTTAAATACTTATTTCTTCGTTGGATAGGGTACAAGGTGAAGGTATAAAAAGATAATGGATATAAAGGATAGGTTAAGATTAGGGTGTATGGTTTTATTATGTTGTCAATTAAGTGACCCTGAATAAAAATGAAGGTTTTAAAGTTTGGCGGAACTTCGGTAGGAAGCGCCCAAAGAATTAAGAATGTTGCTGAGCTTATTGTTGCTCGTGGTAAGAATATCATCGTGTTGTCTGCAATGTCGGGCACTACCAATACTCTGTTGGAAATTTGCGATTATCTGTCAAAGGGTAACGTCAGCGGTGCAATGGAGGTGATAAATCAGTTGGAGAGTAAGTATTCACAGGTTATCTCCGAACTCTACTCCAATAAGAATTCTATAAAAGCCGCTCAGGATAAGATAGGGGTTATCTTTAAGCATTTAAGAAGTTTGGCTACTGAGCCTTATTCTACTAAGATAGAGAAGGAGATAGTAGGTCAAGGTGAGATGATGAGTACTAACCTTATGGTTACTTATCTTGAGGAGAAGGGTGTGAATGCCAAGATGCTTCCTGCTCTGGATTTTATGAAGATTAATTCTGCCGGTGAGCCGGATAATGGGTATATCAAAGCTAATCTATATCCATTGTTGGAAAAGTATGCTGATGCAGATATTTATATCACTCAGGGATTTATTTGTAGGAACTCGGAGGATGAAATGGATAATCTCCAGCGTGGAGGTTCCGATTACACCGCCTCTCTCATTGGAGCTGCCATAGATGCCGAAGAGATTGAGATTTGGACAGATATCGATGGCATGCATAATAACGATCCGAGATTTGTGAGTGACACAGCACCTGTGGCCGAACTTCATTTTGAGGAGGCTGCTGAGTTAGCTTATTTCGGAGCCAAGATTTTGCATCCTACCTGCGTGCTACCTGCAAAGCTTAACAATATTCCTGTTCGCTTGCTAAATACGATGCAACCTGAAGCTCACGGAACTGTGATTTATAATTGTGCTGCGAATCATTGCATTAAGGCTGTAGCAGCCAAGGATAACATCACCGCTCTAAAGATTAAGAGTAGCCGGATGTTGTTGGCTCACGGTTTCTTGAGACGGGTGTTTGAAGTTTTCGAAACTTATAAGACTCCGATTGACATGATCACAACTTCCGAGGTGGGAGTGTCAGTAACGATAGATAATACGCTACATCTGCACAATATTCTTGACGAATTGAAAAAGTTGGGCACTGTTACGGTCGATTCCGATATGACGATCATTTGCGTTGTCGGCGATCTCGAATGGCATAATTGTGGCTTCGAGACTAAAGTTCTTGACGCAATGGGAGATATCCCTGTCAGGATGATATCCTATGGAGGTAGTAACTATAACATCTCAATCTTGGTTAAAAGCAGTGACAAGATTCGTGCATTAAATTCATTGCAAAACTATTTGTTTAAGTAACATGGAAAAATTCCCAATAGATATATTTAAAGAATCCCCGACACCCTTCTATTACTACGATCTTGAATTGCTTAGGCGCACATTAGAGCAGGTAAAGGAAGAAGCAGGAGATTATAAAGTGCATTATGCGCTGAAAGCCAATACCGATCCTAAAGTTGTGTCCACTGTAGCGTCTTACGGCTTGGGTGCCGATTGCGTAAGTGGCGGAGAGGTAGCCTTGGCTATTGAGTCCGGAATACCGGCAGAGAAGATAGTTTATGCCGGGGTCGGAAAGACTGACGCAGAGATAGAACAGGCACTAAAAGTAGGCATCGGGTGCTTCAATGTCGAGAGTATAGAGGAGTTGGAGGTGATTTCCGAAATAGCAACGAGGATGAATAAGGTTGCCAACGTAGCCTTCCGGGTTAACCCAAACGTTGATGCTCATACGCATGCAAATATCACTACAGGCCTCTCGGAAAATAAGTTTGGTATCAATCTTGAACTGTTCCCTGTAGCAATGGAGAAAGCGGCAAATCTTCCGAATATAAACGTAATAGGTATGCACTTTCACATCGGTTCTCAGGTGTTGGACATGGCTCCTTATGTAGAACTATGTGGGGTGGTAAATGAATTGATAGAGAAATATCCCACTATGACATATGTCAATGTTGGAGGCGGTTTGGGCATAGATTATGAAACTCCCGATAAGAATCCGATTCCGGACTTCAAATCTTACTTTGAAGCCTTCCGCAATAATATTAAACTTAGACCGGGTCAGACTCTTCATTTCGAACTCGGAAGAAGTATCGTGGCTCAATGCGGCTCATTGATTTCGCGAGTTGTATATGTGAAGAAGGGTACGGTGAAGCAGTTTGTTATATGCGACGCCGGTATGAGTGAATTGATTCGTCCTGCACTTTATGATGCACATCACAAGGTCGAAAACCTTACTGCTCCCGCGGGTGCACCTACCGAAGTATATGATGTTGTAGGACCCATTTGTGAATCGTCTGATGTCTTCGGGCACAACGAAGTATTGCCCGAGACTCATCGAGGAGATATCATGGCCTTTCGTTCGGCTGGCGCCTATGGAGAGACAATGGCATCGCATTATAACCTCCGGTCATTGCAACCGACTATTTACGGTTAAGATACCATTCTGTTGAGTCCAACAGCAAATGTAAAATTAGGCTCCATTCCCCAAATTGCAAAATAAAGGAATGGAGCCTAATTCATCAATCCTTTTGACATTCGGAAAGGAAAAGGGTTGTCAAAAGGCGTGAAGTAGAAGTCGGTTGAGGGTGAACCAATCCGGGTGCTTCCGATGCGGGAACCCATTCTGCCGAATCCACCTCTACAGATAGATGAAGAGGCGCAGGATTAACGCGAGCGAAGAAACCGATCATCATCATTTGCTTACGCTCAAACCAATTGGTGCACACTAATTTCAGTTCCTCAACTTTTTGCCCTGTTTCTTCAAAAATCTCACGGATAGCTGTCTCTTCTGCTGACTCACCGGGCGTGATGTAACCCGAAACTAAATTGCAGTATTTTTCGGATATATAGTTTTGACGAAGAAGAAGCACATTCCCCTTTCCATCATGGACAAGAGCAATTATAGCACAAGGGAAAACGTCGAACCAAGGTTTGTCGCATTTCTCACACCAGGGCACAAGTCCTTCATCTCCGAGTTCACGTTCCGTTAGTTTATTTCCGCAATCCGGGCAATATTTAAATCTCATAATATTCTCAGCTACTTAAGTAAAATTAAAGGGTGCAGCCATCAGGGAGCGAGAAAGCTGTGTCAACCGAACCATCTGCGCGACGCGTGTGACGCACATGAATTGGTCCATGGGGAGTTGGAACGGTCCCCTCGACCCATTCAAGATCGCCAAGGTGAGGTTCTATTATCACTTTACTAAATCCCGGAGCCGTGGGGCGAACGCCTAACACATAGCGCGTTAACCAAGCTGTTGGTCCCGAGGCCCATCCATGGCAGAAGCTGTGACGGTGACCAACATAACAATAGGCGCCCGAATCGGCATGAATATCAAATGCACCCTCCGGCACAGGTTGATCAATGCATGCTGCTTTCTTTGCCTCGCTATAAGTCAGGTCCTCCCAGAATGTTGTAGCACCCAGATCCAACATCGCACCCCAATAATCTGCCAGTATCTTTTGCGCCTCGTCATAGAGTCCGGCTTTTGCAAGCGCCTCGAGCATATAATAACCATAGAAAGTTGAGAATCCATTCGGACCGTCTTCCACAATAATCTGAGCATCTTCCGAAGGATTTTGTGACAGGCTGGAAAGAATAAGCATCGCAGCTGCCTGCTTGTTATTCATATTTTCCGGATGATGTTTACGAAGTTTCTTAAGCGTCTGGCCGCAAGTCTTTTTCATCTCCTTGTCACCGGTCCATTCTGCAATTTGGAGTCCGGCCTCCATAGTCATAGCCATCAACGCCTGATAACCGGCATGAATCACGTCAGGCATCTCGGAGGTAGGCCAATCCAATAAGCGGAATCCCTCTTTCAGATCCTCCTTGTTTCCGTCCATCTTGGAAGCGAGAAGGGAGAAGAGGTTGTTCATGTACTCACTCTGTTGCTTGAGGTAATCCAAATCACCCTCATGCATATACAGATCGCGATGAATCAGTACCCACCACATTGAATAGGCTGCGATACCGTTCATCCATGATGGAAGGGGAGAGGTGTCTCGAGCGAAATCAAGGCTCTTCTTCACAACCGGAAAATCGCCGAAAACGTTGGCTATCGTCATCAGTTCAGGGTGCATATCGCCAACCCAAACTAATCGGTCACGCTTCACACCATCCCAGAGGTAGTTTTGCATATTCAGGTGTACGGTGTAGGCACCTGTTGCCCAGATGCTGTCAAGGCGTGGATTGCTTGATTGGAATGAACCTACATATGGGATATCGCGGTAGCGAAGAACCGCCCTTATGTTTTTTAAAGGGAGAGTTGCGTTGTCATCCACTAAATCAATACGTGCAAACCTAAATCCCGAGTTTCCGACCTCGATAGATCCCAACCAAGGAAGTTCAAGCGTGAAGTCTCGTGTTGAGTGTTCGTTTGTAGCGGTAGTGGAGGGATCGTTGATATCGCTCATAGCCTCACTTACCGATTCGCCTAACCTTATTCTGACCTTGGTCGCTTTCTTAGAATCCCTAATTGGTGCTGTAAGTTCCAAAGCTCCCGTAAGCTCCCGACCGAAATCAATTAGCAAAGCCGCTTTCTTCCCGCCCACAGTTGTTAGTTCACATACTTCTCCCGGCTCTACGGCAATCTGTCCGTTATAAGGAAGAAGTAGTGCGTCAGGATTTTTAACCCCTGTGGTTAAAGAATCCGGCAGAATAATAAGTGCTTTGGGAGAAATATATTTGCGTGACAATTCATCGTCAATGGCGCGATCACCAAATCCAAGGCTCAGAATATCGTTGGTTTGAGCCTTAGAAAGCGTAACGTTAGCTAAAACCAATGTTATAGCAACTATGAGAGATGAGAATTTCATGATTTAGTCTTATATTATGATGTTGTAAATATCCGGGTAGTTCAAAATTCCGATTCTAAATCAGTTTTAGGTTGTTTGGCTCAGACGATAAGATAAACAAGATAGGCTGCATAGAGTAGTACAAGAACTGCACCCTCCGGTCGGGTGATCGTCCGATGCTTGATTTTCCACCCGAAGAACCAGAAGAGAATAGAGGCGAGGAGTAGCGTTGAAGTGTCTATAAGTCCTATATTCCCGAACGGAATTGGGGTAATTACAGCCGAACAACCGAGAACGAAAAATATATTAAACAGATTACTTCCGATCACATTCCCGACAGCTAAGTCTGATTTACCTTTTCTTGCAGCCACGATTGATGTGGCGAGTTCCGGGAAAGATGTTCCCATTGAAACGATTGTCAGACCTACAATACTTTCGCTTATACCCAAACCTAAAGCTAAATTGGATGCACCATCCACAAACTTATCACCTCCGAAAAGAAGTGCGGCGAGACCACCGAGGGTCATGACCCATAGTAACCATGTTTTCTGCTTGGGCTTCTCCGATTGAACGTTCAATTGTTCAGCATTATGTTCCGGTGCCGAGGAACCGAAGGTGTAACGTAAGAATATCAGGAAGAAAATGAGAAGAATGATACCATCTACCCTTGTCACGATATTGGATGTACCGGGATCTAAAATTGATTTGCATCCTAATGCAAGGATAAGTACAGAAGAGAGCACCACAAACGGTATATCGTTGTTTAATACTGACTTTTCAACCTTGATCGGATAGATGAGGGCTGTAATACCGATAATCATACAGATGTTGAAAATATTGCTACCCACCACATTACCCAATGCAAGACCGGTATTGCCCGAGATTGCTGAAATTACGGAAATGCATAATTCCGGAGCAGAGGTGCCGAAAGCCACCACTGTCAGTCCCACCGTGAAATCGCTCATGCCCCATTTCTTTGCTAAAGCAGAGGCACCGTCAGTAAGGAAATTGGCTCCTCCGAGGATAAGGATTAATCCCAAGATGAGCCAGAAGATGTTTAAAATCATTATAATGAAAATTAGTATCTCCGTAGGGAGTCGAACCCTAATCGTCGGAACCGGAATCCGATATTCTATCCATTGAACTACGGAGACATGTAATTCAAATCGAGCAAAACAGCGGTCGAGAATGAATCATTACTACACAAAATTACAAATTTTAAGTCAGTAAGCAAATTTTTTTTGTAACTTAGTAGAGTAAAAGAAGCAATTGCAATATGAATGTGACCATTGAAAAAGGATGGAAGGAAGTTTTGGAATCAGAATTCTCCAAACCATATTTCGAGGCCTTGACAGACAGGGTGAGATTGGAGTATGCCCGGAAGTACCCCGCTGTCTATCCTCCGGGTAGAAAAATCTTTGCAGCCTTTGATGCGTGTGCATTCAACGATGTGAAAGTGGTGATAATCGGTCAGGACCCATATCATGGTCCGGGACAGGCAAATGGATTGTGCTTTTCGGTGAATCCGGGAGTGGAAATGCCTCCATCTCTAAGGAATATCCTTAAGGAGGTAAACGAGGATGTTGGAGCCCCATATCCACAGGATGGATCATTGGAAAGATGGGCAAAGCAAGGGGTGTTCCTGCTTAACTCAACCCTCACAGTTCGAGAGCATGCTCCCAAGTCCCACTCCGGTCTCGGTTGGGAAACGTTCACAGATGCGGTAGTCAGGGAGTTATCAGACAAATGCGAGAATCTCGTATTTATGTTGTGGGGCTCAGATGCCATCCGCAAGGGTGCCGGCGTAGATCGCAACAAGCACCTTGTGTTGACAGCACCTCACCCCTCACCACTATCTGCCTATAGAGGATTCTTCGGCTGCAAGCACTTCTCAAAAGCAAACGAATATTTGCGTGCTCACGGCAAAGAGGAGATAAAATGGTAAAGAGAACTTGATAGACTACATGAAGTTTAAGTTATTAGCATTAATAATATTTTCAGCGGTCTTCGGCACGTATGCAGCCGATACATATACCCGTATTTTTAATCCACGTTTCCGCACTCTGAAAGTCAGCGTGGCAGGAGACTTCATGTCTCTTCCTGCAATTGCAATGGAAAGCGATCAGACTATCATCATCAGTTTTGATGAGATAGGCGATCAGTACTCCCAGTTACAATATAGGTTGATTCATTGTAATTCAGATTGGCAGCCATCGCGACTGGTTGAAAGCGAATATGTGGACGGCTTCAACATTGCCGATATCGAAGATATAGGTTACTCGGAGAATACATTTGTTCATTATGTTAACTACCGCATAATATTCCCGAATCCGGATATGCGGGTAATCCACTCCGGCAATTACCTGTTGCAGGTATTTGAGCGTGATAATCCCGAAGAAATCATACTCCAGACGCGCCTGATGGTGTATGAAGATTTGGCACGCATTGAAGGGGGGGCGAGTGGTCGCACGGATAAAGGTCATAACCTTGCGTGGCAGCAATTGGAATTTGAAGCTGACATGAGTGGGATGGCGCGTGTTAACGCTTTTCAGGATCTCACCGTGAAGGTGATGCAAAATATAGATGAAAGTAGTGAGCGAACAGTTTCTGTCCCCTTGCGCTCCGAAGGTTCACGATTTTACTATGCACATAAACCGGAACTGATTTATCCTGCAGGAAACGAGTACAGAAGATTCGAGAGCGTCAGCAATAGTTTTGCGGGAATGAATGTTGACTCACTCCGGTACATGGGTAGTAACTACCATGTGTGGTTGAAGCCCGACAAGGGAAGAGCATTGAGGAATTATGAGTTTGACCGCACGCAACATGGGCGCTTCTTGGTGAGAGAGTATAACGCCACCGATTCAGACCTTGGGGCGGATTATATCACAGTCAACTTCACTTTGCAGATACCTCAGCAAAGAGACGTTGAGATATATGTCGACGGGGAGATGACACATGGCGTATTTGATTCAACCAATAAAATGGTTTATGATCCGGCAAAGGGAGCCTATACGCTCGCGATGCCGCTGAAACAGGGTGCATACAATTATCGCTACCTTGCAGTGCCGGCAGGTGAGAACCTTGACCTGGAGAGAGCTATGTCGCTGGTAGAGGGTAATAAATATGAAACGGGAAATGAATACAGTGCCCGCATTTATTATCATCCGGTTGGATCAAGAGGAGACCGATTGGTGGGTTATAAAAAACTATAAGGATAACTATGCTACAGATAAAGGATACACTTATTTCGCTTGATCTAATAGAGGACTTCTTCGTTTGTGATCTTGACAAATGTTTGGGAGAGTGCTGCATCGAAGGAGATGCCGGAGCTCCACTCACTAATGAGGAATATGAGCGGTTATGTGAATTGATGCCGGAGATTTATCCATTGCTCTCGCCGGCCGCGCAGAAGGTTGTGGAGGAGCAGGGGCCCGGGTATTACGACGAGGACGGGGATTTGGTTACGTCGATTGTCGAGGGAAAAGATTGCGTCTTCACCACCTATGCACCCGGAGGCAAGTGCCTATGTGCTTTAGAGAAAGCTCATAGGGAGGGCCGTATCCCTTTCTTCAAGCCGGAATCTTGTCATCTTTACCCTGTGAGACTAAAGAAATATGGAGACTACACTGCCCTCAACATGCACCATTGGAAAATATGTAAATGTGCGCGTGTGTTGGGTCGCTCGAAAGGTGTGAGAGCATATCAATTTCTGAAGCAACCGCTCATTGCAAAATTCGGAGAGGAATGGTATAACGAACTCTGCATAGCTGCGGAGGAGTACCTGAAAGGCGGTTTTGGGAAATAGTAAAGAGTTGTATACGTTATAATAAAAGATATGGCGGAGATTAACTATTGGTTGGCAGCTATAATATTCTGGGCTTATGCCGTGACTATTATCAGTTGTGTGGCTGTGGTTCTCAAGGAGAATCGCAACCCGATCCGCTCTATCGCTTGGGTAATCGCCCTCATATTTCTTCCGGTAGTCGGTCTTGTGTTCTATCTATTCTTTGGAAGGAGCCTGCGTGGCGACCACATGATTTCGCGGAAGAATAAACGGAAGATAATCTCGACGATGGCGCCGGTTCATGTGGATATCTCCGATCGCCATCTGAGCCCCCATGCCAAAAATCTGATAAAGCTTGGTCGCACGCTTAAATCAGCATTCTATACTGAAAATAATGAAATAGAAATATTTACCTCCGGGAAATCTAAATTCGAATCACTTCGGAAGGATCTTGAGCGTGCGAAGAATTCAATCTATCTACAATACTATATTTTTGCTGACGACAAGATTGGGGGAGAGATTGCAGACTTGCTGATCCAGAAAGCAAAAGAGGGGGTAGACGTAAAGGTGCTTTATGATCATGTGGGTAGCTTTGGCTCACGAAGCAAGTTTTTCAGACGTATGCAGGAAAATGGCGTGCAGGTGCGCCCATTCTTCCGCGTGAACTTCCCGCAATTGGCAAACCGCATCAACTGGCGCAATCACCGCAAGATAGTGGTGATAGACAATGAGATTGCTTATGTCGGCGGCATGAATATAGCTGACCGATACATCTACGGCGAGTCGGAAGAATCCGCATGGCGCGACACTCATTTCCGGATCACAGGCGACATCGTGGAATCCATGCTGTTCTCCTTTGTTGTGGACTGGAACTTCAAGAATAAAAAAGCACCTATGGAGTATCCATCACTGCAAGGTAAACGACTTAGCAATACTGTAGGTATGCAATTCATAAGTTCCGGACCTATGGATAGCTGGGACAGTCTTGCACTCTATTTCCTCAAAGCAATCTCGGGAGCGACCAAGTCAATATATATACAGACACCCTACTTCCTGCCTACCGATGCGTTGCAACATGCTTTGGAAGCTGCAGCTCTGTCGAAGATAGATGTGCGCATAATGATTCCGGCAAAGAATGACTCCAAAATGCTTCAATATGCCAGCTTCTCATATATCACTCAGTGTCTGAGGGCAGGAATAAAGTTCTATATCTATAATCCAGGAATGATCCATACCAAATCGATCATCATCGATGATGAGGTAGTATTGGCGGGGTCTACTAACTTCGACTACCGTAGTTTCGAGAATAACTTCGAATGTAGTCTGATGGTGTATGATAAAGAGTTCAATCGCAAGATGAGGGACATATTCTTCTCCGACATGCAGCAGTGCACGAAGATACACTTTGCTAAATGGAAAAAGCGTCCGCTTCTTCAGCGCACGCTTGAATCCATCCTTAGACTTGTGTCCCCGATATTATAGGATGTACCGTTAAATCTGACAGCCCAATTAAAGGTGTTTTAGAACTTCTGTATAATCCGGTTCTTCAGTAATCTCGTCTACGAGGTCTATATATTTAATTTTACCCTCTTCATCAATCACAATCACGCAACGAGCCAAAAGACCGCGCAGTGGACCATTCTCGATTAATAAACCGTATTCCTCACCGAATTCGGGAGAACGGAAAGCGGAAGCTACCGCAACATTTTCAATACCCTCGGCAGAGCAGAATCTACCCATAGCAAACGGGAGGTCCATGCTGACGCAGAGCACAGCTGTATTCTCAAGTTTGGAAGCCTCAACGTTGAAACGACGCACCGATGCAGCGCAAACAGGAGTGTCAAGACTTGGGAATACATTCAGAACGAGTTTCTTACCCTTGTAATCGGATAACTTGATCTCGTTCAGATCCTTTCCTGTCAAATTAAAAGAAGGTGCATCAAAGCCAGTTTCCGGCATTTCGCCATACAGATTGCAAGGCAATCCCTGTAATAATACTGTAGCCATATTTTCAAAAGTGTTTATAATTAATCAATTCTCTAATTTTAGGATGAATACCATTGAAGTATACATCTCTGTTTATTAATTATAACACCCAAGACCGAACGAGGGTTTATAAGACAGCCAATCCGCGCTGCAAAGGGGATATCTTCCAGGCGTCAGATTGGGGAACCGGGGACATGTTGGCAAAGCTTCCATATAAGGTGAGGATAATGCAGAAAATGCTGATAATTATCAGTGAATATAAAATTTGAGAGCAGAAGTATAGGGAAATAAGAAAATTTGCTTATATTTGTATATTCATAATTTTGAAAACTTACTTATTTATTAACTAAATATATTAAGTGGTATGTGGTTGACGTGGTTAATAATCAGTGCGGTGCTCATTACCTTGGAAGTGCTGACACAAATGGTCTGGACAATCTGTCTCGCCATCGGTTGTTTGGCTGCATGCGTGGCTTCATGGGTCGGTGCCGATCTCTCAGTGCAGATAGGTGTACTCGGATTTGGTGCTCTTCTTGCTTTTATCTTTCTGATGCCATGGTTGAAGAAACTCCATCGTCGCATGGATGAAAAGGAGAAACGTAATGCCCGCACAGGTATGGACGCATTGCTTGGCAGACGTGCTACGGTCTGCGATGAGATTAAGCCGGGTCAGTTAGGTCGCGTCAAGATTGATGGAGATAACTGGCAAGTACGTGCCCCACATGTCGAGACGACAATCAAACATGGTGAAGAGGTTGTCGTGACAGGTTACGACAGTATCATCCTGACAGTAGCCGAAATTCCCGAAAATAGGTAAATAATTATAAAATTGAATAATTATGTCAACAGTTTCAATCATTCTTGCTATAGCGGTAGTGATACTTGCAGTGGTGATTATTTCAGCCGGTGTGAAAGTGGTGCCGCAGTCTGAGACAAGGGTTGTTGAGCGTCTCGGACGTTTCCACAGTGTGCTCGCTCCTGGCCTCAACTTTATTGTTCCCTTTGTGGATAAACCGAAAACTATCTATACCCGCGCAATCTCCACAACCGTGGGCGGTCGAACAGTGGTCAGAATGACTGCTACCCAGGCAATCGATTTGCGTGAGCAGGTTTACGACTTCCCTTCGCAGCAGGTGATTACCCGTGATAACGTTACAACCGAGATCAATGCTCTCCTTTATTTCCAGATTACTGATCCGAAGAAAGCCGTGTATGAGATTGATAACCTTCCGAACGCGATAGAGAAGCTAACACAGACCTCTTTGCGTAACGTGATCGGTGAGTTGGAATTGGATGAGACGCTGACATCTCGCGATACAATCAACTCCAAACTTCAGGGCATTCTCGACGACGCCACAAATAAGTGGGGTGTCAAAGTGAATCGCGTTGAGTTGCAGGACATCACTCCTCCGGAGAGCGTTCGCGTTGCTATGGAAAAACAGATGCAGGCAGAGCGTAACCGAAGAGCTGAGATCTTGAATGCCGAGGGTGAGAAGCAATCTTTGATTCTTCGTTCCGAGGGTGAAAAAGCATCCAAGATCAATCAGGCCATGGCAACTAAGGAGGCTGAGATTCTCAAAGCTGAGGGTGAGGCTAAGGCAATAGTGCTCAGCGCTCAGGCTGAGGCTGATGCTATCAGGAAAGTGGCTGAGGCAGTTGCAGCCTCCAATACGGATCCGGCAACCTATATGCTCGCAATGAAGTATATCGAGACCCTCAAGGAGATGACAACCGGTAAGGATAATAAGACCATCTACATGCCCTATGAGGCATCGTCCGTACTCTCTTCAATCGGTTCAATCCAGAATCTCTTTCCTGCGAAAAAATAGCTAAGAATAGCAAAGGAGGGTAAAATTTTTTGGAAATTAGGATAAAAGATTTTACCTTTGCAGTGTAAAAGGATGCAGAAATGGTGGAATGGTAGACACGAAGGACTTAAAATCCTTTGGCCTTTACCGGCTGTGTGGGTTCGAGTCCCACTTTCTGTACAAAAAAAGACGGGACGGAGAAATATTCCGTTTCGTCTTTTTGTTTTCTTACAGAGGTGAGGAGTTAAGGCTTCTTCCGAAAATTTTGAAAACGGGTCTAAGATTGTAAAATATGGCGCAGAATCTGAAAATGGAACAACGCATAGGGATGCGTTTGACGCAGCAGCAATTTCGGTTTGTGAAATTGCTGGAATACAATGCGCCTGAATTGGATGAAGCCGTAGAGAGGGAACTTGCTGACAACCCGGCTCTTGGTGTCAAGGATGAGGAGGGAAATCCCGAAGAGATAAAATACCCCGTCTATAAATCCACTGTGCCAGCCGATGCTCCTAATTTTGCCCCGGCAGATGACTCCGAAACACTCTATGAGAATCTGTATGACCAGATTTCAGAGAAGAAGCTTGATCCAAAAATTGAGTATGCCGCGAGGTATATTATTGGTAATCTCGATTCCAATGGTTATTTACACCGTGATATCAGACTTTTGCTCAATGATATGGCTTTTAATCAGGGTGTGGAGCTGACTGAGAAGGAGGGCAGGGAGGCTTTGGAGGTCGTGAGAAGTCTGGAACCCATAGGGATAGGAGCCTCAAGTTTGCAGGATACGCTCAGGATGCAACTTGAATCCATGCCGCAATCTACGGTCCGCGACAATGCTCTGAGAATAATCAACGACGCTTTCGAAGCTTTTACGATGAAGCATAAGCATAAGATCGTTTCAAGTCTCAAGCTAACGCTCCCTGAGGTTGAAGAAGCTTTGGATCTGATTCTGACACTTAATCCCAAGCCGGGCGCAGCGTTGGGTAATGGTGTGGAGGACCATACTAATGTGATTATCCCTGATTTCATCATTAATAATGAGGATGGTGAGATAACCATCACGCTTAATAATAAAATTCCGGAACTCCAGATAGAGCAGAGCTTCGAGCAGGCGTTGAAAAATCTCGAGACGACGGATAAAGGGAAGAGAAAGAAAGGCTCGGAATTTATCGTCAGCCGCTACAATGATGCCCGCAATTTTATTGCCGTACTCACTTTGCGTCAGCAGACCATGATGAAGGTTATGACCGCAATCGTGAAAATACAGAAGGAGTATTTTGAAACGGAAGATGTCTATGCGCTCAAGCCGATGATGATAAAGAATGTGGCAGAGGAAACCGGTCTTGATCTGTCGGTTATATCACGTGCTACCACCAACAAATTTGTGGCTACACCCTGGGGTGTTTTCCCCTTGCGGTTCTTCTTCAGTGATACGGTGGGGGAGACAACCGGCGATGCGCCTGTTGCTACTAACCGAAAGATTGAGGCGGAGATCGCATCATTGGTTAAGGGGGAAGATAAGCGTCATCCCCTCTCGGATCAGAGGATTATGGAGGAGATGAATAAGAGGGGATATGATCTCTCGAGACGAACGGTAGCAAAATATCGCGATAAGCAACAAATTCCTGTGGCAAGATTGAGAAAAGAATTGTAAATTTGTAAATGATTCGATTGCCGACAGTCACACTTCGATGACAAGTCGTGTTGATAAGAGAATATTTCTTATATAAATATAACAAAGAAATACAGATAGATAAAGATGAAGGGAATGTTTAAATTGATTAAGACTCTTTTAGTGTTGGTGCTTCTGTCAGTGGAGGTTACTGCGTTTGCCGTGACAGACAAAGAGATGGAGCAGGCAAGAACCATAGCGGCACAAGCATATTTGCGCTATGCCAACGACGGTTCGGGTTACCTCGATGATGTGAAAGCCACTACGATGTCGGAGCTTGAATCAAAACTTAAGGCGAAGGAGAAGGAGAATCTAAAGAGTTTTAAGAGTGTGAACGTTCCTTCTGATTATGCTTCATGGGACAAAGCTAAGTTGGTTGAATTCTGGAGCATCACTTTCTTTACTTCACCTAATCTGATGGAGAAGGGTAAGGCAGCGAAGAGCAGGGTAAAAAGCCGTATTTCAGCCATGACTGTGTCTGATAAGGCTGCAGAACCGGCTCCGGAACCTAAAGCTGCACCCGTAGCGGAGGAGAAGACACCCGAACAGCAACCTGCAGAGGAAGTTGCAGCTCAGCCGGAACCTACAGCTGAGGCTGCAATAGAGAAGACAGAGGAGATTCTTGCCGATCAGAATGCAATCGAGGAAGATATGAATAACCGTGAGCCAAAGAAGGAATCCGGTAATACCATCTGGTATGTTGTTCTGCTTGTGATTCTTATCGGCTGCGTTATCTGGTTGGTTTCTTTCGCTGCTAAGGTGATGAAGAAACAGGCAGTTCAGATAGCCGAAGGCAGTGAGGGTAAGATTGATTCCGATAACATCAACAAGGAGCTCGGAAAGCGAAATAGAGAATTGGCAGAGGAGGTTGAGCGACTCAGAGCAGAAAATAAGAAATTGATGTCAGAACTCAAATCAGCTCAAGCTGCGGCCTCTGCACGCAAGTATGCTCCGAAGCAGGAGGCGGTTGAAGTTAAGCCTGAGCCTGTAGCACCCAAGCCTGCCGAACGACGTACTCCTAATGTGATATACTTAGGCAGAGCCAATGCCAAGGGTCTCTTTGTGAGAGCGGATCGTCGTCCTGTTGATACAACAGTGTTCCGTCTTGATACTCGCGATGGTTTGGTAGGAACATATCATGTTGTAGATAGTCCGGAGGTAGTGGAGATGGTTACCTCTGATCCTGAGCACTATCTTTATGGCGCATGCACCGGTTCAGACCTTGATGATACCGAAGGTGTAGATTCAATCGTGACTATTAACTCCGGTACTGCAGTATTTGAGGATGAATGCTGGAAAGTGCTCCGTAAGTCTCGTATACGATATGAGCGTGATTAAAAAATAAGGGAAAAATTTGCGGGAGAAGATAAAAATTCTTAACTTTGCAACCGCAAGCCCAGATGGCGGAATCGGTAGACGCGCTGGTCTCAAACACCAGTGGAGCAATCCGTGCCGGTTCGACCCCGGCTCTGGGTACGAAAAAGAGGAATCTCGAAACGAGATTCCTCTTTTTTTTCGTTAAAGGTCTTCGCTTGACAGAAATTGGGTCGATTTAAGTTTTAAGTTTTCGGTTTTCAGTTTTCAGCAACGGGGGTGGCACAACATCGTCGCTCCGCGACTCGTTTAGATTTAGACTTAATCCGGGCATTCCCATTGGTCATGCCCGAATAACCTCAACATCATGCCTCCGGCATTCTTAATTTATATAGATTTTAAACCGGATATTTACATTTCCCCAATAGAACAGGTATGCTTGCATTCGCACAGATGCTGTATATAATTATGTGTATAAAATTTTTCATTATGTCTATTTGCAGGCTTCAGGATATAATTACATACAAATCTGGACATAATTACATTAATAGGTATTTGATTAATATAATTTTGTAGTTACTAAACAAATACCGAAATATACTACATTAAATAAACTAATTCCTAATTAAAAAACTAATTAACCTTAAAATCGTGTTTGGAACTAAACAAAGTGCGAAAAGAATCGTCATGGGAGTTCTTTTCGCTGCTGCAAGTATCCCATTGATTCACGCTCAGAAATTTTCTTTTGAGGAGAATGCTCTTCCTGACGGGTGGACAATGTCAGATGGAAAAGCTGAGATCAACAGTGTGTATTCAACGGATGGAAAACAATCTTTGATTATTGAGGTAGCCCCGGGGAAAAAGGGGGTGCTGAAATGCAACATCACTTCCATTCAGCCAACTGCATCCTTATGGTTTAAGATGGATGTCTTGAATCTTGTACCAACCACATCAGGCATGACTGTTTCCTTCCTCAGCGAGGATGGAACTCCACAATTGACCGGAGAAGCAATGCTTAAATTCTCAGGGTGGATGCCTTATTATAGAAAATATAACGGGGATTACAAGGCAGCTGCCTCTAAGGCCTCTACTGTGATGCAGGTTAGCATTGATAATACGGAAGGGAAAGAAGCAGTTCGCATCTGCTTAGACAATTTGGATTTCGCAGCGAGCATATCCTCTCCGAATGCCCTCCCCATTATGGCAAAAGATGTTGCTCTGCTGAAATCGCAGGCTACTGAATTATTGCGACTCCATGCTACGCAGGTTCTTAAAACCGATCTGCCTGCTACAGCTGAGGAGAAGAGTGCCATCGAGGCATTGCGAGCAGCTCACCCATTAACTCCGGATGCAACCGGGGCTGATATTGAGGCAGCCCGAAAGTTTGCAGGGTCCTTAAATGTGGAAAGAGATCAGAATAAGGAGATAACAAGGTGCAATCCCGTGGCAACGACATTCAACAAGACCAATGAAGAGGTAATGTTGAAGCAACTGAATGCTCTTGCGGCATCAACTACAGAATCTGATAAACAGCTCTTTAATGATTATCTGGATGCTGTTCTCTTTACCAATATCCTGTATCGCTATCCTCAGCTCGCTTGGAACACATATGCCGAGGTTCGCTCATTGCCGCGGTTGATGTTGTGTCTTATCCCTGTCTGCTCAGATTCTCAGAAAACAAAATTGCTTGATTGTGTGCGCTGGATTACTGAAGCCGGATGGGGAGACGTGGATATGGACTATTTCAGATTTAACTTCAATTCCGATATAATGTATCTTACCGGAGGCTCAAACTATCACATTTCCAGTGCGGTATATAACCCGGATGTGAATCGCGCTGCATCTGATCTCCGCACGCTTAGAAGTATGCTTGAGAATATAGTTGCGCCGGTATCGGGAGGCTACGAGATTGTTAAGCCGGACGGATGCGGCTATCATCATGGCGCACATTATAATAATTATATGTATGCTTTTAATCCTTGGATTACAACAGCTTTAAAACTAAGTACTACTCCTTTCTATATCTCAGAGACTGCATACGGGAATGCAAAGAAAGCAGTCCTCTCGATGTTTGAGATGGCAAACAGAAGTAATACCGGAAGCACATGGTTTGCCAAAAGTTTGGCAGGACGTCATCCACATTCCGGCGGCCAGTTAAATCAGATGAATGGTGGTAGCTTGGACAATCTAATAGGAGTATCCAAAAAATACTTCGGTGGCAATCCTGACGAAGAATTGGCAGCTGCATACAATTATTTCCTGTTATCAGACAAATATCAGGTAAAGGCAAAGAATTTCAGCGGTTTCTATCAGTTCAATTATAGCCCGATGGGTATTTACCGTAATGATGATTGGGTTGTGACGATGAGATGCCCGAACACTGAAGCATGGGGAGCCGAGATTTACAGCGCTAAAAACCGTTATGGCCGTTATCAGTCTACAGGTTCCATGGAAGTGCTTTACAACGGGGATCTAAAGAATTCTGGTGTGCCGAGCGTAACAACTGGTTACGACTGGAATGTGGTTCCGGGAACAACAACTGTTCACTATAATTCATGGAAAGAGATGATGCCGAGCCAGAATACCTCAAGAAGATTCGACCAGAAATCTAAAACCAAGGATTTCTCCGGAGCATTGGCTTGGAATCTGAAGAGTGCCGGAGTCTTTTCCTGCGATTATGACCAGAATGATACGCACACTATCAGCGGCACCAAATGTTACTCAACATCAACTAACCTCATGTTTAAAAAGACCATATTCGCAATAGACGGTATGCTCTTTAATATGGGCTCAAATATTTCTGCCAACGGTGTTTACAATGTCAACTGGATTACTGCAACAAACCTTTTCCAGGAAGTAGGAGATGATTTGACTGATTTCCAGGTTAATGGTAGAACAATAGGTCGCGATACATCTAAAGAAGCATTTTCTGTAGAGAACGACAATCTCTGGCTCGTGACTCCGAAAGGCACAGGGTATATCGTGCCGAAAGGTAATAAGGATGTGATTGTAAGTTATGGTGAGCAGGCAGGTCCCAATGAGACCGGTTCAACAGCAACTTCACCGGAAACAGGTATCGGTGCGAAGGCATATATAACTCATGGGAAGAAACCAACAAATGATTCCTATTCATTCATTATGGTACCGGGAGTCAAAAATGCAGACTTAGCAACCAAGACTTCGGAGATAGTAGAGAAGTTCGAAATTATCGCGCAGAATGATAAATGTCACGGAATCCTTTACAAGCCCGACATGATTACCGCGCTGTCATTCTTCGATGCAACACCATCTGCCGATCTTGAATTAGTAAAGGCTACCGGCTCATCGATGATTGTGATGTATCAGAAGCAGAGTGATGGTAAGTTAGCATTAGCTCTCTGTGATCCTAATCTGCATGTAAATAGAATCACAACAGATCTGCATAACTGGAGTGTGTCTCCATCGCAGACTTGGTTACGCATCGCTGGAGATTGGGAGATTGCATCGTCAGCGAATGGTATCTCTGCGACCTCGGCAGGGAATAATATGACCGAGATTGCGTTAAACCTCGCTGACGGGTTGCCGGAATACATTATGCTTACTCCCAAATCTAATTTGGCTGTTAAGGAGATCATCGGTACCGGTCTGAATGCAACGGCGCGGATAATCGGAAATATGGTTGAAGTGGGTTTGCGCAGTGCCGCAGAACATGATGTGAAAGTCGAGGCTTTTGATGTTAACGGATTGAAAGTCGGAGAATCAACTATTTCTGTTGGTACGGATACTTGCAGTGTAAATCTATTGACGGACAGCGCGGTTGTTATCGTCAAAATTTCCGATGCAAATAACAGCAAGATATTCAAGCTGGGAAGATAAGATTTTAGGTTTTAGGTTTTAGGCGTTAGGTTTTAGGTTTTAGTATTAAAGACCTTAAGGACCTTAAAGACCCTAAACTCCCTAAAGTCCCTAAAGACCTTAGCACCGAAAACCGAAAACAGAAAACTGATATCTGAAAACCGAAAACTAACACATACTAACTAAAAATTATTTCATGAAAAAAACTTTATTATCAGCCGCTCTATTATTGAGCGCAGCAAATCTGTTTGCCGACGATGCAACAGAGAAGGTTTATTACTTCGATGATTTCGAGTGGTTGAAACCTGCAACAGATGTCTACAAGAATGCGAGTGGTCAGAGTATCGCCGACAATGTAGGTGATAACTTCAGCGTGAGTCAGTATAATCCGCAGTTAAAGACCGGTATCTTCCCGGATGATCCTAAGAAAACGTTGGATCGTTTCCTCGCTCTTGATTACATAAGTTTACCGGAGGACGCAACTTCTGTAGATATGGTTGGCGTTGCCAAAAACTATATAAAGGTAGCCATTGGAAACAAACAGGGAGGAATAGGATTGCCATTGGTCGAAGAATTCGGAAAAGGAACAGAAGGAGTTCGTTTCTCATTCAAATGGTCACCGTTCGGCGTAAAATCCAATGGGGTATCCACTTTTGATAAAACTAAAATCTGTGTGATCGTTCGTAACGGAAACACAGAGGATGTGGTTAAGACCATTTCTCTGGATATCCCTGACGGAACCGATTATAAATGGTATTATGAAGATATAGATCTTGGAGCGAACGGATCAAAGATTACGCAAGATACACGCATCATCGTCAGAAATGCGGATGGTCAGTATCCTACAGAATCAGGAAACTACCGCTGGTTTATTGATGACGTGAAGCTTTATACCGGCGGAGCAGGTGTGAATGACATTGCCGTTGATGAAAATGCACCGGTTGAATACTTCAATCTTCAGGGAATCAAGGTGAATAACGCTGAAAACGGTATATACCTACGCCGTCAGGGCTCAAAAGTTGAGAAACTTATAATTAAATAAGTTTGTTTTGTGAAATGTGAATAGGGGTATGTCAAAATTGATTATTGGCATACCCCTATGTGTTCTTTTGCAAGAGAACTATTTCAAATTACAATAATCCTCTCATCCTATTGTTCTGATAACTTTGCAAGGGTTACCGACTGCGAGGCTGTTGGCGGGGATGTCGGAAACGACAATACTGCCGGCTCCGATCACGCAGTTGTCGCCAATAGTGACACCGGGAACAACATGAACTCCGGCGCCAATCCACACATTATTCCCTACGGTTATCGGACGTGCATACTCCAGACCTTTGTTCCTCTCCTCCGCTTCTAAAGGATGTCCGGCAGTATAGAAACCGCAATTTGGGGCTATGAAAACATTATCACCAAAAGTAACCTGTGCCTCATCAAGAATAACCAAGTTGAAATTTGCGTAGAAGTTCTCTCCAACGCGGATATTATAGCCATAATCACAATAGAAAGGTTGCTCGATCAAGATGCTACCTTTGATTTCACCCAATATCTTATGCAGAAGTTCTTCGCGTTCTGCAATAGCTTTTGGTCTAAGGTGATTATAATCATAGCATAATTCCTTGCATTCCAATCGTTCTGCTATCAATTGAGGATCATAATTGGCATCATACACCAATCCCCTCATCATCTTCTCCTTTTCCGTCAACATAAA
>CAZEJY010000041.1:0-22551 GCA_964512705.1 uncultured Sangeribacter sp. | reverse complement strand
ACTTTCTTGATACCACCGCTGAGAGTGAGGTTATGCTGCTGCTGGAAATATTTGTCGTTGAATACAGTGTTATACCAGTCAGTGTTAGCATAATATTTCCAACGTTTGCCAAGAGGCGCATCCTTACTAACCGGAATAGTCTCCTCTACAACCCATGGACGATCAGGATTCTCTGTCTTGTCATTCACGCGGGCAAGAAGCTCCTGCATATCATGCTCATCATAGTTAATATATGGAGTATTCATTGCAGCATTGTAGAATTTATTGTTCAGATAAACTGACCAATAACCGGTTGTCTCATACTCCTTGCTGGTTGTAGGCTCTTCCCAACCGAAGCGTCCGTTATAACGCACTGTTGCTCTACCCTCAGTGTCCTGACCATTCTTGGTAGTTACGAGGATCACACCGAATGCCGCACGCGCACCATACACAGCTGCTGCAGAAGCATCCTTGATGACTGAGATAGAAGCAACGTCATTCGGGTTGATATTATCAATCTCACCGATCGCACCATCGATCAATACAAGAGGAGCACCACCACTGACACCACCGTTGATTGAACCCTGACCACGGATATTCAATACTGCAGAAGAACCGGGAACTCCGGAAGAAGTAGTAACATTAAGACCCGCAACTGATCCCTGAAGCATGTTAGAGATGTTGGAAGCGGGACGGTCCTCCAGTTTCTTACCATCCACTGAAGCTACGGCACCGGTAAGGTTAACCTTCTTCTGCGTACCGTAACCGACTACAACTGTCTCTTCGAGGGTCTGAGAATCCTCTTTCAGCTTGATATCTACAGTTGATTGATTAGCTGCTACTTTCACGTTTACCGTCTGATAACCGATAAGCGCAACTTTTAAGGTTGCAGCCCCGTCAGGAACCTGAAGGGAGAATTTGCCGTCAATGTCGGCCATGCAACCTGTACGGGAGCCTTGGAGCAAGATGCTCGCACCAACGAGAGGTTCACCTTCCGAGTCGGTGACAGTACCCGTAATCTGTCGGGATGCAGCCCACACCGGTAGTCCGGTGAGCAGCAACGCCAACATGAGAATTAGTCTGCTGACTTGTTTCATAATTTAGGTATTAGTTAGTAATATTAGTTAGTTTCTTTTTTAAGGTTTTAGCCTTTAGGCTTTAGGTTTTAGGTGAAGTCACAGTTCTCATAGTACTCACAGTGCTCATAGTTCTCCCATTAGACCTACCTAACGCCTAACGCCTAAAACCTAACGCCTACTTTATCTCAATCTTATAAGTAGCGGCGTCAAATTTCTTCGGACGCTCCATGGTCTCGGTCCATGTGTGGCCGAATTCATCTTTCACGGTGATGACCAGGTCTGTGTCAGCATCAGGAGCAACCACTTTATACCAGTGGTGACGTTTCTGAGGCGTTCCGATTGGAGCGCTGTCACATGATCCACTGTTCATACGCTGAGTGGCATTGGCAAGAATCTGAACAGGGTCGTATGCACTGACCTCAGTTACCGCAAGATCCTTTCCATCAGCTGTCTTTACAGTGCATGTCCAACGCTTATTCTTCTGCCAAGCGTTGATAAGCACCTCATTCTTACCTACCTGTGAGCCATTGTATGCAGCAGTGATGTCGTTCCACTGCTTGATCATGTTGGCATTGGTGAGCTGCGGCACATCTTTATCCTTAGTGAAGACAATGTTGTTCAGGTCATAAGTGCGGAACTGGAAGTTCTCATCTTTTCCGGCACATTTGTAGATCCACTTGATATCCTTACCGGTGATATCCCATACGCCGTAGCCGGAGGGAGTACCGTCTGTAGCCTGAAGTAAACCGGGAGTAAGGTTACCGCTCCACCACCAGTCTGAGCAGATAGCGGAGAGATTGTGCTCATAGATATTGCGTCCGCCGGTAATCGCATCTTCCGGAACCACGTTGTAGCTACGGTGAGTGTGACCTGTAACATAGTGAACAGTCTGGTATTCAGCCAAGGCGTTGATCAGACGATCGGCATCCTGCATGTTTTTTCCGTAAGTATTAACACCGGTAGTGCTGAATACAGGCACGTGCATCATCACAAACACCGGAGTGGATTTATCTACATACTTGAGGTCATTAGCCAACCACTCCCACTGCGGATCATAGATCTTACCCTCGATATGGTTACGTGAGCTGTCACCGATATAGGTTGAGCAATCCACATTATCAAGCATTATGTAGTGAACGTCTCCTATATTGAAGGAGTAATATGGAGGAGCCACACTTTGTGCGAATGGATTCTTGGCGCCGCTGTTTCCAAAGGCGGTCATATCGTTATCGTGGTTACCGATTGTGTGATAGATCGGTAAACCTGAAAGGGATGCATTGATAGTCTTACGATAATCTGACGGAGCATATTTACGGTCAAACCAGTAAAGATCCCAGGTCATATCACCAAGGGTGATACCATAAACCTTCGATGATCCAAGTTTATTGACGTATGATTTTAGATCAGATGCAACCTTTGCAAACTGACCGAGATCATTGTTTGTGCTGCGGTTCGCAAGGTGCATATCACCCATGAAGATAATCTTATAGTTAGACTGATTAACTTTCTTAAGCGTGAAGCTCTGATTTTCAGGTGTTGTTGCAGATGCAGCCAAAACACGGTAATGATCCGGGAAGACACCATTCAGCTCGCATTCATAGCCTGAGGGAACTGAGATGAAGACATAGCCGGTCTCTTTCTTTGACTTAAGCTGATAAACACCCTCGGCATCGGTCTGAACAGTGAGCACTCCATCACTTACCACTACTCCGGGGATCGGACCATCAGCAGTCTCGACAACACCATAGATAGTGGTACCATTCTCAATCTGGATCTGCTTTGATACTACGTTGATGGTGATATTGCCGATGGAAATACGGCGATCTCCCCTCTTAACATATAATTTATATGTGCCGCTTACGAAATTTGAAGTAAGACGGAAAGAGAAATGATCCTCTTCAGATTCTGTAACAGTGAATACACTCAGTTTACCATCTTTCTCAAGATAGATCACGTCTGAAAGAAGCACCTGCTTACCCTTCTGAGGAAGCGTACAATCAGAGCCCTTTATAACATCTACATTATCGGGAAGAGTGAGATTGATCTCACCATTTTCCGTCTTTGTAGGATCGTCCGGATTATCGTTTCCACCACAGGACACAAACACTTGCGCAACAAATGTGAACATTATCGCACACACTGCATAAGAAAAAAACTTTTTAAACATTTAGTTAGTTCTCCAAATAAATATATTAACATTCTAAGGTTTAACTATTTAGTTATAACTTGTTATAACTAAATATATCCCCGGGGATATATCGGATTGCTTCGTAATGCTTCAGGCATCAGTCCGCAATCGTTCCCTTCAAGATTAAGAATTATTTACAAATTTATATTTATTTTTTATTAGAGCAAAATTTTGCACGATTTTTTCAAAAATAATCCTCACCAATTGATTTTTAGAACAATGGCAATGTTGCGGGATTATCTAAGTATTTCCGCTTGAAATCGGCATCGCTCATGCAGAGCATCAGGATCCCTTGCACCAAGGTCACAACCTCCCAAAGTCCGCAGGTAATGATAGTTAGCAAGATAGTAAGAAATCCTCCGCCGACTTTACCCATGCAGAAGTATTGAACACCTATTCCTCCTAATATTATCGCCATGACTCCACAAAGAATCTTCTTGGAATTAACCTCGGGATTCACTATCGTGGCATGACCATTACGGTTATACATCTCCATCAGTTCCGGGAAACTGTAGAGAGGTTTCCATTCTCCGCCATCCTTACTTACCGGTGTATCGGTATTTATGGGGTATGCAAACAATTGGGTTGCACTCATCGGGCCCACAGTCGAGCCATTAATCGTCAAGTAATACATATTTTTTTTAGTTTTCTGTTTTCGGTTTTCGGTTTTCGGTTTTCGGTAAATGTAGGGATGCACCATGGTGCATCCGTTTATTTCAGTTTCGGTTTTTGATTTTTGCGGATGCACCATGGTGCATCCCTACGTTCAGGAACTACATAATTCCTAATTGTGCATTGTGCATTGTGCATTGTGCATTGTGCATTATGCATTGTGCATTAAGCAATTCCTAAAGCCTAA
This sequence comes from uncultured Sangeribacter sp., assembly GCA_964512705.1. Classification (GTDB taxonomy): domain Bacteria; phylum Bacteroidota; class Bacteroidia; order Bacteroidales; family Muribaculaceae; genus Lepagella. The sequence continues at coordinate 18,446 of CAZEJY010000041.1, read as the reverse complement.
AGCCTAACGTCTAAAACCTTCTGAATTGCGAAATCGAGGATTGCATCGCGACCCTCAGCAAGCTCACTCTCCGGAGCTGTCACAACACACCCCGGTGTCGGATCAATGCCAAACTCAGTTGTTTCGTCGGCATAGTTACTGATAGGAGAAGCCGAGAAGCGTATCGCCCAACCGTTGGGCAGCTCCGAGGAGAAGGGCAAACCTCCTCCACCTCCGGTACGTGCTCCTACGATCCTTACGTTAGGCAATGTCTTCATTACCGACACAAAGTCATTGGCGGCACTATAACAGCTTCTGTTTGTCAGAACCATTATAGGTTTATCAAGATATTTCACTCTCCATTCCGAAGCAGGCTTATATTTAATAGGATAAGGCTCGGAGAACGCATCAGGCTCCGGCCCCGTCTTGTGGCGGATATATCCACCGATTCGCTCTTCAGTGATAAATCTGCCGACAAGCACCCCTACATTCGTGAGCAATCCACCTCCATTATTGCGTACATCGATTATCAATCCCTTGGAATCCTTGAGAAGTGTCAGGATGTAATCCAAGTTAGTCTCACTGATTCCCGATGAAAAGGAGGGATAATACATGTAGGCTATATCCTCGGTGAGCATCTTGTAAGAGATGCCTGTTGTCGAGAAGTAATCGAAGTCAAGGTAATATTGCTGAAGAGTACGCATATTGAAGTCCTGAGGGTAATCGCTCCACCATTTACGGTAATAGCTTGTGTCAAACCTTGATGACAGGTTCACATGACCATCCTTTAGTTCATCAAGCAACTCTGAACAGATCTGGAAGAGTTCGAGTTGCTTGGTGTCGGGCTTCACACGCTGGCGGTATTGCGAACAGAGGGCTTCCCAATCTAAATTCTTCTCCTGAAAGAAGCAGTAGCGGGAACCTACTATCTCAGCAAGAGCATCGAAATTACCATACGGATCATCTCTATAGTCCGGCTCTTCATGACAGGAGCTCATGAATAGCGAGAGAACCCCGATAAGCAGACAGCCGAGTATATTGGTATTTTTCATATTATTCTATTTAATATATGGAGGAGTTGATATTGCTTTTTCTCTTTATGCCAAGACCATGTGGTATAATTCCGATGGTGAATGAATGGCGCGAAAGATGAGTATTGATCTGATTTGCCCAGTATGACCTGTATTCATACCGGTAACCGACCTCCATGGCGGTTCTTCCGAAGTCGAGCATCACCGCTAAATGGTTGTTAATGCCGAAATTATTTCCCCACCAACCGAAATGTGCCAACCCGCTGTGGTTACCAAGGTATATTTCATAGTAGGTTTCGCCATATTGCGGTGCGAAGAATGCACCGATAGTCGGAACCGATACCTGATCCCTCACCACAATCGGCAGCGACTTGATTTTGGTTTTCCAACTAACAGAACCTTTAGCATCTATTCCTGCGCGGAATAGCGCGTTGGCAGGGTTATTTCCATTCCGCGGGAGATAAAGTACACCTCCGTTTATCTCTACAGCACCTCCGGCAGAAACCTGCAGATTGTAGGGCAATCTTTTTCTCCACTGCAATCCCCAGTCAAAAAACATATCCAACCCTATCATCGAAGCCGTATGTGCAGGATTGACCAAATCGAGCATGGTACCCCCACCATTAAACTCCATTATCATATTCTCGGGATTCCACTGCGTAGCCTTACTCCATTCACCTGTAGCAGAGAGTGCCTTACCACTATATCCCAACGGGGAGAGGTAGCTTGAATATGCTCTACCGCCTCCAATCTCCAATCGGTATATCTGAGTGACAGGCCGCGACACTTCCTGAGCATGAACGGCTGGTTGCACTCTAAAAACTAAGGAGAGCAGCAATAAGGCTGTAAGTATTCTTAACTTTTTCATCACTTAAAAATCAAAAAGTGAAGGTTGCTCATCCGCTTCCGAACTCTCTTTTACCTCTTCGGCAACCACTGCTTCATCACTATTTTCATCTTCCGTTTCCTCAATCGGCTCAACATCCTGAACCTCATCCGGCTCTTCGGGGAAACGGGTAGGCTCTAATTCCGAAATCTCTGCTATTTCATATACAGATATTCTCTTCCCTTTAGCCTTGAAGCTCTTAAGACCTATAAAGTCTTCTGTCTCGATCTCGAGTGGAGGACGCACAGCATCCGCGCCACCGAATTTAACTTCCAAACGTGCGTAAGGAGTATCGGTCAGTAGTATTACAGTCGACTCCGGTTCGGAACCTACAAAGCGCTGAGGCTTCGAATTTGGCTCAAACTTAAAGCGCTTCAGATACGGGAAACCAAGCGATGCATCATTGAGCGCAAGGGTCCAGATCTTATCCGGATCAAATTTCTCTATTCGGAGGATGTTGTCATCATAATGATTCTCGTCGGAATAGGTTGAGGTGAAGTATTCTCCGTTTTTAGTGATGACCAATACCTTATCATCTCCCTGGAACACTCCCAAGCTCTCTCCCCTACCATCATAGTTGAGACGGAGCACATCCTTGTCAAACCAGACCTCTCTACCGCCAAGTGTGCTCGTTCCCCGCTTATACATCGTGATGCCTTTATCCTTTATCGGATATTTAGTCACGAGATTACCGAGTGAATCCTTACCCTTAACCGCCAAGTCTGAGAAGTTTACAATCAGCTCAAGGTTTCGTGGACGGCGCCCTGTTTCATTTATCTCGTTCTTAAGCGAGACTTTAACAGATTCTGCCTCACCATTGCTATTGCAGGTGAGCCATTCTATCTTGGAACCCTCCACACCTTTGGTAATATTGTACTCTTTATCGCGCGTAAGACCTGTGATGTAGAAGCGCTTCATGTAATAATTACCCTTCTTGCCGTTACGGTAAATCACATTATATATAGTGCGCTTATCACCTTTCTTGAAGACCCCGAGATGTAGTACCTTTTTACCGACATAGAGTTTCTCCTGAACCTTGACAATCTTATACGTACCGTCGCGATAGATAACCAATATATCGTCAATATCGGAACATGTGAACCTGAATTCCTTATCCTTCAGCCCCGTACCGATAAATCCACCCTCCGGATCGTAGTAGAAACGCTTGTTGGCCTCTGCAACTTTAGTTGCTTCAATTGAGTCGAAACTGCGGATCACGGTCTGACGAGGGAACTTCTCTCCATATTTATCCTTGAGATGTACATACCACTTCTCCGTAAACTCCACTATATGCTCCAAGTCATATTCCAACTGTGCAATCTCATCATCCAGACGAGCTATCTTCTCATCGGCTTTCTCGGAGTTGAATTTCAGGATACGACCCATCTTGATCTCCCATAGCCTGATAAGATCCTCATCCAAAACCTCACGGAAGAAGTTAGGCTTGAAGGGTTCGAGCAACACATCCACTCTACGGATGGCAGTCTCCATATCTTTCGATTCCTCAACTTCTGCATCCTTATACATTCTCTCCTCGATGAAAATCTTCTCAAGGGAGGCGAAGAGTTGAGCCTCGCGGGTCTCACCCAATTTAATCTCCAATTCCTGACGGAGCATCTCCTGGGTATGATCCACTGAGAAGCGGAGCAGGTCGGAAACAGTAAGGAATTCAGGTTTGCGATCACGGATCACACAACAATTGGGCGATATCGAAACCTCACAATCGGTGAAGGCATAGAGCGCATCGATCGCTTTGTCGGAGGAGGTACCCGGAAGCAGATGCACAAGTATCTCGGCTGTTGCCGCCGTGTTGTCATCAACCTTGCGTATCTTGATCTTACCCTTCTCCATCGCACTGAGGATTGAGGAGATCAGCGTGGAGGTTGTCTTGCCGAAAGGAAGTTCGGTAATGGCAAGTGTCTTATTATCTATCTTCTCAATTTTTGCTCTGGATTTCACCGATCCGCCTCTTCCGCCGTCATTATATCTTGACACATCAAGCAGACCACCTGTCTGGAAATCGGGCAGGAGCCGGAAAGGACGGTCATGAAGATAATCTATTGCCGCATCTATGATCTCATTAAAGTTATGAGGAAGGATTTTGGATGAAAGACCGACGGCGATACCCTCCACACCCTGAGCGAGCAGAAGTGGGAACTTCATTGGCAGTGTCACCGGTTCCTTCTTGCGTCCATCGTATGAAAGGGTCCATTCGGTGATCTTAGGAGAGAAAGCTGTCTCTATAGCAAATTCCGAAAGACGCGCCTCTATATAACGAGGAGCAGCCGCCGAGTCACCGGTAAGGATATTACCCCAGTTTCCCTGTGTATCTATAAGGAGTTCCTTCTGACCTAACTGCACGAGCGCATCTCCGATTGACGCATCACCGTGTGGGTGATACTGCATGGTATTACCCACAATATTTGCAACCTTGTTGAATCGCCCGTCGTCGAGGGTCTGCATCGAATGCAGTATACGGCGTTGCACCGGCTTGAGACCATCCTCAATATGTGGCACCGCTCGTTCAAGAATCACATAACTGGCATATTCAAGATACCAGTCGCGAAACATCCCCTGAAGAACTGTTCTTTTATCGGGAGTGGTGATATTTTTTGACTCGTTCTGAGCGTTTGTCGTTGTTTGGTCAGAGAAATTATCCATTTATGTTGCGAAATATAATTCTTTGTTAGAAGTTTAAATCACTTCCGAAGCTAATTATCAAAAATATCGTAAATTTACACAATTTTTTGAGTATTTACCACACTTTTACAAAAAAAGACCTCTACTACGAATTTTAGCTAAGTAGCTGATAAAAATTAATGAATATATAATTGTGAAGTATTGTGGAAGATATTTTTTACTTGAATGATGGAGTTTAGCGGGCTAAACGACTGATTGAAAGTTAAAAATATACCCAAAAGACGAGCAAGGATATATTCACCTGAAAGGCTACTTAATATTTTTATCATATAGTTAATTTTTAGAAGCTACTTACCTGTTAAAGTTCCTGAAATGACTCCCGAGTGAACCAACTTTCATTCTCCCAACCGCGTTTAATGTGAAAACACAAATTTATTAATACTATGAGTGACATATTAAATGATGCGGAGCGCCGTGAGCTCCCCGATAGTCTTTATGGACTACCTGAAAGAAGAGAATATCCGATGCCGGACGCAACACATGTTCGCGCAGCCGAAGCATATTTCCGCTATTGTCCGGAAGACTTAAAACCAAAACTCGCCCGCGCCATCTTGCGCTTCGCCAAGGAATATGGCGTCAACGTCGAGAGCCCAACCATCCTCCAATACGCCCAAGAATAGCAGCGAAGCAGCCAAAAGAAGGAGCATCCCTAAAAGATGCTCCTTCTTTTGAATTAGATGCTTTTTCCTTATTTTTAGGGTACTATACTGCATATAATGTTAAATACACGTTTTTTGCGAAATTTTTTTTAAATAATTTTTGTTTTTTTAAGACTTACACATTAATTTTACCACATAATGACTACAAGTCTATAGATTTTTTTGACTTTTGGTCCATAACATTTTATACTGAATAAAACGATTTAATTAACATAATTGCCTAAATGGCAATAGAATAGATTAGTTAACCGAAATAAACTGACTTAACTATTATATATCATGAACAAAAAACTTATCAGCTTCTTGCAGGTATTTGCGCTGATCATTACCATGTCAGCAGTATCTACCGGCTGTGGGGGAAAGGAAGACGATCCCAGAAACAATCCAACAAACACAACTTCAGGAGAAATTAAAGTTACTCTTCCTAAATCTTTGGATGTAGTCAAAGGTCAACCCGTCGTGCTCACTCAAGAAGGGGGTGTCGTGACTGCCAATGATTTTGTTTATCTTGAGACAAACGGAGTTTCAACACCATTTGCAATTATTGAAGCAGACGCAACATCTTTCAAATTTAATGTTCCCGAAACTCTTCCTAATGGATCTTATAAGGTTTATATCAAACAAGGAAACAAGAAGACTTTTATCGGTGAGACAATTATCAACATTGTTGATGCTGCAATTACTATTAACGATGGAACAACAATTTACGGAACCATTAAAACCGTAGATGGAAAACCATTGGAGAATGTGGTTGTCAGCGACGGTATAATCTGCACAACTACTGACGCACAAGGCATTTACCAATTGGCTTCTACCAAAAAGAATAAACTTGTATTCTATACTGTTCCAAGTGGTTATGAACCTCTAACAGATAAAGACGCGGTTTTCCCTAAAATTTACGAAATTCTTACTCTTGCTGACAACCTTCCGGAAAACCACTCATTCACAGTAAAGAAGGTTGCGAACCAGGATAATTTCAAAATCCTCTTCTTCGGTGATATGCACCTTGCTTCCCGCACAAACGATATCGGTCAGTTCCGTAAATTTACTGCTGACGTAAACAACTACACTGCTACACACAGCACCGAAACCATTTACGGAATCACCCTCGGTGACATGACTTGGGACTGCTACTGGAAGAACAATTATAAGTTAGACAGCTATGTAAAAACTGCTAATGAGCAATTTAAGAATCTGACTGTTTACCATACTATCGGTAACCACGACCACGACCCGAACTCAATTGCAAGCAACTTCGATGCTACCAATCCGTTTGTAATCAATGTTGCTCCCGCATGGTATTCATTCAATATCGGTAAAGTTCACTTCATTGTAATGGATAATATCGACTGCTCCCCATACGATGGTGTAAAGGACCGTCCTTATACTCAGGGTATGTATGGCGACCAGCATGAGTGGTTGACAAATGACCTTAAACATGTGAGCATGGATACTCCGGTTTACATAATGACTCATGGATCTATCTATTCCTACAATACATCTACTCCGGATGCCTACAATCTCCGCGCATACGGCTATGACAAGACCCTGTCTCTTCTCTCCGGTCGTGAGGTTCACTTCGTGAATGCTCACCTTCACCAGCAGCACACCATGCTTCCTACCGACTCCCCTGCCAAGAACTACAGCCACCCGGTATATGAGCACAACATTCCTGCTGTTTGCGCCGACTGGTGGTACTCCGGTTACTATACACCCGGATGTCATGTCTGCACCGATGGTACTCCCGCAGGTTATGCAATCTTTGACTTTAAGGGTAAGGATGTTAAATGGGCTTACAAAGGAACAGAGCGCAGTGAATTGGATCAGTTCCGTGTATATGACATGAATAATGTAGACTTCACTTACGCACTTTCACAATTCAAAAATCTGAAAGATCAGAACGTAATTAATACTTTCAAGAATCGTTATGTAACTCCCTACGCTGATGGTCAATTCAAAAATAAAGTTCTAATTAACTTCTGGAACTGGAACTCAGATTGTAAACTTGAGGTCAAGACTAAGGATGGCAAGGTTCTGACAACAACTCGTTACAAAGCTTATGACCCGCTGTCAATCCTCGCAATGACTATTCACTATTGGGATAGAGATGCGTTGACTTCTGTTCCCGGTACAGGTACTTCACAGCGCTACCACTTCTTTGTAGCAACCTGTCCTGATGCAGATACAGACCTGATCATCACCGCAACTGATAAGTTCGGCAACGTTCAGACTCAGGAGATTCAACGTCCATACGCATTTAACGCTGATCAATACAAGGTAAAATAATTATTAATTAACTATTATACTAACTAATACCTAACTTATGAAACAAGTCAGAAGACTAATTCTAATGTTGGCGGTGTTGCTCACCGGACTCCCGATGTGGGCAGCCTCCAGACAAGTGACGGGTACAGTTACCGACACTCAGGGTGAACCCCTTGTCGGTGCGAGCATTTTGCTCCAGGGTTCCCGTACAGGTTGTATGGCAGACATCGATGGTAAGTTCTCTCTTCAGGTTCCTGATGGAGCAGCCACGTTGAAAGTTGCCTTAATCGGTTACAGAACTGAAACTGTAAAGGTAGCAGCCAATCAATCTACAGTGAACATCAAGATGACCGAGGATTCACAGACTCTCGAAGAGACAGTGGTTGTCGGTTATGGTACTCAGAAGAAGGTGAACCTCACCGGTGCCGTTGCTGCTATCGAGGGTAAGAGCCTCGAAAGTCGTCCGGTAAACAACGTTTCATCTATGCTTCAGGGTTCTGTGGCAGGTTTGAACGTTACTACCTCTTCAGGTAAACCGGGTTCTACAGCAGACCTCAACATCCGTGGTACTACTTCAATCAACGGTGCAAGTCCTCTTGTACTTATCGATGGAGCAGTTGGTGATATCAACTCTGTAGACCCTAACGATGTTGCTCAGATCTCAGTTATCAAGGATGCTTCTGCTGCAGCTATCTATGGTGCACGTGCAGCATTCGGTGTAATCCTCGTTACTACAAAACAGGGTAGTGAGAATGATGGTAAAGCAACCGTACGTTATAACGGTCGTTTCGGTTGGGTTTCTCCAACTACTGACACCGATTATGAGACTCGTGGTTACTGGCACCTCAAGGTTATGGATGACTTCTCTCAGCAATCATCCGGAGCTCCCTACTTCTCTGCAACTTATTGGAATGACAATGACTGGGCAGAGCTTCTTCTCCGTGTCAACGACAAAACTGAAAACCCGGAGCGTCCATGGGCAGTTGAAGACGTAGTGAATGGTAAAAAGGTATATAAATACTATGCTAATACCGACTGGTGGCATGAGTGCTTTAATGATGACCGTTTTGCTACTCAGCACAATGTATCACTCTCAGGTGGTAACAAAACAGTTCGCTATTTCGTTTCAGGTGGTTTGAAACATGAAGATGGTCTCGCAAAATTGAACACTGATATGTTCAATAGCTACAATCTCCGTTCAAAATTGGATTTCACCATCAACAAGTGGGCTACATTCGAGAACAACACTTCTATCTACGGTAGCAAATACACCTATCAGGGTGACGGTACAATGGAGAATACAGTAGCTTATGCTAACCAGGGTGGTATATCTGTATTCCCAACTCATAACCCCGATGGATCCTACATCTACGAGAATGATTATTCAAGCTACAAGCCAACCAACGGTCGTTATATCGTAATGGCACAAGGTCAGCACCCCGGTTCCAATGAAAAGACTGATGTGATGACAATGAGCCGTTTGAATATCAACCCAATCAAGCAGTTGACATTGACAGGTGACTTCACCTACCGCTTCTTGCAGAACAGAAACATGACACGTTCCAATAACATCTGGTTCCGTGTTCGTCCTGATCAGGATTTGAAACCTTATACCAGCGGTATGGGTGCTGATGACCTTCAGGAGGTTGTACAGACTTACCACTACTATTCTGCAAATGCTTTGGCTACATATAAAGATACATTTGCTGACAAGCACAATCTTAATGTAGTTGCCGGTTACAACTGGGAAAAACGTACATACAAGAACTTGAAAGCATACGTTATGAATCTTGAGCAACCCGGTCTTAATGACGTTGGTCTTGCTACAAGTCTTGACGGTGCGAAAATCGAAGGTGGACAGAATGAGTACTCAATCATGGGTATCTTCGGCCGCATCAACTACGACTACATGGGTAAATACCTCGTTGAGCTATCCGGTCGTTACGATGGTACTTCTCGTTTCGCCAAAGGTCACCGTTGGGGATTCTTCCCATCAGGATCTATAGGGTGGCGTTTCTCAGAGGAGAAATTCTTCGAGCCTTTGCAGCCCGTCTGGAGCAACGGTAAGATCCGTTTCTCTTACGGTAGCCTCGGTAACCAGAATGTATCAAGCTACTATACATTTGTTCGTACCGTTTCAATTGGTACATACACTGGCGATAACGCTTACCTCTTCGATTCATCAGGTTACACAAAATATGCTTCAATCTCCAAGCCTATCGCATCTGATATGACATGGGAGAAAGCAAATCAGTGGGACCTCGGTTTTGACCTCGGTTTCTTCAACAACCGCTTGAACGCTACAGTTGACCTCTATATCCGTGACACAAAGGGTATGCTTACCGATGGTATGGACCTTCCTGCAGTATATGGAGCAGGTCTTCCTCAGATGAATGCTGCTGACCTCCGCACCAAGGGATATGAATTGTCACTTGAATGGAACGATGCATTCAATCTTTGGGGTCGTAAATTCACTTACAGCATTGGTGGTAATATTTCCGACTATCGCAGTAAGATCACTAAATTTAACAATGAAAAGAATATCCTCACAAGCTATTATGAGGGTCAGGAATTCGGAGAGATCTGGGGTTATCGCATAGGTGGTATCTTCCAGACTAACGAGGAGGCTCAGGAATATGCAAAGAATGTTGACCTTGCTTTTGTTACAAAACGTATCGTTGGTGGATGGCAAGCCGGTGACTTGAAATATCTTGACCTCAACGGTGATGGTAAAATCAATGATGGTGAGAATACTACAGACAACCCCGGTGACCAGGTTAAACTTGGAAACTCACTCGCTCGTCTTCAGTATGGTTTCCGTGCAAGCGTTAGCTACGCTGGCGTAGATATCGCTGCTATCTTCCAGGGAACAGGTAACCACCACTATTATCCGTTCTATGGTCTTGGTCAGTTCTGGGGTCCATACTCAGCATACTATCAGGTTTCATTCCTCCCGGATGACTTCAAGGATTCTTACTGGACTCCTGATAATCCTGATGCTTACTTTCCACGCCCATCAATCTATAGTGCTAAGTCAGGTACATTGTCATTCGTGAACGACCGCTATTTGCAGAATATGCGTTACCTCCGTTTCAAGAACTTGACAGTTGGTTATACTTTACCGAAAAAACTGACTCAGAAAGCTACTATTGATAAACTTCGCTTCTACTTCACGGTAGAGAACCTTGCATATTGGTCTCCGACTAAAAAACATATGAAGTATATCGACCCGGAAGGTATCTTCCAGAGAACTAACAGTGACTTCTGGAATATGGCATTCTATCCGTGGCCTAAGACATTTATGTTCGGTATCGACCTTCAGTTCTAATAATAAAGCCAAACAGAAATGAAAAAATATATTTATATCGCAGCTGTAGCACTTCTCGGTTTAGCTTCTTGCGCGGATGAACTTGATAAGAGGCCGATTGCTTCACCGACAGATGAAGACTACTTTAAATCTGCATCAGACTTGGAGCTTTTCTCCAACCAATTCTATGAGAATAACCTTGATCAGACCTGCTGGAATAATCAGGACGATCAACGTGTAAACCGTACCATCAGTGACTTCATACGTTGTGGTAATGCCCGCGAAACACCTACTACAGGCGGTGGATGGTCATTTACTGCACTTCGCAAAATGAATACTTTGCTCGAATATGCTCCTGAAAGATGTTCAGATGCAGAGGCAGTGAAAAAGTATTCTGCTATCACTCGTTTCTTCCGTGCCCTTTTCTATTTTGAGAAGGTAAAACGCTTTGGAGATGTGCCATGGATTGACAGACAGATCGGTTCTGCTGATGCGCAACTCTTTGCTCCGCGCGACTCTCGTGAATTCATCATGAAGAAGATGATTGAAGATATTGATTATGCAATTGAAAATCTTTCATACGACAATAATCCATATCGTGTATCAAAGGGTGCTGCTTTAGCTCTTAAATCAAGATTCTGTCTATTTGAAGGTACATTCCGTAAATATCACGAACTTGATATTCCCGGTGGCGTAAGCTATTCAGGTGAAGCATACGAAGCACATGATTGGAAATATTATCTGAATTTGTGTGCTGAAGCAAGTGATGAGCTCATGCAAAGTAAAAAATACAAACTGTACAAGACCAATAAACCTAACGAAGATTATAGAGATCTTTTCGCTTCTCTTGATGCTAATAAAGATGAATATATCTTAGCTGTAATGTACAGTATTGAGCCTAACAAGCTTCATAACATCAACTGGTTCTGTATTGGTAGTAATGCTGCTGGTCCATCTTTCACTCGTAAATTCGTTGCATCTTACCTGATGAAAGACGGTTCACGCTTCACAGACAAACCGGGTTGGCAGACTATGAGCTTCCTTGAAGAGACTAAGGATCGTGATCCTCGTATGGCTCAGACTATGCGTACTCCGGGTTACAAACGTATCGGAGGTACTGATACACTTATTCCTGATCTTGGTGTTAGCTCAACCGGTTACCAACCTGTTAAGTTTATGACAGCATCTATGATCGGTACTCACGATTGCGACCGCACAACACGTAACCCTAATGACCTTCCTGTTATCCGCTATGCTGAGGTTCTTTTGAACTATGCAGAAGCAAAAGCAGAACTCGGTCAGCTCACTCAGGCAGATCTCGACAAATCAATTAATTTGCTTCGCGACCGTGTTGGAATGCCTGATATGAAAGTTGGAAATACTCCCGACCCATATCTCATTGGTGGTGAAGGTGGATATTTCAATACTGACAAAACAGGTTCACAACTCGGAGATGTTCTTGAAGTTCGTCGTGAAAGATGTATTGAAATGGCAATGGAACATATTCGTCAATATGACGTGATTCGTTGGAAGAGCGGTATGAGCGTAAGCCAACCTATCTATGGTATGTATGTTCCGGGTCCATGTGAAATGGATATGGACGGCGATGGAAAAGCTGATTATGTATTCTACGCTCAGGGTACAGCTAAACCCAATGTATCAGGTGCTATTGCCTATGAAATTGGTAAAGAAATCATTCTTAGCGAAGGAACAATGGGTTATATCAACATGCATGCCTCTCAGGTTCAGGGTGTATGGGATGAAGAGAGAGACTACCTCTTCCCACTTCCTACAAAAGAGTTGCAGTTGAATCCAAATTTATCTCAGAACCCAGGCTGGATAGATATTCCAAGATAAGTTAAATGGTATCTATTGATATCTTAAAAATTAACTAAGAAAATGAAAAATAAAATATATTCAATATTGATGACAGTCGCTCTTATCTGCGGATTATCTCTGACTTCATGTAAGGATGACGAGAGCGGTGTAGCAAATGCAGTGATTGTCAGCACCCGGGCAATTGAATTCCCGGCTTCCGGCACATTACCAGTTGCTGTAAACGTGACAGCCGACGGTTATTGGACTGTTGAAGCTCCTGAATGGATCACGGTTACTCCTTCATCAGGCGATGCCGGTCGCACAGAAGTAAAAATTGAGGTAGCACAAAACATAAAGGGTGATGCTCCTGACCGTCCACGTAAATTTGCCTTGAACTTTAAAGGTGAAAAATCCCTGAGTGCATTCCAGGTGATGATTCAGCAAGCCGGTAATAAGTATCGTGACCTTGAACCAATCTCAATTCAGGAGGTTGCAAATCTTGAGGACGATGAGGCTGCGATGCTTAGCGGTGTAACTGTTTTCTCTAATACTGAGAAAGGTATCGTAGCAACTGATGGAACTCAGTTTATTTATGTAACCGGTGTTCACGCAGAAAACGGTACAAAAGTAGATGTAATGGGTTCTAAATTTAAAGCAGACGGATTTGCATACCTTGAAGGAGAAACTATTACTGAAAAGGGTTCTGGAACTGTTCCATCATTTACTGCAGAGGACATCACAAACAGACTTGACAACTATAAATCTAATAAGCAGACTATAGTTAAAGCTACAGGTGCATTTGATGGTAAAGTTCTTAAGGTTGAAGGACAGACAAATGATTTGCAAGTGGTGGATGCTGATAAAGCATACAACATGGATAAACTTAAAGGTCATCAGCTTGAGATTACCGGTGTTTATGCAGGTACTGCTTCTCCGGTTGTTAAACTGATTGCAACATCAATCAATGACCTTGGTCTGAATGAAACAGTATTGTTCTCAGACGACTTTGAGTGGTTCCTTGAGACAAACATCCTTACTTATACTGGTTCTGATGGTATTGTAACATCTGACAACGTTGGTGACAATCTATTTAAAGGTGTTTACAATCCTCAGTCTGGTACTTTGAAAACTCCTGATGGCAAGTCTGTTTGGGATTTACTTACAGAGAAGGGTTACAATATGTTCTCAACAACTGCTGCTCAAGCTAAGAAGTCTGTAGGATGCGCTAAAAACTATCTGAAGATGGCTATTACAACCTATACAGCAGCGCTTCAGTTACCGGCAATGCCGGAAGCTGGTGATGGTGCTAAGGGTGCTAAGCTTTCATTCGATTGGGTTCCATTCGCAGGTTCTGGTGGCGTTTATGATCCTACTGAGATTGTTGTGGTAATTACTAATAACGGTATTGAGCAAAAAATTGCAATTGATGCGTTGAGTATTCCTAACAATACACCTTATGAGTGGCATCATGAAGAAGTTGATCTATCTGAATACACTATCAATAAAGATACTCGAATTACATTGCGTAATGCCGATGCTCAGTATCCGGAATCAACAGCTGTAAATAAGACTTGCCGCTGGTTCCTTGACAACATCAAAGTCTACATCCCAAAAGAATAATTCCTTAAGAATAATTCAGAAGGTTAAAACTTAAGAATAATTCAAAAGGAATAATTCCCAAAGATATCTCAATAGAGGCGCAGCCATCAGGTTGCGCCTCTTTCCATTTCGGTGTCGCCATCCCCCTCAATTTGCTTTGCTGTTGAGCGCTGCGAGCAAAGCGCCGCAGTTCCAGCCGTCATTGCCGTAGAGTGGCGCAAGCGTAGCGCCGCGCCGAAATTAAGGAGCGCAGCAACCCCGAGCCTTCTTTGCCGTTGAGCGGCGCAAGCGTAGCGCCGCGCAAAAAATTTGCATAAAAGCAAACAAATCTGTATTTTTGCTTCCCAAGCAATGCAATCCATCAGAGAAAATGGGAAATTACAAGAGTCCGATAAATCCAAGAAGGCGAGGAAAGCGCCGCGCAAAATTCCATGACTATACGCTGCCATATTACTATATGATCACTATAGCTAAAAATCCTGGGATTCCCGTCTTCTCCCGGCTAAGCATCTCCCAAACTCCCATTTCCTTTATACAGCCATCACAAATTGACCCGGCTCGAGTCAATTGCAATTATACCCCTTTAGGCTTAATCCTCCACAACGAAATTGCAAAATTTAACCAGCTGCACCCGGAAGCGCAAATAGAGAATAGGATAATCATGCCGGATCATATCCATTTCATCTTCCATGTAAAGAAACGCCTCAAAGAGAAATCAGAATTCAGTAGACTGATAGCACAATTCAAGGGAGCATACTCCCGCGCATACTCCGAGACTTTGCCCCAATTTACCCCAGTCTTTGAAAAGGGGTTTAATGATCTGATCTGTTTTCGCCGTGGACAGTTGGCCAAATTCAAGAATTATATCCAGGATAATCCCCGCCGACTTACGATCAAACTGCTAAATCCAAATCTATTTACATCAGCTTTACGAGTACAGATCGGCGAAAAGGAATACAAGGTTATTGGAAACATCTTCCTTCTCCAGCATCCGGTGTTGGAGCAAGTCAGATTCAGCAGTAAATTTTCACAGCAGCATTGGGAGGATAGGAAAAAATATTTGAGAAAAGTGATCGACCGAGAAGGAGTTTTGATCTCTCCATTCATTCACCCGGAAGAAAGCCAATTTTTAAGAGAAGCGATTGCCGGAGAAGCGGGAATTATTTATATAAGGAACCGCGACTATGGGGAGAAGGATAAACCGGAGGGTCAATTGTTCTATTTATGCGCCGAAGGGCGACTGCTCATCATCGCTTATGGCGAGGAGGGGCAGCGCAAAGACTCCATTAGCAAAGCAATAGCAATGGAGATGAATGCACTTGCTGAAGAAATCGCCAACCACCAAGGCGAGTTCCTCCTCAAACGAGCAAAATAGCTTTTACTGCTTCGCTTTGCTCCCCCTTGGCAATATACCTGCTTCGTTTTGCTCGCCCCCTTAGCAATATACCTGCTTCGCTTTGCTCGCAGCACTCAACGGCAAAGCCAGCGCCATTTCTAAACCCACGCAGGGCAGCTGCTGCGAGCCATCTTTGCCGTTGAGTGGCGCAAGCAAAGCGCCGCGCAGTTGTCAAGGGAGCGCTGCAGCTGCGAGCCATCTTTGCTGTTGAGCTGCGCAAGCAAAGCGCCGCGCAGTTGTCAAGGGAGCGCTGAAGTCCAAGAGGGCAGCTGCTGCGAGCCATCTTTGCCGTTGAGCTGCGCAAGCAAAGCGCCGCGCAGAAATTAAAGAGGCGTGGTATTGACATTTTTATCTTTTTTTGCTAAATTTGCAAGTTGAAGCAGTAGAGCGCAAAATTCCAATTACCGGCACTACTGCTCTTGGATAAAAATATCTGATCAGAAACATGTATAGAAACAAAACATGCGGAGAGCTTCGCCTCTCCGATGCAGGCACCACCGCCACAATCGCCGGTTGGGTGCAACGCACCCGCAAGATGGGTGGTATGACTTTCGTTGATGTCCGCGACAGATACGGCATCACTCAAGTGGTGTTTAACAATGAGATCAATCGCGAGCTCACAGACGCAGCCAATGGCTTGGGCCGTGAATTCGTGATTCAGGTTACCGGCAAGGTAGCTGAGCGCTCATCAAAAAACCCCAATATTCCAACGGGAGATATCGAGCTTATTGCTGACGAGTTCAAGGTTCTCAACCGTTCTGAGATTCCTCCTTTCACTATTGAGGATAATACCGACGGCGGTGATGACCTCCGCATGAAATATCGCTATCTCGATCTGCGCCGTCCTTGCGTGCGTAAGAACCTCGAATTGCGCCATAAGATGGCTTTCGAGATCCGTCGCTACCTTGACGCTCAGGGTTTCCTGGAGATTGAGACCCCTATCTTGGTTAAGTCTACCCCTGAAGGTGCACGAGATTTCGTGGTTCCCTCACGCATGAATCCGGGTGAATTCTATGCACTTCCTCAGAGTCCTCAGCTATTCAAGCAGCTGCTGATGGTCAGCGGATATGACCGCTATTTTCAGATTGCAAAATGCTTCCGCGATGAGGATTTACGTGCAGACCGTCAGCCGGAGTTCACACAGATTGACTGCGAGATGAGCTTCGTAGAGCAGGAGGATGTGATCCAGACATTCGAAGGCTTGGTTAAGCATATCTTCAAATATGTGAAAGGTATTGATTTCACAGAGCCGTTCCCACGCATCACATGGCAGGATGCCATGGAGCGTTACGGATCCGACAAACCGGACATCCGCTTCGGTATGGAGTTTGTTGACCTCACCGATCTTGCAAAAGGCCATGGCTTCAGCGTGGTTGATGATGCTGAGTTAACTGTCGGAATCGTTGCCAAAGGATGTGCCGGCTATTCCCGCAAGCAGATTGATGAACTTACTGAATTTGTGAAGCGTCCACAGGTTGGAGCCAAAGGCTTGATCAATGTCAAGTTTGAGGCTGATGGTTCGATCAAGAGTTCAGTTGGTAAATTCTATACAGAGGATCAGCTTCGTGCATGGGGTGAAAAAGCCGGAGCAGAGCCGGGTGATCTCCTTCTGATCATGACCGGTGAGGCAATGAAGACCCGCAAGCAACTTTGCGAACTCCGCTTGGAGATGGGTAATAGACTTGGACTACGTGATAAAAATGTGTTTGCACCTCTATGGGTTGTTGACTTCCCGCTCTTTGAATGGGATGAGGAGACTCAGCGCTATTATGCAATGCACCATCCATTTACTTCTCCGAATCCGGAAGATATCCCGATGTTGAAGAGCGATACAGGCAAAGTTCGCGCTACAGCCTATGATATCGTCGTTAACGGAACAGAGTTAGGTGGAGGTTCTATCCGTATTCATGATGCAGAGTTGCAGGATGAGATGTTTGAATTGCTCGGCTTCACTCCTGAGAGAGCTAAAGAGCAGTTTGGCTTCCTGATGAACGCCTTCAAATATGGTGCACCCCCTCACGGTGGATTGGCACTCGGATTCGACCGCTTTGTATCAATTCTTGCAGGTCTTGATACCATTCGCGACGTAATCGCATTCCCGAAGAATAACTCCGGCCGCGACGTGATGAATGAATCACCCTCCCCTATTGATCAGGCACAGCTCGATGAATTGAATCTCACACTCACTGAGAAGAAATAATAAACTATTTAACCGATAAAGAAAATTGGTAAACGCGCTTGACATAGTAGAAGCCGTGAAGCTGAACAAGATTATTACTGTTGGCAAAATCGCTGATCTGATTGAGAGTTTTGCTCCCAAGTCACTTCAGGAGAGCTATGATAATGCAGGGCTGCAGGTAGGAGATCCTCAGATGCCTGTTACGGCTGTCATGCTATGTCTTGATTTCACAGAGGATATCCTGAATGAAGCGATAGAACGTGGATGCAACATGATTATCAGTCATCATCCCTTACTCTTCCGCGGATTAAAGGAGATTACCGGTGCCGATCCCATCCAGCGGATGGTGATAAAAGCTATTCAGGCAAACATCGCGCTCTATTCGGCTCATACGAACCTTGACTCTGCCACGGATGGTGTCAGTTTTGAAATGTCGAGAATGCTCGGAATGACGAATGTGGGCGTGTTGCAACCGACTGCACCCGGTGCTAATACTGGCTTGGGCGTGATTGGAGAGATTGCACCAACTCCCAAGATGGAATTTCTTCGCACGGTCAAAGAGATCTTCAATGTCAAGGCGCTTCGGTATTCCGAATTCACCCCGAAATTGGTTATCAAGCGTGTTGC
>CAZEJY010000040.1:8293-22587 GCA_964512705.1 uncultured Sangeribacter sp. | reverse complement strand
TTTCTTATTACCACTTCCCTAAGCGAGGCAAACTTACTAAAACCGACAAAGGAGGCAAAGGCTTAAATGACAGTATTTGGGCAACGGTTCTCGGAGTGGCAAAGATTTTCGGAGTAACTGAAAAATATGCCCTCTTTGACATTAGCTTCACCAATGCTCTTATGTATGGCAGAGCCGTACCGATGCCCGGAGACGACAAGGAAAGCGACAACGCACCTCTCTACGATGAAAGTAAGGACGCTTGTAACCCCGATAATTTCCCTGAATTTGAAGACGAAATAATAATTAAAGCGCATGAGTGACGGTTTAAGTTGGGCGGCTGCGGTCGACACATCAGTATTTGAAGACGGCATGAAACGTATTGAGGACGGCGTAAAGAATGCCGCCTCAAACATCGAGTTCGAGAGTGAGCGTATCCAATCATTGTTTACGGACATTCCCGAAATAGATATTCATGCAATCACCAACATGCCGGAGACCGCCGACCAAATCGGAGAGGCTTATGCCGCTATATCCAAAGCACAACGACTCAACTCCGATGCAATCCGGGAACTCGAAGCAGAGTATAACAATCTCACCGCTCAAATCAACAAGTTTCAAAACGTCCCTCAGAAAAGAGACGAAGTCGCTAAGTGGAAACAGGAACGCGAGGCTATCAGCCAAAATGTAGCCCTCCGAAAAGAACTCATCGCCAAGACAGAGGTACTCACAAAGGTTGTTGAGGAAAACGAAAAAGCGTTTACTAAACATCAAAAGACACAGAACAACGTAAAACTCCGTATCCGCGAAGTCATGGCCGAAATGGCTGCACTCCGCAACGAGGCTCACAACAACGGCCAAACTATCGATGAAAGCACCGGGCGTTACCGGGAACTCGCGGAGGAACTCGGTCGACTCAAAGACATTCAAAGGGACGTTGCCACACAAGCAAAAATCCTCTCTAATGATGAAAACCAATTTCAAGGCGTAATCTCCGGCCTTACTGGTTTATCGGGAGGCTTCACAGCAGCACAGGGCGCAATGGCTCTGTTTGGCTCTGAGAACGAAAACCTCCAAAAGGTTATGACCCAGTTACAAGCGGTCATGGCAATCACAATGGGTTTACAACAGGTTCAGCAGATGTTAAACAAAGACTCTGCATTCCGTCTTGTTACCCTCAATTCTTTGCGTACCCTATGGAATAAACTCATGGGGGAAAGCAATGCGGTTCAAGCCGTCAATAACGCCGAGACTGAAACCTCCGTAGCAGCCACCGAAGCACAAGCCGCCGCAACCGAAACGGCCACCGTAGCGGAGGAAGCCAACACAACCGCTCAGACCGCCAATAACGCCGCCACAAAGACAGGCACCGCCGGGACTATTGCCAACACAACGGCCACAGAGGGCGCAACCGTGGCGACCAATACTCACACCGGGGCAATCGTGGCCGGTACGGTCGCGACTAAGGCAATGGCCGTGGCAATGCGCGTTCTCAAACTCGCACTCATATCAACCGGCATCGGCGCAATCATCGTTCTTGTTGGTGAATTAGTATCGTGGATAACCGACCTCTGCACCAAGGAGGACGAGGCTACCAAGAAAGCCCAAGAATTAAAGGAAATCAATGACGAGGGCGCAAAAACCTACGCCAAGGCCAAAGGAGAAATCTCCGGCTACATCACTCGCATTGAAAAATTCAACGGCACACAGGAAGAAGAAAAACGCCTGCTGAAAGAGGTTAACGACAAGTACGGGGAACAACTCGGCTATGCCACCGACCTACAAGGTGCTAAAGACTTGCTCGCCACCAAAGGTGACGACTATTGCCGCGCACTGGAGAAAGAGGCAATCGCACAAGCCTACCTCAACAAATATGTCGAGGCTTACATTAACCTCCTGCAAGTACAGGACGATGTAAAATCCGGCAAATATAAGCGTTGGTATAGAACTAAGTCCGGGGATGCCAATGCCGAAAGAGAAGCAGAGGCCGCAGCCCAAGCCGATGCCGACCGCTACCTCACAGCATACCAAAATGCAATGTTGGAGGCTCAGAATATCCGCAGCAATGCCGGTCTCGGCGGTCATATTGACCCCACTACTACCAAGACCAAAACATCCGGGTCAAAAGATACCTTTGACCCCAAAGCCGCCGCACGTCAGCGCAAAGAGGCTATTCAGCAATGGAAAGATGCTGTTAAACGCTACATCAAGGAGGCCAACCAAGAGGTCAACCAAGCCAACATTGACGCAATGGAGGACGGTTTGGAAAAGGAACTCGCGCAAATTCAGCAGCAGACCAAGGCTAAGACCCTCGCATGGAAAGAACACCTCCTGCAACTCGCAACCGCTTTTAAGGCTTCTGAAAAAGCCTACTACATGGCTCAGAAAGGACACACGGAGGAGGGTTGGGAAGCCTCAGACCGGGGCAAAATGTCCGTGGCTGACTATGCCAACGAAATGCTCGCTAACCCTGCAAACGCGGAGTTAGCAAATCAGTATTATGCCCGGCTCAATCAAATCACCGAGACCGGGGAGGCTCAGATTAACGACACTAAACAGAAATTCCGCGATAAATGGATTAAGGACTATGGCTCAGACCTCCAAAAAGCGGAGTTATTACAAAGAGAATGGGATAAACGTCTCATTCAAATATTAAAAGAAGCCCCGGAACTCTACGATGCCGCGTATAAGGCCATGGAGCAAGACATGGGAAAACTCAATCTCGACAAATTCAAGCTCTCAATAAATTGGGATGAAGTCTTCGGCAATCTTGAAGACCAGTCCCTGCAATCACTTCAATTCTCCCTCGACAAGGTTAAGACCTATTTTGAGAAAGCCAAAGGCAGCATGACTGTAACAGAGATTAAGGACTTCCAAGAGGCGATTACAAAAATGGAAGATGAAATTGCCTCTCGCAATCCTTTCACGGCCATGCACAAGGCTTTCCGGGACATTAGCACCTCGAAAGCCGAACTCGTAACCGCTCTCTCTGAAATGGCAACGGCTCAAACCGAACTCAATGCCGCCACAAGCGAATATAATGCGCTCACACGCGAGAAAGGCGAATTAATAGACATTGTACGCCGTTCAGACCAAAATGACGAAATCAACGCATTACAACAAGCACAGGAGCGTGTTATCGACACAGAGCGCGAATATCAAAATGCACTCCGGGAGCGCGACCGCTTGCAGGGCGAGGTTGAAGCCGGGGATTTGGCCGCTGACTCGGAGGAACTGGCCGCTGCTATCAATGCCGTAACCGAGGCCGAAAGACTACGTAATGAAGCATTGGAACAGCGCGATGCCGCTCAATCGGTAATCACCGACCAAGAGGCAGCGGAGGCCGCTATTCAGCTCGCCAATGTCAACAATCAACTCGCGGCCTCAACAACACGCCTCGCCACGGCTCAGACCAAGAACACCCAAGCGGAGCAAAAGGTCGTTACCGCTCGGAACAACGTAACTAAATCTTACAAACAATTCGCCACCCAGTTAAGAGCCGCCGGCGGTGTCGTTACCGACATCGGAGGCAAGGCAAAAAAACTGGCAAGCATATTCTCTGACGACATCGGCAACGCAATGGAAAAGTCTCTCGACTTCATCACTGACGTTCTCGATGCCACTACCGAAGTAATTTCATCTATCGGAGACGTAGGTAAATCGGTAGCCAAAGGCATGACCGACACCGTGGACGCAATGGGAACAGCCACCAAGTCAACGGCGGCGGCAACGGCAACCTCTATCTCAACGGTAGAAAAGGCCTCAATCATTCTGACGGTTATATCTGCCGCCCTCCAAATCGCCACGGCAATTGCCAACCTCTTCAACAATGACGATGCCAAACAAAAGGAGATTGAAAAACTCCAAGAGCGCATTGACCAATTACAATGGGAACTCGACAACGCCGACACCGTCCGTCTGCAAAATGACACTGCGGACGCTGTAAAGAAACTCAAAGAGTGTTATGCAGACGCTTACAACGAGGTTTTACGTCTCAACGGCGTAACAAAATACTCATCTGTATGGCAACGCTATTTTACCGCCGCCACACATCAAGCCGACATATATTCCAAAACCGTAGAAAAGATTGCGGACTATTGGGCTAACGTGGATTATACCGCCGGTAAAGCACTCGGCACTCGAAAGTATGACGAGTCGCGCAAGCAGCTCGAAAACCTCGCTCAACAACAAATCCTCATACAACAGCAGATTAACGAGGAAAGCAGCAAAAAGAAGTCTGACAGCGGTAAAATACAGGACTACCAAAATCAGATTGCCGAGATTACTCAGCAAATGGCTGACTTAATAAACGACATGATGGAGGACATCATGGGAACGTCAGCCGAAAACCTCTCTAAGACCCTCGGTGATGCTTTCTTTGACGCTGTGGCACAGGGCGAGGACGCAATGGAGGCGTGGGCTAAGACTACAAAGGAACTCGTCCGCGACATTCTCAAACAAATGCTCGTAACCCGGTATCTTGAAGCAGAAATCGGCTCAATATTCGACAAATACAAAGCTAAATGGTTCAAGGACGGCAAATTTCAAGGCGTGGACGCTGTCATCAATAGTGCAGACGACCTCGCCAACGAAATAAATGCCGTTGGGGAAACATTTAGCGCGACATGGGAGGCTCTGTCTGCCTCCCTCGGCAAATACTTCGATGAAGACGCGGAACGCTCCGGCACAAGCAAAGGTATCGCCACCGCATCACAGGAAAGTGTAGACGAAAACAATGCACGTCTCACAACAATTCAAGGACACACCTACTCACTTGTGCAGGGTGTCAATGAACTCAACACAACCGCCAACGCCATGCTCGACAAACTCGCCGGCATTGAGGAAAACACCTCTAATGCCAACGATAAACTCGATGACATAGACAAGAAGATTAAACGTGTCGGGGATAGCCTCGAAACAATCCAAACAACCGGCTTACGCCTCAAATAACAACGCAATGGACGAACTCATCAAATCAACTCATAAGAAGTGGAGAGAAGCCAAAACCTACGCCGCCAAACGGTGCAAACGCACACGCCCTGACCTCGCCGCTCAACTCAACAACTGCCAAATGTTCACCGGGAAAGAAAACCTCGCTGAACTGGCATCTCTCATATTTGAGCCGCAAAGCCGGGAATTTATGCTTGCAAACCTATTCCCGAACCTCTCAATTTTCCGCAAATTCAAATCCTACAACCCGGAGCAATTCGGTGTGTATATCGATTGTGGTTCTATCACCCTCAACGACCCCGGCAAAGTATTCCTCATCGGGAACACTCATGCCGAAGTTTTCTGCCGTAAGACAATCTCCAACACCGTAGTAATGATGCACGGCGCGGAGGCTGACATCTATGCCGGGGGCTACTCTGTCGTAACGGTGGAGACCGACCGCAAATCTCATGCAAAAATAACAGCATCACAAACGGCCAAGGTATTATGAGGCATTCGGGCAAACTTTATATTGACGGAATAGACGCGTTCGATGAATACGGCGTGTTTGTGGCTCGTTACGGCTACAAACAGGTCATTCAGATGCCAGCGTTCAAGAAACTTGACGTGACCGACTGGCCGGAGGAAGACGGCGCGGAAACAGACCTCACAGACCCCAAGCTCGACACTCGCACCCTGCAAATTGAATTTCACATCACCAACATTCGATTTGCCGAAGACCTCTTTGATGAACTTTCACAAAATAGTTATCACACATTCTATTTTGCAGAACTCAAAAAGACCTACAAATTGAGAATGACCCAAAACGGCAAATTCTCATCTTTGATTAAACTCGGCACACTCACTCTCACATTTGCCGATGACTTTCCCGAAGTACCCACCGGGAATTATTATCAGTTAGGTATTAGCGAAGTTAAGCAAGTTGGCTACGAGGTGGACGGTCTCGACTTTTCCCAGTTTGGAGCATGGGTATTGGCCGAAACTGATACCAATATCCGCAAAGCTGCCAACCTCAAAGAAAACCTCAAAATCTCGGCTAAAAATGCACCGGGGGTTGTCTATGACTCCACGCAATCATATTTCAAGACAAAGGACGTTCAAGTAAAATTACTCATTGACGCGCCTAACATTGATGAATTTTGGGTACGGTGGAACGCCCTTTTTTCCGTCCTCCTGCAACCCGAAAGCCGCCGCCTGTACTACAATGTATTAGGCACGGAATATGACTGCTATTACAAAAGCAACTCCGTTTCAAAATTTGACATTCTCCAATCCGGGAAAGTGTGGTGTGAGTTCTCGGTAACACTCACATTCACGGACTACCGCCCGACCGGGCAATATATGCTGTTGGCTCACGAAGATTTCAGTCTCGTTGAAGTGGTTCTCGCATCCGGGGACACTGCTTTAATACGCATCAGACCGAAACGCGGTATCTCAATACTCGCCCACGAACGCGGCCAATATGTAGTGGTAGGCTATGGAGAAGAAGAAACCTCAATTTATCTCAACAATTAAATTATGTCAGACCAACGAAAAAGACTCTCGGAGTTACCCTCATCAACTGACTTAACCGGGCTTTATACCCTCGGTGTAGACAGCGAGAATGAGGGTGTAAAAATCCCGATTGGTAACATTATCTCAGATGCTACCAGTAAGGCCAATGCCGCACAATTAGCGGCACAACTGGCCTCCCAAGAGGCGACAAGGGCAAAGCAATCTGCCACTCTCGCCCAAACAACTGCGTCAGCCGCCCAAACAACCGCAGACGCGGCACAAGGCTCTGCCGATGCCGCACAGGAAACAGCGGACGAAGCTCTGCAAGCCGCCGAAGATGCCGCCACGGCCGCACAGGAGGCCAAGACCACGGCTGTAGGTTCGGGATTGGCTTTTTTCCACGGTGTCGTTAAATCCGGCTTAATCCAACTCCAAAGCACAACAAGCATCGGAGAAGTGGTATATGTAGCTAATTCACACCTCTTTGCATTACGTGTCGGCACTACTCTGTTCAGTAATTGGCCGGGAGCTGACAACTATCTCAACGGCAACCGTTCTGAAATCCTCAAAAATAAGGTTTACTCCTACAATAAAAACCTCTTTATTTGGGACGAGGAAGCTGCATCCCTCGTAATGGCCGGCACTGACCCGTCATCAGTAGACAGCAACATTGCCAATGCCATAAAGCCGTTAACATTCATCAACGTAAATGCCAAGTTCAACACCGGGAACGCACTTACTCTCGCAACCGCAATAGGCAAGTTTAACGAAGATTGGGTTGACGAGAACGGTCATATCGGAACGGTTCTTACATTCAAAACCTCTGAGGGTTTTGAGTCATGGCAGTTCACCGGCGGAGAATGGGAAGCTGCGGAGAATTGGCGCAAGTTCGGTGGCTCGGCCTCGGTCGGCAACTGCTACAACGTAACAAACGATGTACCTATTTCCGGATATTACACCCTCGAAACCGCTATCGAAACCGCCTTTACCAAAGGTTACAAGTCGGTAGGTATTCAAATCACTTTTGCTGTCGGTCTCTCCACATGGAAGACGTATCAGTACATCGGTAGCAACAGCACTGAGGCCAATTTCAAGAACCCGGACAACTGGCTCGACCTCGCCGGCATGTCGGCCGGGACTGAGCCTCTCGTAAACATCAACACTCTCTGCGGTGACGATGATTACACCCTCTCGACCGCAATTCAAGCCCTCATAAATCTTGAAACCGCCTCCGGCATCAAGTATCGTAAAGAGGGCATGGTAATCACATACCGCCGTAACTCTGACCCTATCGTTTGGGAGACAAAGCAATATCAAGGCGCACTGAACGCCATGACCGCCACCAACGAAAGCGAATGGAAAGACTTCGGAGGCGGTGGAGGCATCACCGAAACGACCAACGAATTAGCCAAGGATGATGACAAACCTATCACCTCCGGCGGCGTATACGATGCGTTCCAAGATAAAGCCTTTGCCAACTTCGATGATATCAGCACCGCCGATGACTATGTTTTTCAGCCGGTAAATGAAAAGGGAGACCCTATCGGAGACCCTATCTCAATACCCAAGAGCAACGGAGCAGGAGCGGCCACCGGGTCAACCCTCAACATCTACCCCGAAACGCAAGCCGTTTGGGGCGCGTTCGGTAGCCGTATAACTCTCCGCACCGCTATCAAGAGTGTAAGCTATGACGGCGACAATGAAATTTTCGGCACAATCAAGCAAATCAAAATTCTTGACGCACTCACTCGCATTGTCCTGTGGAGCGAAACGGTCAACGCCCCCTCATCAACATCTGCCACCGACTACAAAGATGACTTCCTTTTCGATTTTACCGACTTCATCACTTCGGCATCATCTAAGGACTTCATCATACAAGCCACGGACGCAGACGGCAACACCAAGAGCCGTACAATCACAACTACCGCCGTTGACGTAACTTGCACCTGCATCTCAACTCTCAACTACTCCACGGCAACCGCTCTCGCTGTCGGAGGGGCGGCAAAGAGTTTACCGATGTACAAGTTTGAAAACAACGTCAGCACCAAACAAGGTATTTTGGTAACGACCGAAATTTTCTACAACGGCCAGTGGCGCGAACTCGGAACGGCGACTGTTACCGACACATATTCTCACAACATCACAATCAACCCGAATAACGTATTTGGGAACAACGAGAAGTTAACTCATGGCTCTTATCCCCTCCGCATACATGGCGAGGATATTGCATCCGGAGTAGTCGGTAACACCGTCTACACGGCTGTTATGTGCATCGACCCGGCAAGCACTCAGCCGGTGGTATCAATGCGCTATGATGACCGCAATGGCGGTAAAATACGCTTGTATGACAGCCTCTCGCTTGACGTGGCCGCATACACCCCCGGCAAGACGGAGACTAAGGTAGAAATTATGATTGACGGCCAAATCGCCACATCGGTAAATTGCCCGGTCGGTCAGCCGTTCAACGTCAGCAAACAGATACAAGGCTATCCCTCGGACGGTTCTAAGTCGATTGATGTTTATGCCCGGGCAACCGCTTCAATCAAGAGTACAACCGTAACACTCCGGGTTGAGGGTTCGGCAATTGACGCATCAGTCAAGGAGGGCGCGTTATTCGCTTACGACTTCTCCACCCGAAGCAATTCAGAGACCGACCACACAATCACCAACGGCGGCTATGAAATGGCCGTAGAGGGTAGCAACTGGAACTCCAACGGCTTTGTCTCGGTTCTCGGAGAAACAACCCTCCGCATCGCCGAAAATGTAAAAGCGGAAATCCCCTACGCTCCGTTTGCTTCGTCCTCGATTGAAACATCCGGCGTAGCCCTGCAAATGGCGTTCTCAACAAAGAGCATAAAGGACAAGACCGCGAAGCTCTGCGAGTGCTACGACCCTGCCGCCGGTGTCGGCTTCTACATCACAGGTAACGAAATTGTCCTCTCCGTACTAAACGGCACACCCTCCAAACAGCGTGTAGGCTTTAAGTGCGGTGAGAAAATCACCGTGGCCGTGGTAGTCGAACCGGGGAGCAAGTATGTTACATACAAAGCACCGGGAGCAGCCTCCGGCACAAACTACTCATTCGTTAAACTCTATGTCAACGGCGAGGAATGCGCCGCAATCGGCTATCAACCCGGCACGTCTGCACTCCGTCAGACCAAGACAATAAAATTCAACTCTGAGAGCGGAGACTTCAATCTGAACTACTTCATGGCTTATAACTCGTACATGGAGTGGTTACAGGCTTTCCGCAACTATCTCTGCAAGCTCTCTGATGTAACGGCCATGATTGCCGAATACGACAAAGAAAACGTCCTCGACACCACCGGCAAGCCCTCAATGGCTCTCATGGCGGCAAAAGGTATTCCGTATTATGTAATTGTGGCAGACCAAACAACTTTTGAGAACTTCGATTATAAGCTCAATGGTGGCACGTCTACCTCCGACCAATTCGCTTGCACCCTCTACTACTACAACCCTCAGTACCCGTGCTTAAACTTCAAGGCGGTTAATGTACTGTGGCGTAGACAAGGAACGACCTCTGCTCAACGTCCTATAAAGAACGACCGCTTTAACTTCAATAAGAAAAATAAAGCGACCGGGCTTAAAGCAACCGTAACCCTGCTCAATCCCGATGACTCGACCGAACTCGGACGAAAGGCTATTGCCGCCGCCGCTCACAACAAGGTATTTGTAAACCCGGACGGCTTCGCGGTCGACATCATCACGGTAAAAGTGGACTTCTCGGACAGCTCCAATGCCAACGACTGCGGCGTATGCGACATGATGAACGCCACATTCCGCGCCCTCGGTTCGGCTTATCAGACCCCGGCGCAACGTGCATTTACCGGGGTTCAAGACCTCGGAGGCGGCGACACAATTACCGGGGTGCATCTCGACCACTCAACAAAAAATCATCCTGTCGCTTGTTTCCGTGCAACTACAGACACACTGCAAGACGCATGGTTCCACGCAAAAGGTAATTGGAAAGAGGACAAAGGAGAGCAAACCGCCCTCGGCTTCCAAAACACCCCCGGCTACAATCTCGGCTGTCTCAATTACGGCGACTTTGTAGAATACTTCGGCACACCGGGCGAAACCCTCGCCCAAACTGAGGCACGTTTCAAGGCTGACCCCGAAACGAACACCACCGCCGCACGTGGCAACGTCTATCTCATCAGCCAATATTGTGGACGTGATTATGCTATCTACCGCTACAAAAACGGTGCGTGGACTCGCTCAACAGGCTCAATGAAACAGGTCGGCGGCAAATGGGTAGTAACCGGGGACGTTCTCAATCCTGTCAGCGGTTACGAACTTCTGCAATATGCCGGCATGGACTGGTGGCAGGGAGTTACCACCGTGGACGACATGATGGCTCCCACAACATCGAAATCATCATGGGTTAACAAACTCGGTTTGGCCGCTACCACTTACCCGGCATGGACTTACTATTTCGAGTGCATGATTGATGACGACCAACTGCAAGAAGACCTCGCCCTCGGAAAGAAAGTACCTTACGACCTCTTTAACGTCCTGCGTTTCCTCGACTCGTGCGACTACTCAAAAGCTGCGCTCGCATCATCATGGAAAGACACATGGAAGAAAAATGCCTACAAATTCATGTCTCTTGAAAGCGCAATGGCTTACACCGGGTTCACTGACTACCTCGCGGCGGTCGACCAACGCGCAAAGAATATGCAGCCGATGTTCTTTTTGGAGGACGGTTGCTCAGTCGAGAACGGCGTTTATTCCGGCTACAAAGGCATGGAGCCGACCCGAATGTATCTCAACAAGGTTTATGACTGCGACACATGCAACGGCGCGGACAATGACGGTGGCCGCGACATTGACGCAGAGGTAGACCCCAACAAGCCCACCAACGAAGCCACCGGCTACACTAACCCCTATATGGGTAGTGGCTCTGTCCTGTTTAACAACATCGACAAACAGCCGGAATGTTGGAACAGCAATGACAACGGCGCGACCACAATCTCATTAAAGAGTGTCATCAACAAAATGCGTAATCAGACCGCAGAGATTGACGGCAAGACAATGGTACCGTTTTCGCCTGACGGCGCGTTCTACTTCTTTGTTAGCACAAAGCTCATGTTTTGGCCGAAAGTCATATCCTCGTATGACGGTGAGCGCAAATACATAGACAACACCAACATCGCCAATCTGCCGTACTTCTACGCCCTCCACGGCCTCGGACTGACCTCACTCCCTCGTTTCATTGAGCAGAGGTGGGCTATCCGTGACGGTTACTATCAGACTGGAGACTTCTTCACAAATCCGCTCAGTGGCCGTGTGTCGGCTATCAATGCAAACTCTAAGATTTACATCACAGCCGCCGCGACCGGATATTTCGGTATAGGTAACGATGCAAGCGGTCAACTTTCGGAGACCGTTTTCCTCGAAGCCGGACAGAGCCATGCGTTTACAACATTCGCCCACGATGCCGGCGCACTGCTCTACATCTACCAACCGGGTCGCATGAAGAAAATCGACCTTTCGGAAATGTCTCTCGCTTTCCACTTCGATGACCTCAGCAAACTGGAACTCGCCGAAGAAATTATCCTCGGTGGCTCAAAGCATACGGCCAACACATCGCTCAACGGCTTCAACGCACTCGGCTCTCTTATCCTCGGTAGTATGCCGTTCTTGCGTAAGCTCGACATCAGCAAGACCACTGCAACGAGCGTAGACGCAAAAGGCTGTCCGCGTGTTGAGGAAATCATTGCGAACAACACATCTCTCACAACTTGCAACATCGCTCAGACCTCGCCAATTGAAACACTGACACTCCCGGCGACAATGACCTCTCTTGAACTCGTCAACCTCCCGAAGCTCACCTATCCGGGCGGTCTGACACTCGCGAGTGTATCAAACATTAGCCGCCTGTGGGTAGAGGGTTGCAAGTTTGTAGACACCGAAACACTCGTTCTGAACGTAGCACAAGCCGGGGCAATTCAGCAAATCCGTATTCCCGACATCAATGTAACCGCGTCCGTAAAAACCCTGCGCCTCTTGAAAAACTGCGGTGCAATCGGCCTCGATGCCTCCGGCAGTGCCTACGAGGAGGAAAATCAATGTTCGGGTATCATCGGACGTTGGATTATGTCGGAACTCATCTCAGACAGCGAAATTGCCTCCATGTCTCAATATTTCCCGGAACTCGATGTTATTAACTCTCAGTTCTCTGTCGTATGCTACACCGATACGGAAGATTTCTGCGAGAACATCACCAATCTCGACAACAACACCGGCTACCTCTTTGACAATGAATTTGAGGCAAGCGGCCACTTCAAAAGATTGGAGGAACTGAGCCATGCCGTCAAAGGCACATTCAACCCCTCAACCGGGAAAATGATGTGTCGTAGACTTTCCGATGATAATTACAACTTCCTCGCTGACGGCACTACAAGCATTGACCTGACGGACGGTTCGGGTATGGGTTACGACATCTTTAAGCACATTCCTAATCACTGGTATAAAGGTGTCAACGATTTCAAAAATCAAACCAAATATTCAATCCGTTCAATCTGCGAGGACGAACCTATCTCAACGGCAACGGTCATTATCCGCAAGAATATCGACAACATTCTGACGGAGGCTAATGCTGCACTCGTCCTCTCTGACAACATCATCGGTCAGTCTCCTGTAACAACCCTCAACGCTAACATGAATGTATATTCTATCAACGTGGAGGGCATGAAACAGGTACGTTGGCCGGGCATCAACAATGCCGACCTCGGCTGTGTATTCCTCGATGCAGACGGCAAGATTATCTCGAAGTTCCAAATGGCGGTTGCAAACTCACAATTTGACTTCATGGCCGGGGAAGATTACATCTTTACCGACATTCCGGCCGGCGCGGTAACATTCATGTTCACTACTCAGACCAATGCCGCCGGTAAAGAGGCTATCGTTGTCAACAGCTCCGCGATTGAGGCGATTGAACCCGATTGGGTATTCCGCAAAGAGTTCCTCGTTGGTGTGTATGGCATGGGGCAAGACGGCCTCAACCGTGCGCGCTCAATCTCCGGCACAAAAGCGGTAGTTGGGACTGGCACATCTACAACCTCAGGCTCATGGACTTACGATGCCGCCGGTAGAGTCACAAATCTCTCCGTCCCGGCAAGCCTCAACCGCACACGCCAAGACTGCATAAATCTCTGTGAGATGCGCGGTGCTGGCTTCCATGCTATCAGTTACGAGCAGTCGAAAGACCTCGCGAATATCATCATGGAATTAACAGGAACGCGCGACATTCAAGCGTTATGCGGTCGTGGCTGTTCGTCCGGCTATACTTGCGGCACTCAGACTATCAACGGCGTAAACATCAACGCCCACGGTAATAAGACGGTCGCCAACTCAAACAACAGCTCCGGTAATCTCATGTTCGGTATTCAGAATTTCGTAGCTTGTAACTACGAATGGATGTCTCATGTGGTAATCAACGCAACATCTTTCAAGGACTGGAAAGCCAAGAAATGCCCCACCACCGACAGCAATTACCCGATAGATATGCGTTGGCACATCTACAACGTACAGGACGACACAGAGCGCGAAGTACAAGGCATCAACAACACCGGGTTCTGTATCGGCAGAGTGCGTCATGGCCGGTACATGGATACAATCGCCGCCAAGCTCACAACGGACAATTCAGCGTGGAATAAGAACTACTCCGATGTATTCTATTATACACATGATAGGTGCCGTGTCGTTGGCCGTGCGGGCAGCAACGCGTTTGCGGTTGGCGGTCTCGTTTATGCGCACGCGGGCCACGTTTCCTCGGTCTCGGACACGAACATCGGCTCTCGGCTCGCCTTCAGTGGAGCAATAGAGTTTGAAGACTGAAAATTTCC
>CAZEJY010000040.1:5216-8193 GCA_964512705.1 uncultured Sangeribacter sp. | reverse complement strand
TCGGCTCTCGGCTCGCCTTCAGTGGAGCAATAGAGTTTGAAGACTGAAAATTTCCAAAGCAAAGGTATTATTCCCCGGATGCAATCAAGCATCCGGGGTCAATACCCAAACATTAAAAACGACATCAACATGAAATCAAAAATAAACGCTCCATGACAACGCGAGCGACACAGGTAGAGCGTTCCCCGGTGCCGTGTCGTTGGCCGTGCGAACAACAACGCGAATGCGAATGGCGGTCTCGTTTATGCGAACGCGAACAACGTTTCCTCGAACTCGAACACGAACAACGGCTCTCGGCTCACATTTAGTCGCAAAGATATTATGCCCCTTTCGGACAACATAATCAGAAACCCTGAATTGCCACGTGTGGCAAAATCACATTCTGAGGAACGCGAGCCTCGGCAACCCTCACGCCAACTATTCAGAAAATTTGAATAGTTCGAGAAAGCCGAAAAATTACAGAAGCGCCTGAAGGCCTCATCATCAAAAATCAACAATGACAGAATTTCAAACATATCTCCGCAAACTCGGTTTCCCGGTCGACAATCTCATTCAAGAGATTGCCGCGCCCCTCAACATATCAGAGAGCTTTGACTATGTTGTAGGGCATTTAGAGTGTGCAGACCAAAGAGAACACATGAGGCCAAAGAAAGCCTCATACTGCAAAACATTAAGCCGAATATTACCCACCGGGGAATTTAGAATATTACCCGAAGACTTCCGCACATTGGTAGTCACAGACGGCCCAAAAGAGCGCGTTGTGCAAGCTCCGTTTGTATTCCACCGCGTAGGCTGTCATACGGTAATGGTGCCGTTTGAGGCTCATGCTTACACAACCCTCATCAAGAACACTGCGGCAAGTATCAAAGGCCGGGGCATGCACTGGCTTCACGACATCATCGAGGCCGACTTAATCGCCGACCCCGATAACATGATTTATTACTATCAATGCGACATAAAGCATTATTACGACAGCATCAGCCAAGAAATAATGAAGTCCCAAGCGCGAGACTATACCTCAGACGAAAAGGTTCTCGCCATGCTTGACAACTTCATCACCTTATTGCCGGAGGGGTTATCCAAAGGACTGCGAGCCTCCCAATGCCTCGCAAATCTACATCTAAACGAGGTCGACCACAAAATGTGCGAGCGCGTGGGTTTCCACGACATCGATAACAACCCTCTCGACAACGACCCCGGAAAGGTCATAATCAACGGCAAGGAAAGGAGGTATCATTACTACCGCTATTGTGATGATATAGTCTTCTTTGCGGCCACTAAGAAAGAATTATGGGAACTCCGGGATTATCTCGTCTCACTACTGGCAGAACTCGGCCTCATAATCAAGCCTAACGAGGCCGTGCGTCCAATCTCGGAGGGACTGGATTATCTCGGGTTTGTCACCTACGTTGATGACACAAAATCCGAGAGGGTCGTTTACTACTACATTCGCAAGCGCACAAAGAAAAAGTTTGCTCGCCGCCTCAGAGGTGTAAAGTCCCGGAAACGGAGACAAAGCCTGATTGGCTCATTCTTCGGCATGGCGGCACACGCTGACTGCAAACACTTACTCAAAACTCTCATCACTCCCTCAGAATACAGGAAATTAAAACACAAAAGAAAAATGAAAGACTTCGGAAACTTCAAAGTCAATGCGCCTACTCTTGACGGCAAAAAGAATTTCAAAGGCCGTAAAATAACCTCCCAAGAAGTAGACCGCAAAGGTGTCATTGTCGTTGACTTTGAACGTGACGTGACACCCAAAAGAGAACGCGAGGACTACACCCGGCGACTTCAAGCTGCGGCATTGCAGGGCGTAGACACTGCCCTCGTAGAGAAACCCAAGACCAAATATATTTTACAGCTCATAGTTAACGGCGAACTCTGCAAGCTATGGACTGGAGACCGCGAAATTTGGCAGATACTCGAACAAATCGACCAAGAGGACGGCTTTCCGTTCTTTGTAGGCATGGAAATCGACTACTCCGGCCAATACCGAAAAATAAACTTCGTCCCGGCAAAAAATCTCGGACTGCAAATGCCGTCTGACACAGAACTCATGCAATACGAAAAGAAATACAATGTTCAACTCATCAAAAACTAATTATGGAAAAAGTATATGGTAGCCCAGTACGTCAAGACGGCCTCGTAAAGGTCGGCCGACACACTTACGAACTCATCTATGGTTTTGGCAAGGACAAACCCGAAGACGAAACCGGGTGGAACGGTCGACATCGTTTCAATCATCGCCCCTCAATGGACGAAATCCGGGAGGTGATTAAGAACTTCATCAACGCCAACACTGACGAAGCAATCCTCACCGGGTTCTCATGGAACGGTAAGCCGGTTTGGCTCTCAACCGAAAATCAAATCAACTTCAAGACGGCGTATGACATGGCCGTACTCACAGAGGGTGCAACCCTCCCGAAGAAATTCAAACTCGGAGAAGACGAGCAGGGAGAGCCGGTTTATCACACATTCACCAAGATTGAACCGTTTACGGACTTCATTCAAAAATCATCTGCCTACATCAATGCAACTCTCAACGAGGGGTGGCAGGAAAAGGACAATGTTGATTACTCACAATTCACAATTCAATGATTACTCTGACATACACTCAGAACTCACCGTTCAACATCTCTAAAGTACCGGCTGAATGGGTTTCAAAAATCCGGGTTTTATCTGTGCCGCTTTTTTCGATTAGCGGTATTACCCGGTACTCATACCGCGTCAGCATTGATGTTGACGTGGAAGACAGCTCATACCGTTACCGTGCACTCATGCAGCGGCCACAACTGGTATTAAAATTCAATCTGCCGTACTTCGTAGAATTTCCGGTCGGAACGTCATGCACATTCCAAGCTCAAAAATTTACCCTCAATTCCCCGGAAAACATCAAGAAGCAGGGAACTCGGAAGATTGAGTATACAATGACCCTCGGCACAAAAGAAGATAGCCTCGCCCTCTACAAACTCCG
>CAZEJY010000040.1:0-5116 GCA_964512705.1 uncultured Sangeribacter sp. | reverse complement strand
AGTATACAATGACCCTCGGCACAAAAGAAGATAGCCTCGCCCTCTACAAACTCCGCAACAGCGTGGACGGCCGGCTCAAATTCTCCATGTGCGCCAAGCCTCATGAATTTATCGAGGAAATCATTAAGACTCTCAACGAGCGAGACGGTGAGGGCGTATGGTACTGCAACCGGGAACACATCATCGAGTCCACCGAAAAGACGATTGAGTTTAACCACGTCTATTGTGATGCCGCTCTATCCTCCGTTGCCGAAACCTTTGAAACCGAATACGAAGTCATCGACAACAACACCGGGCGTTATGAAATAGCCCTCCGCAAGGTGGAGTATTTCAAGGCTCAACCTCTGCCGTTATCCTACGGACGAGGTAACGGCTTCATTCCCGGCGTTGGCCGCACAACCGAGACAGACGGCGCACCAATCAAAAGGCTATATGTGCAAGGCGGTGAACAGAACATCGACCGTGCAACGTATGGCTCAACTTTCGGCTACTCCAATAACCCGGCTGAACTCCGTCTCCCAAAAGGTCAGAGCCTCGAATATGAGGGGCGAACTTACACCTCGGACGAACAAGGCTACTACATTGAGAGAACCGACAAAATCTCTACCGCCACAAAGGAAGATAGCCTCGATTGTTCAGAGATTTATCCCTCCTACATCGGTACGGTTACAAGTGTCAGCAATCCCAATTCAGAAAAAAACTGGTGGGACATTGTCGACATCAACATTCCCGATGCCCTCAACTTCAATAATTACATCATCGCCGGGGAAAGCATGACCCTGATTTTCCAATCGGGTATGCTTGCCGGAAAGGAATTTGAGGTCAAGTACAAACACGAATTTAAGCGGTGGGAACTCGTACCTATGGACGAGGACGGCATAACCTATCCCAATGCCACATTTAAGCCCAATGCCGACCCCGACAATCCCGACACTTACGCTGTATTTGGCATCATGCTCCCGGAGGCCTACATCTGCGACAATACCACGAAAACCGGGGCGGCATGGGATATGTTCAAGGAAGCCGCCCGGTATCTCTACGAACATGAAGACCAAAAATTCACCTTTGCCGGTGAGCTTCAATCCTTATATGCAAAAAGACATTGGCTCGAAATCGGCGGTTACATCAAGGTTGGTGCATACATTCATTTCACGGACGAGCAATTTGCAGCGGACGGTCTCGACATTCGCATCATCGGCGTTAAAGACTATATCAACGCGCCGTATTCCCCGACCCTCGAAATCTCGAACTCTATTCAATCCCCGACAACTACTTCCTCACAAATTCAACAGATAGGAAATACAGAGGTCGCGATTGACGACACCAAAAAGAAACTCTACAGCTACACAAAACGCCGTTTCCGGGACGCACTGGAAACAATCGGTCTGCTCAGTAACGCCAATATCGGAGATTTTGGCGGCAACATCGCTCCTATTGCTGTACATACAATGGCACTGCTCGCCGGAGATGAAAGCCTCCAATTTCGGTTTGTATACAAATCCATAACCACCGACAGCAACGGCAAACAGGTAATCACATACCACCCGACAACGTGCATAAGCTATAACCAAGATGAAAAAAAGCTCTACGCCACAATGCGGAGTGCCGGCATGGATATATGTTTGCAGCACCTCACACTCGGTCAACACGCTATCATGTCACAGGAACGCCGAGACGCTGACGGTTATGTCGTTTGGCCGATGATATCCTACGAATCGCCGGTACTTGACGAACCCTCACGTACATATTACCTGTATGCCAAAGTAAGCTCATCAAACCTCTCAGACCCCGGAGGGTTTGTGCTATCAGAAAAGGCAATCTCCATGGACGCAGAAAATGGATATTATCATCTATTGTGTGGCGTCTTAAATAGCGAGATTAACGGCTCTCGTAGTTATGTATCCCTCTACGGCTTCACGGAGATTTTGCCGGGGCGCATCACAACCGACCTCATCATCTCCAATGACGGCAAAACGTACTTCGACCTCGAAAAAGGAGAAATCGGAGGTGCGCTCAAATTCCTCTCAGATAACGGTTACATCACGATTATTGAGGGCGGCAAAATCAAAACTGAACTCATTGACGTTTCTCAGCTCATCGCCCGGAGTGTCATTGTAGGCGAACCTAACAGGCAGCGTGTCGAAATCCAACCCGACAGCGAGGGCAACGGTTCTGTCAAAATTTATGATGACAATAACAACGAAGTAACCGTCTTTGAGGGACAATCGTATTCGGCAATAACCGACCTTTACGATGGCTCAACCGGGGCAGACTGCGAAATCCTGAAACGCACAGGCACGGCAACCGTCTACGGCTACGGACAGAACGTAACCCTCGGACGCGGTAAAGTCTCAAAGCAAGCCTCATCAGTAAGCACCGGGGCGATAAGTGAAGACATTCCACTCTCAAAAGTATGGCACACAGCCACACCCACGGAAGTAGAATTAAAGGCCGGAAAACTCTACGCGCAAGCCTATTCAGCCGGGTACACCAAAACCACCGGGGGAGGCACTACGACCTCACTACAACCCGACATTATGTCTTCTGCCTCTGCTTTCGTGCAGATACGTATTGAAACGTATGCCAACTACAACGAAGAAACCGGGGCGTTATCAAATCGTGTTCACTCTGCTACAATAGTACAGGCGAGTGCATCGGCATCGGCAAGCCAAAGAATACCGGAATATGATTACAACGACCCTCTCATCAATGATACTAACCCGGGCAATAACTACAACCGACCAATTACAACAATCGGCGGCTCATCAAGCACAACCGTAACCTATCAGTCGGATAGCCATAATTCCGGGATTATCAATGTGGCCGGTAAGAAAATTCGTGTTCCTGCCGGCTATCACCGATTAGTATTGTGGGCTTATTGTAACGCACAATACACCGGCAGTAATGCAAGTGCTTCATGGGGAAACTCCGGCACAACCGACACAGACATCACGGCCAAGTGGATAAGCGACTTTTATGTATCGCGTTACTTTGCCAACGGCTTCTGTCTCGGCACTCGTTCTGACAACTATATCCTCGCTTATAAGACAGAGGACGGAATGCGCTTTGTTATGGAGAATGATAAAATTGGTTTTGACTTCTCCAAAAACGGCATCAGAACAAGAGCGCGAGGCACAAACTGGATGCCACTCCCGATGCTCATTTACAAGGCTTCGTATTATTACCTATCAACAAATGACACTTACAACCTCAACAGCACCCACGGTTATAAGACATTTAACAATCAAACCCTCCCGGCCACCCGAACAGGAAAAGGTTTAGTAACTCTGACGTTCCCGGACTCATGGAAAGCAGACCTCGGCAGCATCGGAGTTGAGAACTTATTGGTACAGGTCAATGCACACCACAAAGTAATTGACGCGCGCATTGAGTCGATAACGACATCAGCCATAAAGGTAGCCATGTCTGACGATGCCTCCCTGAATGACGGCGACTTCGGAATAGTTATTTACTATATCTCGACTTAATAAAAACAATAAATTTCTCTCTCATAGTGCTTATTACGCACGTTTTTATTATCTTTGCACCAACCAAATCAATTGCAGCAATGAAAAAGGTAATAACATGGCTCAAAGAAAGCCACCGTCTGAACCACCTCGGCGGCGGCTTCCTCATCGGAATTTTATCCGATTCCAACTATTGTGCAGCCCTCGCCGGTGGTGGCGTGGCGGCTGCACTGGAACTCAAAGATAAATTGTGGGGTGGCTCATGGGATTGGATAGACTTCGGTCTGACAATCGCCGGTACAGTCATCGGACGTTTAATTCGCGTGGCCGTATGTGGAATATAGTATCACTCGACAAAATAATGCTATTTGTCGGGATATTCCTCGCGATTAGCATCCTCGTAATCGTGGCAATCATGCTCGATTTATGGGACGGTATTCACACCGCAAGAGCGACAAAAATGCGCGTCCACTCTAACAAGCTCCGGGTAACGATAGCCAAGATGTCGGAATACTGGCGGTTCATCATGATTGGATTTCTCGTTGACTGCATCGGTCTCATCTTTACAATCTACATCATGCCGTTTGTAACCGTACTGTTTGGCATTGGCCTCATCATCATTGAAATTAAATCAATGTTTGAACACGCCAAACGCCGAAAGAGCCACACAACCGAATTACCGAGCATTCTGCATAAGATAATCGAATGTGCCAACGAAAAGGACGCTCACGACCTCATCGAACTTATAACCACAATCAAAGAGAGACAGACAACAACTACAACAACCACAATAGAAGTCAAGGAAGCATGATTTATTTACTTCTCGATGCCGGACACGGCGACCCACCTATCACAGGCGGCAAATGTAGCCCCGACAAAAGAATACTCGAATACTATTGGGCGCGTGACATGGTAGAGCGTATCGCCAAAAAAGCCAAGGCAAAAGGTATAACGCCTATCATCATAACCCCCGAGACAAAGGACATCCCTCTCAACACACGCACAAAGCGAGTCAACGACCTCTGCCGTAAGTATGGCACTAAAAATTGTGTCCTCATCTCGATACACATCAATGCCGCACCCGGCACCGGGTGGAACGACAACGCCTCCGGCTTCTCCGCATTTGTCGCTCCGAACGCCTCGACCAACTCAAAGACATTAGCCCGGATATTATGGGAACACGCCGACCGTGCGAAACTACGCGGAAACCGCTCCGTCCCCTCCTGCAAATATTGGGTCGGCAATTTTGCAATCGTGCGCGACACAAGCTGTCCGGCTGTCTTAACGGAAAATCTGTTTATGACTAATCACTCCGAAGTCGATTATCTCTTATCAGAGGCCGGCAAAGAAACAATCGCTCATCTTCACATCGACTCCGTCATGGAATACATCAGCACCAAGTAACATGAAAAAATCAATCCTCACTCTATTACTGACCGCACTCATCGTCATAATATCCGGGTGCAGCACCGCCCGAAAGAGCGTTCAGTCCACCGTGGAGCAACAGGTATCGCAAAGCACCAGCACGGCCACCGATACCCACTCTGAAAAATCTGAGGCATTGCTCACACGGACTGACCTCTCCGAGAACCTGAACGCCGTCATTGACTTCACACGCATTGAATTTACTGACGGCACAACCCTCACTG
>CAZEJY010000039.1:0-24138 GCA_964512705.1 uncultured Sangeribacter sp. | reverse complement strand
CGTCGTCAAGGTCTCCGAGACCCCAATCGACAAGCTCCTCCGGGTCGAAGTCCTCAGTCAATATGCTGTCTTCCCATTCTCCGAACGCCACGTTATCCTTGATGATGAATTCACGCTTCTGCGCTTCGGTCAGTTGGTCTGCACGGACGATTGTTGCTGTGGGTTCTGCGAGCCATTCTTCCCAATAATCCCGGAGACGCTGTCTTTCGGCTTCGGTCTTTTGTGCGTATCCTTTGCAGCCATGCGCGAGCATCATGTTGATTTCTGCCGGAGTCTTCTCGGATATGGCTGTCAATGCCCGGTAGCGCATATTGCCACCGAGGGCTGTGTAGGTCTCATCGATTGCGATTGGTCGCAAGGTCAACATCTCCGGGAACACAAGGATTGAGCGGACGAGCCTTTCAAGTTGTTCGGGCGAAATTTTGCGCGGATTCCGGGCATTGATACTGATTTGTGTCAGTTTGATTATCTCTGTATTCATACTTGTAACGATTGTATTATAATCACTTTTCGGGGACAGTCTCTCCTGTTGGGGTCTCTGCGACGTATGCGATGGCTTTCCGAAGGAGTTGCAAGGTTGCGTTGGTGCAAAGCTCGTCGGGGATTGTACGGAAGACACGCCAACCCATGAGCGTGGCTGTGTTGTATTTCTCCATGTCGTTTAGAAAGCCTTTCGGGGAGGTGTGCCGTCCTCCTGTCCATACTCCGCCCTCAACCTCTACGGCTATCTTGTGTACCGGGATAGCGTAGTCGAACCTCCACTTGCGTGTTGGGTGGAACTTAAACTCTTTGATGCACTCCTCTTTCAAGTCGGAGCGGCATAGAGTTGTAAAAAAGTCCGATTTGGGGGGCTGTGGTTTCTTCTGTTGCGTTTTCTTCCGCTTTGTGGGTGTTTGGTTGGTTTTCATATCATCGTTGAAATTTGGGGCGTTTCTATGCGTTTACAGGCATATACGACAAATGGGGGATTTCTCCCCCTGTCAGCCCAGTGTTCGGGTCTCGGTATGGTCGCCTGTCAGAATGGTAGGTCTTCCTCTCTGGAGACGTAGCCGGAGTTGGGACTGCTTGTCAAGTCCACCGCTGCCTGTGGCTTCTTCTTGAGTTCGTGGAGTCCGCCCACTATAGGTTGGGCTGCTCGCTCCTCCTCGGTCATGCGCTCGTACACCTCCCGGTCATGGGATACCTTGATGCAATGGGTGTCGCTGTACTGTGGGTTCTGCATCTCTATTGCCGTAAGGTTGAGATAGCAGCCCTTTTCTCCGAGGAATAGTCCGCTCTCCTCGATAGGTATGCAAAGGCAGCGTTTGGTGGCTGTCTTGCCCTTGATGTCTGTTACGAATGCCCCCTGCAATTTGCGGAGGTCAATCTTGATGCTGTAGTTTGCCATTTTCGTTTAGGGGGTTATTGGGGTTGTTTGGATTATTTTTGTTCGGGGTGTCCGATGCGTCTCAGTGCTTCCTTGAGGCTTATATTTGAGAGCATCAGTTGGGCTATCGCGGACTTTTGTCTGCGGACTTTGTCCTTGATGTCTCCTTTCTTTTTGTTGCCCTCGTATGAGGCTATTGAAGCGAGCGCGTTCATGTATCTGTCTCGTTCTTCCCGGATGAAGTGTTATGGTTCGCTGTGGGTAATGCTCAAATTTATTCATTTGCCCTCAATCATTTTGTGGAAGCGGTTGTCGTTAAGGTTTCCCATCATGAAGAGAATTTTCTGAAGATGTGCGAAGTCGATGGGCTTGTCCTCCTTATCCTCCTCGGTGTCCTCCGGGTCATTGCTTCGGTCTCTGAAGATGCGGTGCTTCTGAACGTAGGCTTCAAAGACGATGCGCTCGGTGTTCTTCAGGTCTTTCTTGAGGTTCTCCTTGTGCCAAAAGAACATATTTGAAATCTCCGCGAATTGGTATGCTGTGAGCCATACGAGGATGTCGCTGTTGGTGGCTTGGACGTACTTGAGTTCTCCCTGCCCGGTCACGTTTGCGTAGCACTGCATGAAAAGGTCGAGGAATATTTTCGACCGCCCGATGTTGAAGCGGTAGCGGTTCGTCTTCTCGGTGTCGAGAATGTCGTCAAGGCTCACTCCGTATTGCTTGCAGAGCCTGTCGAGCATCCTCTTGGCTGTTTCGGCTTCTCCCTTGTAGCCTTTCTCTGCAAGGGCTTGGAGTTTCAGCAGCTTGCTCTTGATGCTCTCAAATGATGGATTGTCGTTGTTCATTTCTCCCGGTTGTTGATTTTGTGTTTGGTGTCTCTGATTATCTCTCGGAGGGTTGCGTTCTCTCCGTAGCCGAGCCTGTCGCTCATGATGATGGCTGCGTACTGCACCATCTTGTGGTTGCTCGTGCGGATCACTTTCTTCCATGTCCTGCGCTCCCGGATTAAACGTGTTGAGAGGTGGTAGCCGAGGAATGCTGCACCCCAAATGGAGGCGGCGATGAAAACGGCGAGGGCGAGGGCTATCGTTCCGGCAAGAACCCAGCCGCAGATTGTGATGATTGTTTCCATGTAGTTCTGTGTTAAAAATCAAAATTGAGGGTATATTGTATCGCTCTCTTTCGTGGGTCGTTCAGTACTCTATCGACGCTCCGGGCGTGAATGGGGCAGCGGTCTGTGTACGGGCATTGTCCGGCTGCTGCTTGGAGGTGCGCTCCGTGCCACTGATCCCACTCGGTAACTCCGTCCTCCGTGAGAAAGGTTATCAGCTTCATACAGCCGAACCCACGCTCTTTCTGCTTCGTGTCGTGGAATTCCACGATGCCTGTCTCTTGCGGTCTCATTTGTAGCGGAATGGAGTAAAGTGAATTATGGCGAGGGGTCGTGAAATGTCGTAACCTCTGAACCAATAGTACCAATCGTCAAAGGTCAGTCCATCGTTTTTGGCGAGGACGGGCAGTTCTATTTTTCCGTCCACTATGGTGGTGGCTCTGAATAAATCCACAAGGCACAAGGGCTGTATTCCGATTCCGTCTTCTTTGGTCAGTCTTGCTATCTCTCGCTGCTTGCTCCTGTAAGGTGCGCCTGTCCACTGCCGTATCGACAGCACAGCTCTCCCTGCTTCAATCTCAGAGAACCGCTCCACCCATAGTGCAAAGTTGGCTCTTATTGTGTGCAGCTTCTTAGGCTGCTCCGGGTCGGTATTGTTGAGCGCATTGAGGATTTTATTTTCAAAGCCTGTCGGCAATCCA
The DNA here is from genome assembly GCA_964512705.1 of uncultured Sangeribacter sp. Taxonomy (GTDB): domain Bacteria; phylum Bacteroidota; class Bacteroidia; order Bacteroidales; family Muribaculaceae; genus Lepagella. The sequence goes on along the minus strand of CAZEJY010000039.1, from coordinate 20,960 downwards.
TCACGAATATGCCCTTTGGGGAATACTTTTGAAAGTGTTAAAATGTATGTCTTCATTGTGTCGTTGTTTAGGGGTTAAAATGGTGCTTCCTCATCTGTGGGTGTGAGCCAATCATCAAAATCAAAATGAACCGCTTCTGCTGCGTCCTGTGCGCGTCTGTTGGCTTCCTCGACAAGATGGTTGGTGTTATCCCATTGAGGCTCCTGTTCGGGGTAATAGGGGGTATAGCGTCCGTTGTTGATGTTGTATTTCATGAGTGCCGTTCCCGGCTCTCCGAGGTGTCTGAACTTGACCTTTTCCACCCGGATCTCCACCGTGTTGTTGATGCGGTCTCGGTGGACGACAATGCCGAAGTCCGCCTTGTTGAAGAAGTGCGCCGATCCGCTGATGTCGTAAAGGGTCGGGGGGTCAATTTTCCCATCTTTGTTCTTGGCAGGTTTCGTCGGGTGCGCCATGAGGATTATGAGGATGTCGTTCTGCTGTGCGAAGTTCGTCAGCTTGTCGAGCAGGACGCTGATGTAGTCGGTCTCCTTCATGCCGCTCTTTTCGTCTTCGAGCCTGTTGTAGGGGTCAATGACAAGAGCCTTGATGCCCTTGCGCCGGACGAGGTATTTGGCTTTTTCGAGGATCGTGTCCACCCGGTAGTCGCTTGGGGAGATGAAGAAGAAGTCCTGCTCAAGGTGCGCCTTGACTTGTCCGTATTCGGGGAGGGGGAGGTGCTTCTTGTCGAACTTCTTCCCTGTGAACTTCTCAATCAGCTTGCTTGCGTGGTATGCGAGGGGGGCGTTCTCCGGGCTGAAATATGCCCACCGCCACCCATACCTCATGTTGAGGCGTTCTGCCATCTCATCGATGAATTCCGATTTACCGCTTCCGGGGTAGCCAGTCACCATGCAGAGACGTTTGGTCTCGAAGCTGATTAGTCGGTCTATCGGCTCGTGTCCTATGACCACTCCTTTCTGCAATCCGAATTCAAAGATTGCGTCGAGGCTCTGTTCGAAGTCGGAGACTGTGAAGATGCCCTCTACCTTGACCTCCGGGGCTTCGGCAAGGCAGCGCAGGAGGCTCTCCCTGCCGTGAGCCATGAGGTGTTCGTTAGCGTCCTTGCAATCCTCTCCGAAATCAAGCACACGGCATCGCTCCGCTCCGAAACGTCGCAGAAGCTCATCGCGGAGAACCACTCCTTTTGAGTCTGTATCCACTGCGATGTAGATTGTCTCTTTGTCCTCGAAGTAGTCCTCTATGAAATCGTCGAGGTAGTCGAGGTTGGCATTTGCTCCATTGGGGACGCTGACCACGTCGCGGCGACCGCACTCAAAGAAAGAGAGCGCGTCCATCTCCCCCTCGGTTATGATGCATTCGCGCTCTCCTTTGATGTTGTCGATGTTGTAGGGTATCAGTTCCGCCCCGGAGCATAGCTTGAAGCACTTGTCTCCTGTTCTGAACTTGGTGTTGATGAGTTGTCCGTCTCGGTAATAGTTGAACTGCACCGTGTTCGCCTGTCCGTTTTTCTGCGGCATCCATTCCATACCCTCCGTGACCCTGCAAGCAGTGAGGGTGGCTGCGCTGATGCCACGACTTGCAAACCATGCGAGAGCCTTGTTGCTCATGGGAGCGTGTGGCTTCGGTGTCGGTCGCTTGTATTCCGGCTTCTGCTTTCGGATTGGAGCGGGTCTGAACCACGGCTGCTTCTCCATCCACTGTTTCTTCTCGGACTCCGTCGGGACGGCTGCACAGCCGGAAAATCCGCAGTAGTGGCATTTGAACATCCCGGTTCGCATATTAACCGAGAGGCTCTTGTCTCGTTTGTTATGCCGTTGATCCCGGCACTGGGGGCAGTATGTCTTGGCATTGGTGGCGTGGCTGTTGAGTCTGCTCACGTCGATGCCGAATTTTTCAAAGTCGAGGTTGGTGTTCATTGTTGCTTGGGTTTAGATTGTTCGTTCCCATCTCCCGGTGGTCTCGCTCCAATAGTGGGCTTCCGATGGTCTTGGGGGCGCATCCTGAGGCACACGCTGTCCGCTCGTTCCGTATGTGCGTATCCCTTTGGCGTTGATGAATTCGCCGACACCGAGGCTCTGTGCGCCTTGTACGGGGGTCTGCGCTTTGTCTCTCGATGCCCATGTGCGGACGGTGGCTTTCCAATCTTTCATCGGATTCCTGCCGACCCTCCACCCGTTGGAGGTGTAGTAGTCCACGAAATGCGCCGGATCTATGTTGTAGCCCTTTTCTTGGGCGTAAGCCCGAACCTCCTCAATCGTCGGGGGCGTAAAGCGTGAGCCTGTTTTCTTTTCCCCTTTAGGGGTTTCTTTTAATGGTCTTTTACTTTGCTCTACTTTGCTTTCCTTTACTTTAGGGTTATGTTCGGTAATGTTTTGCGCCCTTTCGGTTATGTTTGGGTTATCCTCCATTACCGATTCGGTTGTGTTGTAGTAAGGGTTTGGTTGTCCTTTCTTGAAATTTGGGTTACCTCCCTTGCGTCCGTTGGCGCGATTGATCTCGGCTCGCTGTCTTCTGCGCTCCCTCGCTTCAAGCAAGGGAATAAACCGGGCTTTATGCGCCGTGCTGAAGACCTTGCCGTCCTCCTGTTGGAGTAGTCCGATCTTCGTGCTGTATTCGATGATTTCCCGGAGTTCCTCGACAGGCACGTCAAAGTCTGCGGCGAGCAGTTCCTGCGTCACCTCGGTGTATTCAATCTCGAAGTCTTCGCTGTCTGTCAATGCTTCAAGCATGAAGCACCACACAGCGTATCCTGTGTGGCTGAATTTCCGGCGCAGGGCTTTGACCTTGATGTCATTCCTCATGTCTGCGTCGTGCGGAAAATATTCCGCATCATTTTTATTTTTTCGTGCCATGTCGGGGTCGTATGGGGTTTTAGAGGGTAGCTACAATGGACTTGCGTAACCGCTCGTTACGGCTGTTCCACTCAAATGTATTCAGCATCCATCGCTTATAATTTGTGGGTATATCTTTTATTCTCTCTCCTTGAAATTTGCCAAAGGGCATTATCTCAATCGGTGGCTCTTGCTTGTTGTCCACAGCTTGGGTATCCTCTCTCGTGTACTTACCGATTTGGTCGATAGGAATGCCGGAGAGCAGCTTTCCCCCTGTGCCGAACATTCGCCACATCTTGCCTTTCTCGAAGGTTATATCTTCGACCCTGCCGAACCGCTCCACGTTGCCGCCGAAATCCCAAATTAACGCGTCCTGCTTCCCGGGGTCTATTCGGGTGGCTCGACCGATGATTTGGTAGTAAAGGGCTATCGAGGCTGTGGAAATGCCGAGCAGGATCGCGTCAATCCCTGTGTAGTCAAAGCCTGTTGAAAGCACCCGGACGTTGAAGATTACCCGGAGTTTCCCTGCCCGGAAGTCAGCGATTGTCTGTTCTCGTTGCGCTTTGTCCATGTCTCCGTAAATGACCCCGGAATTCGGGTAATGCTCGGAGAGCGCGAGAGCGTCCGCTACACTGGGCGTAAAGACGAGAATGTGCTTTCGGTCGGGGATACTGTCAAGAGCGCGTAGGAGGGCTTCTGAACCGCCGTTAGCGTCGTATGCTCGCTGCACACTCTCCTCAGTGTATTCGCTCTTGCTGCTGTTGAAGACAAGGAGGCTGTCATCGAACCCTGCGGTCTTATATGTCAGCTTGCTCCAAAAGCCGAGGCGTACCATTTCGGAAACTTGCCCCACGTGGATTATCTCTTTAAAGAAGTTTCCTTTCTTGCTCCGGCTCGTGAGCATGACAAGTTTGGAGTATGTCTCTCCTCCTCGGTCGCGATTGGTCTGTAATTTGACCGGGGTTGCGGTTATGCCGAGGACGTGTGTGATTCCGCTGTCCTTGAGGAAGCGTCCAAGCATTGAGTCTGCTTCGCGTGGGTAGAGGTGCGCTTCGTCTATGAGCATCTTCGTGAAGCCATGCTTCTTGAATTCCTCCCCGAGGTTTTTGATTGAGCCGATGGTGGCGTATGTGATTTGGGCTATCTCCCTGCGGTTAAAGCTCGCGCTGTAAATCCCTGCGTTGCTCCCGAACCAATCGCATAATGTCATGTATTTGTTGTAGTTCTGTTCCAGCAGTTCCTTTGAGGGCTGAATGACGAGCAACTTGTCGGTGGTGTTCTGTGCTACAAGCCGTTAGGATTGACTTGCCCCATGCTGTCGGCAGGACGATGAGGCTCGGCTTCGGTTTCTTCTCTTGGAAGAAGGCTATTGCTTTCTGAATGGGTTCTGTCTGATTCTCCCGGAGTGTTATCATTTCGTTTTGGTGTTGTGGAGACCGGGAAAGACAGCCCGGTCTCCTGTGTTTTTGAATTGGGTTACTTATTTGAGCAGAAGTCTTCTTGCTCCCTGCTGTTCGTGGAGGTAAGGCTTGCAGAGGTCGGGGTGGTCTGATTGGAATGCCTTAGCGTCGAATTTGAGGCTTGCTTTCGGAGCTTTCCATGTGGCGATGGTATCTCCTCCGTATGAGAGGGCTTCTGCGTCTGCAAATGCCATTTTCAGTTTTGCTTCGTAGTCTTCCTGTCTCTCCTCAAGAGCTTTGATTTCTTTCTTGACCTCCTTAAGGTTTTGGTATGCTTCGAAGACCTCATCACTGCACTCGATGATTTTCCTGTCTGTGTGTCGGTTGTACTTGAGGAGTACATCGGCAACCGAGACGGCATTGGGTTCTGCTCCTCCGATGATGTTGTCGACCCAGAACTTCTCCGTCTCCTCGATAAGCCACCCGAAGAAGTCCGGCACTATCTTGAGGTCTTGGTATCCGAAGTCGAAGCCCTGTCCGGCGGACAGCCATGCGAGGCTTCCTTGCGTGTATCCGGCTACTCCAAGCTGGTACTGTACCTGTGCAAACCAATACTTAGGGAGGTCATCGGGATCGACTTTCATTCGGGTTGTCTTGATTTCGAGGATGCCCTTTGCTTCGGGGCTTCGGCTCTCTCCGAGCCAATAAGTGCGGTCGGGGCTAACCTGCAAGAATGGGCGGTCATTGTCTCGAATAATCCAATCGATCGCGCTGCGCTTGATTATTTCGCGTCCTGTGGCATCGTTCCACATTCGGCTGACAGCGTCTTCGAGGTGGTGTCCATTACGCATGGCTGCGTTCTCCTGCTTCGGCGCGTCGAGTCCTTTCTTGCGTCTCCACAATTGGTAGGGGGTTTCCCACGGGTTAAGTCCTACGATGGTGGCAACTTCTGAGCTGCCGATTCCGCTCTTGCGGATTTCGAGCCATTCTTCGCGGCTCTGTGGTCGAATGATTGTTACGTTGCTCATTGCTCTGCTGTTTGGGGGTTGCTGTTATATCCTTTGCTTGCTGTTGTGGGGAAGCCGTCAAGTCCTGCTATGAGGGGTAGGCTTTCGTAGTCAATGTCCATTTTGTATATTGTCATTTAAGGTTATTAAATGGGGAGAGCCGAAGCCCTCCCCGGAGGTGTTACTTAGAGATTGAGGCTGATTCGTGGATGAGGTAGAACGGCATCCAAAGGTCGATGAACTGCTTTCCGGCGTATTCCGCGAGCGTGTCGCTCTTAAAGCAAAGGCGAGAGCCGACGGACGCAGACGAGTACGAGGGGGCGGAATCCGAGTGCGCACAGGCGAGACCCGCCCATTCTCCTTTGTAGTCTCCTGTCGGACGGAGGCAGTGTTCCTGTTTCCACTCCTCGCTCTTGTCTGCGAGTTCCTCGTCAGTCCAAAGGAAAAACCACGGGTAGTATCGCCATTCGTCCTCCGTGAACTGAGGCTCCCAGCCCTCGTTAAGTGCTGTCGTAATGATGCGGAGCTTGAGGTATGCTACCACATCGCCGTTTGGGTTTGCTCCGGCAACCTCGCTCTTGTTGAAGATGTCTCGGAACATCCGCACAAAGAGGTGGTCTTCTCCAAGCTCTTGACAAGCGTCCTCGAATGTCTTGATGCGCTCCGTCACGTCGATGGGCTTGAAGGTCTTTTCGCCGAAGCATTTGTTCATTTCCATGATGACCTGCTCTTTGGAAATGGCAGGGTAGTTAGTCAGAATGTTGTACAGATCCTGTACTTTCTCCTGTTCGATTGTGATTGTTTTCTTTTCCATTGTTCACTTATTTTTTGGTTGTTCGTTTGGTTGTCTTTACTTCCCCGGTGGTGGGATCTACTTCCTCTACTTCGAGTGTCTCGATTACCGGGGTCGCTCCTGTGGCTGCTGCTATCGCTGCTTCCGCTTTGCTCTTTGCGGTAGTGGCGTTCTTGACCGCTTCTGCTGCCGCCTGTGCTTCTTTTTCGGGGTCGATGAAGGTTTCCTTGACCGAAGTCGTTCCCTCCTCGATAGCGTTGCGTAGGGCGCGAAGCTCGAAGATCATCTGTTGGTCGATCTCGTCCGCTGTCTTAACTCCGAGGTAACGCAGAAGCTGCTCTGCCTTGACTCCGGCTTTGGCGTAGTAAGCCATCACTCTGCGACGGCTTTCCTCGATGTCGATTGTCTGACCCATTGCCACCGCCTTGACCTCGTTGATGATCTTCTTCGTGATGGCTTTGGGAATGACCGAGAGGACTGCATTTCGGAAGGCTATGCTGCTTGCTGCGTTCCCGGTTACGATCTGCATATCTTGGCTGAACGTGTAGCCCTTTTTCGTGACGATCGACCGGGAGACCTCCTTGCTGACCGCGACGTTGCTTTCGAGGTCGTGGCAGATTGCCTGTGCTGTGATCATGCGTCCGTCATTGCCAACGATGCGCGTCTGAATTCTGAGGTTGCCCCATGCCGAGGCGATGATCTCCGCCATGCGGATTGAGAGCCCCTCGATGAGGGAGTCGTTTCCGTCCTTGTCCTTGCGTCGGAGAACGTAGAAGCAGTCCTCTGCGGTCTCCTTGTCCATCTTCGCGTAGGTGGCGATTTTGTTCAGCACTCTCGTGAGGTCTCGTGGGTACTGCTTGGCGGTGGCGATCTGAATGTCCACCTCTGCGCGGTTGATTGCCTGTAGCACTTCCGCTTGTTTGATTTCGATGATTTCCTGTTCCATGTGAATGGTTTTGGGGATTAATATTGAGGTTATCTAATAAGTTTCGGGGTTGCTGTTAGTACTCTGTACCATGTCCTGCCGTCGTATTGCTTGGGGCTGTTTGTACCGACAAGGAAGGTCGCTGAGGTTTCTGCATTGACCGAGTTGAGGATGTTGCTGATTGCTTCCCGGCTGTAATAGGCTACAAGTCCTTTTCCGGGTTGCTTGGCTCTCAGTTGGCTCATTCTGTATCCCTCGGTGGTGTCACCTCCGAAACTGATATACCAATCGTTCCGGGTGTCGAGGTCTTGCGCCATTATCATTCTGTCTCCTGTGTCGAGGTGCAGGGTTCGCACAAGGAAGGAGTTCAGTCCGATACGTCCTCTGCGGTGTATGTTTACCATTCCCACCTCCGAGCTTCCAAGATGCCCCCAGCGTCCTTTTCCTTTGTAAATCTTTAAATCCATCGTTCCTCGCTCTAAAATGCGACAGCGGCGAATTGTAGGCGTGTCTGCGTGATTATTCGCTCTGTTGCGTTGTTGATGGCTGTAGTTCCTATTCCGATTGCATCGGTAATATCCCGGCAGGAGAACCCCTTTATCTTCATCTCGAAAGCCATCACGTCTTTTCGAGGGAATGAAGCCCGTATATGGCGTTGCACTCTCTTGGCAAGGGGCGCGTGGTCTTTCATTTCCTCCGGCTTCTCCATCGGCTCTGTTTCGTCTGTGGGCAAGAGCGTGAAGAATAGCTCGTCCGGGTGGCTCATTGTATATGCTTCGCCGATGTTCCTGTTGGAAAGCCGCCTGTAAGCCTTAAGGAATGCCGACTCTAATATGTTGCCGGATTCCGGGGTCGGGTACTCCTGTACGAGTGTCAGGTATGCGTCTTGGAATGCGTCCTCATCGAGGTTGTTGTAGATGTTAAGTCTCTGCTTCAGCTTGGCTGCGTTGTCGCTTATCCAAGCGTTTACGGTTGTCTGTCTCATTGCTTGGCGGTGTTAATGGGTTGCGACATACGTCGTGGCTTTGCTGTTAATCTCCTGTGCGGTCATTACCCGGTTCTCGGTCATCCACTCATCGAGTTCTGTCTTCTTGAAGTAGAGCTTGCCGTTCCTCTTGTAGTGTGGTATCTGCTTGTTGCTTGTGAGCGTGTAGATGCCTTTGAGCGCGTATCCTGTGTAAAGGGCTGCTTCCTCGGCTGTGAGGGTTTCCTTTGCTCCTATGAGGGTGGCAGCTTCGAGCCTGTTGAACCGCTCATCCATGTATTGTTTGAGTTCTTTTGTCATGTTCAGTCCTCCCTCCCGGCTTTATTTTCCGGGTCTTTAAATTCCGGGAGCAATCCCCGGCGGTTAAAATATTTCCCAGCCAAGACGCAGAGGTAAAGAACCGCTGCTGCTGCGAGTTTCGAACCGAAGAATACTTTGTCGCTCATCGGCTGTCCGGGGGTGTCTTCTCCGCAAAGGATTAGGAAGGCAGCAAATCCCACAATCATGAGCGTCAAATAAATACTCCATTGGGTTATCCGTTTCATGCCACACCTCCGTTTCCGTTTAGCCTTTCCTCGACTTTCTTACGGATTGCGTAAATTGTGCCGTTGGAATGGATGTTGTACTTTTCCATGAGGTACTTTGTGATTTGCGTCTTGCTCTGCCCCTTGACAGCGGCGAGGGCGTTGTACTCGTTGTAAATGGCGAGATCTCGCGCAGCCCTCTCGTCTTGGAGGTCTGTTGTCTTTTTGAGTTGTGGGGTTGTTGTTGTCATCTTTCGAATTTTTAATCTTAGTTGGTGGAAAGGGCAGGAGTCGAACCTGCTGCACCGAGGTTTCATGTCGGCTCTCCAAAGACCCTCCCGAAATGCTGCCGGGCTTGCAATTCCGGCAGCGGTTTAAATGTTGTGCCTTTCGGCTTTCCCGGCTCTCTTGCCGGAGGATCGCCCTCTCTTGGGTCTAACCCTGTATCGTATTCATAATTTGAATATTTCCTTGAACTCGAATTGTAAATACTCGTCTGCCTTGTTGAGAAATTCAAAAACGTATATTTTGTCTTCCCAATCGGAGCAAACCTCAATGTGGTAATCATCCGCTGTGCCCTGTCCGTCCTCTAATCTGCCTATGAATGATTTTCTCAAAGTCTCGCGTATCTTTGCAAGACTGGTGTATGTGTCGGGATATCGTGATTTGTAATCTGCAATGAAGGCATCGAGTTTTTCTCCATTCATAATGATTACCTCGATGTCTTCCGGGGTAGTAGTAAGCTCGATAATATCCTTTTCGATGTTGTCTATTCGCTTCTGAAATATTGCTAAAATCTCCTCCTGTTCTATAGGTAGATTGAGGTATTTTTTATTTCCAAAGTTGTCTTTATAGGCGAAGAAGAATGATGATTCTTTTGCGTTGCATTTAATGGTCATTCCTATATTGTGCAGCTTGCTCCGCTCATCGAAATGACTTTGCAATTCGTATATTTGTGCTTTGGTCAGTGCCATTGTAGAGTGAGTTAGATTATCTCGGCGTTGTCTGCTTCAAACCATTTGTTGTATTCGTCTTCGTCGCAATACAGCCCTGCGAGTGATGCAAGTAATTCCCATGCTTTTTGGTCGATTTCCTCGTCATCATCGCTTACGTATGTTCCCCAGTGGGAGTCTTCTTTGTAGTCAACTTGTACCGCTGCTCCGAGTGCTTCTTGGAAATGCTTTTGTGCTTCGGGTGTCATTTTTACCGGGGGGCATACGGCGATTCTGTCTATTCCGTCCACTGTTACGTCTCGGTCATCGCCAAGAATATTGATTGCGTGCAGAAGGTCTTTCAATGTTGTTTTCATGTTCGTGTTGTTTAGGGTTATGCTATTTCTTTTACACTGACTGCATCAATGCTGATAAAAATCTGCTCTGCTTCGGCTCTTGCGTTCTGTTCCACTTCTTCTGCATTAAGATTGGTGGTGATGTCGTAGCCGAAGTCTCGACCGCAGCTTGTGATTGTCACTTCAAAAGTCTTCATAATATTTTCAGTTAAATTTCCGATTTTAGTTCTTATTTCGTATCTTTGTGCGCTTCTTTTGTTGAACGCGATGCAAAGTTAAACAACGGTTTCGTGTCACGCAAGCGTTTCGGCGAAATAGATGCAAAGATTTAAGGTTTTTTAAGATTTGAGCAATGAAGACGCCTTTTGTATTTGCCGAGTTTCGCAAATCGCTCGGTCTCACGCAAGAAGAATTTGCGGAAAAATGCGGAGCCACGGTGCGTTCCGTTCAAAATTGGGAGCAAGGGGGGACAATCACCCCTCAAGCCATGAAATTGTTTCGGTATATTGAGTCTGAAATAATTTCGGGTCGAGAAATCTCCGCGAATGATCGTGCTGTTGCTATCTCCGGCACAAATAATCGCACCACCTTAACCGAACAGACAACCTATGGCGACAATTCCCCTGCTGTCAATGGGGACAATAATCACTTTGGAGGCTGTAGCTCTCTTTCGGAGTCGTTCTCTACTATCGACCGTTTGCTTGACGAACTTGCCGCCCAGCGTAAACTCGTTGAGCAGACTTTGGCTCAAAACGCCACCCTTATTTCCATTCTCCAATCACAATTAATTAAAGCATGAAAAAGTTAGCCCTTTCGCTCTTTGTCCTGTCTGCGGCTCTTGTTAGTTTCGCGCAGACCTCCGTTCCGTCTGAAATGACAAAGGCTCGTGTGGATGCTTTTAAAGCAGCCATTCCTTATCCGAAGTTCAACATTGGAGATACCCTCTATATTGCTTTTATCCGAGACCCGGAAGTAGCAACCTCCCGCGTCCGTTCGCAGGATATAGATGTCATGCAGGTACGTATTTCAAACATGATGCTATACACCTCCGGCTTCGGCTATAAATTCGCGGATGGTGCATTTCTTGAGGACTCCCTTGAGGAGTATCCACCCGTGTGGCGGTATCAGTTCTATAACTGTTCGATTCAAAATCCCAAATATGGCGATCGCTCTCCTTTCTATGCCGAGGAGCAGTTCGCAACCTCCCCCGAAATCGCAAAAGCGAGTTTATTGGAACGGTTGGAAGATTAAATTCAAATAGTTATTTTATTCAAAAATCGCCACACGTCGCGTTTGTGGTCTTCCGTGTGGGATTGTGCCACCGGGAGTAAAACGAGGGCACACGTGGCAAAACAAAGGCTTTCAGATGAATAATCGTTTATTGGACGTAATCAAGTATAAAACCGGGGGACGGCAGAAGGCGTTTGCTGAACTCTTGGGGTGGACTCCGCAGTATCTCGCTAAATTGTTACGCGGAGACAATTTCGGTCTTCAGCCTGTGCTGACCCTCTTGGAAAAATTGCCGGAGATAAATGCCCGGTGGCTTCTCTTGGGCGAGGGTTCTATGCTTAACGATGATAAGGTGTTCGGTCTGCGTCGGGAGACTTATTCTCGTGTGCAGTCAATTCTCATGTTCGACCGCTTCCTCTCGGTAATGTCTCCTGAAGAGATTCATCGGTTCGAAGATGTTCTGAGCGGCAAGTCCTACCCGGACTTCTCTGACGAAGATGTCGCCCGGTGGGAGGAGCTTCTTGCCGTAAAGAAGGAAGCCCTCGACACGAAGGTCAATGATGCAATTTCTAAATCCGTGCGGTCATGCAAACCATCGAAAGTCAAGCAATCGTGAAGCGGTTCTTTGAAGCTCTCTATCGACTCAAGTCTGACCGTAAAATCCGGGGCAAGCAAACCTTTACCCGTGAGTATGGTATCAACCGTTGGAACTTGAACACGTTGGAGAAAGAGCCGGAGCGCGATATGTTTCAAGTGTCGTGGCTCTCGTTCCTCGTCCGGGACTATGGCGTTTCCCCGATGTGGCTCTTGACCGGGTTCGGGGAATTCTACCAAACAAAAAAAGCGGAGACCATTCGCTGATCTCCGCTCTCTGTTCTTGTTCCCCTCATTCCTTGTCGCCGTCGATCGGCAGGATTGGGGGGATTAGCATTGCTGCTTCCTGCTTCTTCTTGTCCATCACTTTGGCGTAGATTTGGGTCGTGTGGATTTCCTTGTGTCCGAGCAGCTTCTGAACCGTGTAGATGTCCGCTCCGAGGTCGAGCATCATCACGGCGAAGGTGTGCCGTCCGCTGTGGAACGTGATGTCTTTCGTTATTCCTGCCCGGACTGCCCATCGCTTCAACTCCATGAGGTAGTATGAGGAGTAGGAGAAGTTCGGGAAAACGTGCGCGTCCGGCTCTCCTCGCTCTCCCATGAAGGCGACCGCCTGTGGGTTGATGTCGATGTATTCCTGTCCGCCTGTCTTCTTCTGCTTGAAGACGATGCGCGTGAATTCTCCCTGCTGTCGTACCTCGCTCCATTTCATCTTCTCGATGTCGCTCTTGCGGAGTCCTGTCAGGCACGAGAACAGGAAAGCCCGGCGCAGGATCGGGTATTTGCATTCGGCTGCTGCCATTGCGCGGACTTCCTCAAGCGTGAGGTACACTCGCTCTCGCTCCTCCAACTTGAAGCCCTCGATGCCCCGGAGGGGATTCCGGGGGATGATACCGTCTTGGAACGCTTGGTTAATACAGGCGCGGAGCTTGTTGAAGTAGGAGACCTTTGTGGCGTTGGAGATTGGCTTCATGTCCTCCGTCGTCTTGGTCTTCTTGCGCTTGTCTCGGACGCGAGCCGTCTTGTCGAGGTAGTCTTTGAAGCCCTGCACGAACTCCGGGGTCACGTCTCTGAACGTCATGTCGGGGCGGCAGTATCTTTCGAGGTGCTTGAGTGCGCTGTACCAATTGCCCCAATTGCCGAGGCTCTCCGGGTTCTCGTGCCGCTTGTTGCAGAGCATCCTGTAATATTCGAGGAAGTTTGTGTCTTGCTTGTATCCTCCGTCGAAGCCGAAGCGTCCGTTCTGCAAGTCCACGATGCGTGTCGCCCGGATTGCGTCCGCGAGCCGGAGGGTCTCCTTGTTCTTGTCCTTGTCGGCTCGTGTCTTCTCCGGGACGAGGTAGAGGTTGAGGAATTCGTAGCTTCTCTTGCCCTCGATGTAAATGTCGAGGTAGAGGGACGTGTTGCCGTTCCGAAGCTGCCGCTTCCGCAGTCGGATCGGGTCTTTTGATTTTTCCATGTTCACTTCAAATTCTGTTACTTTTGTTACTTGATTTTTCCGAGTAACAAAGTAACAACAAAAAATTCAGAAATGAAAAGGAAACAAAAAGAAAACGCTAAAATTTAGACCTCGTCTATCTTCCTGTGGTTCGGCTCGTTCTTTTCTGTCTATTATCCGTTTGTTTCGTTTTTGTTCCTCGGCTTGTCTTCGCTTCACTTTCCGATGCAAAAGCGGGAGAAGATGGTGTGGAGGAGGTCGGGGGTGGAGATGGTGCCGGTCAGGAGGGAGAGGTGGTGCAGTGCTTCGCGGACGTCTTGAGCGATCAAGTCCGCCGGTATCTGTTCATAAGCACCCGGAGACAAACCGGGATTTCCCAAACCTAACGACGAAACAGGATCACCTTGCGACAAACTGGCTTCGCCTAAATCTGAGGGGGATATCGAGCCCCCCGTAGACAAAGAGGGATTTCCCAAACCTAACGACGAAACAGGATCACCTTTCGACAAACCGGCTTCGCCTAAATCTGAGGGGGAGATCGAGGCTCCCGGAGAGAAAGAGGGGGCATGGGTGGTGGCGAAGCACTCAAAGGGGGCGAGGGCGGTGGCGACACGCTCAAGGGCGGCGATGCCGTTTAGGATGGCGGAGTAGTGGCGGCTGTTGGTGAGAAGCAGGTCGTTTTCTATGTCATAGTCGCCAAGGCCTATCTTTACCATTGTTTCTTTGAGTTTTTCTATACCCTCCCCTTTAGAGGCGGAGATGGGTAGGATTTCAGCAAAGCCTTCCAATGAATTTCCCTTATCTTCACTTTGGCTACGTTTGCAAGCAAACGTGCCTACGGTGTCTAATTCCGACACTTGCGAGCAAGTGTCGCTCCGGTTTGATGACATTTGCGATGAAGGGGCGCTCACTGCGGTGAGGTCGGTTTTGTTGAGGAGAAGAAGGTGTTTTGCGTCAGGAAGTGCAGTAAATCGCACTTTTATCCTTTCTATTTCATCACGGAAGTCGGGGGTGGTGACATCTACGAGCCACAACACTATGCGGGCTTTGCGGAGGCGGTCTTCGGCTCTTTCTATTCCGATTTTTTCGATTGCGTCAGAGGCTTCACGCAGTCCGGCGGTGTCGGCGAATCGGAAGAGAATGCCGTCGATTTCTGCGGTGTCTTCTATCACGTCGCGGGTGGTGCCCGGTATATCGCTAACTATAGCTTTGTCTTCGTCAAGCAGTGCGTTGAGCAGGGTGGATTTTCCGGCATTCGGAGCACCAGCGATTACTACGGGTATCCCCTCTTTCAGTACTTTGCCCGTGGCGTAGGATTTAGCTAATTTACGCAGGGTTGCGAGGGTGTCAGCGGTGATGCTGCGGAGTTTTTCGCGGTCGGCAAATTCTACATCTTCTTCCGAAAAATCGAGTTCGAGTTCGAGCAGCGAGGCAAGGTCTATAAGCTGTTCGCGCAGTGAGTTGAGGTAACCGCTGAACCGCCCTGAGGTCTGCTGCATGGCAAGACGATGGGCCGCGCGCGATGATGAAGAAATGAGGTCGATCACCCCTTCTGCCTGCGCAAGATCGAGGCGACCGTTCATAAACGCACGTTGTGTGAATTCTCCCGGGGCTGCGGGGCGGGCACCGCTCTCAGTGAGAAGGTTTACTATCTCGCGCTGAATCCATCGTGACCCGTGACACGAAATCTCAACCACATCTTCTCCTGTAAATGATTTCGGGCCTTTGAAATAAGTAATCACAACTTCATCCAGTATATCACCATTCGGATTGATAATCTTACCTAAATGTGCAGTATGCGACACTATTTCATCTAAATCCGCACCTTTCCAGCATTTCTTTAGTATCTGCAAAGCATCATTGCCGGAAAGTCGGATTACGGCTATTCCGCCGATTCCGGGAGCTGTCGAGACTGCTACAATCGTATCGCGGTCTAACGTATAATTCAGCGTTTGTTCCATTCTCTGAAAGAAGATTTAGATTCCACCTCGTTTTCAATCTCATCAGGAAGCGTATAGAAGAAATCGAGTCCTGTCAGCTTCTCAACCTCATCTACCGTTGTCACATAATTCTGCATATTTCCGGGCGCGCTCATATTGGGATATACGAATGCTATCGCCCTCGGTTTTTCAACGTAAGGAGCTAAAAGAACCTTAAAGAAGGCACCCGGCACGAGCACACCATTGCCTATCGTAGTCTTATCCTCATCGCTATAAATCGGACCCGCCACAATCACAATCGCAGAATCACGCTGAGCCCAGACGCGCTCACGGCTTTCGAGAGTGTTCCAGGCGCCGGAATTGAGTGAGTGAGCCTGCGGGCACATATTCGCCATCACGAAGCAGTCATCCATAGCCTTCTCGCTCCATTTCTGGTCAGCAGCGGGGCACATGTGTCCGCGGTCATAGCCGGAATTGCGGTAGTCGTCGGTGGTGGGGCATCCCTTCACACTCTTATCCTGCCAGAACTTATTATGACGGGTATTTTCGCCTGTTGTCTCCGTGCCAAGCAGCTCCCATGCCACCCAGTTCGGCGTGCGGTTATGCTTGTTGAACGACAGCCGGAAGCCCTCATATTCATGTTCCGCGCTTTCCACCGCGGGCAACGCCTTCACTCTATCCAATCCTTCAAAATGCGGAACCGTAGCCTCCGCACTTTCCTTCATCGGCTGCACCTCCTCATGATGAGTAGACGTGCAAAGCTTATAAGCCCCGAAGCAGACGAGCCCGGCACACAAAGTCAACAATATAAAAATCCAAATTCTGTGTTTCATAACACAAAAATACAAAAAATCGCGCGATTATGACCGTCATTTATAAGATAATTAGTAAATTTGCAGTAAAGTAATCGTCTCTCAGGAGGATTTACAGCCTTAGAGACACTTAAAACCCAAAACCATGAACGTAACCGAACGCTTCCTTGACTTCGTAAAATTCAATACGCAGAGCGACGAACTGACTCTGATGACTCCCTCCACCCCCGGGCAGATGGAATTCGCCAAATATCTCAAGAACCTCCTCACCGGCATGGGTCTTGACGACGTTACGCTTGACGACAACGGCTATCTTTTCGCCACCCTCCCGGCCAACACCGATAAGGATGTGCCCGTAATCGGCTTCATAGCCCACATGGACACGTCGCCCGATATGTCGGGCAAGCACGTCAATCCCCGCATCGTGGAGAATTACGACGGATCTGTAATCACGCTCAACGCTGAAAAAGAGATCTTCCTCTCGCCCGAAGAATTCCCCGAGCTCCTCAACTATATCGGCAACGATTTGATTGTAACAGACGGCAACACCCTCCTCGGTGCCGACGACAAGGCCGGTATCGCAGAGATCATCGACGCTGTGGCATGGCTGCAGGCTCATCCCGAGGTGAAGCATGGCAAAATCCGCATCGGCTTCAACCCCGATGAAGAGATCGGTTTGGGAGCACACAAGTTTGACGTAGAGAAATTCGGCTGCGAATTCGCTTACACAATGGACGGCGGAGCAGTCGGCGAACTTGAGTTCGAGAACTTCAACGCTGCCTCTGCTAAAGTTAAGATCAAAGGACGCAACGTACATCCCGGATATGCCAAGCATAAGATGATCAACTCGATCCGCGTTGCCAACCAGTTTATCATCATGCTCCCCCGCTGGGAAACTCCCGAGCACACCGAAGGCTACGAAGGATTCTATCATCTCGTCGGCATCGAGGGCTCTGTTGAGGAAACCACCCTCACCTATATTATCCGCGACCATGACCGCGATCGTTTCGAGCGCCGCAAGAAAGAGATCGAACACCTCGTGCGCAAGACCAACATGGAATATCCCGGTTGCTGCTCCGTGGAGATCAAAGACCAGTATTACAATATGCGCGAGAAGATCGAGCCCGTGATGCACGTCATCGAGATTGCAGAGAAAGCAATGCGCGAGGCCGGTGTTGAGCCGAAGGTTCAGCCTATCCGTGGCGGCACAGATGGTGCGCAGCTCTCGTTCAAGGGTCTCCCCTGCCCCAACATCTTCGCCGGTGGCGAGAACTTCCACGGCCGCTACGAATACGTCTCGATCCAGTCGATGGAGAAAGCACGCGACGTGATCGTGAACATCTGCCGCATCGTTGAGGAAAAAGCTTAATCAATAATATCTAACGGAATAATCTTCACCCCATCAATCCGATAAATGGAGAAGACTCTTATTGTAATCACAGGGCCGACTGCCTCGGGCAAGTCGGCCCTTGCCATTGAAACCGCCCTGCGACTCGGCACGGAAATCATTTCAGCCGACAGCCGTCAGATTTACACGGGCATCCCGATAGTCACCGCCATGCCTTCACTGGAAGAATTGGCTGCCGCGCCTCATCATCTTATCAATATGCTACCGCTCGATGCCTATTACAGCGCCTCGATGTTTGAAGAGGATGCGATGCGTCTTGCCTCCAAGATTATGGATGAGAAAGGGAGTGTGGTGGTATGCGGTGGGTCGATGATGTATGTCGATGCGCTCTGCAACGGCATCGACGAACTCCCGACCGTGCCTGACACCATCCGAAAAGAGTTGGAAGAAGAGGTGAAAGAGAAAGGCGCGGAGTGGTTGCGCGAGGAGCTTCAGAGGTTAGACCCGGAATATTACGCCACGGTCGACCTTAACAACACCAAGCGCGTGTTCCACGCCGTGGAGATTATACGCACTGCCGGAAAAACTTACACTGAATTACGCACAGGCGAACGCAGAAAAAGACCCTTCCGTATTTTGAAATATATGCTTGCGCCGGAGCGGCCTGTGCTTTTCGACCGCATCAACCGTCGCGTCGACGCAATGGTCGAGGCGGGATTAGAGGAAGAGGCCCGCAAGGTCTATCCTCTCCGCCATCTGAATTCGCTTAACACTGTGGGATTGAAAGAGATGTTCGCATGGTTTGACGGCACGATGGATCGCACCACAGCCATCGAACGCATCAAGAAAAACACCCGTGTCTACGCCAAGAAGCAGCTCACCTGGTGGGCACGCGACAAGGAGATTATTCCTCTTGATTCGAACGGCGCACGAATTGAGTTGGATTAGAGTTTTCTTGAAGTGAATTTTGTGTGCGCGCATCATCCTCATGATGCTTCTCTTTTTTCATTTTAATCTTCACCTTGTCAAAGCCCTTGCCATAGACACCGTTGACCGCACCCTGCGTCACGAACGCATTGGGGTCGATACTCTTCACAATACGGAAAATAGTCACCGACTCAATCTTACGGCACCAAACCATCAGAATCTTCTGCTCATGTTTGGTGTACCATCCCTGACCATCGAGAACTGTCACACCACGATGAGCCTCATTGTTGATTCTATCAGCTATTTCCATCCATTTAGCGGAAAAAATGATGAACTGTGTGGCCTGACGGTTGGTATTGATAATCATATCAGTCACATACGAGACGATGAACGTCACCATAAAACCGTAAACCATCGTAGGTATGCGGGCCTCCATACGTTCGCTGAAAGTGCCGTCAAAGGGTAGGAATATTGAGGATGCCACGATGCACATATCCACATAAATCATCGTACGCCCGATGCTGACATTGCTCTTCGCAGCCACCATCGCCGCTACAATATCCGTACCGCCTGACGAGCCGTTATGGATAAAGCAGGTGCCGATGCCTACGCCGCAAAGTATACCGCCGAGCGCCACGCTGACAACCCTGTCAGGCACCAACGGGTGACCTATGCCCATGAAGAACTGCTCGAAGACTCCGAGGGCAACGGCTACGATCGTAACACCGAAGATCGTGCGCAACACGAATGTCTTTCCCACTATCTTATAGGCCATTGCAAGCAGAATCAGGTTGACGGCGTAAGAAGTCACCGCCACAGGTATAAGGCCGTGAGTGGCGAAAAGTATCAAAGTGCCGACACCCGACACGCCACCGATCACAATTTCATGAGGGAGGATGAACGCACAGAACGAAAAAGCATAGAGCATGAGGCCGAAGATAATCGCCGCATAATCTTTTGCGTTAGTCATCAGACTGTTATATCTATGTTTAGTCATATTATCTTGATGGATAGGTCAATTTCAGACTTAGTTGGTTTATGTTCTCATGGGCATTTGAAAATGCAGTGCAAAATTACATAATTTTTTCTTAATTATTGAAATTTTTCTTAATTTTGCGGTAAGTCAAAGTGCCTTCGGCACCGAGCACCGGCCTTTGGCCGACGTTCTCTCTTTGATTACTCGCGAATATCCTGCGGATATTTGCGCATCAATAATTTCACAACAAAAGAAACGCGATGAAAAGACTTTCCACTGCCCTCCTCCTCACTCTCGGCCTCACAGCCACAACAAATGCCGCCGATTTCTTCTCGACAGAGGAGGCCACAAATCTCTTCACATTCGGAGCCCGCTTAGGTGTCAACACCTCCAACCGCACCATCAAGCCCCTCTCGGCTTACGGCTACAGCAATCAGGGCTGGGGCACAGGCTTTGACCTCGGCGCGGTGGCTGATATCAATTTCCGCGACTACCTCTCTATCCAGCCGGGCATTTTCTTCGAATCGCGTTCCAACACCTATAACTTCATCTATGCCCTCTCCGGTACAGAAGCAGCGGAAACCCACAGCGTGCAGGCCGGCACGTTCAACTCCTATTCCTTTACAATCCCGGTGCTTGCAAACATCCACTTTAATGTCACCGATGATGTGCGCTGGAATGTGGAGGCAGGACCGTACATCTCGCTCAACCTTGGCTCCAAAATCAAGAACAAGGTTAATCTTAACACCAGCTTCAGCGAGTTTGTGCCTGAACTGACAACCGAATTCAACGCCAAACCCACAGCGTGTGATTACGGCATCAAATTCGGTACAGGTATTGAGCTTTTCCGAAGCTATACATTCAATGTCGACTATCTCGCCGGAATGCATCACGCCTGGAAAAACAAATATGTTGATTACGGCGGTCACACCAAGGCTTGGTGCTTCACCATCGGTTATCAGTTCTAACTGTTAGAGAGTCTCCTTCATCCGCTTATAGATAAAGGTCTTGCCGCGCGACATATGCGCCCCCTCGGGTTTGTGCTCGAGGTTGAGGTTTGCGTCCGAGTGTTCGGGAATCCATTTCACAACAGCATCCATCCATTCCACCATACCCTGACGGGTGGGATGCGGATTCTTCGCGCTCTGACGGGGAAGGTTCAGGTCGGAGCTTCTAAAGTATGACGTTTCGCCCAACTCCTTCTCAAGCCAGTCGTTGAGCACCTTACCCTCGCCGCGACCAGGCCATGACGGCGGACCTACCCATACGATCTTGCGGTCGCCTATCGCGTGGCGGATATTCTCGATCTCATCGCTGAAGCGCGAAGGATTCTTTTCAAGCAATTCATTCATTCCGAGGCTGACAAACACCACGTCGGGATCCTGCTCCTTCACGATTTTAGCGAGTTTGGGATTATTACCCCATTTGTTGATGGTGGAGCCATCCCAAACCACCGTAGCCACCTCAAAGCCGTTCTTCTCGCCGTAAGCGTTCAACCGCTCGGCAAGCCAGCCTGTCATGGAATCGCCGATAAAGAGCACTTTATCAGCATACTTATGAGGTTCATTCGCGAATGCCGTCAGCGATGCGACGACAATCATTAAAACGGCGCACACTGTCTGGCGCCATGCAAAAGTCTTTTTATTAAATACAGTCATATCTTTATAACAATCTCCGGCAAGAAATATTTAAAAATCTTTAAAAATATTTTGCTATCTTTGCGGCAGGTCAAAGTGCCTCAGGCACCGCGCACCGGCTTTCAGCCGACTTGCGCTCTTTGCCTACTCGCGAATATAACGAATATTGGCAGAATCCCAGTATTCATTATATTTGCAATCTATATCTCACTAACAGCTCATACTTATGAAATTACCGGATTTAACGGAGTTGAAAACCCAGCTCGCCCAATATTTCGACCTTTCCGCCGATCTCATCCCTC
>CAZEJY010000038.1:0-24207 GCA_964512705.1 uncultured Sangeribacter sp. | reverse complement strand
TCCTTGATTTCGATCCGGATGAACCGGATTCACTGATTGGAGAAATAATTGTGCCAGATCCGGTTAAGGATTAACAGCGAAGTCAACTGAAAATGTATTAAACGGGGTTTAACATCACCATATGCAACATGAATACCGACAAGAAAAAACTTGGAATTATAATTCTTAACTGGAATGGCAGAAAACTCCTTTCCGAACTTCTTCCAATCGTAGCGGAAACGAGCATAAGTGCTGATTCTGATCTGATTGTAGCTGACAACGGGTCGGAGGATGATTCTGTGGACTGGGTGAAAAGGAATTGTCCGGAAGTAAAGATCCTTAAGTTAGATAGAAATTACGGTTTCGCAGAGGGGTACAACAGAGCAATCGAACAATGCGATTATGAATATGTGATTCTTCTAAATTCTGATGTCGAGACAACCCCGGGATGGTGGCAACCACTACTCAACGCTATGGAGAGTGACAAATCCATCGGTGCTATACAACCCAAAATTCGCTCATATTATAATCGGGAGAAATTTGAGTATGCCGGTGGAGCCGGAGGATATCTCGACAAACTCGGCTATCCTTTCTGTCGTGGCAGACTATTTGATAAGTTAGAGAAGGACGCAGGGCAATATGATGATGGTATTCAGGATATCACCTGGGCATCCGGAGCGGCTTTGATGACCCGACGCGATCTCTATCTGAAATTGGGCGGCCTCGACCCCCTCTTTTTTGCTCACATGGAGGAGATTGATCTCTGCTGCAGGATTCTGAACGCAGGGTACAGGGTTTGCGCTTGTTCCGATTCAATGGTTTTCCATATGGGGGGAGCGTCACTCAATCAAGGGAATCCGAAAAAGACCTATCTCAATTTCCGCAATAATCTCCTCCTCCTTCATAAGAATCTCCCTAAGAAAATTGGTAAGAACCGGTTATTCCTCCGCAGACTATCCGACACCCTGGCTTTCATGATGTATGTAGCGAAGTTAGATCTTCCCAACGCAAAAGCGATAATCAAAGCCCATAGGGATTTCTCAAAAATGAGAAAGAATTACAACGAATATCCTTCTAACGATATTCTCAGTTTGCAGCCGGGCGCGAACCATTATGCAGTAATAGAACGTTATTTACTTGGAAGGTCTAAGATCTCGATTAACCCCAAGTAATATAAGATAAAACGATAGAAATTATGAATAATTCCAAACCCCTTATACTTGTTAGTAACGACGACAGTTACTTGGCGAATGGCGTTAAGGTGCTGATTGATACACTCCTCCCCTATGGCGATGTTGTGGCAATATGCCCGGAAACGCCTCAGTCCGGAAAGTCTATGGCGATAACAGTCAACGAAGCATTGAAAGTGACTCAACTTCCCGATTATCATGGTGCCAAGATGTATAAAGTGAACGGTACGCCTGTTGACTGCGTCAAGCTTGCGATGCACACCATTCTTCCCCGACCTGCGGACTTAGTGTGCACAGGTATCAATCACGGTTCAAACTCCGCTATCAATGTGCTCTATTCCGGCACAATGGGAGCGGCTATGGAGGGTTGCGAATTCGGTATTCCCTCAATTGGCTTCTCTCTCACTGACCATTCAGCCGATGCTGATTTCACGCCCTGCATCCCGGCAATAAAGGTTTTGGTTGAGGCTGTCCTGAAAAATGGTCTCCCCATTGGAACGTGTCTGAACGTAAATGTTCCAAATATTGGAAGAATTCCGGCAGATATGCGTTTGGCTGTTCCATGCAAAGGAAAGTGGAATGACGAATATAAAGAATATACCGATCCGAGCGGAGGCAAATTCTATTGGCTGACAGGTAAGTATATTAATGAGGAGCCGGATAATGAGCGCACCGATGAATGGTGTCTCGACCACGGAATAATTTCAGTGGTACCGGTTGCGATAGACAGAACAGTCGAGCCTACAGGCTCTCTCTCTTGGATTGAAGCTATATCTGAGCTATATCGCGAGAAATAACGGATAAAAAATTTTTATTGAAATTTTGTTTTTTATCAAAAAGTGCATAAATTTGCATTATTGAATAAAACGAACGAAAAATACGCAATAATTCGTTTTTGACTTTGGACCCGTTTTACGACGGTTTCAACATGTCAAAAACTCTCATAGACAATTTTGTTGCATTAGTAAAGTTATGGATTAATAGTTAAAATTAGAATTAGGATTCACACTCGGTCGCGATGGATGTCGAGATCGTTTGGAAAAAATGGGGGCGTAGTGATACACTCCTTTTTTTTTACTCTTCCGGACTCTCCTACCTGTCTTCATAAACTCATACATTCTGCTCTCCCTATTTCATAAAATTTGATTAAATTTGCAGATGAATTGAACCAATCAACTATGCAATTACACCTTTATGAAATAGCTAAACGGTTGGGAGTTAATGCTCCTGCCGGGAATCCTCTTATAACAACTCTGCTCACTGACTCGAGATCCCTGACCAATCCGGAAGGGACACTATTCTTTGCGATTCCTACAGGTGGAAACGACGGACACAAATATATCCAGGAGCTTTACAATCAAGGTGTAAAAAATTTTGTAGTCAACCATATACCGGAACCATTAGCGGATAAGGATGATATCAATTGGCTGATAGTTGATGATACGGTCCGTGCCTTACAAAAAACTGCATCCCGTTTCAATTCTTTTAAGGGTGAAATTCTTGCCATTACAGGTTCAAGAGGGAAAACCACACTCAAGGAATGGCTTTATCAACTATTGGAACCCTTAGCAGATATCTCACGAAGCCCGCGTAGTTATAATTCGCAAATAGGCGTTCCTCTTTCAATGTGGGAGATTTCACCGGATGCCTCCTTGGCTATAATTGAGGCTGGTATATCCAAGGAGGGTGAGATGCTCTTTCTTGCAGACTGCATCCAGCCGGATACAGTTATCATTACCAACGTAGGAGATTCACATGCTGAAGGATTCTCTTCCTACTCAAAAAAGGTAGAAGAGAAAATGATCCTTGCTGACGCTCCCTCTGTTAAGAATGTAATTTATTGCTCCGATTCACCGGAGGTTTCTGCTAAAGCTCTGATGCTATCCGGTGAGAAAAGACTCTTGGGATGGTCATCCTCAAACCCGGAAGCAGATCTATTTATCACTGCCACTCCCCTCTCCGAGGGTATGACCAGAGTTGATTACAATTACAAGGGTGTGTCTTATCATTTCATCGCGCCATTGACGAATGAAAGGGATATTGAAAATGCCTCAAATGCTTTGGCTTATATGCTTCTACGAGGCATGGCTCCGCATACAATCGCTGAAAGATTCACTTCTCTGCACAAGATCGGAACGCGTCTGAATGTCTCAGATGGAGTCAGCGGTTGTTCGATTATTCTTGATTCCTACACCTCCGATCTCTCTTCGCTGCTTCCGGCGCTGGACTTTATGCGCAGGCGCAAGATACCCTCTCAAACCTCAACACTGATATTGAGCGATCTTCACCATGAATCAATGTCTCAGCCGGAACTATATGCCGCAGTTGCTGACATTGTAAAAAGAGGAAGAGTGGATCGTTTCATTGGGATAGGTCCGGTGCTGACTTCCTACAAGCACCTCTTCCCTGAAGATTCAATCTTTTTTGAAACGACAGAGGCTCTGCTTAAATCGCTCTCTACCTCTGACTTCAACGATGAAATAATTCTCCTCAAGGGTTCCCCCGAATATAATTTCTCGGAAATTGCAGAGATGCTGGAGCGTAGGAAACATGAAACCGTGCTCGAAGTGAACCTCGATTCTATTGTTGATAATTATAATTATTTCCGCCAGCACCTGAAACCCACTACAGGAATTATCTGCATGGTAAAAGCCTCAGGTTATGGTGCGGGAAGCTATGAGATAGCAAAGACCCTGCAGGATTGCGGAGCAGCTTATGTAGCTGTGGCGGTTATTGATGAAGGAATTGAATTGAGACGCAAGGGAATCACTATGCCCGTTATGGTCATGAACCCGAAAATAGTGAACTATAAATCCATGTTCGCAAACCGACTCGAACCGGAGGTCTATTCCTTCAGTATGCTTGACGATGTTATCACGGAGGCTGAAAAGATTGGACTGAAGGATTATCCTATACACATCAAACTTGATACAGGTATGCACCGCGTCGGATTTATCGAAAGTGAGCTATCCGACCTGATGGATATTCTTAACGGCACATCGGCAGTCAGGGCAAAATCGGTTTTCTCGCATCTCGCCACAGCCGATTGTCCGGATATGGATGATTATACTCTGCGCCAACTTAATCTCTTTACACGGTGCACTGATTACATGATTGAGAAATATAAGCATCCGATCATGCGCCATATCCTAAATTCCGCCGGCATCCTCCGTTTCCCAGAATACCAATTTGATATGGTGCGTCTCGGAATCGGTCTTTATGGAGCTAACACGCTCCCTCCGGAAATCGAGAAACCTTTGGCTATTGTCTCAACCCTGCGCACCGTTATAATCTCTATACGCGACTATCTACCGGGTGAGACAATCGGCTACGGCAGATACGGTAAGATCGAACAGCCATCAAAAATAGCCACACTGCCTATCGGTTATGCCGACGGCATGAACAGACACTTCGGCAGAGGGAACATATCTGTATTTGTCAATGGCAAGTTGGCTCCAACTATCGGAAATATCTGCATGGACGCCTGCATGATAGATGTAACAGGAATAGACTGCAGAGTGGGAGATTCTGTTGAGATTTTTGGCAATAACGTTTCCCTCCAACGTCTTGCCGACACCCTCGACACTATCCCTTATGAGATCCTCACTTCAATCTCTCCCAGAGTCAAACGGATCTATTATCGCGAATAAGATATTATAGTTGAGAGTGGTAGACTGAAGAGAAAACAATTAAATGCCACCCTCCGGAAGCGCTGTGCGCAATTCCTCAAGGCAACGCTCAACCTCTTCGTTTGTCTTGAATAACTTCTCACGGCAAAATTTCAGAAGCTGCAGGGCTCTCGATGTAAATTGTGCCAATTGATCT
Organism: uncultured Sangeribacter sp.; assembly: GCA_964512705.1. Classification (GTDB taxonomy): domain Bacteria; phylum Bacteroidota; class Bacteroidia; order Bacteroidales; family Muribaculaceae; genus Lepagella. The sequence continues at coordinate 19,213 of CAZEJY010000038.1, read as the reverse complement.
ATATCGCATGTGTTGCTTTCCATTTTAGCAACAATTGTCTCCAACTCTTTTACTGCTTCATTATATGTTATCTGCTCCATAATTAATCTTCTCCTTTAGTGTATACCGCTTTCTTTTTTAAAACAATATACTTATATATTATCTATTTATTTCACTGTAGAGTTAATCTCTCCGTCAGCGAGCTTTGTCACTATCTCATCTCCCGGTTTCACCTGAGCTACACTCCTTGCTACCTTACCATTGATCAAGGTAAGCGAATACCCTCGCTTTATTGTGTTCTCGGGACTTAAAACACCTACCATCTTCTCCAACGTATCCAGTTTCATGGTTGGTTGAACAAGGATATTTTTTAAAGCGTTTTCATACCTCACTCTCAGCATTCCCAATCGTTCACGCTGCTGAGACGTAGAGCGGCTCGCACTCAATGCAACGGAATGCGATAGCATCTGAAGTTTCTCCTTTTGGGCGGTTAATACGTTAGCGACACCCTTTTCCAAGGAATGGGATAATGCCGACAAAACCTTTTCAGCAGACATCAGACGCGTTTTAACCACTGCCGGCAGCGCCACGGCTAAGCTTGCAACCCTATAATTCTCTCCTTGGAGTCTGTCTCGGCTATACTTCGCTATCTTGCGCACACCATCCAATACCTCAGCATAGGCTATCCGTAACGAGTCTATCAGGAATGCGGCAACTGCGGTCGGGGTCTTACATCTGACACAAGCTATCTCATCTAACACGTTTCTGTCTCGCTCATGACCTATTCCCACCACAACCGGCAGAGGGAACGTAGCCACAGCTTTTGCAAGTTCATAATCATCAAAACCATTCAGATCAGAGGTAGAACCTCCTCCACGGATGATGACAACGCAATCCCATATATCAATGGTTGACTCCACTAAATTCAAAGCATTTCTGACGGATTCAGACGTGCGGTCACCCTGCATCACTGCCGGGAAAAGAAATGGATAAAACTTGAATCCGTCAGGGTTGGATTCCAATTGATTCATGAAATCGCCATATCCTGCTGCCCCGGGTGCCGATATAACCGCGATACGCTGAGGGAGCCGCGGCATTTCCAATGAAAGATTACCGTTTAATATCCCCTCTTTCTCAAGACGAAGCAAAATCTCTTTCCTGAGACGCTCAAGGTCCCCGACTGTGTAATTAGGGTCAATATCATTGATTACGAAACTAAGTCCGTAGAGATTGTGATGATTCACGGAACCCCGCACCATCACCTTCATCCCGGTGGCAATATCCCTGCCGGTAGTGGAATAGAATTTTCTGCGGAGCGGATTGAGATTTGTTGCCCAAATCATCGCGCGAGTTTTTGCTACTGTAGCACCCGCAGCATCTTTCTCTATGAGCTCCATATAGCAGTGGCCTCCGGCAACACGGAGATCACTCATCTCTGCAATAACCCACACATTCTGCAACTGCCGGTTCATTCTGATTGTCTGACCCAACAGCTGTTGCAGCTCGCTTAAGGTGACCGGCTTATTGCTCTCCATCCTCCCCTATCTCTACTAAGGCTCCTGTCACCGGATCGAAGGTTGCAAACGACCTATTCTTCTTTGCGCTGAAAAGTGTGGGAGCTAACCCGAATTTCACTCCATATTGAGCAAAATCCATATCTTTGGAATATAGAGTATTTCCCAAAGTAGAGATAGTAATCATTGCTCTTCCGGGGATATTATATATCACAGCATCTTTAGGCAACTTCTTCTCCTCACCTTTGGCATCTACGGGCAATTCGGCGCGCTGAGAGACCTTGGTAGTGATATATACCGGATCACCTGAGTAATCATCAGCATCTACAAAACCGGCGAAATCACTCATTCTGAACAGTATCTCTTTACACTCCTGCTCAGGCATATAGGTAAAAGTTCTGGTCACGGTTTCTGAGGCAGACATCCCGATAAATGCCGCTGTCATGGAAGCCTCCTGATGACTCAATGAGTTCAGCATCAGCTCGAGCTGCTTACCATCCTGAGGCATTGTTTCCGCTGTACCTCTTGTCAGCGAAACCTTCGCATCCCTGATCTCCATCAGATTCTCAGCAAGCATCTGAGCACGTTTTGCGCTACTTTGTGAAGATAGGAAATCCTCATTTACGTATTGAAGATACTCATTTATATTCAATTCATTCATTGGCTTGAATGAAGTCTCTGCCTTTTCATCTCCCTGCAATTCAACAGCCTTATTTATACCTAAAAGCATACCATCCTCAGCCACGCAGATATAGGTTGTCGCTCCGTTCTTCAGCTGCATCAAATAACGATTGGATGCATCCGGCACACCATACCTCTTTACCTTCACATCCGTAATCTCCCAATGTTCGGAATCCTCCTTGATAACCTTGTCTGTTCCAATAAACTTTTTGGCATACTGATAGTATGGTCCTGCGACTTTAACCGTATGGCGCGCTGTTACCTCTATCTCGAGAGCGGTTTTAGGCAATGTATACACCAACCCGTACTCATTATGTTTATCGGCATTGAGAATCTTTGTGTTCTGCGCATTTAATGCCTGACAGAATAATCCAGCCAATAATATTATTGAATATACAAATAGTTTACGCATCCTGTATCTTTTCAAATTTTGTTTATATTCTCCTCTTAAGGATTGATTTTCAGACTTATTTATGAATTCTTCTTTTTAATTATGTTGTTGATTGCTTTACCGCAACAGTTGGATATATCGGAAGCTGTAACTCCAAATTCACCCAACTCTTCAGCTGCAATATCCCCTGCCATTCCATGCACGTAAACACCAATCATGGCGGCGTGTTCCGGTTTATAACCCTGCGCAAGGAATGATGCAATAACTCCTGTGAGCACATCACCGGAACCTGCTGTTGCCATTCCCGGATTACCAGTGGAGTTTATAAAGACTCTTCCGGTTGGGCGCACTATCATTGTATAGTGGCCTTTCAAAACGATTATGATGTTGTACTGGCGAGCCACTTCGATGGCTTTTCTCAACCTGCTTTCTGAAGAATGATGCACTCCGAAAAGTCGGTCAAATTCACCGACATGTGGGGTGATGATTGTTTTATCCGGAAGCAATGGCAATAACATCGGTCGTTTTGCAATACAGTTCAATGCATCTGCATCCAGCACCAAAGGGTGAACACCACTCTTAAGTAACGCTTCGAGAGCATCGATGGTGGTCTCATGGGATCCAATACCTGGCCCGATCGCAATTGCTTGGTGCTCATGATGAATACGCATATCGCTGATGAAATGTTCATTCTTATCAGGCTCAAACATTACTTCAGGAGCAGCTGTCTGGACAATTCCCAAACCTAATCGCGCGCTATGCACGGTTGCCAGGCCGGCTCCGGACTTCAGCACTGCACGGGAACAGAGCACTGCCGCCCCCATCATACCCGTACTTCCGGCAAATAGCAGCACGGAACCGTAATCGCGTTTTGCTGTAAAGGGCGATCTCTCCTTGAGAAGGGTTCTGATGTTCTTACTCTCCAAAAGGGTAAAATCTGTTTCCTTCTCCTTTATTTTCTGTTCGTCAAGCTCAATATCGAGAAGCTTCCATTTCCCTAATATATTGTAATTCTCTTCAAAGAAGAAACTCAGTCTCGGAATCTGGAATGCGAGCGTCTGATTGGCATGAACCACATCCTTGCGAACCACGTTATCATTCCATTCGCCAAAAAGTCCGGATGGTGTGTCTATTGAAATCACGTAAGCTCCGGAGTCATTGATGTAGGCGCTCATTCCTTTGAAGCCTCCGGAGAGAGGCTGAGAAAGACCTGAACCGAACATTCCATCTATCACCACATCCGATGAGTCAAGATGCGGTGGCGCGAAGTTACCTGCCGTAACCTCTGTGAAATCTATTCCGTCAATAGTGATAAGCTTCTTTCTCTCCTCGTCACAATCATGACTCAGTTTCTCCATCACGTTAAAGAGAAAGACCTCAACTTTCCGATAACCCTGCTCAATCAATATGCGGGCGGTGGCCAAAGCGTCTCCACCATTATTACCGGGACCCGCCATCACTACAAACCTTTGGCTCGGAAGAAATTGAGACATTATCTCATAGCTCACGGCTGCGGCTGCGCGCTCCATAAGCTGAAGTGATGTGATCTGTTGAGCCTCGCAAGTGGCACCATCTATCTCATGAATATCTTTTGACGTAAATATCTTCATATCTTCTTTCCCTTTACCTGTTTTTCGGTCCGGTAATATACATTTCTCTATGTAAGTAAGTTTTCTAAATTGGGTTATATTATCTTTTACTTATTTAATAAACTACTTATTCTACAAATTTAATCCTTTGGGATTAAATATACAAACAAAATTAGTCACTACCCCACAAAAAAGGGATTGCACTTTTTTGTGCAATCCCATATCTTGAATCCTTTAGGATCTGTTTTTATTACTCAGCTTTACCTTCGCTACCGAGAACGGCGATGATCTTATGCTTGTAAAGTTTCTCCATCTCGTCACGAGCCGGGCCGAGATACTTACGGGGATCGAATTCACCCGGTTTCTCGTTGAATACTTTACGAACAGCTGCTGTCATTGCAAGACGGCTGTCTGAATCGATGTTGATCTTGCAAACATCCATCTTAGCTGCTTTGCGAAGCTCCTCTTCCGGAATACCGATTGCATCTGGCAATTTACCACCGTTTGCATTGATCTCCTCAACATACTCCTGTGGAACTGAAGATGAACCGTGAAGCACGATTGGGAATCCGGGGATCTTAGCCTCTACACCCTCAAGCACTTCGAATGCCAATGGAGGAGGAACAAGACGTCCGGTTTTGGGGTCACGTGTGCACTGCTCGGGAGTGAATTTGTATGCTCCGTGTGATGTACCGATTGAGATAGCAAGGCTATCAACACCAGTACGAGTCACGAAATCTACAACCTCCTCCGGGTCTGTATATGTGTGGTGGTCTGAGCTAACCTCATCCTCTACACCTGCCAATACACCAAGCTCACCCTCAACAGTTACGTCATACTGATGAGCATAGTCACATACTTTCTTTGTGAGAGCTACATTCTCCTCATAAGGAAGATGACTACCGTCGATCATCACTGAAGAGAAACCATTATCGATACAGTCTTTGCAAAGCTCGTAGCTATCTCCGTGGTCAAGGTGAAGCACGATCTGGGGCTTCTCCCAACCAAGTGACTTAGCGTAGTCAACAGCTCCCTGAGCCATATAACGAAGAAGAATAGGATTTGCGTAGTTACGTGCACCCTTTGATACCTGAAGAATTACAGGAGATTTTGTGTCTGCTGCAGCCTTGATAATTGCCTGCAACTGCTCCATGTTATTGAAGTTGAATGCGGGGATTGCATATCCACCGTGTACAGCTTTGGCAAACATCTCTTTTGTGTTTACCAATCCTAAGCTTTTGTAATCTACCATGGGTTAATTAATATTAATTATTAAGTGTTATTCTTTATTACTTAGCTATTTCTATTTATAACATCTCTGCCATACACTTTGCTTGACAAAGTTAGTACAAATATAGAAATTTTTCTTTATTTAACCAAAATTTCTTCTATCCCTCTTTTGGGAACATGATGAATTCCATTTTCATCCCGCCAATATTTAACATTGCCATCCCGCATCGGTTCAATAATTACCTCCTCTACAGGAACACCTAATGCAATAACGTAACTCGGCGTCAGATTGGAATCCAATCCGAGAATCCTGGAAATTTCAACTAAATTGAAAGATTTAATTATACATGTTCCGTAACCTTTTGCCACGGCACCAAGTGTCAAGGCCTCCAATTGCAATCCTTCGTCACACAGAGGATTCGTTGTCAGCTCCTTGTCAAGGCACTGCACGATGTAGGCTGTGGGTCTCTCCCCCTCAGCGGGGCCGGCCCAATCCGCTAAATATCCCGCCCACGCAAGGTAGGAGAATATTTCAGCACAAACCGCCGGATCATTAACAGCTTTATACTTCAGTGGCTGCAGATTCCTGCCGGAAGCACATAAAGTGGCAAGATTCACTATCTCACGCAAATCCGTGTCCGTAATCTTTAAGGACTGATCGAACCTGCGATAGGACCTGTTTTTGGTTAATAATTCTTTCAGTTCTTTGAATTCCATAGATTCACTCCTTATTTATTCCACGTGAGTTTATTCAGTCACTCGCTCCAGCCAATTAACCATAGAGAACATGATTCCCATTGATACAAGGCATACGGAGAAGAATACCGTCCATGCCACCCAGATCGGGCATGCGTTATAAATCAACGGACCGATCCAAAGCAGAAGGTTACCTACAGCTGTCGCACCAAGCCACAATCCCTGGCAAAGACCCTGCAGATGCTTCGGCGCTACCTTTGACACAAATGAGAGTCCTAATGGTGAGATAAACAACTCGGCAACTGTCAGGAAGAAATAGAGAACAAACAATACCCATGGACCAGTCTTCAATCCTTCTGCAACGTCGGGAGCAAGTGTCTTGAATTCGTCGGCTGATGGATAACCTTTGACCCAGGAGAAGATCATCAGGAAGAGATATGCTAATCCGGCAAGTCCCATACCGATGGCAATCTTCTTGGGAGTCGAAATTACTTTACCTTTTTTTGCCAGCATGCCAAATATCCACATAACTACCGGAGTGAGGATAATAACATAGAATGGATTAAGCGCCTGCCATATCTCCGGTTGGATAGAAGTTGTATGCACAAAGTCACGTGCAAACAATGAAAGAGAGGTACCATTCTGATGGAATGAGAACCAGAAGAAGATGGCAATACCGAGAACTGCGAAAAGAGCATACATTCTTTGCTTGATCTCTTTTGCCATTGCTGCTTTCTCCTCAGCTGTATATGTAACAGTTTCGCCGGCTTCTTTCTTGGCTGGTGAAGGCAAACCTTTCTTAGTGCAGAGGAAGATTGTCAATGATATGATCATTGCCGCTACTGAAGCGATAAATGAATAGTGAATACCGGTGTTGAACACATCAAGATATTCGGTGCAGAATTGAGACAGATTGTCGACACTGCCACCCATTCCGCTCACCAACGCATAGAGGTTATCTGCGTTCTGCTGATTCATATTGCCGGTTTCTGACAGATATTCATGGCAGAGTGCCGGGAGCTGAGCATTATAAGCCAAGTTATGAACGCCCAACCACCATGAACGAAGGATTGGCGCAATAAACGGCGCTGCTACACCACCGATATTAATGAATACATAGAAAATCTGAAATCCTGAATCGCGCTGAGATGCGTAACGTGGATTATCATACAATTGACCTACGATCGCCTGCAGATTACCTTTAAACAGACCATTTCCAAATGCTATTAGGAACAGGGCTGCACAGGTGAGGGTCAACAACCATCCGGTGTTTTCGGCTGTAGCCAAAATTGGTATAGCCAAAACCACATATCCGGCTGTCATGATTATTAATCCGGAAATGATGGTCCCTTTGTAGTTCTGCGTTTTGTCTGCGATGAGACCGCCGACAAGACTCAATATGTAAATTCCGGCATAGAAGCAGGAATAAACAATGGAACTTGTCTCCTCTTTGAGTCCGAACTTGGAACAGAGGAACAGGACAAGAACCGCATTCATGATGTAGTAGCCGAAACGCTCTCCCATGTTGGAGAGGGCGGCAGGAATCAATCCTTTGGGTTGGTTCTTAAACATAGATAGTGTATTATGGGTTAGTTATTTTTCAGGTGGAACCTTTTCAATTTATTCTTCATCACTTCTGCTCCAGTAGCTTGAATGCCTTGGCATAATTATTTATTTGCTTCAACATTGCTACAAGTCCATTGCTCCGTGTGGGTGAAAGGTGCTCTTTCAATCCTATTTTATCAACAAAATAGAGATCGGCATCGAGAATCTCATCGGGTGTGCGGTCATTAAGCACCCGCATAAGAAGTGCGACTATACCTTTCACAATCATTGCATCGGAGTCTGCTTCGAACTTGATTTTACCATCATCCTCCTTCTCTGCAGATATCCAGACACGGCTCTGGCAACCTTCTATCAAATTCGCAGGAGTTTTCTTATCCTCCGGAAAATCCGGAAGTGTATTACCTAAATCTATAATATAGGCGTAACGGTCCATCCAATCAGTCAGACCCTCAAACTCCTCAATTATTTCATCTTGTGTTTCATTAATAGTCATATTCTCTCTATTTCTATCTCAATAATTCTTAAATACACCTTTAACCTTTCTCGCCGTTTTTTTAATTTCCCGAACGAAATAAGCGAGTATTAAATGTAGTACTAACTGCATTAACAATCAAAATTAATAAAATTTGAGAAAAAACGGGTGGAAATTTGTTATAATATCAGAAAAAGATTAATTTTGCTTTTGTAAAAATAAGAGACGAATAAAAGTCACCAAGGGTCTTTTTTTTCCGGATTGCCGTTTGGCATGCCGAATCGAGAAAAAGGATTCTTTATTTTTTTCTATGTTTTTTAAAACATAGAGTCTTGCGTTTTTGCAATATAATTATTTTGTAAATTATTAATTATAAATATTATGGCAACATATCTAACACAAGAAGGCTACAATAAGAAAATGGAAGAGCTTAGCGCTCTTGAGGCTCAGCGCCCGGCTATCAAACAGGCTATCGCTGAGGCTCGCGATAAAGGTGACCTCTCTGAAAATGCTGAGTATGATGCTGCAAAGGAAGCACAGGGCATGCTCGAGATGAAAATATCCAAACTTAAGGAATTAATTGCCGGTGCGCGTATCATTGATGATAGCAATCTCAACACTGACGAGGTCCAGATTCTTAATAAGGTCACTATCCGCAACACTAAAGGCATGACAATGACTTATACCATTGTGACGGAAAGTGAAGCTAATCTTCGTGAGTTCAAGATTGCTTCCAACACCCCGATCGCACAGGCTCTCATCGGTCACAAGGTGGGCGATCACGTACAAGTGAATGCTCCTGCCGGAGTTATGGAGTTCGAAATCATTAAAATTGAGATATAATATGACTATCTTCTCTAAAATAATTGCGGGCGAAATTCCATCCTACAAGGTAGCGGAGAATGATGAATTTTACGCTTTCCTGGATATTAACCCTGTCAATTGGGGCCACACGCTCGTTGTTCCCAAGCAGGAAACAGATTATATATTCGACCTCGATGACGAACTTCTCGGAAGAATGATGATCTTCGCAAAGAAGGTTGCTGCCGGAATCAAAAAAGCGACTGATTGCAAGAAAGTAGGTGTCACTGTAATCGGTCTCGAAGTTCCTCATGCTCATATTCATCTTGTTCCTATGCAGAAAGAGAAGGATATGGATTTCAATCATAAGATTTCAGATCCTGATCCGGAAAAGATGAAGAAACTTGCAGAAGCGATCTCTTCTGAGATCAACGGCTAAGCAATAAGCTTCTAACTATACCTAAATAATTTAAGGAGTTGAAAATAAATTCGACTCCTTTTTTTGTTATAATATTAACAGGGGCTTGAAATTTCTTATAATATCACTCACCTTCGAGCTCCCAAAACCAACGATAGAATTATGGAAAATTTCACTTTTTGCTCACCAACAGAATTTATTTTTGGAAAAGAAACAGAGAAGAAAACCGGTAGCGCTTTGAAAAAATATGGTGCTAAGAAGGTTATGATCGTTTTTGGTAGCGATCGAATCAAAAAGAATGGTTTACTCGATGAAATAGAGAACTCAATCACTTCTGAAGATATTGAGTTTATTGAATTCTCCGGCATCGCTCCAAATCCCACCGCTGATAAGGTATATGAAGGAATAGAGATAGCAAAAAAGGAGAATATTGATTTTCTTCTCGCTGTAGGAGGAGGCTCCCCTATCGATACCGCGAAGGCTATAGCACTTGGAGCCGTAACATCAAATGATTTCTGGGATTTCTACAGCGGAAAAGCGAAACCCGCAGCCGCACTTCCGCTCGGAGTCGTGCTGACTATTCCTGCGGCAGGAAGCGAAGGGAGCGGGAATTCCGTTATCACAAATGAAAAGACCCATCAGAAAATATCAGTTCGTTATCCGGATATCCTGAGACCTAAATTCTCTATCATGAATCCGGAACTAACTTATTCTTTACCCTGGTTCCAGACCGCATGCGGTGTGGTGGATATGATGGCGCATATCTTTGAAAGATATTTCTCCAATACCCCCGATACTCAGCTTGTGGATGCTTACTCGGAAGCAATCTTGCGTGATATTATGGATCAGGCAATCTCCCTCAAACTTGATGGCACAAACTATGGAGCACGCGCTGACATAATGTGGGCCGGAACTTTGGCTCACAATGGTCTTTGCGGCGTTGGTAAGGTTGAGGATTGGTCCTCCCACAGAATGGAACATGAAATCTCAGCATTCTACGATGTTGCTCATGGCGCGGGATTAGCCGTGATTATTCCCGCTTGGATGTCGTTCTGCGCTCACCGAAATCCCGATAAACTATGGAGATTCGCGATCAATGTCATGTCTGTTGATCCTTCCGGGAAAGACACTGATGAAATCATTGACGAGGGTATCAGCGAACTGAAGAATTTTTACCACGATTTGGGGCTGACTACCAACTTAGCTACCTTGTGCGGATGTGTTCCCGATATTGATAAGATGGTCAGCTCTCTACATCGAAACATGGGTGACACATTGGGTTCTTATGTACCATTGTCAATGGATGACTGCAAAAAGATTTACGAAATCGCACTTTCTGATTAAACAGTCTAAGATGTGATTGAACAGTGTGTATGTTTAAGTTATTAAGTAGCTGATTAAAATAAAAAGGTTATGGAAGAGAAGGCAAATATAAAAATTGACAATTTCATCAAGATATATGAAAAAAGCTTTATCGAGAATTGGGATCTCCCTGCATTGACCAATTACACGACAGGCAAGACTCAGACTTATGGTGAAATGGCTAACGAAATAGCTAAGCTGCACACTTTGTTTGAGTCCATCGGCATCAAGAAGGGTTCAAAGATAGCACTCTGTGGAAAGGATTCTCCGGAATGGGTTATCGTTTACATGGCAACTATCACCTATGGAGCCGTAATAGTGCCGATTCTTGCGGAATTTAATCCAGTAGATATCTCACACATCGTCAATCATTCGGGTGCGGAGATGCTTTTCATTTCCAACCATATCTGGGAACACATGGAACCAGGCAGCCTGCTCAAGGTCAGAACCGTCATTTCTCTCGATGACCATAAGATTGTGCTTGACAAGTGTGATGGAGATATCATGAAGGCTGCACGTTTGACTACCCGACGCTTCAGAAAGAAGTACCCGAAAGGTTTTACTTCCTACGACATAAAATACGCAGACCGTGATAATTCCGAGGTGTGCGAGATAAATTATACGTCAGGAACGACCGGATTCTCCAAGGGTGTAATGCTGACTGGAGAGAATTTGGCAGGCAATGTATGCTTCGGTCGCGACACGGTGCTACATTTCCGCAGTTCGCGTGCCTTGGCTTTCCTCCCGTTGGCACATGCTTATGGCTGCGCATTTGATATGCTCACACCTTTGGCGGTCGGCTCGCATGTGACTCTGCTTTGCAAAACGCCCTCACCACGAATTCTAATCAAGGCGCTTCAGGAGGTTAAACCGAACTTGATTATTTGCGTGCCTCTAATTCTTGAAAAGATATATAAGAATCAGATCCTACCTCTGATCTCAAAAGGAACAATGAGGTGGACTTTAGCAGTGCCTTTTCTTGATTCACTGATATATTCTAAAATCAGGAAGAAACTGATTGACGTGTTCGGTGGAGAATTTGAAGAGGTAATTGTAGGTGGTGCTCCTTTAAACCATGAAGTTGAGGAATTCCTGCATAAGATTAAGTTCCCATTCACTGTTGGTTACGGTATGACGGAGTGCGGACCACTTATTTCATACACGCCTTGGCAACAATTCCAGGTTGGCAGCTCCGGTAAGACCCTACCGATTATGGAATCGAAAGTTGATTCACCCGATCCGGAGAACATCCCTGGTGAAATATGCGTGCGCGGCACAAACGTTATGAAAGGTTATTATAAGAATCCTAAAGCCACTAAAGATGTTATCGATTCAGAGGGGTGGCTCCACACGGGAGATATGGGTACACGTTCCGCTGACGGCACTCTATTTCTAAAGGGTCGCTCCAAAACAATGATTCTTTCAGCCTCCGGTCAGAATATCTATCCGGAGGAGATAGAGGCGAAGCTTAATAATATGCCTTACGTCACAGAGAGTTTGGTCGTAGAGCGAGACGGACAGCTCGTAGGCCTGGTTTATCCTGATTACGAAGCACTCGATCGATTTGATATTTCCGTATCAGAACTTGATGCAACTATGGAGAATATACGTCAGGAACTTAATAAACTCGTTGCGCCATACGAGAAGCTTTCCAAAATCATCCCTATGCCGAATGAGTTTGAGAAAACTCCAAAACGCTCCATCAAGCGCTTCCTCTATACCCGATAATAATGTAAGTAGTTTTTCATAAATAAAGGGCGGTTGCAATTACCGCCCTTTATTTATATATAGTTTACTATCTATTATTTGTAAACTTCTTTTGTTACTTTCTGCCCACGCACAACCACGTAGATCATTCCTGCAACAGGATTGTTAACTCTTATACCCTGTAAATTATAATATTGAGCATCTCCTGTGCTATCAGAAGCTATGGAATTCACACCTGAAGGAACACCGGTTAGTGTCAATGTGACTACACGGGATAGGTTTCCAAGAGATGCAGTAAGAGCATAATTTCCTGCTACTCCTACAAGAGGTGTCACCTTATCACTCTCCATCTTGAATGCAGTATTATCCGCTGCCCACTTAACACCATAGGCATTGGAAACAGTAAACGGATCTGATACCTTAGATATGTTATTATCCGCTGCAAGGAATACAGGCGCGCTATATAAACGTGCATAGTTATCGTCTGAGAAAATATTGAGGATAGGCAATGCATTTTCAACTTTTGTCCAATTTTCACCAAGATCAACTTTAGCAAGTTCTGCAGTTGTGACAGCAGTAGCATTCTCATTCGTTAAATTGTAAACAATCTGCTTATCATAGTATGCATTGGTGTAAGTAACCTTTCCAACGCGACCTACAAATACGTCCATATTAGTTGGAGCTTCAATTGTACTTACGATCTTACCACCCTGATAAGAACGTGTTATTGTTGCTGTTTTGGATGTTACGTTGTATGAGCCGATGAAACCTCCTAAATTCTTTTCCGCTGTAACAGTTCCCATGTTATAAACGTCGGAGATGATAGGGTCTCCTTTACCCAATACACCTGCAGCGCCCGGAGTAGTAGAACCAAGCGAGGTTTTAGTATTGGTAACATCTCCAACGTTGAATGATGCACTGATCTCGGGAGTTACGCCACGTGCCATAAGTCCTCCGGCAGTTGATGCAGTTGCGATAACTGCTCCGGCATTATAGCTATTAGTCAGTTTCATATCAGCTGAAGCATAACCCACTACACCTCCAACCTCTGTACCTCCGTTAATGGAAGCAAGATTCTTGGCAGCATTAACGGCACACACTTTAGTAGTGTATCCTACAATTCCGGCAACGTCTGTAGTTCCTGTGATTTCACCTGTATTTATAGCGCCATCAATTGTTGTAGCTGTTATGTATCCGGCAATTCCGGCTGTTTTGGTAGTTCCGGTAATTTTACCCTCATTAGAGGCGTTAATTATTTTTATTTCTGTACCATTTGCATATCCTACAATACCTCCGGTCTGAGATTTACCGGCGGTAATATCAGCAGTATTCTTACAGTTGCTAATTACAGCTGTTCCCGAAGCTTGTCCGATTATACCTCCAATGTTTGCGGTTGTTGCAGTAGCTGAAACTGTTGCCATATTTACGCAATTATCAACTGTACCACTATTCAGCATTCCGACAAAACCACCAACGCTGCTCTTTCCTGCCACAGAGGAATTTGCATCAATCGTCAGATTTTTAATCACACCACCTAAACCAACGCGACCGAAAAGACCGGTTCCGTCAGTTGTTGTGGATATTTTCAAATTACTTATAGTTTTGTTGTTTCCGTCAAAAGAGCCTTTGAATTCAGTTAATCCATCTCCTGCAATAGGTTTAAATGCTTCTCCGTTAAGATCGAGATCATTGACTAATTTGATAAATTTACCAGCATAGTCCATGCCTGATGATTCAATATCGGCAGCAAGTTTTTTCAAATCATTAACTGATTCTATTAAATAAGGATCTGTTTCTGTTCCTGCCTGTGCAAAAATCTTAGCTAAAGCACCGATCTCAATTGAACGAACGGCGCCCTTATATGATGATGAGAGCTGAGTAGTGTTATAGGTATCGGTGTTTGTAACTATCAACTGATTTCCTTCAACCTTAAATGAAAGGCTTTCTCCAACACTCCATTTTAAATCATCGGCGGTTGCAAGTGTAGCGTTCTCAGAAAGCTGATCTGCGTGTTGTCCATCTGCAAACCATACCGGCATAGAAGCGAGTTGAGACATTACTTCATCAGCAAATAGTTTAAGTACTGGATAACGATTTGCCGTTTTGCTCCATGCCTCATCTCCAATGGTAAATGTATCAGCTGTCAACGCACTTGTGTTCAAGCCTGTTATTCCTGCAAGTGAATTGTCTGCCAATACCACTTGCTCATCATAATAGACATTGGTAAATATTGCTCCGGCATCTTTTGCGACAACACTACCTAATGCATCACGAGAAGTGAATGCCTCTACCTGACCAATTGACAATGCATTTGTTATGGTTGAGCCGGCTTTGCTATCACTGACAATACCGCCGACCTCGGCAGAAGCCTTGATATGACCCGTATTGATTACATTTTTAATAGTACCCTTATTTACTGCTGATATACCAGCTACTGTTTTGGTTGAAGCTATAGCTGTCATTATATTACCGTTATTCTGACAGTTTTCTATCAATCCTTCGTTTGTATAGGCGATGCCACCCATGTAGCCATCTTTAACGGTAGAGACAAGGTTTCCTTCATTATAGCAATTGATAATTTTCACATCGCTACCGTAAGCTAAATATACGATACCTCCGGAGAAACCATTCGTCGTATTGATATCAGCATAGTTACGACAATTTTCTACCGTACCGTAAAGAGTGGACACGAATGGAGCAAAATTACGATAAATGTCGAATTTACAACTCTTATCTATTGTAAGGTTCTTAACAACTCCTTCGGCGTATACAGTGCGGAAAAGACCGGTATTAAGAACGCTATTTGTGCGTGAGTCCAGAGAAAGATTTTTAATTGAATGTCCATCTCCATCAAATACACCATTGAATGCTAATTGAGCTGAATTGAACGCCATAGGCACAAACTCCATTCCGGTCATATCTATATCACCGGTCATTTTGAAGTATTCGCCTGTGAAGTCGAGCTCCTGAGCATTTGTCGCATCTGATAGCTTCATCATATCCTGAGCGGTAGCTATTAAATAAGGGTTATCTTTTGTGCCTTGACCTTCGAAAATAATTGGATACACTGAGATAAGCGCACGCTTGGAATAATTGCCGAGATAAGCTGTCAGAACAACATTAACTTTCTTGCTTCCACGGGTAACTATTACTTTATTACCATTCAGACGGGCTGCAGCGTTTGCGGTCAGTTCCCATTCTACATCGTTAGCAGTGCTGACTGTAAAATCTGACGTTACCCGGTTGCTTGTTTCTCCGGCTGCAAGGAATATAGGAGCAGCTCCGAGAGTAGCAACATCCGTAGAAGCAGTATTTGCAAGTCTCGGATACAGACCTGCTGTAAATTTCCAGACTGATGAATCAAATCCGCTTAGAGTTTCTCCGGATGTAAGTTTATCGGTTGACATACCACCGGGAGTAGTACCATAAACACCGGTGATCTGAGAATCGTAATATGAATTAATGATTTTCAACGATCCATAATTAGATCCGGCAAATTCCATACCTTCGTGACGAGCAGTGATAGCCGAGAAAAGAACTCCCATATTAAGGCAATTCTCAATTGACATTTCCGATTTATCAGTTGATACAGTTCCAATAAGACCTCCTACAGCGTCTGAATATGTATCGTAGATGGTTCCGACATTGTAGCAGTCTTTTATTTTTGAAGCCTTGTCTATTGTATTGGTCAATGCACCGCAAGATCCGGTAGAGGATATATATCCGCCATTCCAACAACGTAACATTTCTGCTCCACTCAATGTTCCGGTAATTCCACCGCAATTATTCGTTGAAGCTCCCTCTATATTTCCGGTGAAATAACAGTCATATATGTGCGGATCGGAATTCAATTTGATAGTAATTCCGGTAATACCTCCGAACTGTACATTGTTCTGGTTCGGTGCTGTTGAAACAATGGTAGCAGAACTGTTACATTTCTCAATCTGGCTGTAGTTCTGACCGATTATACCTCCGGCATTTGTACTTGACGTGATGGAACCGGTATATGTACATCCTGTCACGAGACCTTTATTCTGACCGATAACTCCACCTTTATAACTACCGTTAGTTGATTCAAAAACACCGTTGGCAACATGACAGTTTTCAATCAAACCATCGCTGGCCGCTGCAATAAACCCACCATAAGACTGTCCTGTTGTCATCGTAGGCTGATTAAGTGTCAGATTCTTGATTGTTCCGGCTGCATCTACATAAGCAAACAGACCGCAATACTGTTTGTCAGTATTGAATTTCAGTCCTGATATCTGATGATTTTTACCGTCAAATGTTCCTGCAAAATGTTTTGGCTTGAGATCACCGGTGTAACCAATCATTGGCGTTGTAGACACCGTGATATCTTTCTCCATTATGAGCATTTTGCCGCTCAAGTCATTGCCTGCGGTCACGACTTCAGACAGCTCAAGCAGGTCTGCAGCAGTTGCGATCACATAAGGTTTTTCAGATGAGCCGTCGCCACCACTGAATGTCTGGGCGTTTACGCTAAGACCTAAGAAAGTTCCTAACGCAATCAGAAGTAGAGATTTCTTCATTGGGTTAATATTTAAAAATTGAATTATCATTTGGTGATTTTTAATGTCTGACGATGAGATGCGGATGCTATGCTTACGATATAAATTCCTCCGGATAAATCTGTCATATCAAGAAGATAATCATCGCCACAACCTGTTGAACCCGTATTAGTTGATTTTACCAGAGCGCCATCCGGTGTATAAATATTAACCGATGTACCTGATGTAGCTCTATAATATAGGATATGAAGATCCCCATTAATCATGGTTGCAGACCAATCTCCATCCGTAACCGGTTCAATCCCGGAAGAGGAAGTAAAGTTTTTGAGTACATAAACAAGGCCGGCATATGCATCAATCTTACCGTAGCCCCAGGTATTGTTGGGTTCAGAGCCGGTAAACTCATCGCGACGTGCAGTATTGGCAAATACTTCACGCACATTTTCAGGGGTAAGTTTAGGATAAGCTTGCATCCATGTAGAGATCACACCTGCAACATGAGGGGAGGCCATAGAAGTCCCTTGATATACACCATAATAATAGGTTTTACCGTTCCATTCTGTTTTAGCTACCTGTTCTGAGGAAGAATTGGTCCCATTGAAAGCTGAGACAATCAGACTTCCGGGAGCAGCAATATCCGGCTTCATACGACCATCTACTGTGGGACCGATATTTGAATAAGGTGCTATATCATTCATGGCAAAACCTGATTCATATTCCTTACCATCAAGTTTCATCAGCTTGTTCTTGGTGCTATATGAAGCCACAGTTATTATACTTTTCCCAATGCCTCCAATCTCACAGGTCCCGAACTTATTGTCCGGAATATCCATAACAGGCAAATGCTGTTTGAAGCAACAATAATTTTCATTTGACCATGCATGCACTGTTGAGCCGGGATCGGCAGTTATGATGAGGGCAAGTACCTTGGTTGGCTTATAATCTGTGATGCCAAGTTGTATATGCGCCATAGGACAATTATTTAGCGGACTGCGCTGAGTCACTATTGAGAAATATCCACTGGACTGATCATACGGTTTTTGCAGGGTAATATTACCATTGAATTCTTTGGTTGCATTAAACGCACGGCTCTGATATACCGGTTGCATTGTTTCCTTATCAACGGTGCAGACTCTAACTTTTAAATTTGAATTAGGATCTCCCCATATCTGAACTTCTCCAATACCGGACATCCCATCTAAAAAAGCAAGACCTGCAAACAGAGTATCATTTTCTGCAAATGTCTTCTTGATATGCATATCAATCAAACCATTGTTTCCGGCAGCACCTACAACAATACGACCCTCTCCTGACAACTCATCTATCAACTTATCCCGTAAGGATGATCCATCATGAGGGCCCATCTCTGTTCCAAGACTCATATTTATTACCGCAGGCTTGCCGCATTCATCAGCGTAATCAAATATATACTGTATTGCATCTGAAATCCCCGTGTCAATCTCCTTAAATGATGAGAATGCTAAATCTGCATCATACGCAACTCCGTGGTAAGGACTTGCAAGATCTGAACCGGCGGCAATTCCCATCACATGACAACCATGTGAATAATATGCCATATCGGTGGCTTTCTCTAATATGGACTCTTGCGTGGTATACTGACTACCATAACCAAATTTTTGAGGTGCTGTCCCCTTTTCATCATCATGACACCATACCCGTTTTATACGAAGTGTTTTTCCATCAGGTCCAAAAAATGCAGGATGAGTAAAGTCTACTCCACCATCTATCACTCCCACAATCGTTCCTTTTCCTGTGAAAGGAGATGTAATCGGTGCTGTACCTGCGTGTACCTCACTAACGCGGGTATCTTTACGCGCCTCATCCATCATCATTTTAGCAGGCTGTGCTGCCTCAATACATTCAACCGATTCCAAGGCAGCAACTGCCTCTATCTTCCCTACAGGAATTGAGGCTGTGAGAATAGTTCGTCCTGTTGTACGCACTTTCACCCCCATGGACTCTAAGGAATCTATACAAGAAACATCGTTATATTTTATATATGCCTGGATATATCCATTGACTTGTGAGGGTTTGTTCATTTTCATTCCTGAAGAAACCTCTTCACGATTCATCATATCCATAATGGTGTTGGACGTGAGTTTTGATTTATTAGCTGCCATTGCCATCAACGGCAACGCCATAGCAAAAAGATATATTTTTCTCATGCGCTATAATATAGAAAACACTGACTATAATTCAATTTATTTATATTTTTATGATTTGAGCAAGCCTAAACTGTTAAAATAGGTTGGTAAAC
>CAZEJY010000037.1:0-24400 GCA_964512705.1 uncultured Sangeribacter sp. | reverse complement strand
CCGATGATACGATTTTTGGGAAGGCCTGATACTTTGTGGATAAGGTAAGTCATAGTGTCCATAGGATTGGAAACACAAACGATAACGGCATTAGGGCTGTATTTGAGAACGCTTTCAGTAACCTGCTTAACGATACCTGCGTTAACACCGATAAGCTCCTCACGAGTCATACCTGGTTTACGTGGAATACCGGAAGTGATAACAACTACATCGCTATCTTTAGTTGCCTCGTAATTGTTAGTTACGCCTGTGATACGAGTATTCATATCAAGAAGGTTTGCAGTCTGCATCATATCCATGGCTTTGCCTTCAGATACTCCCTCTTTGATATCAATCATTACTACTTCATCTGCTACTTCACGCAATGCCATTACATTGGCTGCGGTTGCGCCTACATTACCTGCGCCGACAACTGTTACTTTTGACATAATAGTCTAATATTTAGGTTTTTAATAAATTTTATACTATTTGCGGGAGAATCTTCACAAAATGAAGTTCATCCGTAAATGATATTAATACAAAATTAAAGAAATATTTCAGTAAATCAAAGTCAAATTTGATTAAAAAAAGTTTGTTACTGAATTGTCATAGCTAAATAGATATGGTTTACCATTCAGCATAGTGAGCGAATATGCCGGGGTGCCATCCTCATTAGCGAAAAGAATCACGTTTGAATTAAGCTTTCCCTTAACACTTTTGCCACCGATGTTAAGAACCCACTCATCGCCGGAAGCACTCAAGGTAGAGGTCTGGGATGGTGAATTATTTACTGTATATTTCCCTTGTGCAGGGGCTTTGAGGGCATCGGGAGATGCAATGGTATTTTGCATAACATTACCGCGAAGACCATTAGTATATTCAATCACATACCATCCGCCTTTCTCGTCTTTAACTTCAAAACACATTCCCTCCTTGAGAATGACATCATCGCCTTTTGCGTTCTGGGCAGCGTATTCGTCTCGAGCCTGTGGTGCTTCAAACACTTTTGTGTCCTTAGCGATTGTAATGACTTTTTGTGCTGAACCAGCATTCAATCCTACTAACCCAAGGAGACCGAATAATACTAACTTTTTCATAATTCAACAGTTTAAGTTCTTATTTATTTAAGTAAGCCAAGCATCACGTCATAAGCTTCCGACAGTTTCTCAGCATCTTTTCCACCTGCCTGTGCAAAGAATGGTTGACCACCGCCACCACCTTTGATCAGTTTGGCAGCTTCGCGAACAATCTTTGGAGCATTCATGCCATTAGCAACGAGGTCATCTGATAGAGCTACAGTCAAGAGAGGTTTACCATCAACGGCTGTTGCAGCAAGGAAAGCGGTGTGCTCATTTGAATCCTTTCTTACATTGAATGCTATGGTTTTCACAACATCTGCAGGTACCGGACCTCTGAGAGTAGCCACTTTAATACCATTTACCTCTTTTGCCTCATCAAGAACTCTCTTGGTCAAGTCGGCAGTTTTCTGAGCCACAAACTCTTCAACCTGATGACGCAAGCCAGCATTCTCTTCGATTGCACGCTTCACAGCCGTTTTAACATCAGCTGAGCCACCTAACAGGACAGCAACTTCCTTTAATGTATCCTGAAGGTTATCCATCAAGTTCTCAACTCCAATGCCACTAACAGCTTCTATTCTGCGAATACCGGCAGCAATACTACTTTCAGAAAGTATTCTTACCACACCGATATTACCTGTATTTAAAACGTGTGTGCCACCACAAAGTTCAACAGAGGAACCATACTTGACAACACGCACTTTGTCTCCATATTTCTCGCCGAAGAGAGCCATTGCGCCCAACTTGCGAGCCTCTTCAATAGGCATCTCCCTTTTCTCTTCGAGAGCCATAGCCTTACGGATTCTTGCGTTTACAAGATGCTCAACTTTTCTCAATTCTTCCGGAGTGACCTTTTGGAAATGTGAAAAGTCAAAACGAAGAACTTCAGGTGAAACATAAGAACCTTTCTGCTCAACGTGAGTACCGAGAACCTCTCTGAGAGCTTCGTGAAGCAAGTGAGTAGCCGTATGGTTTGCAGATGTGGCAGCTCGTTTCTCCTCATCAATCACAGCTGTGAAATTACCTGACGGATTAGTGGGCAGTTTATATGCAAGATGAACACCTACATTGTTCTCCTTTTTTGTATCGAAGATTTCGATTTTCTCACCATTCTCATCTATCAGGTATCCGCTATCGCCAACTTGTCCACCCATCTCAGCATAGAAAGGAGTTTTAGACAAAAGAATCTGATAGAATTCTTTACCCTTTTGTTTAACTTTACGATATTTAAGGATGGTTGTAGGGGTTTCTGTCTGATCATATCCTACAAAGATTTCTTCTCCCGGATTAACCTCAACCCAATCAGTGGTTTCTACAGAGGCAGCATTGCGAGCTCTCTCTTTCTGCTTTTTCATCTCAGCTTCAAACCCTTCCTTATCCAATGTGAAGCCATTTTCACGAAGGATAAGTTCAGTGAGGTCAAGAGGGAAACCATAGGTGTCATATAAAACAAAAGCATCGGCACCGTCAATGGTGTTTTTCCCTTCAGCCTTTGCCTTTGAAATCAGAGAATCCAAAAGTCCTATGCCTTTATCGAGAGTTCTGAGGAAAGAATCTTCCTCTTCCTTAATAACCTTCTTGATTAATTCTTTCTGAGACTTCAACTCAGGATAAGCATCACCCATCTGATCAACCAAAGTATCGATTAATTTGTATAGGAATGCTTCCTTCTGTCCGAGGAACGTATAAACGTATCTTACGGCACGACGTAGAATGCGACGAATCACGTAACCTGCCTTTGCGTTTGACGGGAGTTGAGAATCCGCTATCGAGAAAGCGATTGTGCGTACATGATCGGCAGCAACTCTCATGGCAACATCAACCTGAGTATCCTCACCGTATTTTTTACCTGACAATGTTGCGATAGTGGTAATCAACGGGGTGAAGACATCAGTGTCATAGTTTGATTTCTTACCTTGTAAAGCCATACACAAGCGTTCGAATCCCATACCGGTATCGATAACCTTTGCAGGAAGTGGTTCGAGGTGACCGTCAGCCATGCGCTGATACTGCATAAACACGAGATTCCAGATTTCGATAACCTGTGGATTATCCTTATTTACCAAAGAAGCGCCATCTACAGCTTTACGCTCTTCATCGGATCGCAAATCAATATGAATCTCAGAGCAAGGACCACATGGGCCAGTTTCACCCATTTCCCAGAAATTGTCATGTCTGTTACCATTAATAATATGAGACTTAAGAAGATGCTTCTCCCAAATTGCGGCAGCCTCATTGTCTCGTTCAAGACCTTCGGGAGCATACCCTTCAAAAACGGTTGCATATAAACGGTCCTTATCGAGTTTCACAACTTCCGTGAGATATTCCCAAGCCCAATCAATTGCCTCTTGCTTAAAATAATCACCGAAACTCCAGTTTCCGAGCATCTCAAACATGGTGTGATGATAAGTGTCGTGACCTACCTCTTCCAAATCGTTATGTTTTCCGGATACTCGCAGACATTTCTGAGAGTCAGTTACGCGTTTAGCAGTCGCCGGTCTGTTACCAAGGATGATATCTTTGAATTGATTCATTCCGGCATTCGTAAACATCAATGTCGGATCATCCTTTATAACCATTGGTGCAGAGGGTACAATTTTGTGACCTTTATCTTTAAAGAAATTTTTAAATGATTCTCTTATCTCTTTAGAAGTCATCATAGAATATATGGTTTAATATACGATTTATTCAAATTGCAAATTTAACGAAATTTTATTACTTTTGCAATCACTATGTAAAGATAATAGTAGAGGATCAGACAGGAAATCGAGCCATGAAGAGCCGTGCAAAATATATATACAATCCGGAAACTGATAATTTTGAAAGAGTATATCCCTCTTTTAAACGTAAACTGATTGTGTCGGCGCTCTTTATACTCCAATCTTTAGCTTTGGCGGCTGTTTTCTTCTTCATAATTATCAACGTCACTCAGCTCCCATCAGAAGAGAATCTCAAAAAGGAGAATGCCGCTCTGAAAAGTCAATATAACATCCTGAACAGAAGACTCGATAATGCTTTGGCGGTTATGTCCAACATCCAGAATAGAGATGATAATTTCTATAGGGTGATGATGCAGATGGATCCTGTTGAGAATGGTCAGCGTTTTGCAGGACTCGATAATGAGAAAAGGTATAAGGAATTGAAAAAGATTTCAGACGGTGGACTTTCCCAACTCCTGACCCAGCGTCTTGATCTATTCGAGCGGCAGCTTTACGCGCAATCACTTTCGTTTGATCAGATCCGGCTAAACGCAGACAAGCAGAAAGATAAGCTTGCTCATATCCCATCTGTGATGCCAATAAATATAAAAGACTTTACCATGTCGTCTGGTTATGGCATCAGGCGCGATCCTATTTACGGGTCAAATAAATTTCATGAAGGTCTTGATTTTGCAGCTAAGCCGGGTACTCCCGTGTATGCTACAGCTGATGGTGAGATAATCGTATCAGATAGAAAGGGAGGCTATGGCAATTGTATTGATATAGATCATGGGTATAATTATGTAACCAGATATGCCCATCTAAGCGAATTGCTCGTTAAGGAGGGCCAGAGTATTAAAAGAGGAGAGCTGATAGGCAGGGTAGGCTCAACAGGTAAATCTACGGGACCACACCTGCATTATGAAGTTAGATTCAAGAATGAGCCCCAGAATCCGGTGAACTATTATTTCATGGATCTGACACCTCAGCAATATGCAGATATGATTCAGATGGCTGAGAATGCTGCTCACGTAATGGATTAAATGAGGATGTGAGCATACTAAATTATGAAAATGCTATGGAGGAGAGAGATGCTTTAAAAGAATACGACAAGAAGTATTATAAGATCAGGGATGTTGCAGAACTCCTTGGTGTTAATACATCTACACTTCGATATTGGGAGCAGGAGTTTCCGGAAATTAAGGTTACCCGAAGCGCTACTAATATAAGGTATTATCGGCCTGAAGATATAGAGCTGCTAAAAATCATCCATTATCTTTTAAAGGTTAAGGGATTGAAAATGGAAGCCGCCAAAGAGCAGTTGAAGATGAATCGAAAGAATATGTCAAATAGAGTAAAAGTACTCGAAACACTTACTGCTACCAGAAACGACTTAGAGGGGATTCTTAAGGCTCTAAGTAAAAGAAAAGATAGATAAAATAAGAAATATATATAAAAAAAGATACGATAGAAATATCGTATCTTTTTTATTGAAGAAATAACTTTGATTATTTCTTAACACGGTTACCGTAACGGCTGCGGAATTTATCAACACGTCCAGCTGTATCAACAAGCTTCTGCTTGCCGGTGAAGAAGGGGTGTGAAGAACTTGTAATTTCAAGTTTTACCAAAGGATATTCCTTGCCATCAATTTCAATTGTTTCACGAGATGCAACGGTAGAACGTGTGATGAACACCTCTTCGTTAGACATATCTTTGAAACAAACCTCACGGTATTCCTTGGGATGAATGTCTTTTTTCATTTTCTTTAAAATACTGCAGTTAATAAATTAATTAATTCTTGACAGGTCGCGATCCCGTCAAATGGCTCGCAAAGTTAACACTTTTTTCTAACATAGCAAAGAGAGAAGGGTAATTTTACCCTTCTCTCTTTATTTGAATCTTGAAAATTTGCTAAATGTAGCAGATTCTATAATTCTAATTACTCGAATTCTACTAAAGGCTGGTTAGTCGAGATGACATCACCTTCCTTAACAAGGAATCTCTTGATCTTTCCATTCATGTCTGAAGCAAGGTCATTTTCCATCTTCATTGCTTCATAGACAAGAAGGAGGTCGCCGGATTTAATTTCTTGACCGGGCTTAGCAATGAGCTCAATGATAGTTCCACCCATCGGCGCTTTAAATACAGGACCTGTGATCGCTTCAGCAGGAGCTGCTTCCTCAACCTTCTTCTCCTCGGCAGGAGCTGCAGGAGCAGCAGGTTGTTGAGCTTTGTTAGCTTCATATTCAGCTTTGCGCTTATTCTTTAGATAAGTATTAGCTACAGCGGGAAGAAGTTCGAGAAGAAGGTATTCTTCATCGTTCTGTGCTAATTTGACGCCACCGAATTCAGGAAGTTCCGGATTTGCGGGAGCTCGGAATGTTGAAGTATCATAAGGACGTTCCTCAGCCTCTCCGGTAATCTGAGCGCGGAAAGCAGGATCAACCGGAACCGGAGTGTGACCATATTCACCCTTTACGAGGGAGATGAACTGATTGTTCTTATTAGTGTAGTCTGCGGCACCCTTACGACGGTCCATAGCCAAAGCAACAGCCTGAGAACCTACAATCTGGCTGGTAGGAGTTACCAACGGTACCAGACCGGCATCACGGCGAACCTTAGGAATGAGCGCCATAGCCTCGTCCAGAACGTCCTCAGCCTTGAGAGCACGCAGGTTTGCTACCATATTGGAATACATACCTCCTGGAACCTCAGCATTCTTAACCAATTCATTTGGTTTTGGGAAACCGAAGTAAGCCTCAATCTTGTGGCATGCATCGAGGAGAGCCTCCTCATTATTCTCATTGGCAGCAGCAATAGCCTTATCGAATTCCTCATCGATTTCCTTCGGCATATTTGCATAATACTCGTCGAAGTCATTAGGCCATTTATCCTTATTGAGGTCGAAATCAGCCAAAGCCTTTCTTGCACCAACAAGTTCCTTGCGTATTTTAGCAACTGCATCCATGTCAGCTTCCATCTCAATGCCAAGTTTCTGACAGAAGATCCAAACCAATTCAATAGCCGGAGCAGCGGAACCGCCACCAAACCACCAAATATTGGTATCCACAATATCTACACCCTTGATAATGGCTGTTAATACTGAGGCCAAGCCGTAACCTGGAGTACAGTGAGTATGGAAATCAACCGGAACTTTCAATGCCTGTTTCAATTTAGGCATAAGAGAGAAGATACGAGCCGGATTAACCAAACCTGCCATATCTTTCAAAGTTACCATTTTTGCTCCGAGAGCTTCCATTTCCTTAGCTTTCTCTACGAAATACTCGTCGGTAAATATCTTTTCAGGAGCCGGAGCAGGTTTATTGCCACCAAACAATTTAGCAAAGAATCCTTTCTTTACCGGTGCCGGAGCTTCATCTTTAGGATCTACTGTATAGCAGACAGCAGTATCAGCAATGCCACCTAAATCATTGATCATCTTCACTGAATCGCGAATATTATCAATATCATTAAGAGCATCAAAGATACGCATAACGTTCAAACCATTTTTGATAGCTTCCTTGTAGAAGCCCTCAAGAACTTCATTAGGATAGGGAACATATCCGAAAAGGTTTCTACCTCTTGAAAGTGCGGAGAGTAGAGATATGCCCTTCATTTCCTTTGAGCATGCTCTCAGACGATCCCAAGGAGATTCACCGAGATAACGCATCACAGAATCCGGAACAGCACCGCCCCAAACTTCCATTATGTAAAACTTTGCCTCCTTATAAAGGGGAAGCAACTTGTCTATGTTCTCTTGTTTGAGACGAGTCGCGAACAACGACTGTTGTCCATCACGAAGTGTCAAGTCTCTAATTTTCAACACTTTTGCCATTTGATAGAGTTTTTATGTTTTATTTATTATTAGATTCTGCGTAAAAATATATATTTAATCCAATACTCCCAAATAATTATTGAAAAATTTCTTTAATAATTTTTTTCTTATTCAAAAATTCCTTCAACGGTTTCCTCGACTTCAGAAGTTGAAGAGTCGGAATAATCGAAGATTTCACCATTGCATGGATCAAAGTTATTCGGGAATTTAAATTTGGCATCCTGGCGATAGGGGAGTTTTGGGTCTGCATAAACTTTTTTCATGTACAAACCATATATTGGCAAAGCTGCACGTGCTCCTTGACCGAGGGCCATAGTATTGAAGTGAATATATCGCTCCTCGCCTCCGACCCAAACTCCGGTAACGAGATCCGGGGTCACACCCATAAACCATGAGTCGGAGTTAGAGTTGGTTGTACCGGTCTTACCACCCATTTCTGCGCTGATTCCGTAGGTGCCTCGAAGGCTTGAACCTGTACCGCTATCAACTACATTCAGCAGCATGTAAAGAACCTTTGAGCAGGCATCTTCGGAGGTTACCTCAGTGTGGTGGGGGACTGCATTGTAAATGGCATTTCCCTGATTGTCTTCAATGCGAGTCACAAACATCGGATCAACACGCACTCCACCGTTCGCAAAAGCTGAGTAAGCGGCAACCATGTGACCGACGGGTACATCAACTGTTCCAAGGCAAAGCGGAAGAGATGGTTCAATATATCCGGTCAAACCAAACATTCTCATTTTGTTTGCGAGTCCCTTTGGTGTCAATTCATTCACCAGTCTGGCGGATATCCAGTTATTAGAATGAGTAAGTGCCCACCTCAGGTCAACCATCTCACCAACTCTGCCTCCTCCGGAATTTCGTGGAGCCCAACCGTTAAACACCGGTTGAGTATTTGAAAGACGTGAACACGGAGTGAAATCCTGTTCCATCGCAAGTGTATAGAGGAAAGGTTTGGCTGTAGAACCGATCTGACGTTTACCTCTGGAAACCATGTCATATTGGAAATGATTGAAATCCGGACCTCCGACATAAGCTTTCACGTGTCCATTGATCGGATCCATACTCATCAAACCTGTTCTTAGAATAGTCTTCATATACAACACCGAATCATAAGGAGACATGGTAACTGTCTTTTGGCCGGGAACGATTCGTGTTTCAGATTTTCCATTTTTATCTTTTCGGGTTTCCCTCACATAAGCGAAAACATCCATCTCATAAGGAGTGTGGAAGACACGATCAATTTCATCTTCGGAGATTCCGGCACCTTTCATTATCCGATAACGTTCAGTTTGCTTCATTGCGTTCTTTATCAAATTCTGAACGCCTTTATAACTTAGTTCTTCGGCATTGGTTGTATACGGACCGGTTCGTTGGCCTCTTTTTTCTCTTTCAAATGCAGGTTGGAGCACACCACCGAGATGTTCGTTAATCGCTTCCTCTGCATATTGCTGCATGGTTAAGTCAATGGTGGTGTAAATTTTTAGGCCGTCGGTATAAAGATCATAATAGGAACCGTCAGGCTTGGGATTTTTCAAGATCCAACCATACATAGGGTTCTCTTCCCATTGAGTCGAATCTGTATTGTAATTACTCCAAGCAATAGTATATGCCAGACGAGTTTTATAATCTGAACGCTTCGGAGCCTCCGGCTTCTTAGCAGCCATCAGGCGTCTGATCTCCTCTCTCAGATAGGGAGCACCACCCTCTTTATGATCCACTTTATGATAATCGAGCTTCAAAGGTAGATTTTTAATTGAATCACACTCTCCAATAGATAAGAAACCAGCCTTCTCCATTTGATCAAGTACAGTATTTCTACGGTTTAAAGCTCTTTCTTCGTGTCTAAGAGGATTATAATAGCTCGGATTCTTGAGCATACCCACAAGCATGGCAGCTTCCTGAATATTGAGGTCACCGGGCTCCTTGCCAAAATAAACATTGGCGGCAGTTTTGATACCAACCGCATTATTTAGGAAGTCGAATCGGTTGAGATACATATTAATGATCTCATCCTTGGTATAGAACCGTTCGAGTTTAATTGCAATCATCCACTCAATAGGCTTTTGAATGGCACGCTTAATCAAATTGCTTGAAGGTTGAGAATACAATTGCTTTGCCAACTGCTGAGTAATTGTAGAGGCTCCACCGGAAGACTTATCGCCGAGCATCACTGTTTTAACCAGTGTACGTCCGAGTGCTTTGAAATCAATACCGGAATGCTCTTTGAAACGAACATCTTCCGTTGCAACCAGTGCATTGATTACATGAGGGGAGACCGCGTCATAATCAGTATAGACTCTATTTCCGGCACCGAAGAAGTAACGCCCGAGTTCAGTTGTGCCATCGGAAGCATAAACGACTGAAGCGAGCTTATCATGCGGATCCTCCAACTCCTCGATAGGTGGCATATATCCTATAACACCATTATATATGAGAAGAAGAAATACGAATATTATAAGCCCGAAACTTAAAAACGATACCCAAAGCCAGTTCACAATCTTTTGATTTCGAACCAACTTCTTTATTTTCTTATTATTTGTATTAAAATCTGAATTCGATTCCATAATTATTTTTTACGGACAGAGAAACCAAAGTTACCTAATAAATTGCCTAATTCATAATAAAATCCATGGCAATAAGCCATAATTCCGGACTTCTCCAAAGAGAACCTGCCGGTTTCGGGATCAATGTATCTGTCATCTGCCCTGACATTTAATACCTCAGCGATGAACATATCATGGGACCCAAGACTTGTGATGGATTTGACCCTACACTCAATGGACAGAGGAGATTCTTCAATAGTCGGGCTCTTGACTTTCTCTCCCGGAATTGGTGTCAATCCGGTCTCCTTCCATTTATTAAAATCTTTACCGGATCTTACCCCTGCCCAGTCAGTTGCTTTTGCCATAGAAGCAGTTGTAAGGTTAATTGTAAATTCCAACTGCTTCCGTATGATTGGATAGGAGAATCTTTCAGGACGAACAGAGATATAGCACATTGCCGGATCCGAACAGATAGTTCCGGTCCAAGCCACAGTAAGCATGTTCCACTCTTCGGGACTTTCTCCGCAAGTCACAAGAACTGCAGGTAGCGGGTAAATCATTGTTCCCGGCTTCCAGGATATTTTTGACATAAAGTAGCTTCTATTAAGTTTCTTCCGAAAGAATTCATATCGTTCAATATTGATATAATTCAGTTCGGAACGAGGTCTAAAGTACAAAAATACAAAAAAAGTTATATCTAAAGACTAAGAAGAACTGATTATTATTTAAATTTGTAATTATTTCCTCTAATAACATAGACTTTATCTTCATGAAAAAAATATTTCTTACGGGAGCTACCGGGGTTATGGGTGGTGAAGGACTCAAAGAGCTTTTTGCATCCACTCAAAATAAATATGAGGTAACTGTTTTAGCTCGGGATTCCAAGAAAAATCATAAGAAACTTCAAAAATATATCAGCAAAGGGTTAAACGTAATCTGGGGAGACCTTCTTGAAATGGATAAAATAAAAGAGGGTGTTAAAGATGCAGATATTGTGCTTCATGTTGGTGGGATGGTATCGCCTCTTGCCGATTGGTATCCGCAGAAAACGATTGATGTTAATGTCGGGGCAATGAAGAATATCATTGAAGCGGCAAAAGAATTGAATCCTAAAGCAAAGATCGTTTATATAGGTTCTGTTGCTCAGTATGGGAATTACGAGGTGCCGTATCATTGGGGTGAATGTTCCGATCTACTTTCACCTGCAAAGTTTGACGCCTACGCTTACTCTAAGGTTGAAGCCGAGAAGTTATTGGCGAACTCCGGATTAAGATATTGGGTATCATTGCGCCAAACCGGTATTCTTCATTGGGGATTATTGATGAAGGCTTCTGACCCTATAGCATTCCATGTTCCTATTAGAGGTGTACTCGAATGGGTAACTGCTGAGGACTCCGGTCGGTTGCTTGAACGATTGTGTAGAGATAATATACCGGAGTCGTTCTGGCGGAAGTTTTATAATATAGGAGGTGGAAAAGATTATCGATTGACCAACTATGAATTTGAAAGTATGTTGATGAAGTCCATGGGGTGCCCTCCTCCGGAAAAAGTATTTGAGACCAACTGGTTCGCTACTCAAAATTTTCATGGATGCTGGTATAAAGACTCAGATGAATTGGAAGAGATTCTTCATTTCAGAGAGGGAATAACACCTGAACAATATTTCGAAAGAATGAAGCAAAAGCTTCCTTGGTATTTCAAGCTCGCACCTCTGGCTCCGGCATTCCTTATAAAGAATGTGATGAAGCAAGTAGCTAATACCAAGGAATTAGGGCCCTTAAGATGGATTAAGGAGAATAATCAAGAAAGGATTGATGCAGCTTTTGGAAGTAAAGAGGGTTGGGACAATATTCCCAAGTGGGAGAACCTTGATCTTTCCCGTCCTGAAGATAAATTGCCGGAAGCGCATACCCGTTCAGACTTTTCACGACAGGCTATTGAAGAGACTGTTCGTGAAAGAGGTGGAGAAATATTAGAAATTAAGGAGCCTATTGATGAAAACGTACCAATAAAGATCAGATGCTGTAATGGTCATGATTTTTATTTAACTCCAAATGCTCTGATAGAGGGTGGACATTGGTGTGGAGAATGCCTGAAAATTAATTTAGGAGTAAAAATAAATTAAATATTTATTGCAAAGCAATCTAAATTTATTATTTTCGCGTTTATAGAATTGGAAAGGTATTCAAAATATAGTTGAAATACTGCAACCGATAAAACAACCTTAGAAATTACAAAATATAATCCGAAATAATTATGAGCAATTCCGATTTGTTGAAAGAGGTGACAGTTAAGGCCGAAAAATGGCTTTCACCAGAGTATGACGAAACAACACGAGTAGCAGTCAAAGCTATGCTTGACGCTGATGATAAAACAGAGCTTATAGAATCATTCTATAAAGATTTGGAGTTTGGAACTGGTGGCCTTAGAGGTATCATGGGCGCTGGTTCAAACAGAATGAATAAATACACTGTTGGGGCAGCTACCCAGGGTTTGGCTAATTATCTTAAAGACTGCTTTAAAGAGGAGCCACAAATCAGCGTAGTTGTTGGTCATGATGTTCGCAACAACTCTCGTAAATTTGCTGAGTTGACAGCAGATATCTTTTCAGCAAATGGAATTAAGGTATATCTTTTTGATGGCCCATGTCCAACACCTGAAGTTTCTTATGCTATCCGCAAGCTCGGATGCCAGAGTGGTGTAATGGTGACTGCAAGCCACAACCCGAAAGAGTACAACGGCTATAAGGCATACTGGAGTGATGGTGCTCAGATGATTGCACCTCATGACGTAAAAACAATTGAATATGTTAATGCGATTACATCTGTTGATCAAATTAATTTCACTCCCAACAAGGATCTGATTCAGATTGTCGGTAAGGATATCGATGATCAGTATTTGGCAGATATTCATAAACTATCTCTTGATCCGGAGGCAGACAAACGTCACAGCGATATGAAGATAGTCTATACTCCAATCCACGGAACCGGATTGCGTCTGATGTATGATTCTTTGAAGCTTTGGGGATTCAACAACGTAATTCACGTTGATGAGCAGGATATTCAGAGTGGAGATTTCCCAACTGTAGCATCTCCAAATCCTGAAAATCCTGAAGCTATGGCAATGGCAGTTGAGAAAGCGAAAGAGGTAGGAGCAAGTCTTGTATTAGCATCTGATCCTGATGCGGACAGAATAGGTTTGGTTGTTAGAGATAAGGAGGGTAACTACCAACTTGTAAACGGTAACCAGATCTGCATGCTTCTCCTTTACTACATCATCACAAAGAATGTTGAAGCAAAATTGCTTAACGGCACCGAATATTGTGTAAAGACAATTGTTACTACTGAGACTATCAAACGAATTGCTGATGCTAACAATGTGAAATGTTATGACTGCTTCACAGGATTCAAATGGATTGCAGATGTGATTCGCAATCTTGAATCAACAAGCCGCTATATTGGTGGTGGTGAAGAGTCCTACGGATTCTTGGCAGAAACTTTCGTAAGAGATAAGGACTCTATTTCAGCTAACTCACTTATCGCTGAGTGCGCTGCTTGGGCTGCCGATAAAGGTATGAATCTATATGAGTTGCTTCTTGACATTTACGCTGAATACGGATTCTCACGTGAGCGTGGTGTGAGCGTGGTTCGTCCCGGAAAGAGTGGCGCTGATGAAATTGTAGCAATGATGAAGAATTTCCGTGAGAACCCACCGAAAGAATTGGCTGGAAGTCCTGTAACCTGCATTAAGGATTATGCAGATCTTAACTGCAAGAATTTGAAGACAGGTGAGATCACTAAACTTGATTTCCCGACAACTTCCAATGTTCTCCAGTTCTTTACTGAAGCCGGTGACAAGGTTTCAATCCGTCCATCAGGAACAGAGCCGAAGATTAAATTCTATATAGAGGTAAGAGAGGACATGAAGTCTAAAGATGAATATGAAGCATTGGTTAAAAAAGCTGAGTCACACATTGATCAGGTGTTAAAAGAACTTGGTGTTTAATATAAACGAGGTGCTGTCATGACGGCACGTGTTTAAGCATTGTGACGGCAATCTCGTAATAAAACTCAAATAAAGCCTGGGTGTCAAACCTTTTGAAATTTGACACTCAGGCATTTTTTTTATTTAAGTCAAAAGAAATTCAATCTGAATTTTTGTTATATTTAAATAAATATCATTCCACATTGCTTTGAATAAGAGACCATATATATTGCATAAGACATTTTTATTCATCCTTCTTCTCATTATGAGTTGTGGGACGGTAGAAGTGCATGCACAAATGCCTATAAAATATAACGTTGTACCACAGATACTTCCAGACTCTTCCGATGTGGCATATTATGGGAAGAAACATTTTTGGAGAGCGTCAGGCGAAGTATTCGGTTTAAACATCGGACTTTGGGCATTTGACAGATTCGTAGAACATGGTGATTGGTCATATATCAACTTTCATACTATCAAAGAGAACTTCAGAAATGGATTCAAGTGGGATAATGATAAATTAGGGACGAATACATTCTTGCATCCTTATAATGGAAGTATTTATTATACTGCCGGAAGAGCCAATGGTTTTAACTTCTGGCAATCTGAGCTTTTTGCCGTGGCGGGAAGCGGTATGTGGGAATTGTTTATGGAGAGGGAATACCCATCCACAAACGATATCATAGCCACTCCTATTGGAGGAGCAGTGTTGGGAGAAACACTCTTCAGAATCTCAGATGTGCTTCTTGATGACCGCACTTCCGGTTGGAACCGCTTTGGAAGGGAAGCCGGAATATTTCTGATCTCACCAATGCGGGGAATTAACAGAATTATCACCGGACAGGCATGGCGTTATCGCCCTACAAGTGGAAAAATGTTTGGAATCCCAAATATTGGAGTTCAAGCATCTATGGGACTAAAGGTCTTGGCATTTCAAGGACGAGTCCGTCATCCATACGTAGGTGGTGTGCTTCAGCTAAATATGGAGTATGGTGATCGTTTTGAAGCAAAATCAACTAAACCCTATGATTACTTCACAGTAAAAGCTGAGATTCAAGGCATGAAATATCAGCCTATATTATCTCAAGTTAATATCAAAGGTAGATTGTTATCACGAGAAGTTCTCGATCATAAGCACTCCTCTGGTTCCATCGGATTATATCAGCATTTTGACTTTTATGACAGTGACACCATCACAAAGATTGATAAAGTTCCTTATAAATTAGGAGTACCGGCAAGTATAGGAGCAGGGTTCCTATTCAGAGATGTAGAAAGGAATCATTATATATTTGACTGTTTCCTCCATACCAATGCCATAATCCTCGGATCGATTTTGAGTGATCATTACTTTACAGATGAACGTAACTATAACTTTGCATCCGGCTTCTCTTTGAAAGCGGGCTTCAACATAACCTGGGCTCACAAGAAAGCGAATTTCAGTGTAAATCATGAGTATTACCGATTATTTACGTGGAAAGGTTATGAACCCGGAACGAAACTCGATGAAGTAGATTTCCGGACCCTGAATGTTATGGGGGATAAGTCAGTAGCATCTTTTAATGTCACAGAGGTCAGATTTGATTACCAGATTAGAAAGAAGCTTTATGCCACTTTGGAGTTCACTAACAAAGCTCGATCTTCAAGATATCGCGATTGGCCCGATAAAAAATCCTCAACTATGTCGATTTCAGCATTGATGACCTATAAGTTCTAAGGCTTGATATAATTATAGAGGGCTCGGATAAAAGAAGCTAAAGGTCATCTCATAAAATTTGTGTATCTTTGTAGGTTACTTATGAGAAATAAATAATGAGATTTGACGAACTTCTTACAAACGACGATGTCTTGGATGGACTCTGGGATATGCATTTTGATGAGTGCACACCCATCCAGGAGGCTGCCATCCCTGCTATTTTAAATAGAGAGGACCTTCTGGCATGTGCGCAGACCGGTACGGGTAAAACCGCCGCATATCTATTACCGGTTATAGATATGATTGCAGAAGGAGGATATCCTACGGATTCCATTAACTGTGTTATCATGGCTCCGACTCGCGAGCTTGCACAACAAATAGATCAGCAATTGCAGGGATTTGCCTATTTCATGCCGATAACCGGTATGGCTGTTTACGGCGGTACGGATGGATATACCTATGAACGTCAGCGGAAAAGTCTTAAATTAGGTGCTGATATTGTTATTGCAACCCCCGGGAGATTAATTTCACATCTTTCGATGGGATATGTAGATTTGTCGAAGGTTTCATTTTTCATTCTTGATGAGGCAGACAGAATGCTTGATATGGGATTTTATGATGATATCATGCAGATAGCATCGCATCTTCCCAAAGATCGACAGACACTTCTCTTTTCCGCTACCATGCCTCCTAAAATCCAGCAATTGAGTAAGAAGATATTGCGCAATCCACGGGAGATAAAATTAGCCATTTCAAAACCTGCTGACAAAATTAAACAGAGTGTCTATCAATGTTATGAGGCATCTAAAACATCGATTCTTTTGAGAATTTTCGAAGAAAATCCTCCTCAGCGAGTTATAGTGTTCTCATCATCCAAGCTAAAGGTGAAAAATTTAGCAAGAGAATTGAGAGGAAAGAAATTATCAATAGGAGAGATGCACTCTGATCTTGATCAGAAGCAGCGTGATAATGTGATTTTAGATTTCAAAGCCGGAAAATTATCCGTCATCGTAGCGACAGACATATTGTCAAGAGGTATTGATATTGATGATATAGAGATGGTGATAAATTACGATGTCCCACATGAACCGGAGGATTACGTTCATCGAATTGGCAGAACGGCACGGGCTCAAAGAGAGGGTAGAGCCATCACATTTTCATCGCCTGAAGAGGGATTTCGGTTGAAAAAGATAGAGAAACTTTTAGGTAAAACGATAGAGAAGGTAGATGTTCCTCAGGAATTAGGAGGAAACGCTTTGCCGGCGGTTAACAAATCGGTAAAGAAAGGAAGGAAGCATTTTTACAGAAGAGGGAAAACAAAAGATAAGAAAGTATCTAAATGAGCAGACACCAAAATCCCTTTATATTCAAGAAGTTCAAAGTTTCGCATCATCGCAGTTCCATCAAAGTGGGATTTGATGCAGTGACTTTAGGTGCCTGGACAGAGCTCCCTTGTGATAATAGTGATGAAGGAACGAGAATCCTTGATGTTGGCTGCGGTTGCGGCATAATCTCACTAATGTTAGCCCAAAGGTTTCCGAATGCAGAAATTGTGGGAATTGATATAGATTTATCCTCTATAGAGGAATGTAGGGAAAATTTCAGTAATTCTGGCTGGTCAGATAGATTAAGGTCGGAGGAAGGAGATTTTATCGCTTTTGCAAAATCATGTATTTCCAAAGGGGTGAAATTTGATTGTATTGTTTCAAATCCACCATTCTTTGCAGCAGGTTTGGAGTCTCCAGACACACCGCGACTAAAAGCCCGCCATCAATCTATTCTTAACCCCTCAATTCTTGTGGAAACAGCTAAGGATATACTTACAGAAGGTGGAGTGATATCACTTATTATACCTACTGAGCAAGTCAAAGAGTTACTTGAATATTGCAATAGTTGCAAGCTATCACTCAAGAGGATAACTGTTATAAAAGACAGGATGGTCAGTGTTTCCAAACGTACACTTTTGGAACTCACAAATACCTTAAAAGAGGTCGAACCTCTTCAAGAAATTTTAATTGTAAGGGATAAAGAAGGTGAGTATTCCCCTGAATATAAAGAGTTGTGCAAAGATTTCTTCTTAAAGTTTTAACTCCTTTAGGAATAAATATTCTTTTGCATGTTTGATTATATGAAATTTAATTCATAACTTTAAGAAAATTTAACTCTACAAATTTTAAACAAATTACAATTTTTTAAGTCTTTATTGTAACAAAAATTGTTATGATATAAAGCATAAAAATCAAAAGCTATGAAAAGAATACTTTTTTGCCTCACTCTTTTGGGTATTACCGGAGCATTCTCTGTAAGCGCACAAGACTTTGACGACATATATTACAATCCTAAGAATGACAAGACCGTCAATGTGAAGAAATCCAAGAAGAATAATTATATCAAGGATTTCGAGAACATGGATGTGGATGAATATAATCGCAGAGGTCAGTATTACGCAAGTCCCATAGACACTATTGGGGCAAAGGCTGAAACGGATGAAGATTTCGTTTATACTCAGCAAATTCAGAAATATTACAACCCGACAATAGTCATTGACAATGCCGATGTCTTGGCTGATATCTTAAATAATAGTTATGGCAATGTAGATATAGTTTTTGAGAATGGCAATCCCTACTTCATGCCATCATACGTTTCCCCATTCTATTATAATTATTATGGTTGGAATAATCCCTGGTTCAATGACTGGTATTGGGGTTCTTATTGGGGACCGTCATGGTCCTGGGGACCAAGCTGGAGCTGGAACTGGGGTCCTTCATGGACTTGGGGTCCGAGCTGGAGCTGGGGACCGAGTTGGTCTTGGGGTCCAAGTTGGGGTTGGGGACCGTCATGGTCCTGGGGCCCAAGCTGGGGCTGGGGAGGTCGTCCCTATTATGCTGACTATCGTCCTAATGGCAGAGTGCCGAATCGTCCAGGAAGTAATTGGGCTTCAAATACACGTCCCGGTGGTAACTCGCATTCAGGAATGGGCATGAACTCTTCAAGGTATCCTTCAAGTAGTATATATGGAGGAAGTGCTGTTAATCATCACCGTACTTATAATGGTAACGGTAATGTAACTTCGAGCTCAAATAAGAATAGCCAGTCAGGTACTTCGTCCAATAGAAACAGTTATACAATTGGAGCAGGTGGTCATCGTCAATACAATAATGTAGGAACTACTAATTCCTCAAATAGTTATA
The DNA here is from genome assembly GCA_964512705.1 of uncultured Sangeribacter sp. Lineage (GTDB taxonomy): Bacteria > Bacteroidota > Bacteroidia > Bacteroidales > Muribaculaceae > Lepagella. The sequence continues at coordinate 5,391 of CAZEJY010000037.1, read as the reverse complement.
ATAGTAATTCCAACAGCAGCAATTACCATCGTTCGAATTCTAATTCCAATTCGAATTCGAATTCATATAACTCCAATTCAAATAGGAACAGTTATAGTTCCGGTGGATTCAGTGGTAGCCGTTCTTCCGGCGGAAGTTACGGTGGCAGCAGATCATCCGGTGGCGGTGGAGCCCGTGGACGTCATAGATAAAAAACAAATTGGATTACTCTATTTTTAATATTCGGAGTAATCCTTTTTGATATTATATTGTTTTAATTGTAACAATCGATTCCAAATTATTAAGATATGAAGAAATTTTTCCTCGTAATAACAGCAGGATGTATCTCCGGAGCTGCTTTCGCACAGAGTGCTATAGACGCATATCGCTTTTCACAACCTGATTTAAGAGGTACCGCAAGATTTATGTCAATGGCTGGTGCATTTGGTGCCTTGGGTGGAGACTTGTCAACATTATCCCAGAACCCTGCAGGTATAGGTGTATATAGAAGCAATGAAGTAGGATTTACTCTTGATCTTGATGCCCAGAGTTCGACCTCTGATGCGTCAGGTGTAAAAAGCAAGGTAAATCAAACAAAATTCTTTTTAGATAATATTGGAGGTGTAGCCACTTTGAGATTCGGAGATGCAGCATTGCGCAATCTTAATTTTGGTTTCACTTATAACAAGAATGTCTCCTTCAGCAGACGATATAATGGAGCAATTCCTCAGTTGAATTCATCTATGACTAACTATATCGCTGGTCTATCTAACGCTGAGGGGATCTCAGTTGGTGATGTGCAGTCAAGTCAAAACTATGACCCCTACAATCCGACAGATGGTGGTTATGCTGCTCCATGGCTTTCAATTTTAGGCTATGATTCTTACCTGATAAATCCTATCGGAAATCCAAATCAACCTACATGGCAGGCACAATTTGGTCAAGGAACCAAGGGCTCAGCAAATTTCGATGTAGTTGAGACCGGAAGCGTTGATGAATATAACATTGCGTTGGGTGGTAATATAAAGGATGTGGTATTCTGGGGTATGAACTTCGATATCGTGAATTTTAATTACAACCTTCAAACGATGTGGGAAGAGAATCTTCAGAATGCGTATGTCTACAATGGAAAGTCGAATTCGATTGTTCAGACAGATTCAAGATGGAGACTGAATAACTTCTATCAGGCAAGCGGAACAGGCTTCAATTATCAACTTGGAGTTATTGTGAAACCCGTTCAGGAATTCAGAATAGGTTTTGCATTTCATACCCCCACATGGTTGACACTTACCGAAACGTTTAATGCAAACACAAGAGCACAGTATTTTGGAGAGAATATCTCAGCAGCCACTAATAACGGAACTGACGGTTATCAGGATTATAATTTCAATTCTCCTTGGAAACTTATTTTCTCAATGGCGGGAGTTATCGGTAATAAGTGTATCCTCTCCGCGGATTATCAGGTAGACTTATATAAGACGATGAAATTTGGCGAAGCATCAAACTATAACTACGGATATAACGATTATTGGGACTGGGATTGGGATTATTATAATGCACCAACTCCGCGCGCAAGCTATGAAGATATTTATGGTCCTACAAATCAGGATATAAAGGATATTTATCGTACAACCAATACCCTCCGTGTTGGAGCCGAATATCGTGTAACACCATCCTTTAGTCTTCGTGCAGGCTATAGCTTCGTATCTTCACCGGTTCAGGCAAAAGCTTCGTCCGATAAACAAACTATCTATACTTCAGGTACAATACCAAACTATAGATTTGACAATACCACAAACTACGTAACCTGCGGACTTGGCTACAGATATAAAGGCTATTACATTGATTTGGCTTATGTTTACAAGCACATGGGAGCTACATATCATGCCTTTACTCCGGATCCCACAGTTTCAGAGTATCCGAGTCCACAGGCTAAGTTGAGCCTGAATAACAGTAGGGTTATCCTCTCAATGGGTTACAAGTTCTAACCTGTTAACGGAGACAACCGAGAAACTTAAAAGGTGATTCAAAATCCAATGATTTTGAATCACCTTTTAAGTTAAATCAATAAGTATAAACGTTTTCTATGTTTATGGGAATTATACCAGTTTGATCCATTGCTCTCTTTCACCGGGAAGAAGATCAATCACAGGGATCTCAATCATAGTGTAACAGCCCGGGTTCAGGCGGAAGGTTGCTCGTGCGCAGGCAACGAGAATTTGAGCAGTCAGTGCAGGATTGTTGATCTGCATGTTGAAGTCAAATCTTTGGCTATGAGTCTTGCCGGAAACTCCTTTACGTACCATGTTTACGCCATGTCCCATATCTTTGAGAGCATCAACACTCTCTACAGCCATCACATGTGTTTCATCAGAAGCAAAATAAGGATCTTCTTTCACCGCTTTAGCAACTGAAGCTAAATCATAACCCGGAAGAAGTTCAATGTAAACCATACGTCTGTGAATACCGGTCCCTAATGGAATTGTCATGGACAAGGCATCTTTAACTCCCTCTTTAGATTTCACTGCTACGGTATGACCCATACTCATTCCGGGACCAAAATTAGTATATGTGATACCCTTAGGAGCAATGGCTTCGAGAAGAGCTCGAACAACAGAATCACTTCCTGGATCCCAGCCGGCTGAGAGCACACTTACTGCATTACCCTCTTTTGCTGCTGCATCCAAGCGCTTACGCAATTCAGGAATCTGTGTGTGAATATCAAATGAATCAACGGTATTGATTCCCATTGCTAAAATCTCTTTTGCATGCTCTTCCACGCTGCGTGTGGGAGTTGCAAGGATTGCAACATCCACATCCTTCAAATCCTTAATGGAGCCTACTACCGGAATGTCGGCAGGAATATCTGCTCTATCGTTGGGATTACGTCGAATTACACCTGCAATTTCAAAATCTTCAGCGGCTTCTACAGCCTCGAGAGTAAAACGTCCAATATTACCATAACCTACTACGGCAATTCTGTGTTTTTTCATATAAGTTGTTTTAGGGTTATAATTATTTAGTTAATTTTTTATATCTGATGCGATGAGGGGTGTCTAAACCTCCATCACGTTTTTTCTTGAATTCCTCATATTCAGAATAGGTACCTTCGAAGTATGTGACTTGGCTATCACCTTCGAACGCAAGGATATGGGTCGCGATACGATCGAGAAACCATCTGTCGTGGCTAACTACCACTGCACATCCGGCAAAATTCTCAAGACCCTCTTCAAGGGCACGAAGGGTATTTACATCAATATCATTGGTCGGCTCATCAAGCAGGAGGACGTTACCCTCTTCTTTCAGTGCCATGGCAAGGTGAAGACGATTACGTTCACCTCCGGAGAGTACGCCAATCTTCTTCTCTTGGTCAGCCCCTGTGAAGTTAAAACGACTGAGATAAGCTCTTGCGTTCATGTCTCTTCCACCCATACGGAAAGACTCCACACCCTGCGAAATAACTTCGTATACAGTTTTGTCCGGTGAAAGATCCTTATGGTTCTGGTCTACGTATGCAACTTTAACTGTTTCTCCAACTTCAAATTCACCACCATCTGCCTGCTCTTGTCCCATGATAAGGCGGAATAGGGTGGTCTTACCGGCACCATTCGGACCAATGACACCAACTATACCATTTGGTGGTAGCATGAAGTTAAGGTCAGTAAAGAGAGCCTTATCATCATAAGCTTTGGCGAGATGTTTTGCTTCAATGACTTTGTTTCCAAGACGCGGTCCATTCGGAATGTATATTTCAAGTTTCTCCTCTCGTTCCTTCTGATCCTCATTCATCAGGCGGTCATAGCTTGACAAGCGGGCCTTACCTTTAGCCTGGCGCGCTTTAGGAGCCATGCGTACCCATTCAAGCTCGCGCTCGAGTGTTTTGCGGCGTTTACTTGCCTGTTTCTCCTCTTGAGCCATACGTTGTGTTTTCTGATCAAGCCAAGAAGAATAATTACCCTTCCATGGAATACCCTCACCGCGATCCAATTCAAGAATCCATCCTGCAACGTGGTCAAGGAAGTATCGGTCATGAGTAACAGCGATTACTGTGCCGGGATATTGCTGAAGATGCTGCTCCAGCCAATCGATTGATTCTGCATCAAGGTGGTTGGTAGGCTCATCGAGCAAAAGTATATCGGGCTGCTGAAGAAGTAGTCTGCAAAGGGCAACTCGGCGTTTCTCTCCTCCTGAAAGTACAGCTATTTTTTTGTCATCCGGAGGGCAGCGGAGAGCGTCCATAGCTCGCTCGAGCTTATTATCAATATTCCAGGCATCGGTAGCATCAAGTTTATCCTGAATCTCTGCCTGTCTGGCGATCAACTTATCCATAGCTTCCGGATCTTCGAGAACGGCAGGATCTGCAAAAGCGTTATTAACCTCATCATACTCTTTAAGAAGATCCATGATTGGCTGTACACCCTCCTGAACCACCTCTTTCACGGTTTTTTCCGGATCCAGTTTAGGTTCCTGTTCAAGATATCCGACACTGTAGCCCGGGGAGAATACCACATTACCTTGATAACTTTTATCAATACCGGCAATGATTTTGAGCAATGTTGATTTACCGGAACCATTTAAACCTATAATTCCAATCTTTGCTCCATAGAAGAAGGAGAGATAAATATTTTTAAGAATTTGTCTTTGGGGAGGTATGATTTTACTCACACCAACCATTGAAAATATTACTTTTTTGTCGTCAGCCATTTTCAGCTATCAGTTTTATTTGTGTCCAGCGGTTACAGTTCGATAATCACATTTTACTTTCCCGCGTGAGAGATTATTAAGTTTGTTACGCACCATCTGCTTGCGGATCGGTGAGATCCGATCGGTGTAGACAGTGCCGAGAAGATGATCGAATTCATGCTGTATAATGCGTGCGATATAACCCTTGAACTCCTGTTCATGTTCAACGAAGTTCTCATCAAGCCAATTGAGTCTCACATGTTCGTATCTTTTTACTGATTCAGACATTCCAGGTAGGGAAAGGCAACCTTCATCACGGCTCACTAATCCTTCGTCCTCTATGATTTCCAATTCAGGGTTGATAAGACACATCTTCGAGTCCTTACACTCCGGGAAAGTATCGGCAAGAACACTCCCGTCAATGACTATGACACTGATTGACTTACCGATCTGAGGGGCAGCGAGACCGACGCCCTCTGTGAAATACATAGTCTCCCACATATCTTTGATCAACTTCTCAAGACCGGGGTAATCTTTATCTATATCCTCTGTTTCCTGCCTAAGCACAGGATGACCATATACGTATACAGGTAATACCATAAGTATTTTACTATTTTAATTTCACAAATTTACAAAAAAATGAGGAGAAAACAGCAAACACAGTAGCTCATTCCATTTATATTTTTATGATTTGAGCAAGCCTAAACTGTTAAAATAGGTTGGTAAACT
>CAZEJY010000036.1:0-26081 GCA_964512705.1 uncultured Sangeribacter sp. | reverse complement strand
AAGCCTGCCGCTAGCGTTCATCCTGAGCCAGGATCAAACTCTCCGCTGTTAATATTTTATATTTGTTTTTCCAAACGTTTTGTGTTGACTCCTGACAATCGGTGGTGGAATTGATACGGTGAGCAATAAATGTCCCTCGTATCTCTATTCTCACTCACTGCACATCGTGCAGTGCGCTGCTTGTCTTGTGGCAAAATTTCATTGTTCTTATCGCTTCCGAGCCAACTTTTATGTTTTAAAACATGTGTTGTTTTCTCGTTTGCGGTTGCAAAGTTATAACGAAATTTTTCTCTGTGCAAGTTTTTTCTAAACAAAATTTTGAAAAATTTGTTTTATTTATTGTAAAGCACTGAAACATCGTTAAATATATAAATGTTAAAATATGTTTAAATATTTTCAGATTTTCTAATTACCGGTTTTACCCCCATTTTTACTCAATTCCACGTCTCTCACGCACCAGCATCAGCAGTTCCTCACGAATCTCCGAAGGCAGGTTTATCCCCCTTTTTGTTATACTTCGGCTCCATCCGGCAATGTCCTCACCTCGCAAGGTCATCAACACATCTCTGAACTCTTCAATCTCCTCCGAAGAATATTCCTCATCTCCCCTTCCCCGGAAACGGTCGAGTTCCTCATCATCATAATAATCCACCTCCGCATCAACCGGCGACAATGATTCTTTTTCACAAACAAGGTGCAATCCGCAACAGACACTTTCCTCAGCTGCGGCAGATTCCTCTTTACCGTCTTCAGCATCATCCGTGGATTTCGGAGTTGCCTTCCTGGCAATTCGACTTCTATATCTTAATTCATATATATATAATAGTGTTCCCGTAATTATCAACACCACCAAGATCACCAATGCACCTTTCATTTCTTAAAAATTTTTCGAGTTTTGTACCCCAATTTTTCGAGTTGGTTGAAATAATCCGGAAATGATTTATTCACACACTCCTCACCCCGCAATGTTATATATCCCGTTTTTGCAGCAACCGGAGCAAATGACATCGCAATCCGGTGATCATTCCAACACTCCACAACCTCATTCTCCGCCACAGGTAATATCTCACCGTTCCACCTGATATTATCATCGTCCGTCTGCAGTGCAATACCTATTTTCTCAAATTCATTCTGCAGCGACATTATCCTGTTCGATTCTTTATACGCAAGAGCCTTGATACCTCCAATCTCAAACCTGACGCCCGACATTGCCATAGCAACCGCCACAGGCAAAACCAAATCCGGAGTATTTTCCATATTAAGGTGCAGGGGCTTTCGTGATTTTACAATCTCCTCAAGTACACCCTCCTCTTTCTTCAGGATTGCAACACCATCATCCTTAAATTCGGTTATAATACCGAGAGTCGAGAATATTTCAGCACACCTGCTGTCCCCCTGAATCGAATTATCAGGTGGAGCCAAAGCTCCTATCTCGAGTGTTTTCAGTTTAGTCAGAAGAAATGCTTCGTAGAAAAACGCAGCCCCCGACCAATCCTGTTCAATTTCAACCGCGCCAGCAGACTCCAACATATAGCGCGTCATGGCTACATAAGGCTGAGAACAAACATTTGAATCTGAATATTCCGCCTCACCTTCCCACAGCTTATCAGTCATCATCAAAGCAGACAGGAACTGTGAAGATATTTTACTCTTTATGTCCACCACGCCTCCATGCAGTCTTTTACCTTTAATATATAAAGGGGGATAATCCGTTTTATCAATCCCGACGATATCAGCACCCCTCTCCCTAAGCGCATCCAATAGAGGCGAGATAGGTCTGCGCGCCAACACCGGTGAACATCTCAGCTCCACCTCCAACCCGGGAATCGCCGCTACCAAAGCAGTAAAAAACCGCAACGTTGTAGCCCCTTCTCCCATATCGAAGGGCTCTTCAATTTTTATCACATCATTGCAAGTTCCGGACTTACCCTCCTTCTCTTCCGCTTCTTCGTATGCCTTGATATAATCAGGCAAGTTCGGGATATAAGATCTGAGCCTATCCGTCGCCATCGCAAGATGACGTGTATCATCGCATAATTCTCCTTCCAACACCGGAGCCGGCTCACCTTTAATATATGAAATAATCAGAGCACGGGCAGCCATACTTTTGGAGTATGGAAGACGAACGACACCTTCCGGAACAGCTTGATCCGTATTCCTATCATAATTGATCTGTATCATTTCCCTACCGCACTAATTAAACTTTCATTTTTCCGTAAATCACTCAAAATAACAGGCATCTCCATAGGAGAGGAAGCGATAATCTTGTTTGAGAGCCTCATCATATACCTCTCGCCATGCGACATTGTCACCGCCAACCTTCTCTTTCTCAAGAAATGAAGAGACAAGGAGCAGGAGTGTGGACTGCGGCTGATGAAAATTAGTAATGATTTTCTCCACGATATTCCATCCATATCCAGGAGCAATCATAATGGAGGTTGAAGCCGTAAGATTTTTCAAACCCTCCTTAATCATATAATCCTTGATGACCTTAAGATACGAGATTACGTCTGCTTTGGCAATTGGATTCATATAAGCTTCCCACTGTTCCACAGTCAACGCCTCGTCATTCTTCAATCTCCTGCCGATATAAGGAAGAGACTCCAACGTGCGCACAGATGTTGTACCCACGGCTATAATTGGTTCATTCTCCTGCAGTTTCGCTATGATTTTGTCCAAAGTCGACAGACTGATACTAAACACCTCGGTATGCATCGGATGATCACCAATCGTTTCAGACTTAACCGGCTGAAATGTTCCTGCACCGACATGTAGAGTCAAAGGAGCAATATCCACACCCTTTCCCCGAATTTCATCCATGAGCACGGGAGTAAAGTGCAGTCCGGCTGTCGGTGCCGCAACCGAACCCTTCTCCAAGGCATAGACCGTTTGATAGTCTTCCGAATCGGTCTCCTCTGTTTCACGCTTCAGATAGGGTGGGATCGGAATATTTCCGGCAGCTTCAATTATAGAAGCAAACGTCACATCCGCATCCCATTCAAATCGTATGCGATGACAATTACCCGGACGTGGCTCCAGTCTCGTAGCTTTCAACTCAACTTTCTTGCCATCTACCTCAATAATCTTCACCAAAGGTTTATCTTTCCAGCGCTTCAGGTTACCAACCATGCAACTCCACTCACAACAGCCGCAAGATTGAAACATCAGCACATAATCCTCGGGAGATAGAGGCTCAAGTAAAAAAACTTCAATCCGTGAACCCGTCTCCTTATAAAAAGCTATGCGGGCATTAATTACCCGGGTATCATTGCAAACAAGCAGCGCATTCTTCGGGAGCAATCCCGGAAGATCGCTGAACGTCATGTGCTTAATTGTCCCGTCAGAACTTCTTGCCAACAACTTACAGGAGGCGCGATCGGCTAACGGGTGACGGGGAATACGCTCATCAGGAAGCGGATAATCAAAATCTTCTATCTTAATATTTTTAATTGCGTCTATAGGCTTCATACACCAAACAACTCTGACAAACAGAGTATTATAAAAAAGATGTGTAATTTTTTTACAAAAATAATAAAAATATTTGTTCATTCTGAAAATTTGATATAACTTTGCACTCGCAATCGGGCGTTTAGCTCAGCTGGTTTAGAGCATCTGCCTTACAAGCAGAGGGTCGGCGGTTCGAATCCGTCAACGCCCACAAGGAAGACTTTTTCGTGAGAAAAAGTCTTTTTTGTTTACCCCTACCCCATTCAATTTGCATTTTTATTGATTTATAATTATTTTTGCAGGTTGATAAAGGTTAAAAACCCTTTCTTATAAAATTTCAATGATTATGAATCTATTTGATCAAGTTAGCGACGACATAAAGAAAGCTATGCTCGCCAGAGAGAAAGTGAGACTCGAGGCGCTTCGTGGCGCAAAAAAGGAATTCCTTGAGGCAAAAACCGCCAAGGGTGCCAATGGAGAACTCACCGACGAGGCTGCTACTAAAATTCTTGTAAAGATGGTGAAACAGCGCAAGGAGAGCGCCAAGATCTACACCGACAACAATCGCCCTGAATTAGCTGAAAACGAGTTGGCGGAAGCAGCTGTTCTTGAAGAATACCTTCCCAAGCAATTGAGTCCGGAGGAACTCGAAAAAGAGATTTCAGCCATCATCGCCGAAACCGGGGCCTCTTCTCCCAAAGAGATGGGCAAGGTCATGGGAGTTGCATCAAAAAAATTGGCAGGGCGTGCCGAGGGTCGTGCAATTTCAGAAATGGTAAAGACACTCCTTAATAAATAATATAGCTTCCTAAAAGGAATAATTATAAAAATTTTCTCCCGGAAAAATATTAAAGCAACATGCTTACACTTCAAACTATAAAGGCTGATCCGGAGTTTGTGATCAACCGACTCGCTGTAAAAGGCTTCAATGGTCGCAGCGTAATCACCGAAATTCTTGAAATTGACGCAGAACGTCGCCGTCTGCAGCAACATTGTGACAACGAGGCTTCACGTCTCAAAAAACTCGCCGCTTCCATCGGCGCCTTGATGAAACAGGGGAAGAAAGAGGAAGCTGAAAGTGCAAAAGAGGAGGTAGCAAAAATCAAAGGGGAAACAAAGGGCCTGCAAGAGCGTCTCGAAGAGTGCGAGACAAAAATGCGCGACCTTCTCCTGACAGTTCCAAACCTCCCCTGCGATGCTGTTCCGGAAGGACTGACAGCCGAAGACAACGTAGTTGAAAAGACCGGTGGCGTTATCCCTGAATTAGGTGAAGATGCGCTCCCTCACTGGGAACTTGCAAAAAAATACAACATTATCGATTTCGAAACAGGTGTGAAGGTTACAGGTGCCGGATTCCCTTTCTATGTCGGGAAAGGTGCGCGCCTACAACGCGCCCTCATCCAGTTCTTCCTTGACGAAGCTTGGAAAGCCGGTTACATCGAAGTGGAGCCACCCTTCGTAGTCAACGAAGCTTCCGGATATGGCACAGGTCAATTGCCCGATAAGGAGGGTCAGATGTATCATGTCACTCTCGACAACCTCTATCTGATTCCAACAGCCGAAGTACCTGTCACCAACATCTACCGCGACGAAATTATCCCGGAGGCTGAGCTCCCGAAAAAGAATTGCGCCTACTCACCATGCTGGCGCCGCGAAGCAGGCAGCTACGGCAAGGATGTTCGTGGGCTCAACCGACTCCATCAATTCGATAAGGTAGAGATCGTGCGCATTGAGAAACCGGAAAATTCTTACGCAGCACTCGAAGAGATGAAAGACCATGTTCAGGGTCTTCTCGAAAAGCTTGGTTTGCCTTGGCACATCTTGCGTTTGTGCGGAGGAGACATGAGCTTCACCTCTGCCATTACCTTTGATTTCGAAGTCTGGTCAGCAGCTCAGAAACGTTGGCTCGAGGTTTCATCAGTCAGCAACTTTGAATCATATCAGGCTAATCGTCTGAAATGCCGCTATCGCGATGAGAATAAAAAGATACACCTCTGCCACACTCTCAACGGCTCTGCCCTCGCATTACCGAGAATTGTTGCCGCTCTGCTTGAGAACAACCAGACTCCAGAAGGTATCGTAGTGCCGGAATGCTTGCGCAAATACACCGGGTTTGATATTATTGATTAAAGATTAGAATTTTGGAAAATCCTACAGGATATATCGGTAAAGACGAGAAAAAGATCGAGATCAATGACCCTTCCGGGAAATGGTCTGATCTCTTTCTCCTTCCGGAATGGGAAGAGGAATTTTACGATGTATACACCGCAAAGAAACATGGCAAATGGGTGATGTTGAAAGCACTCAAGAAAGAGTATGCCGACAATCCGGAGTACATTAAGATGCTCGAAAATGAATTCGACACCCGCTACCATCTTGCGCATCCCAACATCGTTATGGTTAATGACCTCGAAAAGATTCCGGGGGTCGGCTTGGCTATTATCACCGATGATGTGTATGGTTACTCCCTACGCCGGTTGATCGACGAGAAGCGACTCACACCCAAAATCGTGCATCGTTTACAGACCCAACTTCTTGATGCGATGGAATATATCCAGGAGAACCATATAGAACACAATCCTATCACTCCGGAGTCAATAATCTTCACCGAATACAATGAGACGCTGAAACTCATTGATGTAGGATATGCCCAGCGCTCCCATATATCCAAAGCCGATACAGCCGAAGATATCAAGAGTTATGGGAAAGTGCTCTCCGAAGTTTTAGATCACCTTCCGACATCTCTGCCACGCTTACGGCGCATAGCCAATAAATGTGAGGATGCCTCCCAGCCCTATAAGTCTATTTCCGATGTGCATCTTGCCATGGAAAAAAGAAATTCAAGTCAGCTCTTTATCGTAATATGCCTGTTTATCATAATGATGACATGCTTATTAATTTGGCTGACAGTTAAAAACTGATCCATAATTGCGACCATGATTGAAATTCGTGCCATAGAGCCCACCAAAAAGAATCTGAAGAAATTCACTGAGTTTCAAATAAACCTATACGATGGCAACCCATATTACGTACCGCCATTGATCAGCGATGACATCGCTACCCTGATGCCTGAAAAGAACCCCGCATTCGATTTCTGCGAAGCCGGCTACTTCATGGCATATAAAGATGGGAAACCGGTAGGTCGCATTGCCGCTATGATCAATAGACACGTCAATGAAAAATCAAAATCTAAAGTTTCACGATTTGGTTTTATCGACTTCATTGACGACCCGGAGGTTTCAAAGAAGCTTCTTGAGGCAGCGGAAGAATGGGGTCGCGAAAGAGGCATGGAGAAAATTATCGGTCCACTTGGTTTTACAGATCTTGACTACGAAGGTATGCTCGTAGAGGGTTTTGAAGAGCTATCCACCATGGCAACCATCTATAACTATCCATATTACCCCAAGCACATGGAGCTACATGGATACAAGAAGGAATCTGACTGGATTGAATTCCTGATGGAGGTGCCCGACGAGATTCCGGAGAAGTACAATCGCATCGCTGATATTGTAAAGAAGAAATATGGGCTGAAAGTAAAAAAATACACAAATCGCAAACGTATTAAGGCGGAATATGGTCACGCGCTATTCCACCTGATCAACGAGGCATATAAGAATCTGTATCAATACTCCACGCTGACTGAACGCCAGATCGACTACTACATTGATTCTTATTTAGACCTGCTTAATCTCGAACTGATTACGCTGATCGTAGATGCAAATGAGCAATTGGTAGGTGTCGGCATATCGATGCAGTCCATGAGCCGCGCTTTGCAAAAGTCGAAAGGGAAAATGTTCCCCTTCGGATGGTACCATCTTCTCAAAGGTCTCAAAGGGAAGAATGACCGCGTAGACCTTCTTTTGGTTGCGGTCCACCCTGACTATCAGAATAAAGGTGTCAATGCACTCCTCTTCCAGGATTTAATTCCTTATTACCAGAAGAATGGATATAAATATGCGGAATCAAATCCGGAAATGGAAACAAATGCAAAAGTGCAAAGCCAATGGGAATACTTCACCACACGCCAGCACCGACGCCGTCGTTCCTTTGCAAAGAAACTTTAATCTGAATCCTATAAAGTTAATGGAATAGATACTATGGAAGATAATCAGAAGGAGGTCTTGACAGGAGCCGAGTGCATAAATCCTTATTCGCAAAATGCGGCGAAAGGTGAACAGGTCGAACAGATGTTCGACTCAATCGCACCTGCCTATGATTTCATGAATTCAGCCATGACGTTCGGTCTGCATAAAAGCTGGAGATCGCGCGCCATCAAGCATGCCACAAGATTACTTCCGAAGGATAAAAAGTTCAGTATCCTTGACTTGGCAACCGGTACGGGCGACCTTGCTTTCCACCTTCACAGCCGCTTCCCAAATTCCGATATAGTAGGAATAGACCTTTCGGAAGGGATGCTGGATGTTGCTCGCCGCAAACTCAACTCCAACCCCTCCATTCAAACCGGAGGAAGCATTAGATTTGAACAGGGAGATTGCCTGAATTTAGGGAGTATAAAAGAGAACTCACAGGATCTCATCACAATAGCATACGGCGTAAGAAATTTTGAGCATCTGCGCCAAGGGCTACGGGAGATGGCGCGGGTATTACGCCCGGGAGGAGTGATCTGCATCATCGAACTCTCTCAACCCCGGACTGCGCATCTACGCATGCTCTATTCCTTATACTCCAACCATATAATACCATTTATCGGAAGGATGGTCTCGCACGACAACCGCGCCTATTCCTATCTTCCCGAGAGCATTGCAGCTGCTCCTCAGCGCAATGCCTTGACTGAAATCATGGCTGAATGTGGATTTAAGAATCCTGAATGGAAGTCCATGACTTTCGGTGCAGTAACATATTACATAGCAACCAAATGAATCGAAAAGATTTTGAAATAATGGCTCCGGTCGGGAGCTGGGAATCACTTGCCGCAGCACTCTCCGCGGGAGCCGATGCTGTTTATTTCGGCATCGAGGGCCTCAACATGAGGTCGCGGTCAAGTGCAAACTTCACTGCAGACAATATGGCTGAAATAGCCGGAATCTGCTCCGAGAAAGGGGTGAAGACTTATCTTACGGTCAATACCGTCATTTATGGTGGCGACCTTGAAAAAATGCGCACCATCATCGATCGGGCTAAAGAGTCAGGTATATCCGCCATTATCGCCTCCGATATGGCTGCCATTCTCTATGCACGCGAAATCGGACAGGAGGTACATATCTCCACTCAGGTAAATATCAGCAATTTTGAGGCTGTAAAATTTTATGCCCAATTTGCAGACGTTATGGTTCTTGCCCGCGAACTGAACATGGAACAGGTGGCAGAGATCAGCCGACAGATTCGTGAGCAAAACATATGTGGACCGCGTGGCGAACTTGTGAGACTTGAAATGTTCTGTCACGGCGCACTGTGCATGGCAGTCAGTGGAAAGTGCTACATGAGTCTTCATGAAATGAACTCAAGCGCAAACCGCGGAGCTTGTAATCAGATCTGCCGACGCGCATACACAGTCCGCGACAAAGAAACGGGCGAGGAGCTCTCTATCGAGAATCAATATATCATGAGCCCTAAGGATTTGAAGACAATCCACTTCCTCAATAAGATGATTGATGCTGGGGTGACCGTTTTCAAAATTGAAGGGCGTGCACGCGGACCGGAATATGTCTATGAAACCGTCAGTTGCTATTCCGAAGCAATCGAAGCTATTTTGGATGGTACTTATTCAGATGAGAAGATCAGCCAATGGGATGGCAGGCTCGAAAAGATATTCAACCGCGGATTCTGGAACGGCTATTATATGGGTGAACGACTTGGTGAATGGAGCGCAAAATATGGTTCCAGCGCAACACGCGTCAAGCATTACGTAGCCAAAGCAAACCGCTATTTCTCAAAAATTGGAGTTGGGGAATTCTATATGGAAGCAGGTGAGCTACATGTAGGAGACGAGATAATCATAACCGGACCCACAACCGGTGCCCTTATTCTGAAAGTAGAGGAACTCCGACTCGACCTGAAACCGGTGGATTCTGTTAAGAAAGGCGATCTCTTCTCCATGCCCGTTCCCGAAAAGGTGAGACCTTCCGACCGACTCTATCGCTGGGAAGAGGTGGCTAAAAAAGTTTAATCCCTAATCAAGAAATTAATTCACTATGGCACAAATAGGAGATACTGTAAGATTCTTAAATACAACCGGAGGTGGTAAAATCACCCGCATAGAGGGCAAAATCGCATACGTTGATGAAGATGGCTTCGAAACACCGGTTCTGCTCAAAGAGGTTGTGGTGGTCCTTCCCGCCGGTCATGAACCCAAAAAAGGGGGAGCAAACCTCATGTTTGATCAAGTAGCTTTTGACAACGGCAAGAAGGAGGTACGCCCTACTGAAAAGCTTTCGAAGGAGATCAAGCCTGATAATGAGCCGGTAGAACTCCCCGTAGAGGAAACCTCATTCGGAGAGGAGATGAATATTGTCATGATATTTGAACCGGAAAATATCAAAGATATCACCAAGTCAAAATTTAATGTTGCCTTGGTCAATGACTCCAATTACTTTCTCTTCTTCAATGTACTGATTCGCGATTTCGAGGCAAAAGCATGGAAACCGCTCTACACCTCGGAGGTTGCACCTAACGAGATCATTGACATTGCAAGCTTCACCCACGAAAATATCTCTGACATAGAGCGTTTTGTGTTCCAAGCCATTGCATTCAAGAAAGGGAAATCATTCCAGGTTAAATACCCTTTGAATGTATCCAAGAAGCTTGATCTGACCAAATTTTTCAAACCTCATTGCTTCAGACCGGGTGTCTTCACAGATACACCCTCTCTTGAAGTGACCCTATACTCCGAACGCCGATGAAAGAAAGATGGTGGACCTCCCCTACTGAAGCTGAAAATGGAAAAACCATAATGGTTACAGGCAGGGATTACATGGATGAAATAATCGCTAAAGGGAAATTCCCTTATCGCGTTACAGTGAGCTGGGAATATAATCCTCTTCCCAATGGCCTCCCCGCCGATGACGACGCGCAACTGATGGAACAGGCTACCGAAGCACTCCTCGCAGAGTTCAAACGCGACAAAGTTGCCTATATGACGGGCATCTACACCGGTGACGGACGCCGCGACTGGATATTTTATACCGGCAACCTCAACATCTTCGGAAGAGTCTTCAACCGCGCATTGGAGGATGTGGATTCCATGCCTCTTTTAATTGAAGCCGAAGAGGATCCGGAATGGGAAGAGTATAAGGAGATGCGCTCCATTTCCTATCTTCCTGAAACCGACGAAGAGAGATAGATTCATAAGTCTATCTGCCCTTTTATACTCAATAACTCAAAGACCTTTTATACCATTTATACCATGAAAAAACTTTTACTTCTTTTCTCAATTCTTATTAACTTCCTCCTCGCTAACGCACAGGTTGTGACCTCCTCACCATCTCCCCTCTACAATGACTCACAAAATGTTGTGATCTATTTCCATGCCAACGAGGGAGACAAGGGGCTGATGGGAGTAAGCTCCTCAACAGCTATCTATGCCCACACCGGAGTCTGCGTAATTGACTCCGACGGTAAATCCGAAGATTGGAAGTATGCTCCCACTTGGTTGACAAACACAGCCAAATATAAGCTCGAATATGTTTCCACCAATCTCTGGAAACTGAACATAGGAAATCTCAAGGAATACTATGGAGTGGCACCTAATGAAACCATCACTCGTCTCTGCTTCGTCTTCCGTGATGCCAACGGAAACAGATCCGGACGTGCAGCGGGCGGTGGCGATATATTCCTCGATGTAGACTGGGGTGCGCCTCAATCCAAACCCTCTACGCTGACAACAGCTCCGGCTCAGGGTGCAACCGTCAATGCCGACGGCTCCGTCACATTCTGTGTGGCTGCTCCCGGTAAATCTTCCGTGATGGTTCTCGGCTCTTGGAATGACTACATCCTCGACAACTCTCAGATGCTGGAATATATTGATCAAGATGTAAAAGGCACCGTTTGTCGGTTCTTCACCATCACACTCCCTAAAACTAAAATTAACACCTCTTCATTCTTCTATTATTACCTTGTAGATGGAGCGATCAGGGTTGGCGATCCATACGCCCGGCTGATACTTGATCCTGACAATGACAAATACATTCCCTCATCCGTATTTCCAAATTTACCGGCATACCCCTCCAAGCTATCCGGTGTTTCTTTAGCATGGGTTAATCCGGAATTGGATATATACAACTGGCAAACACAAGGGTTTACTCCGGCTAACACTACCGATCTCATAATTTATGAACTTCTAATCCGTGATTTTACCGGCACTGAAGGTCAATCACGTGCTGAGGGTACGATCCGCGGTGCCATTGACAAGATACCATACCTCAAATCTCTTGGAGTGAACACAGTTGAGCTGATGCCTATAATGGAATTCAGCGGTAATAATTCATGGGGATATAACCCCAATTTCTATTTCGCGCCTGACAAGGCGTATGGTACACCTGCAGACTACAAAGAGTTTATTGATCTATGCCACAAGAACAATATTGCAGTAGTCCTCGACATCGTGTTCAATCAAGCCGATGGACAGCATCCTTGGTATCGCATGTACCAGCAGGGGGAGAATCCATTTTTCAATGCGGTGGCTCCCCACGCTTATTCAGTACTCAATGACTGGAATCAAGGATACCCGCTCGTGGAACTTCAATGGAAAGATGTGTTGCAATATTGGTTGAAAGAGTATAAAGTAGATGGTTTCCGATTCGACCTTGTCAAAGGACTCGGTAATAACGACTCCTATGCCAATAGCGGAGATGCTGCAACGAACGCATATAATCAAAGTAGAATCGACCGAATGATTCGGCTACATTCTTATATGAATGAAGTAAACCCATCTGCTATATTTATCAACGAGGATCTTGCCACTGCCGAGGAGGAGAATGCCATGGCTGCCAACGGACAGCTCAACTGGGTCAACGTAAATACCGAAGGTCGCAACTATGCTTCCGGCATACAATCCAACTCAGGACTAAACCGAATGTGGGCTGTAGACAATGGACGCACACCCGGTTCAACTGTAGCTTACTTAGAGAGCCATGATGAGGAACGACTCGCTTATGCAGCCAAGACCAGTTCTGTTGCAGCAGTGAAGAATAGTCCGGAGGTACAATTCAACCGACTTGGAGCGGCAGCCGCGCAGATGTTGCTCGTTCCCGGAAGTCACATGATATGGCAATTCTCAGAATTGGGTAATTCACAGACCACAAAGAATTCCAATTGGTCAAACAACACCGATCCGAAAGTTGTTAACTGGAATCTGCTGAATGATCCTCTCAATGCGGGGCTTCTAAAGAATTATAAAGATTTGATTGCAATCAGACTGAACAATACTGAACTTTTCCATCCGGAAACAGGAAAGAGCAACTTCTCTATGGCATGTCAGGCGGCGAACTGGGTAAACGGACGCACAATCATCTGTACTAATGACACAAAAGAGATTTATACCGCCATCAATCCGAATACCACAAGCAGCATCACACTCAACCTTCCATTCCGCAGTAAGAATAATTCCGACTACATGATTCTTTCGCAGAGTGTGGCAGGTACGGCTTCATACGATGCGGCGGCAGGTACGGTTACCGTTCCAGCCAACGGGTATATATGTGTCGGCTCAACTTCCGTCGCGTCGGTTAATGATCTCAACGCAATCTCAGATTCACTTGACTTCATTATAGATGGGAATATCCTCTGCATAACTGCAGCCCACGCCGCTATACAAATATATAGCGTAGATGGTAAACTTCTTCAGACCATTCCTTCGGCTACCACGGCATTTGGAACGACGGAGCCGAAGTCTATAACCGTTGAACTCTCTACAGGTATATACCTCCTCAGATCCGGTTCTCAGACTAAAAAGATAATGATTAAGTAGCTACTTAAATAATGGGCTATCAAAGGTGGTTTGATAGTGAAAATGATATAAAAAAGTTAAAAAAACACTTTTTATAACTATTTTCTTCAATTTTTTTTGGAGGGTAAATAAATAATTATTACCTTTGCCACGTTTTTGATAGCAAAGAATATTGTTTTATTATTTTAAATTTTAAAGAGATGAAAAAATTAATTTTCTCGCTTGCTGTTCTTTTCAGCGTAGCAATGGTTTCTTGCGGTGGCAACAAGGCTGCTGAGGCTACTGATTCTGTAGATTCTAACGCAGTTGATACTGCAGTTGTTGCTGAGGTAGCTGAGGCTGCTGATTCTAACGAGACTGTAGTAGCTGTTGAGGTTGCTGAAGAGGCTGCTCCTGCTGAGGCTGCAAACTAATTTGCAATAAACAGCAAGACGAAAGTCAACGATTAAATCGGTGATTCCCTTCCGGGTTTCACCGATTTCTTTTTTTTGTGTAGGTTTTAGGTGTTAGGTGTTAGGCGTTAGGTTTTATGAATACTCTGAGATCTGTGAGCAATGGGAGTGATGAGGCTTTACCTAACGCCTAAAACCTAACACCTGAAACAAAAAAATGCCGAATCATCATCACGATGACTCGGCAACCAAAATACCTAACTGTTATATATCATGTATTAAAAGTAAGGTTTCGCATTTGTTTCATACAAAATTGCTTCATACTAACTGAATAAAACGACTCTCAATCTTTTTTACCTTGCTTCACTATTTTTCATATAAGTAAGGTATATTATTTCTCGTATTTTTCCGATTTATCATTTTCTGTTGAAGTGCATTACTTACTCAAATAAGGTCCGAAGATACCTGATACTTTAAAGGAAGAATCAGAGTTGTCTAAGGTATACACTTTATACTTTCCCTCGGCATCTACTCGGACCACTACATGCCCCTCATGCGAAGCGAACTTATACTTGGATAATTTGGCAAGATGATTGGAGGTGATATCCGTAGAGAATAAGTCAGCAGACGGGATTGTAGCCGCCATCACATCAAGCGTTGCAGCCTTCGGCTGTGCGTCGCGCCAGGGAGTAAGGATTACCGTAGCAGGCTTCAGTGCATTCATCAATGCGAAGCTATTCGCATTACCGATACCGTGATGATTAGCCATCATCAACTCCACCTGATCTACCACATTCACCAAAGGAGCCTCAGCATCAAGCCATGCTTGCGAAGGCGCCACACCTGCGGTTCCATCAGTGCAAATGAGGTCTCCACCATTGAAATTATTAAACTTACCCCATTCAACCATCAGTGCCACGCTATAAATGTTCTCTTTAGGGTCAGCCTTCTTTATTTTAGTTTTATCCGGCTTGCCATCACTACCGAGCGGTAGATTACATTTTGACTCCTCACCCTGGCCGGTCCAATAATACCCACTGCCGCTGAGCACTCTAACTTTGAAATCGGGATATTTTGCCGCCTCATGATTCAAGACAAACTGATCCGTGTGACCTACCTTGGCTACCTCATGAACGGTACCCTTGGCTTTACCACTCCAATCAATGAATCTTATATAATCTTTGAATCTATCCTTTGAAGAGAGGTCTATCGGGGTGCTATAACCGCGATCCACCAATTTCTTGAAATTCAACAAGACCCCAAGTTCATTAATACCATTGAGGTAGAAATTACCCTCTCCATGTTTACCAATACTTGCCGACACCGGGCAGATATCAGCATACGCAGGGGGATAATGACCCATGTGATCTGAATCAAAGTGTGTATTAAGCCAGTAATCCACATCCTTCCCGTTCGGATTGAAGTATTCCACATATCTTGCGATTGCAGGGCCCGAGGTTGATTCTGAAGCCGGCTTCGGAGTAAGAATTCCGGCATCCGTATCTGCTAATGGGGAATTAACGACCGCTTGCGTAATCAGAGACCCGGCAGCATCAACCATCAACGACGTTCCATCAGGGAATATATAAAGGAAGCAATCTCCACGGCCAGTACTGATGGCATGTATATCCATCGAACCGGGAGTCCAGGGCTTCAAAGGTTCACCGATGGTTGCGGCAAAAGGATTTTCAACAGGGGGGTCGGTTGGAGTAACCGCAGGTTCTTCCGGGACCGGTTTGGGATCATCACCTTTCCCGCCACAGGCTGTTACCAGCAGGGTAAAGGCAATGCAAGCTATATATTTATTTGTTGCAAAAAGTTTCATTATTCGGCTATTTTATTAATTAGTGTTAGGATCTTAAAACGAAGAATTATCACAACTGCGCGTCAAAGTTAATAAAAATTTCATTTCCGCCAAAATTATTTTCATTTCGAAACGATTTACCCCCCCAATTTGCTTCGACCCGAAACATTTTATTTACGTTTTATAACTAAAAAGTTTGTAGATTAAAAAAATTTTATCATCTTTGCGACAAATTAATATTTTGAAACCTTTCCTAACAACTAATTACGTGACAAGCTTGATAAAATTTGTATAATTTAAATTTTAATCAATACCATAATTCTAACTAACTACAAAATTTATGAGAAAACTGCTTTTCTGCGCTTTGATGGCGATTATGTCATTTGCCCTGCAAGCGCAAACGAAAACTGTCTCAGGAGTTGTACTCGACGCCACTACATCAGAACCGATAGTTGGCGTGACAGTACTTCCGGACGCCGGGCGAGGCATCGCCACAGACATTGATGGCCGATTTACCTTAAACGTGCCACAGAACGCAAAGAAAATCACCTTCAGCTTTGTGGGTTATCAAACCGTGACGGAGCCGATTCAGTCTAACATGACTGTAATGATGAAGGAGACTGCCGCAAACCTCGACGACGTGGTTGTCGTTGCCTACGGCGCACAGAAAAAATCTTCAATCACCGGTTCTGTCTCTCAGATAGACAATGCGGAGATTGAGAAGCACCCTGTGACCAACGTTACATCAATGTTGGAGGGTAGCACCACCGGTATCACTGTAACCGGTAACTCAGGAACTCCGGGAGATGCACCGACAATCCTCATCCGTGGTGTCAGCTCAATCAGTGGAACCAACTCACCTCTCATCGTGTTGGACGGAACACCATTCCAAGGTTCAATTGCCGATATCAGCCCGTCTGACATCGAAAGCGTTTCAGTCTTGAAGGATGCTGCATCTGCCGCACTTTACGGTAACCGCGCTGCAAACGGTGTTATCCTGATTACCACTAAGGGTGGTAAGGGTAAAGGTAAGCTCAAACTGAACCTCCGCATGCTTCAGGGTTGGAACTCAAGAAGTCTTGGTGAGTATGACAGACTTTCTGCAGCCGACCTAATGGATGTGGCATTCCAGGATAAGGTCAATGCCATTTTCACCGTTGGTTACAAGAACCAGAAGTTTGACCGCAACGATCCTGCCCAGCTCAAACAGGTTTACGACATCGTAAAAAAGGATATCGTACCGACCTATCTGTACACCAACCCATGGAATCTTCCGGATGATCAACTGTATGATGACAACGGTAAGTTCATCCGTTCAGCTATGATGAAAGGCACTTATGGAGAGGACCTCGATTGGTGGGATGCTGCAACCCGCACAGGACACCGTCAGGAATATGTTCTTTCCGGATCCGGAAGCACCGAAAAGATGGATTACTTCACGTCTGTTTCCTGGCTTGACGAGGATGGATACATTAAGAATCAGAACTACCAGCGCTTCACAGCCACAGCATCTGTAAACATGCAGCCTACCAAGTGGCTCCGCACCGGTGTACGCGTCAACGGTAACACTCAGAAGGTTCTCAACAGCGACATCGGTGCTACCACAGGTTCAGCCGATGTTAACGACTTGGTAGGTTACTGCCGTTTCATGGCTCCTATCTATCCTGTTCATGCTCACAATCCTATCACCGGTGATTACCTGTATGATGAAGCAGGACGCAAGATCTACGATACAGGTTCCAAGCTGGAATATACAGATGCCAATGGTGACACCTACACATTCGACTCACGTTTCGCTTATCCTGATCGTCACGGTATCTGGCAAATGGAAACTGAGACACGCCGCAACAGCCGCCTTGTCTTCATCACAACCGGATATGCCGACATCATCCTCCCCTTCGGTATCACCGCAAGCGTGAGAGGTTCATACAACATGCGCGACATTGACAAACACAACTATCGCGGTGCTGAAACCGGTAACGGTCTTGCAAAGAACGGTATTCTGAAGAAGACTGAGGAGAAATCGCGCTTTATCAACTGGCAGGAACAACTCCGCTGGAACTACACATTCAATAACCGTCACCACTTCAACGTATTGCTCGGTCATGAAAACTATGAACGCCGCTACGAAGAGTGGGTAGCTACCAAGAAGAATCAGGCATTCCCCAATGTGGATATCTTCAACAATTACACAGACATCGAAGGAAATGTAAACGGATACACCGAGTCTTACCGCACAGAATCCTGGTTGGGTCGCGTTCAGTATAACCTCGACGACAAATATAACATCGAGGGTTCATTCCGCCGCGATGGTTCAAGCCGTTTCCACAAAGACACCCGCTGGGGTAACTTCGGAAGCGTCGGTGCAAACTGGGTATTCTCCAACGAGGAATTCCTCAGCAAACTCACTTGGTTGAACAGTGGTAAGTTATACGTCAACTGGGGTCAGGTAGGTAATGACGCTGCAGCCGGATATTTCGACTATCTCGCCACATACACCGCTTCCACTCATGCCGGTGAACCTGCATACTGGATGAATCAGATTCCTTCAAACGGACTCAAATGGGAAACTGCCGAGAGCTGGGGTATCGGACTTGATGCATGGCTCTTCAACCGTTGGCATCTCTCCGTGGAATATTATGACAAGAAAAACAAAGACCAGATCTTCTCTTTGACCTCTGCCGCTTCAGGAGGCTCTATCTCCAACACATCAGTTGGTCCGAAGGTATCGGTTAACATGGGTTCAATGTCTAACAGAGGTGTGGAAATCTCTACAGACGTTGATGTATTCCGCAACCATGACTGGAAAATCAATCTCGGCATGAACCTCACCACACTTACCAACAAGGTAACATCTCTACCTTCAGATTATTATGAACTTGCAGGCTACTACGATCAGCAGGGTAATCCCATCTACGCCGGAACAAACAGCAGCGTGGGAGGTTATGAGACCAGCGGCCGCCTGGTATCCGAAGGCTACAGCCGATACACACGCTACGCCGTTCACTATGTCGGCGTCGACATGCTCACAGGTAATGCACTATACACACCGGACCTTAATAAATACTACATCAAGAAAGATGATGGCACTATTCTCGGTGGATACTACACAAAGGATGCTTCCGGCAACCTCGTGCTCGACACAAGCCACTGCTCTGAGCTGAAAGCAACAGACTATGTAAAGATCGGCGACGAGTACTATGTGACCAATGCAAACGCTTATGGTCTGAAGGTGATTGGAGAATGCGGTCTTCCAAAAGTTTACGGTTCATTCTCTGCCAATATCAAATGGAAGAACCTGACCCTCTCCGCACTGTTCAACTATTCACTCGGCGGTCACGTATATGACGACACCTACAAGCAGTTGGTAACCGTTTCATCAACACTTTACAATGGCCATAAAGACCTGCTCAACTCATGGTATGGCGCTCCTGAAGGCATGACAGCAGATAGCCCCAACCGCATCAACCGTGATATCCTTCCTGCCATCAACGAGGAATCCCAGTACAACACAGCTGCCAGCGACCGTTGGCTCATCAGCCGCGACTGGCTCTGCTTCAAGAACCTGACTGTAGCTTACGATCTGCCGTTTAAGTTCCTCCGCACCTGCGGCGTACAAGGATGCCAGATCAGCTTCCAGGCCGAGAACCTCTTTATCAAGACAGCAAGAAAGGGTATGTATCCGATGCAAACCCTCGGTGGCGGACAGAGCAATGCTTTGAATCCCGTGCGTAATTTCACTTTCGGAATTAATCTAACTCTATAATTGAATCCTATAATGAAAAAAATATTATTATATGGCTGCGCTGCTATCGCCATGTTGACGGTGAGCTCCTGCCAGAATGACTATCTTGATCTTGCTCCGACCAATGGAGCGACAGATGATGTCCTTTTCCAGAGTCCTAAAGAGGCACAGTATGTGGTGAATGGTCTCGGACGCGAAATGATGAACACATACCTCGATGACGCATGGATGGCAGGTGAGTGCATGGGTATGGAATACTTCGGAGAGTTTGCCGGCGACGTTTGCTATAAGTCAAATTATAGCTCTGCGGGTGGTTGTGCAAACTTCACACGCACCTATTGGGACAACCCTGCCGCATTGAAGGTATACTATATGTGGTACTACTATTATAAACTCATTTCCAATGCCAACCAGATTTTGGTAAATATTCCCGCAGATCCGGGACCGGATGCCAAGGCATGGGATTATATCAAGGGCCAGACCCTTGCTTATCGTGCCTACAGCTACTACATGCTTTCACGAGTTTATTGCCGCCGTTGGAGCGACAAGCAGGGTCAATCACGTGGCTTGGTGATTCGTCTAACTCCGGACACATCTCCAAAACCATGCTGCACACTCGCAGAAGTATATGAGCAGGTTTACAAGGACTTGGATGAAGCTTTGGCTTGCATTGAGAATTCAGGTGTGAAACGCGGAACTTCCGAGACAGACTATTGGCGCGTCGATAGCGATGTAATTCACGCAATCTACTCTCGTGCAGCACTGACTCGCGAAGATTGGCAGACCTCAATTGACCACGCACAGAAAGCGCGTGCCAACCACCCGCTGATGGGCTTGGCAAACTACAAAGCCGGCTTCAACGTACCTAACACCGAGTGGATCTGGTGCGGTTATTCAAACGATGCAGAACAGACTATGGGTGGTTCAAACTACTTCGGCAAATTCTCTTCAGATAGTTCGGGTGATAACTCCAAAACCAAATGCCCATCAATCTCCAAGATTCTCATTAATCAGATTCCCGAAGAAGATGGCCGTCGCTGGTGCTACGCAGTGCCAACTCTCGAAGAACTTCCTGAAGCTGTCGCTGCCACACAGGTTACCGGTGCTTGCACGAAAAAGACCGATCCTTTCTACATCCGCATCGCAAGAGATTATGATGATCGTCTCTTCCACAATGTGAACACAGGTGCTATCGCCACAACCATCTACTATTACCAGTCATTTAAGCTCAGCTGCCAATCCCGTCTTGGAAACGCACAGCTTCTGCTATTCCGCTCTGCCGAGATGTACTACAACGAGGCCGAAGCCTACTATAAACTTGGTAAGGAGAAAGAGGCTCGCGAAGCACTCGAAGCTACCGTTAAACCATATAACCCGGGTTACACATGCTCCCTGAGCGGTCAGGCTCTCTTCGATGAAATCAAACTTTACCGCAAGTTTGACCTCTTCCTCGAAGGTCACTGCGGCTACGACCAGAAGCGTTGGGGCGATGAAGCATGGCGCAAGGGTTGGAGCGAAGGTGGCAACTTCCTCCCGCAGCATTGCTCACATCAACTTCCGGAGGATAATCACTACTGGTGCTTCCCGATTCCGAACATTGAGACAAAATACAACTACGAGATAGCTGCAAATATCGAGCCCGAGGATTGGACTCCAAATAAATAAGCAGGATTTTCAATTTCATTATACTCAGAGGTGGTGTGTCAACACCGTTTGGTACATCACCTCTTAATCAATGCACAATGCTTAATGCACAATGCTTAATGCACAATGCACAATCACAATCACAAGAGATAATACACATACTTTTTTATTAACCATTTAAATTTAATCTTTATGAAAAAATCTTTTCTACTTCTTTGCGGTGCAGCATTCTTAGCTATGTCTGCATCTGCTACAACTGTCGTTTGGAACGCTGCTAAAGAATTGGCAGGGATCGCAAATTCAACCGTAGTTCCTTCTATTGACTTCGGTGACGTAGTCTTGACCCTTGATGGTAATGGCAACGCCGAAAACAAATGGGCAAATGTCGCATCTCTTGAAAATTCTCAGGAGCCTGATGCAACCCGTTGTCTTCGTGTTTACTTCAACAATCAGTTCATTTTCCAAGGGAAAACAAGCGATGTGAAGATCACTGAGATCAAATTCACTCTTTCTGAAGATGGAAGAACAGGTGAGTATAGCACAATCACTCTTCACGAATGGGATGGAGAATTCGGTGCTAAAATTATTGAAGGTGGCGGTACTATGAATTACGCTGTTCCTACTTCAACATGGACCGGTGATACCAACAAGTTGATCTTCATGCCTAACGCAGGTAAGAAAAGTCAGGTTCGTTTTGGGGAAATCGCTGTGACTTACACTGGTGGTTCAGGTGTTGAGGGTATCGAGGCAGCTAATGTCAACATCAACGCTGTTGAGGGTGGTGTAAACGTAACAGGCTACAACGGTTTGGTAGAAGTTTACAACACACTCGGTCAGAAAGTAGCTGCAGCAGTTGCTGATGGCAACACGACAGTTAGCGCTCCTCAGGGAACAGTAATCGTTCGCGCCGGAGAGAAAACAGCAAAAGTGATAGTACGATAATTTGAGGTGTTAGGTGTTAGGCTTTAGGTGTTAGGAATTCACAATGCACAATTCACAATGCACAATTCACAATGCACAATGCACAATTCACAATGCATAACGCACAATTCTCAATGCATAATGCACAATTCTCAATGCATAATGCACAATTCTCAATGCATAATGCACAATTCTCAATGCATAATGCACAATTCACAATGCATAATGAACAATTCCTAATTCCTCACTCCTCATCCCTAAAACCTAAAACCTAACGCCTAAAACCTAAAACCTAAAATAATTACCGAGTCTTCGAGATGATGGCTCGGTAATTATTTTATTTTCTGTTTTCATCCGTTTTGATTAATTTTGCGTTATATATAAAGACTAAGTGTGAGAAATTACTCAGGTTAGGTATCACATAACCCGATATTGATTGAATATGAATAAGAATCACAAAATACTTCTGATCGGAGGAATCGCAATCCTCGCTTGCTTCATCGGCTTAATAGTTTGGCTGATTATCGCGAATTCAAAAAACACAGTTGCAATCAATGAGGCTGAGGCTCGCGCCGATAGCTTAGCCATAGCCAATGATCAGCTGCTGCTCACAAATGAATTCAACCAGCTTAATGCCGACTTCAATCAATATGAGGGACAACAGGTCTATCTGAAGAATGATTCTCTTGTTCATAAATATAATGAGGCTCGTCTGAAAGTTGAAGGTCTTATTCAGGAACTCAACAACGAAAAGAGTAAGAACGCCAAGAATATGGCTGCCAGCCGCGCAAAAATCAAACAATTGGAGGGCGAGATTGCTACTCTCAAAGGTATCGTGCGCCACTATCTCGAAGAGATCAAACGTCTCGGTGAAGAGAACGCAGGGTTAAAACAGGAGATCCAGCAGGTACAACAGAAAAATGAACAGCTAAGCACCCAATATACAGCGGCTGCCAAGAGCAATGAGGAACTTTCTGCAACCGTTAAGCTTGCGAAGAAACTTAACCTGTCAGGCGTTTCCTTCAACGCATACAATAAAAAAGGTAAAGTGGAGAAAAACATCACCAAGGCACGTCAACTTGGTGTAAGCTTCACTGTCAGCCCTAACAACACGGCAGCTCCTGGAATGAAAGATTTCTATATCCGAATCCTATCTCCCGAGGGTACACTTTTGAGCGGAGGCCCAAGCTTCCAACTCGACGGCACAACACTTCCGTCAACCTCACACCGCAAAGTGGAATATGCAAACGAGGAGCTCTCAGTATCTGTTTATTGGGATGTCAACACCACTTTGACACCGGGCGATTACACCGTGGAGGTATTCTGCGATGGCTATAGATTGGCTTCGCGTCATTTCACAATGAAGAAATAACACGTCTGAGAGTGTGTCATAGCGGCCCGTTTGAGTCGCTGAGGAGTAGATGAACTGCCCAAGCTAAGCCGATAATAAGGATAAGAGCTGAGTAGAGATCGGAACGGGTGAATTTCTGTTCTCCCTTCCCCTTTTCCATCTTACTTTTCACGTAGAAACCGAGTCCGGCTACATAGAAGAATGATGTGAAACTGAAAAGATCTACCCCTCCGGAATAAATTAGCCAGAGGCAATAGAGCGTACAGGCGATTCCTACTGCAAGATTACGACAGCGTTTCTTTCTGTCCACTCCCGGTATACCCTTCCCATTTAAACTAATCTTCCAGAGATACATTCCTCCGGTCAAGTAAGCCGGAAGCACCATCATGCCCGTGATATTCAGCGCTGCTAAATACACATCATCGGCAAATAGCACCATACAAAGGAACGCCTCCATGACAATACTGGAAACGAACAGTCCGAATCCCGGCATCCCAAATCGGTTCAATCTGAGAAATGATTTGGGAAAGATCTTGACAATCGCTGCCTCATAGGGAACCTGAGCACACACCAAGGTCCATGCAAGCCATCCACCCAAAAGGGAGACTATAACAGAGATAATGACGAAATAATAAGCCCAATCACCGCATATCTCACGGAGCACATATGCTACCGACGGATCATCGAGACCTGCTAACTCTGCACGTTGCATCACCCCGAAAGAAAGCATTGATACGAGCACATAGAGTAGCCATGCCATAAAGAAACCTAACACACCTGCTCTCCCTACATCTTTTGAGCGCTTGGCTCTTGCCGACATCATTACAGCACCCTCGATTCCTATGAAGCACCAGAGCGTGACTAACATTGAATCCTTCACCTGAGTCAACAGCGCCTCACAATTCAGGGTTTCAGACTTGATATTTAATGAAAATACACCGTATTTATAATTCAACAGGAGCAAGACCACAACCAATGCTATGGCAACAACCTTGATCACTGCCATAATATTGTTGAGTGTCTTAGCAGTCTTCATTCCTCCTGCGACGATAAAGAACATGATCCAGATCAACAGTGTTCCAAACAGGAGTGTTTGCCAACCATGCTTCAAGAGTAATGGGATGAATGCTCCAAATGAATCATTGAGCATCACGGCGTAGGCGACATTAGCGAAGGCCGTACAGAGCCAATAACCCCAGGCGATATTAAAACCGGTAAAATTTCCGAAACCGACCTGCGCATACTGATAGATGCCGGCATCAAGCTCCGGTTGACTATCAGCCAAAATCTTGAAGGTAGAAACGAGAAGTAACATTCCGGCTGCAGTGACAACCCATGCTATAGCGACACCAATCGGGCCGGCACCAACAGCAAGGTTCTGCGGGATATTATATAACCCGGAGCCTACAACCATACCGAACACTATTGCTATCAGCGCCCCTAATCCTAATCTCTTCTCGTTCACCATTACCAATATATTGAAAGTGGGCCCTTAGAAAGGCCCACTATTTACTTCTTAATTTTTATTTCGTGTGAATGCGCCACATTCTGATTCTCATCGTAGGTGGTGAGATGAATTGCATCCGGAGTAACCTCACCCTCCATCAAGACTTTATCATCATTGACCAAGATTGGGAAATTTGTCTGATATTCACCTCCAGCAGGAATCCATGAATACTTGTGGGTGTGTCCGCAGATCATTAGGTCCAACCCGGCTTCATTAAGCAATGGAGTAAACAGCTTGCTCAGTTGATTCACACCATACCAGCCACCTTTGGTCGGATTCGGGGGCATATGAAGGAACGCGATCTTCACAGGTGCTTCCTGATACTCCTTACTTGCCAAAACGCCTTTAAGCCATTCAACCTCTTCAGCCCTGAAATCATCTGAAACCATGATGTCAAGGTTTCGGATATCGTTGTCCGGTTTATCTTCGCCACCATCAAGGACAAGGAAGAACGCCGGACCCTGACGGAAGGCGTAGTATGGACGACCGGAGAGTGATGGGAAATAATCCATGTAATTAATAGCGAATTCGCCACGGTTGTCGTGATTACCTCTCGCCATGTAGAAAGGTACATCAGATGCGAACAACTCCGATGCGCTCTGTAGGTAATGGTCAAACATATACTGCTCGGAATCAATGCTTGTGGTCATATCTCCATTGAGCAAAACAAAGTCATATCCCTTCTTGCGAGCGTCACCAAATGCTTTACGGAAGAGGTCATTACGCTCATGGAAGTCATTGCCTACCGCAAATTTCACACTCTCTTTTTTAGGATCGAGTGTGGTAACGGTATAAGGCTTATGCTTCAGGATATCGCTACCGAAACTTTCACCATACAGGATTCTTTTACGTCCCTCATCGCGAAGCACTGATGTCTGCATCACTCTAAAGCGATATGTTTTACCCGGCTCAAGACCTTTGACCGTAACTTTATGGAAATCACTTATGCAACGGCGACCAAATTTGGCATCATGGTATTTTGGACGCACCACCTGATAGAAATGTGTACCATCATCCGGAGCTACCTCAAGCCAACCAACTGAGGGCATATTTGTTTTCCAACACACTGTGAATTCATTCTCGCCCACTGCCTGCAGATAAGGTCCCTTGTCGATTCTGATCTCCTGAGGATCGTACTCCTCGGCACAGATCGGCATTACCATCAAAAGAAGCAGTAATGTTAGGATTTTTGTCGCTTTCATCTGATTTCTGTAAAGTATATGTTTAATAAGTAGTTCCATGATATATGAGATATGATATATGTTAGGTAGTTTATTAAATTTAAAATCCCGAAGCGCGAGCCTCGGGATTTGATGTTGTCTTACCAGGATTCGAACCTGGACAGGCAGAACCAAAAACTGCAGTG
>CAZEJY010000035.1:0-26171 GCA_964512705.1 uncultured Sangeribacter sp. | reverse complement strand
TAATAGTAGCTGTTCCTACTGACAAAGCCTTTACCACTCCCTCTTCCGATATAGTTGCAACGTTTTCATCCGAACTGCTCCATGTTATTGTTAAATAGGAATCAAGGAAATTATCACAAATCACTTCAAGTTGGTATGTTTGTCCGACAAATATATTAATACTTTCTATGTCAATATTTAGCACTCCTTTTGCTCTTATTGCTCTTATATTTTTAAAATTCTTCCATTCTCCAGTATTACGGTATACTTCTAAACTTTCCGCGGGCACATGTAAAATGGAATTTACATATTGATAATAGTCAAATGCTGAATTGACGGATGTTAAGGGCGCATCTGCATAACAAAAAATATCTTTAAATTTGGTATCATAAAATACCATGGAACCTAAATGCTTAACCAATTGTGGTAACAAATATAAGGTTGAAAAACCGGAACATCCGTAGAATGCGCTTTCACCTATTGAGGTTACACCAGTAGGAATAGTCAGAGTACCAGTAAAACCAGAACATTCTTTAAATGCATACATTCCTATTTTGGTTACACCATCAGGAATTATCAGCGCACCGGTAAATCCAGAACACCCATAGAATGAATAGTCGCCTATTGTGGTTACTCCCTCAGGAATTTTAAGCGTTCCGGTAAATCCAGAACACCCATAGAATGCACTCACCCCTATAGAAGTTAATCCTGCAGGAATCATCAATTGACCGGAAAATTTAGAACATCCACAAAATACTCTTTCTTCTATAGAAGTTACACCGGCTGGAATTGTCAAGGAACCAGTAAATCCGTTACAGCCGTAGAATGCGCTTTTACCTATTGAAGTTACGCCGTCAGGAATTATCAGTGAACCGGTTAAACCGGAACATCCATAAAATACTCTTTCTTCTATAGTAGTTATGCCCACAGGAATTCTCAGGGAACCACTAAAGCCCTTACAATTGTCGAATGCGCTTTGACCTATTGAAATTACACCGTCGGGAATTATCAGGGAACCGGATAATCCGGAACACCCGCAAAATGCGCTTTTCCCTATTGAGGTTACAACGTCCGGAATTCTCAGTTGACCAGTTAATCTGGAGCATCCATAAAAAACACTTTCTTCTATAGAAGTTATGCCTGCAGGCAAAGTCAGAGTACCGGTAAATCCGGAACATCCGGAAAATGCAGCTACACCTATTGAGGTTACACCAATAGGAATGGTAAGCGATCCGGTAAATCCTTTACAATTATAGAATGCATAATTTCCAATTTTTTTTATCATCTTACCGATAGTTAATGTACCGGTTAAATGAGATATATAAGGTTCGTGATTCCAAAAGGCGCCCGCTTCTATTTCCGTTACCTCATATTGTACATCATCAAATACAATATAATCCGGTATAATTAAATTTTTTCTAATAAGGTCAGTGTTATTAGTAACAACTGCACTTTTAGAGTTTTGACGTATTTTAAATCTTATACCGTCAGAAATAATTGGAAATTCTATGGAATCTAAAACGGGTTTAACTACTATCTTACATGTCGCAGTCAACCCATCGTATGAAGCGGTTATATATGTTTCACCATTTGAAATGGCTGTTACTTTTCCAGTAGTAGTAACCGTGGCAATCGATTCATCTTCTGATTTCCAATTTATATCTAATTTATTTACCATATCTCCCAAATCATTGGTGATATAAAGAGTCTCACTATCTCCAATTGAAAGTGTTAGTTTATCCTTATTAAGAGCAATTCCCGTAATTGGGGAGGAATTTACTGTTACCTTGCAAGTAGCAATAATTCCATCACAAGAAGCTGTAATAATTGCTGTTCCAGCAGATAATCCTTTTATTAATCCAAGAGAATCTACTATTACTACTTTTTCATTATCACTTGTCCACCTAACGGTCTTATTGGATACAGTTTCCGGAAGAATCTTTGCATTCAATTGGAATTCAGACCCTTGATCAATGGTAATAGAACTCTCATTGAGTAAAATTTTAGTAACCTGTATCTGTTTCGGGATAACTGTTATAATGCTTGATCCATATATTTGCGTTTCACTATCTTTTTGATAAATTGCTCTGATTTCTGAAGTTCCGATACCAACTGCTTTTATATCTCCTCTTCCTTTATCTATTTCTATTACAGATGTATCAGAACTTGTCCAGAGAAGGTAGGGATACGGAGCCTCCTGAGGCGATACTCTTGCAACCATCATCATATATTCTCCTAATTCTAAAGTGGCTTCTTTAGGCTGCAAGTCAATATGAGTAACTTCATAATATACGACCTTTACTTCACAGGTAGCACTAACAGTTCCCTCAGTTACAGTTATTATACATGTTCCAATTCCTTTAGCAGTCACTAAACCTGTATCATCAACAGTAGCGACTTTTTCATTACTACTGTACCAAATTAATTTCGGTGTATCTGACTGAAAATTCAATAGCGTTGCTTTCAGTTCATACATTTCTTTTGGATGCAACGTTAATTCAGTAGTGTTCAAATCTATCTGAGGCTGAACATCTTCTTCGCCTGTAGGATTCATAGATGCGAACTTAGACCATTCTTTGTCGTTAATATAATTACTCTTACTTCCATCCGGAACTATTAACTCACATTTTTCTCTATCAAATCCATCGAACGAGGCTGAGGTACAAGCTGGGGGAGTAGACGTTTTTAATTCTAAAGTGACCAATTTATTACACCCTGAAATAAAGCTTTCTCCCACAATCGTGGGGTTGCCTAAACTCAATTTCTCTAACCCAGAGCAATTCGCAAAGGTCTTGTTGCCGACAGATAATACACTCTCGGGCACAGTTAATTCGGTCAAAATAGAATAGTTGTACAAACAATAATTCTTAAGAGAAGTGAAAGCTTTAGGAATTACAATATTATATATAGGCTTAAAGGATTTAGAATCAATTAAGTACTGAGAAAAACATAACGGATTTGAATATTCATTAGCAAAATCAATTTCAAACCATTTATTCACATCTTGCACCCGCACGCTCTGCAAAGCTTTGCAATCTAAAAATGCATCGGATCCAATAGAGCTCACCGTAGGAAGAACATCCAATGTGGTTAATGCAGAACACCCGGAATATACATTATCACCCACAATTCCGCCAATCATACCTCTCCACAATGAAGAACAATTCATGAAAGCTTTATTTCCAATTGATTTTATATTTGCTGTAAAGGTAATACCTATCAGAGAAACACAATCCATAAAAGCTTCTGTCTCTATTGTTTCAAGCGATTTTGGGAGTATAACTTGTTCAAGTGCGCTACAGCCAATGAATGCTCCGGCACCAATTGAGGTAATCCCCTCAGCAATTGTAACAGTCGTTAATTTATTCTGCCAACTAAGGGCTCTGCTACCAATATAGGAAACCTTAAATTCTTTCTTATTCACATTTATTTTCTCGGGAATTTCAAATTTACCGATACGTTGAAATTGAATATTCCCACATTTAAATAGATAGCATGTTCTATCCTTAGCAGATATAACCCTATAGGATGCGTAGCCAAGTTCGTCATCATCATCACAAACAATCTGACCATCTTCTATTTCGTTTTCTTCGATGTCCCCTGGATCTACCTCTGGATCTTTTGGTGTTTCCTGCTGTATATCTTTTTCAACTATAATTGATGCAAATTGCTTCCAATTATCATCTTGCTTGTATAATTCTCCGGAACCTTTCGGGACTTCTATTGACATTATTTTAGCACCTTCAAAAGTGTCTTCACAAACTTCAGGGGGCACAGTCGATCGGATTCTTAAAATACTTAATTTAGTACATCCAGCAAGGGCCAGTGAACCAATGTATTTAACTGTACCACGGATATCCAATTTATCTATATTCCAAGGAGCAAAATAAAATGCTGTGGAATTTGAGTTGTAAATTAAACCGACTGAATCCGGAATACAGTCAACCGGATAAGGTACCTCAATATCGGCAACGAATGAACGTTTCCCAATGGGATAAGCACCTTTCTTGATATCACATCCGCTAAATGCACCATAACTTTCTGCATTAGGGGAGACTACCACACTTGTAAGTGCAGGACACGCTTTAAAAGCCAAATCTCCTACATATTTTACCGTATTGGGGATAACAATAGACGTGAGTTTTGGAGATCCGGCAAAAGCATTGTCCCCTATGATTATTACACTTGAAGGAATATGAACCGAAGATATATTACTGGTTAGATTCCATATAACGTTTACCGGTAAATCTCTCCTGTCTCCGTTTTCATCTAAACCACTATACCAAGTCGGCACATCAAGATGTCCGGTTAATGATGTTCCCTGTCCTTCTTTCAAACTTAATAGCCAGGTTTTTCCTACCAAATTTTCATAAGGATAATTCCAATTTGGAGGATAGATGAAAAATTTAAACTGAGAAAGAATATTATTATCCCCTCTTGCAATTGCGGGGGTGATTATTCCTTTTAAAAATATTATGAATAATATAATAAAAATGTATTTTATATTATTCTTAAAAGTAATTGTTTTCAAGTTCATACAATTATATTTACTGATCACTAAGGTTAATTGGTTAACAATGGGTATGAAGATGTTTCGGTACTAATCGCAGATTATATTGGGCTAAGACAACTAAAGTTTCTCTCAGCAAGTCCTCTAAATCGGGAAATAGAGTCTTCCATAAATCCTGATTGGAGTCATAATATTTAACGTTCAGATCGGAAATATTAATTTTCAAGTCATAAATCTTTTTAATATTAGGAAGATCAAGGAAATTATGCTCCATTATATCTTTCATGGAAGGATTATGGTGTATTTCTAACTGACTCAACTTTTCTATACCTTTTACTTTTTCCCATTTAGAATCATATGGATTAAAAGCATAGACTTGTCGGACATAATCATTAGACCTGAATAATTTTATGAAGATTTCGCCCTCCTCTGGCTTGAACCCAATACTTTTTGTTGACTCAATAGGATACATCCAAATATCCTTTGATCCTAATGATAAGTTAATGTTTATATCTTTTGTATGCCATTGTGAGTCATAAACGGGGACTTCTATGCGGCTTACACACGTATCAATTGCGTTATCTAATATCATACGAAGAATAGCAATCTGAATAGACCCTTTGTATCGACTTTCAGCTCCGATTTTTTCTGCATTAGAAAATATTGACCTTATAAGCTTTATAGGGAAAGCTGTGTCTTCATATATTCTATCTTGAGAAAAAAGTCTGAAACTAAAATTTCCTACCACAGATTGAGATTGAGAAGAATAGATCCGGGGGTCACAATCATATTTGGTTCTCAGATCATACCAATAAATCCCATCTGAATCTTTTAAGATTGCGTTCATAAAAAGTCGGTGTCGCCGGGCTTCGCGAGGACTTTATTTAATAACTGTCAGAAACAGAAGCGTGAAGCCTGTTGATGCTCGCTTCACCATCTGAGGCCTTCGAACTTGCCCTGTCATAGAAACGAGCAACGCTGACCCCACGCCGTATGTGCTATTATGCCACGCTCCATCGCGGAGCACGGATATTACATACCCATGAGCATCATCGCTGCAAGGTTTCCTTATGACCGGTTGAAGTGTTCGAAGTTTCAGATAGTCAGAAACCAAGCGCCAATAACGCTTTTTACCATTATGTACGCCGATATCATATCGACATCTGATTTCCCTGAGCCCTAAGTGAATGTTGTTTTCCCACGGCGTGGAAATCTAAATATTAATCTTTTACAAAGATAAGTGATTTACTTTGAATAACAAAATGTATCAAATAATTTTAATAGTTTCTCATATCTTAAAATTCTATTATTCCCTCCTACGATGTACTTCATACATTTAGTTCCCGTTACCTAATGGAAGATATAACTGACTACATGAAAGAGAAAGGAGTTTTGTCATCGGAGGAATTTCAGAAAGAAGGTATTGACTGAATTGACTATAGTTCGGACCTAAGAGGAGATTTAAAAATTTAAAAGGTGTGTCAAATTTTTGGATTTTGACACACCTTATTTTATTCTTTTTAATTGTTTAAAAGGATATTATCCTCTCGTCATGATTGGATGCGAGGAATTATTTTAGTTCCGGTTTGAGGTTTTCGCTTTCGATGTCGAGGAAGTACTTGTAGGTACTAACCTTGAGTTCGGAACAAGCGGCATCGTCAGCAACAAGAACAGCCTTGTTGTGAAGCTGAAGCATAGAGATTGTCCACATCTGGCATATACCTGACTCTACTCCATGTTTCAATGCGCGAGCCTTATTGTGTCCGCTGATAAGCAGCAACACCTTTTTTGCATCCATCACTGTACCGACACCTACTGTAAGGGCAGTCTTCGGCACAAGATCCACATTGTTATCAAAGAATCGCGAATTTGCGATAATTGTGTCGCGTGTTAGAGTCTTCACCCTCGTGCGGGATGAAAGAGAACTTCCCGGTTCATTGAATGCGATATGGCCGTCAGGACCAACACCGCCGATGAAGAGGTCAATTCCTCCGTATGAAGCAATCTTCTCCTCATATTTACGGCACTCCTCCTCAAGATCGGGAGCATTACCATTGAGGATATTTACATTCTCACGAGGTATATCTATATGGCTGAAAAATTTATCCCACATAAAAGTGTGATAGCTCTGAGGATGATCTTCCGGAATTCCACAGTATTCATCCATATTGAACGTTACCACATTTTTAAAGGAAACCAAACCCTCTTTATAGAGTTCGATAAGATAACGGTACATACCCTCAGGTGAGCTCCCGGTTGGACATCCTAAAACGAAAGGTTTTTCAGCCGTGGGTTTTGCAAAATTAATACAGGACGCCACATAATAGGCTGCCCATTTCGACATCAGATCATAGTCGGGTTCAATAATAAGTCTCATAGTAGTTATAATAATAGTCTTGATTAATTAGAATTAGGGATTATACCTCACAAAGGCCTCCATCGCTTCATAGGTAGTTAACCCAAGATCATCGTAAAGTGCGGCGGTACCTTTATTACGATCTTCGGCACGCTGCCAGAAAAGTCGTTCATCGTTACCTAAGTAAGGTGCGGATTCCATCTGCGACGCATGCTTGAGTATCGCCATTCGTTTATGTACAAGCTCGTCAGGACTCATGGGCACGCACATTTCGATATCTTCTACTGCCCATTCATCCCATGCACCACGATATAGCCAGATGCGGCATTGATTGAGCCATTCCTCACCATTCTTTTTAGCTTCATCGATGGCTGCGAGAACAGCGTCGGTGCACTTTTTGTGAGTTCCATGAGGATCGGCAAGATCGGCTGCAGCATAAATCTGGTGAGGTTGTACTTCACGAAGCAAATCAGAGATTATAGCAATATCAGCCTCGGTCATCGGCAATTTCTCTACAGTACCACTCTCATAAAATGGCATATCCAAGAAATGCACACGATTAAGAGGAATTCCATTGTAGGTACACGCAGTTCTGGCTTCTCCGCGTCTGATAAGACCTTTGATCTTCAAAATATCTGCAGAATCCATATCATCTTTACCTTTAGCCTTGATAAAACTTTTTATTTCCGCGTATTTGGTAGGAATCAAAGATGTCGGTTGAAG
This sequence comes from uncultured Sangeribacter sp., assembly GCA_964512705.1. Taxonomy (GTDB): domain Bacteria; phylum Bacteroidota; class Bacteroidia; order Bacteroidales; family Muribaculaceae; genus Lepagella. Next base: position 18,603 of record CAZEJY010000035.1, on the reverse strand, counting down.
GTCACTTTCAGAACCGAATATCTGATTGAAGCCATTGATAAAATGCATAAAGCGAGTCACCTCCTCATCGCCAACTGCAATATTACCTGACGTCTGATAAGCAATATGAACCTCATGTCCTTGTTTAACCAAGCGTGCTATGGTTCCACCCATTGAGATTACATCATCATCCGGATGGGGTGAGAAAACCAATATACGTTTTGGGAAGGGGAATTCACGGACCGGACGCGCTTTATCTCCTGTTCCGGGTTTTCCTCCGGGCCAGCCTGTTATTGTTCTTGAAAGGGCGTTGAAAACATGAAGATTGAGCTCATATGCTGAATCGTAATGCTCCACGAGTCCCTCGAGATTATTTTTTCTGTAATCCTTATCAGTAAGTTTCAGGATAGGTTTGTCTAACTTGCGTGAAAGCCACACTACGGCAGAAAGTGCCATGCGGTCTGTCCATTGGTCGGGATCTTCGGGAATCACACCTTCAAAACGGGGTGCGAATTTGATATTGGCCGTTAGATGTAGGTTCATAGTTAAGTAGCTTCTAAAAATAAATCGTACTACAAATATAACAATATTACTTGACTTCCCCAATAAAAGAAGAGTTTATCACGTTCGGTGGACTTTATTCACATCATTAAAGATAATTTTAAAAGAAAAAGGTGCGGAACCCCGTGATTAGTCGGATTCCGCACTTTAAATTCTTTTAGTTCCTCAACAGAGGTAACAACTGTAGTCTCAAATTATTTTGAGTCGTAGTTGAATGCCTTGGGACGATGCATGATTTCAGCGTGAACGAGCTTACCCTTGCTATCCTTTACGCGAATCTCCACTGGAGCATCAGCAGTCTTCGCCTTAGCGAGATACTGATGAGCTGCCATCTGGGGTTCGTAGCCGGATTTGTATTTTCCTAAAGCAACGCCGAGAGGAGCATAATATGAGATGTTCCACAAAGGATCTTCCATATTCACTTTCTCAACCGGAAGACTCTCGCCATTCTCAATAACCTCCACTACGTAATCCGGACGATATAACCAGTAGTTGATCATGATGCCATTCTCAAATTCCGGATTACCATAGTTCACGCGTTTCGGATAGAGTTCGATCTGCTTCTTGATCATATCGCTGTTGCGATAGAACTCTCCAACTTTGTTGAGGTCATACACACGCATAGGAGCCTGACCATTGGTATAGGTATAGAACTGACGGTCGTCACCATCTTTGCCGTATGTATTCACGAACACACCTGCCTGCGTGCCATCGGTTGACATTGTCTGATAGTAACGGCTTGTTGTCCACATGTTACCGGAAGCTGCCGGTCCATAATACTGTACGAAACGAGGATAATCTTCATGCAAGCAATAGTTCAAAGAGTGAGCATGACCTGAGAAGATCTCAACATTATCGAAATTCTCAAATGCCTTGTCAGCAGCTTTCATGTCTGGATCCTTGAAAACCATGCGTGTTTTCTTCGTATTCATCAACAGCGGCGAGTGGCAAACGAGTTTTACGCTCTGACCCGGCTGTACACTTTCGAGATCTTTCTTAAGCCATGCCAATTGTCTGTCAGTAAAACGGGTTGCGTATGATCTGTCACCCTTTACACCAGGTGCTTTCTTACCCTCACCTGCAATGTTATGATACTCGATATTATCCATGAAGATCCAGTGTTCATTACCGATATTCACAGAATACTGAGCGGGGCCTAAAGTCTTACGGTAGATATGTGCAGCACGACGGTCTACATCCTCACCTGTGATTGAAGGATCGTTATCATGGTTACCTGATACACTATAGGTAGGCATGGGCCAACCTTTCTCCTTCAAGTAAGAGATAACTTTAGGAAGTGGGAATCCATACTCATACCAGAAAAGATCGTGTGAGATATCACCAAGGTTAAAGGCGTATACCGGACCCTCCTCTGAATATTTCTTGTACAACTCCTTAAATTTTGGGAGAGCAAGAGACTCATAAGCCTCGAGGTCGCGGCACTCTGTTTCATTCTTGATGTGCAAATCCGGAACGAAAATTACAGAATACTTGCTCTGATCCTCTTTCTTCAGTTCAAAGTTATGGGTCTCTGAAACCGCAGGATCCGGATTGAGCAAACGCCAGAAACCGGGTTGGAAACCATCTATACTGTAAGCGACATAACCTGAAGGAGTGGTGATATAAACAGTTCCGTCATATTTGTCACTCGTGGGAATCGCATAGTAACCATTAGCGTCGGTCTTTACGATAGACACACCATCACTAACCTGCACGCCACTCATAGGTTTCCCCTCACAAGTCACTTGACCCGAAATAGCCGGAGCCTTTTTCGCTGCATAACCAAATGCAGTGAAAGCTATGGTTGCAAAAGCAACCATAGCTATTCTCTTATAGTTCATATTTTTAGTCATCATTATCTGTCTTCAGCGATGTGACCGGTGCGGTCAATCTGGTGATAGAATTGAGTATAAGGAACGTCTGTACGTCCAGCACCCTTACGCATCAACTCTTGTAATTCAGGGAAGTAAGTTGTATAGATATCACGAGGCTCGCAACCCTTCTTAGCACAGATAGAAGCTGCAAGACCTACAACCTCACCCATCATACCGCAAGTACGCATCACACGTACAGAACCAAGCGCGATGTGTGTCACGCTGACATTACGGCCTGCCATAAAGAGGTTGGAGATATCTTTTGAATAGAAGATACGATAAGGAAGTGCGTAGAAATCAATCGGAGTCAACACACCGTAAGAGAGCCATTCTGCCTTGGGATAAAGCTTGGAGTTCTCCTCCTGCGGATAGTGCTGGTCGATACGCCATGTAGTTGTACAAGTACCATCTTCGTATGGACGTGGACGAGTCAAATCCTGCTCGCTGAGGATAAGATCACCAACGATGCGGCGAGACTCACGCTTACCTGATACGTGAGAAACCCATGTAAGGTGTGTGCACTCCCAATCCTCTTTATTAGCAAGACGATTCTTGCAATAAGAGAATGTTGAGTAAGCAACATACATACCATAGTCGCGGATCTTTTCAGCATCCTCTACCTGATCATCCATCATACCTACCTCCCAGTACCAGTTAGCACGGTGCACAGGCTCAACGGTATACTCATCAAGCTGGAGACCCCAATCAAGTGAATCCGGGAAAGAGCAAGGAGTGTTCCAATCCTCGCAATACCATTCAACAGATACACCCATAGTCATGCCGTCAGCCTTTTCAGGTGCGAGGCGCTCGTTGAACTCAGATTTTGCCTCACGACCCATGCGTGTCTCGGCACCTGCCATAACAGCGAGATGAGCGTCACCGGTACAGTCACTGAAGAGTTTACCGCTGATTTTGATTCTATCCTGATTAGTAGCCTCAACAGCCTCAACGCTCTTGATCTTCTTACCATCCATCTCCACTTTGTCAACTGTATAACCAAGGAAAAGTGTGATATTCTCCTCTGCATTGACTACGTCGTGCTTCTTCCAGTCCTGATAGTGGTGAGCACCGCGTGCGTTACCGATACGATCCGGACCAATCTCGTTAAAGATATAACCCAAAGATGGATACGGATCAACGTTGATCTGTCCACCAAGACCTACGCGAACCTCAGATGAGTTGTTACCTCCGAGGATATAACGGTCCTGAATCAAAGCTACTTTGCTACCATAACGAGCTGCTGCGATAGCGGCACAGATACCTGACATACCACCTCCAACTACTACGAGGTCATATTCACCCTTATCTACCACTTTCTCTTTTCCGAGCAACTCATCGCGAAGAGCACGATAGTCTACCAATGAATCGCCGGGCTTCTCATCAGATTTTGTAAGGAGAATTGCATCGCAACGGCCATCAAAGCCCATAAGATCATGAAGAGCCAAAGTGTGGGTACCCTTAGTAAGCTTCACTTTCTTACCCTCCTGCCAATGCCAATTTTTATTATCGTCGTTACCGAAAGTATCATTTGCTTTTCCATCGATCAAAACCTCGAAGATACCGGGAGTAGGACCGTCTGACCAATGTTTAGTCCAGTTCTTAGTACGAACAAATACATTGTATTCGCCATCCTCCGGAACTTCAATCTCAGTCACTGCATCTTTCTCGAGTGGTTTTCCGATACCATGAGCCATCAGATAAGATGAACCCATCTGGAGAACAAACTGTTGTTCTACAATCCAGTCTCCATGATTAGCAAAGCGTGTTGCAAGTGTCAACACAGAGTTTTCTTTGGTAATTTTTGCCATGATGTTAGTAATAAGTTGATATTTTTTTGTTTTAAATATTTCAATATTAACTATATCTTTATTCCACGATGAGAATAAACTCTATAATTTTCACTTAAAATTAATAAATTTAAATGGTATAAAACATGATTTTTTCAAATTCGGCAAAAATTTTCACATTTTTTGAAACACTATATTCGGGAACGGTTGCAATTAGGATTAAATGCACAATGCTCAATTGTGAATTGTGCTTTGTGGATTAGGAATTGAGGAGCGAGGAGAGTTTTTTGACGGCGTGGTGGTAGGAGGCTTTGAGGGCGCCCACTGAGGTGCCGAGGATTTCCGACATCTTCTCATACTTCATTTCATCAAAATAGCGCATATTGAAGACGAGACGCTGCTTCTCAGGCAATTCCTGAATAGCCTTCTGGAAATCTTTCTGTAACTCATCACCATCAAAAAATTCATCGCTCTCCAATGTGTCAAGTATTGAGAAATCCTCATTACCATTAACAGTCTCGGCATGCTGCTTATTCTTATTCAGGAAGTTTAGCGTTTCATTCACAGCAATCTTATAGAGCCACGTCGACAGTTTGGCATCGCCACGGAAATTCTGAAGATTATTCCATGCCTTCAGGAAACAATTCTGAAGAATGTCATTGGCATCGTCGTGACTGACAACCATCTTACGTATCTGCCAATAAATCTGTTCCCCATATTTGCGCATCAACACATCAAACGCGCCACGAGCCTTTTTCGGGTCGTGAAGATCCTTCACAAGTTGACTTTCATCTATGGGTGTCTGATATGCCATTTTCGCTAATTTCTCAACAAATTTAACAAAAAAGATTGCAAGAGAAAAACAAAAAAAGATTGCGAGCGAAAATACACTCACAATCTAAACTTATTTTAAGATGCTTTAACAACTTTACTCTTTTTTGATTTTCTGGGTACTTTATCCATTATATATTTTTCCAGATCCAGTAGTTGAGTCTCAGAGCAAGTCAACCAAACCACATTACCATCATTATCTTGAGTAAAATTTGTATATCCTTTTGAGTCGACCTCCACTTTCCCCGGATCACTTTTAATAAAATACTCCGGATTAGTAATATATATTATACTTAACAGATCCCATGTCGGTCTATCATATGGCATCTTGGAATAATTTTTATAACCCTCTACAACCGGATGAGCCCTGGTCCATTTAAACAATTCATCCAGATTATCTCCACGAAACAGCACTTTCGGTCCTATCTCGAAGGGATTCTGTACAATCTTTGTTGGCCATTGATCAAACACAAGCTGCATTGCAGCAATATCATTACGCACATTATATTCCGTTCTCTTATTCGGGCCATAACTTCCTGCCATAATAGATAAGTACTTAACTTTCTGCTTCACGAGATCCTTGCCTGATAAAGGTGAGTATTTATCGGCACCGCTGGAAAGAAGCTTTGCCAACTCAGTTCCAAAACCAAGAGAAACAAATACAACCGAGGTGTCCGGTTGCGAAACCAATATCTTTCTGTATAGAGCTACCGGATCTTCAAAATCGCCACCTTTCTTACTCCTTTCCCAAAGCGGTTTATCATTAGAGTCTCGCATTGCACAGACAGGAATAGTATAATCACGTTTATTATACACGGGAGTCTGAGACATTCCCACAGGGATGGATCCATATCCATACCAAGTATTTAACACGTCTATATAGTCGGCTGCTGTAGGACTAAGCTTATGGACTCCTATTGCAAGAATATCAATCTTCCCTTCATCCATAGCCTTATACGCAAGATCCATAGCCAGTGCATCATCGATATCGTTGCCCATATCAGTTTCGATAATTACACCTACCGGCTCAGCACACAAAGCATTTATAGAAAACAGAACACTGAGAAATAGTGGAATTAAATTTGCTTTCATATTAATTTACTTCTGAAATAATAATTGAAAGAACCATTAATTGGTCCATTGGTCTTACAAGCAAAAGTACATAAAAAACTTGATAATTTTGCATCGGCGACAAAAAAATCCCGGCCATCAGTGCCTGACGGTCGGGATCATAATAATGACTATATTTTTATCCCCAAATCTATATTTTTATTCTCCTCTGCTCTCTTTACTGAAGATATGACGCAGACGTGAGAAGATACGATCGCTAACTGATTTAGAAGGTACGATATTTGTAGAATCCTTAAGACTCTCAATTGCACTCTTTTCTGAATCATTCAGGTTCTCCGGAACGTAAACCATAACGTTCACAAGCAGATCGCCCTTCACGCTACTGTTCATCTTCGGCAGTCCCTTACCTCTCAATCGGAGCACCTTACCTGGTTGTGTTCCCGGGGCAATCTTCAATCTTGCCTTACCGTCGATTGTCGGAATCTCGGCTGATCCACCTAAGGCGGCTGTCGGGAAGTCGAGCATCAGGTTGTATATCAAATCATCACCCTCGCGGATTAGATTAGGATCTTTCTCCTCCTGAATGACGATGAGCAAATCTCCATTCACACCACCGTGACGCGGAGCATTACCTTCACCACGGATGGTAAGAATCATTCCATCCTCAACGCCTGCAGGGATGTGGAAACTAACAATCTCCTCCTTCTTCTCTACGCCCGAACCGTGGCAATGGTTACACTGCTCAGTGATGATTTTACCTTCACCGTTACACTCCGGACAAACGGTATGGCTCTCCATCGGACCCATGATTGTCTGTTGCACGGTTGTGATGTATCCGGTGCCATGACAACGAGGACAAGTACCGAAAGCCGTACCGTCCTTGGCTCCTGTACCCTTACAAACCGGGTCAGCGACCAATTTAGGTATCTTGAGCTTCTTATCCACACCATTCATGATATCCTTGAGTGTTACCTTAACGGTAATTCTCAAATCCGTGCCCTTGTTCACATGCTTACGGGGACGAGCGCTTCCGCTGCTGTAGCCACCGAAATCAGCACCTCCGCCGAAATGTCCGCCGAAGATATCTCCGAAATGAGCGAAGATATCATCCATAGACATTCCGCCACCAAAGCCACTGAAACCGCCATAGCTTCCACCTCCGGCACCGCCGAAACCTTGTGGACCCATGCTATGACCGAACTGATCATACTTCGCACGTTTATCGGCATCGCTCAGCACATCATAAGCCTCAGCTGCCTCCTTGAACTTATCTTCGGCTTCCTTATCACCGGGATTCCTATCCGGGTGATACTGTATAGCTTTTTTTCTATAAGCTTTCTTTATTTCATCTGCTGTGGCGTTTTTAGACACCCCAAGCACATCATAATAATCTCTTTTCTCTGCCATGATATTTTTCGCCCTTTCTCAGGCTTTCATTTTAATAATTCTGCAGCTTAAGCCAATTGATTACTGACCTACCACAACCTTTGCATGTCGAAGCACCTTGTCATTGATCATATAGCCTTTCTCAACGGTATCAAGAATCTTACCCTTTTGAGCTTCATCGGGAACAGGCACTGCCGATATAGCCTCGTGCTTATCAGCATCGAATTCCTTCTCTTCAGGATCCATCTCCTTCACGCCATTCTGCTCCATATATTTCTTAAGCTTCTTATAAATAAGCTCCATTCCCTCCTTCAGCGCATTGGCATCTTCAGTGTTCTCAGAAGCTTTAAGAGCTCTCTCGAAATCGTCAACAATTGGAAGCAAACCTTTGAATGTAGATTCAGCTGCATTCTTGATCAATTCGGATTTCTCCTTAAGAGTACGCTTGCGGAAATTATCGAATTCCGCCATGAGGAAAAGATACTCTTTCTTCTCCTTCGCAACCTCCTCTTTAAGCTTTTCCACCTCATCTTCGACAGCAACCTCTTCGTTGACTTCCTCCTCGGGAGTAGGATTCATATCATCAACTACTACTGCATCATCTTGGGGAGCATTCTGCATTTGCTCTTCGGAATTTATGTTTTTATCTTCTTCCATGTTCATATTTCTTCCCTTCTTTTTATAGAATCTGTTATAGAATCTGCGATTCTTACCCATTTAATACAAATTTTAAGCCAAAAATTGTTAAAATCAGGCAACCATGGTTCTTACGCCATTTTTACCTCATTCATAATTTTAACAAATAAACACCTGTTATTGTTGGGTAGGAATTTAAGATACTTTTAGCATTCTTTGCTAAATCGAGATTACTGAAAATTCCATATATCGAACTTCCGCTTCCACTCATGGATGCATAAAGCGCACCAAGCCTAATAAATTCCTCCTTTAACTCCTTTAATTCCGGATGATGCGGGAAGATACTCTCTTCAAAATCATTTTTCACCAAGTCCTGCCACTTTTCCATAGGTATCTCCGGGAGAGTTCTCAGGTCGAATTCACTTTCATGTGTTGTTATGCCGGCAAAGGCTTCTTTGGTAGAGATATATACATCAGGCTTAGCAATAACTATCCAATAACCGCTGAGATCTAATGCGATCTTCTCCAATTTCTCCCCTACCCCGGTTGCATACATAGGGCTATTATAGATAAAGAATGGACAATCCGCTCCCAAGCGCAAAGCGAGCTCTGCTAATTTCTCCTTTTCCAGAGGTACACCGGCGAGTTTATTGAGTCCAATTAGAGTAAATGAAGCATCCGCACTACCTCCTCCGAGTCCGGCACCTTCCGGTATATGCTTTTCAAGTCTGATTTCCGCCCCACACGGCAGCTCTACCTCTTTAGTAAAAGCCTTTGCAGCCTTGACCACCAGATTTTTCTCCGGCTCGCAGTTTATCTCTCTTCCCGAGAAAACAAATTTGACTTCTGAATCATTCGGGCAGGAAATAATTTCGAGAATATCAGAGAATGCTTCCGGATTTTCGGGTAAGCCTGCAAATCTACCTACCGGATAAAAGATAGTCTGCAAATCATGATAACCATCCGAACGACGTCTCACGATCTGCAGACCGATATTTATCTTAGCATTTACAATTTCTATCATCTTTAACTTACTTTCAGTGGCTAAGACCTCATTTAATATATTTGGGCTTTCGGTCTTAACGAATTCTCAACCATCTCCAACCGTAGATTGTTTTTGCATTGCGCTTCACATATCTGAGGATAGGTTCCGCCTCCTCCACAACCTTACCATTCTTCTCGGAAGCATGAATGAGATGAAAACCATCATCTCGCTTCTTCAGGAAACCAATTTCATGCATGTCGGTATATGGAGCATTCGACATTAAGACAACAAGGTCGCCATCTTTAAGGTCTTCGGCAACTCCTTTCCACCCGAAGCTCTCGCGCTTCATGTGAGGTGTCTTGAATGTACGATAACCTAACTCCACCATCTTCTGACGATCATAAGTTGCCGAATCTTTCAACGCGGCAAACTCATCGCGATGGCGGGAAGCATATTCCAACGACTTGGTCTTGAAACTCTCCGAGTATTCCTCCGTCAGCTCCTTGACGTTGTCACGCGACTTGTTGTCAAGAATCCAATCTCCGGCATAAAGCATCCTCGAAGGGAAACCGTTACGTTCTCCTCTGCGGAAAGTGAGTTTATCAAGTTCCATCCCGAGGTCTTTGGGCCAAGCATTTCCCGGTGACGTAGAAAGTTTGGCGATTGCTGCAACGGTATTCACGAAACTCATTTCATCGAAACCGTCCAATCTGATTTCAGCCACTCCCAATGAATCCTGCTTAGCAACCGGCACATATGGCGCCCCTACAAGTTCAGCGGCAATATCTGCGCAAACCTTTGATGGATCACCCCCCGGGTTATGATATTTTCTGACCAAAGCCATAGCTTTGACTGTATCATCCGGGCAATGAAAGTCCTGTGCCTGAATGGTACCGGTCCAGAGGCCTGACACCAACAGCAGTACTGACGTTATTATTTTCTTATAATTCATAATTCTTATTTCCAATTTCAAGATTTGCAGCACACAAGCAGTAACCTTAATAACCTAATTCCTGACCCTTACGGACCGCAGGTATACCCTCTTTCATCCATTTAGGCATAGGGTCACCCTTTAGATAGTGATCAAAGAATTGCTGTAACCTGACAGTAATATCTTTCCTATTCTTACGGGCGCGGATATTGTGGGCCTCACCATTGTACTGAAGCATCCAAACCGGCTTCTGCAATCTCCTCAAAGCCATAAACAGCTCGATACCCTGATACCATGGCACTGCACCATCATTATCATTATGCATAATCAACAACGGAGTCTCAACTCTGTTGGCATGAAAGACCGGTGAGTTGGCGATATACAGTTCGGTACCTTCCCAAAGGTTCTTGCCGATGCGGCTCTGTCCCATCTCATACTGACCCTGACGTGAATCACCCGATTCCCAGCGGATGCCACCGAAAGCCGAGGTCATGTTTGACACGGGAGCACCGCTACCGGCACAAGCAAACATATTCGTACGGGTCACAAGATAGGCTGTTTGATAGCCACCCCAGCTCTGTCCATCAATACCGATTCTATCCTTATCAATCCACGGATAACGCTTGCACATCTCCTCTGCTCCGGAGCAGACGTAATTATAACAGCTTTCTCCGGGCACACCGGCAGTATAATGGATATCCGGTACAAAGATCACATAACCGCGGCTCACGTAGAAAGGATAATTGACCCAGCTCCAAGAGGGTTCCATAGTGTAGTGCCGATACAATTCTTCGCTACCTGTCTCATAGAAGACGCAGAGCATAGGATATTTCTTATTCGGATCCAAATCATCGGGCACGTATAGAACACCCTCAGACTCCGTACCATCATAAGCATTCCATTTCACCAATTGAGCCGTTCCCCATCTGTAATCCTTCATCTGTGGGTTAGCATCCGACACCTGCACAGCCTTCATGAAATCATTACCCACACAACTCCACACATCGGGAGATGTCGAGAAGTTTGCACGTTGCCACATATAGACATTGGCATTTTCCGCTTTCTTCACCTGTGTATAGGAGTAGCCATTCAGCACTGCAACTTTCGGGGAGGCAGCTTTGCCGTAAACGAGGGTAGCCAAGCCGTTATACTTATCGGTATAATCAAACACGTTGAACAGCAAAGTTTCACCTTCGGTAGCATAACGCCATTCACTGTTAGTCTTAAGTACCCGGAATCTCATGTTTCGCTTTCTTCCCTCCTGATTCGTCAGACAAACCGGATTTACTTTACCGGTTGGATCCACACTCCAGAGGTCATACTTATCATAGATCAGAATACGCTTATCACCGGCGCTCCATAACGGATAATCCCATGGTTCCGACGGCATCGGATGATCATCATCATCATTCCAGATGTGAACAGGCATATTCTCGGTAATATTGACTATTTCTCCACTCTCCACATCATACGTGTAGAAGTTTCTATCTTCGAACCAATAGACATACTTTCCACCAGGAGAGAGAGCCACCTCCTCCGACGGCACTTTCTTGATCACCTTCTTCTCGCCGGTGTTCACGTTCATCACCGAGAGTTTAACCGGTGCAAAGTAATTCCACTGCTTCTCAACAGCATCCTCTGTGGGGTCACTGATCAGAGCCCAGTTTCCATCCCACTTATTTGGAGCTATCACCTTGGCAAGAGGTTGATCCACAAGATACACCTGCTTGAAGGTATTAAGGTTTATGCAAACCGGGAAATTTTTCTCTTTTAGATTTTTTACATCTTTCAACTCCTGAGGCGGGGTCATCGGCGCGTCCCATCTCCAGATGTCCAATGCAGGATTCTCGAAATCAACTATTGTGGTATCATCCGGAGCAATAACCGGAGCCACACCACCAATCAGCCTCTTGCCATTCTTTGAGAAGATAACTTTAGTATACTGATTAGGCAGCATCTCCCCCATTGTCTCACTTTTATATGAGCTCTCTATCTTCATAGGAGCCTGAGACAAACCCTTGTCGAGGTTACTATAAAGGATAAATGCTTTGCGGGTACCGGTTTTGATGCTATCATCTGACGCCACGATAGCGAATTGTTTACCATTTTCATCAAATGCATAGTCGCCGTAAAACTTCTTCTCCTTATCGAGATAATGGATCGTTGTATCGGGAAGCGACATCATGGCTACACCATTAAACGACAGTGAATCCTTCTTGAATTCATTCAAGATAAAAGCCACCTTGTCACCTGTTCTGTCAAATCCATACGCTCCTACATATTTCACAAGTTTAGAAACACCTGAATTTAAATTACGTACCATCACCGGCAGCTTATAATCCTTATTCTTCAGATTTTTCGTAGAGGAATAGAGAGTATCGCAAGTGCTGTAAGCAACCCAATCTCCACCTTTAAGACCAACTTTATAACCGGTCACACCCGCTATCTTCTCAACCTTCTGTTTCATCAGGTCAATGATGGCAAGTGAATCCTGAGGTAATTCGAGATCTTTCTTCTTTGCGATCTTTGCCTTGCGTGTATCAGCATAAGGTGCTCTAATCAGTGCGATCGCCCACTTACCGTCGGCGGTAAACGTTGGCTGATAACCACGCGCAACCTCTATACTTTTCCCATTTTTATTATTCCTCACATAAAGGACACCATCACCCTCCTGTGGATTTACCTGATACGCAGACCAATCGCCATTTTTGGTAATAGCATTTGTCTGCACACTCTTCCACGCGTCAAAACTTGTATGGTCAAGCATTTTTTTCTCGGCACACAGCACTCCGGCAGTCACCGATACAGTCAATATGGATAGAAGAAACTTTTTCATGAAGTCGCTTTCTCTTCTTGATTATTTAAATTTCAGGTTATGAAGTGATTTAAAACTTGTACAAAGAGTAAATAAGTCTTTAAATCACCTCAATATTTTAGTATTATAACTTACTGAGGGTATGACCCATTCTCTCCTTCTTTGTTTGCATGTAGAAGGAATTATACTTATTTGGTTTCACCTCTAAAGGCACATTCTCAGTAATTTCTATTCCGTAACCCTCTAAACCGATTCTCTTCATCGGGTTATTTGTCATCAGACGCATCTTCTTGACTCCGAGCTCATGAAGTATATTCGCGCCTACACCGTAATCGCGTTCATCAGCCTTGTGACCTAAATGTAGATTGGCATCAACGGTATCGAGTCCATTCTCCTGAAGCTTATACGCCTTGATTTTATCCATCAGACCTATACCTCGACCCTCCTGATTGAGATAGATCACGGCCCCTCTACCGGCTTCTTCGATCATCTTCATCGCCAAGTGAAGCTGTTCACCGCATTCGCAACGCATCGATCCGAAGATATCACCGGTCATGCAAGATGAATGAACTCTCACCAACACCGGTTCATCTCCCGAAATATCACCCTTGATCAGGGCTACATGTTCCAAATTGTTATCTTTCTGACGGAAAGGGATCAAATGAAAATCGCCGTAAGCTGTGGGCATCTTCACCTCTTCACCCTTCTCCACCAAAGAATCGTGCTTGAGTCTGTAGCTAATGAGATCCTTAATAGATATCAGTTTCAACCCCCACTCATCAGCTCTTTTTCTCAGTTCCGGCAGTCGTGCCATAGAGCCATCGTCACTCATTATCTCCATAAGGGCAGCAACCGGTTCCAGACCTGCGAGACGGGCAAGATCCACAGCAGCCTCAGTGTGGCCGCAACGCTGAAGGACACCTCTGTCTTGAGCATAGAGTGGATTGATATGTCCCGGTCTGCCGAAAGTCTCGGGAGTCGACGCAGGATCAGCGAGGGCGCGGATTGTGGCGCATCTATCTTCGATAGAAACACCCGTAGTGCACCCCTCCAACTTATCAACAGTGATGGTGAACGGTGTACCTAGCATGGAGGTATTATCCGTAACCTGCTTGTCGAGCTTCAGTTCCTCGCATCTCTTTTGGGTCAAAGGGACACAGAGCACTCCTCTCGCCTTCTTGAGCATGAAGTTCACATCTTCCGGAGTGATCTTCTCAGCAGCTATGATCAGATCACCCTCATTCTCGCGATCTTCATCATCCACAACCATTACGAATTTCCCGGCTTTGAAATCCTCTAATGCGTCCTCTATTCTATCTAATTTTATATCGTTCATTATATCTAATTTTTCGAGAGTTAACTTGATTAATCGGGAATCATCTTGATTAATATTTCTTAATCGGATTAATCGGGATTATCCTCTTTTTTTACTTCAAATATGCTGAAGTTTACACTACCGTAAGTCAAATGGCGTGTAAAACCGGGCAGCTTACTGAAATCATGATTCTTATTGTGTTCCACAATCACTATGGTACCATCTGTAACCAATTCAGAATTGAGAATCAAACTCGGTATCTCGCCGAACTTGGGATGATCATAAGGTGGATCGGCGAAGACAATGTCAAAGCTTTCCCTGCCTCTCTCAATGAAACGGAACACATCCCCTTTGATCAATTTGAGTGTAGTGTCACCGAGCTTCTCCTTAACGGAGCGGATAAAACCTGCCTGTATCGGGGACTGCTCCACCGCTATAACCTCCCTGCAACCTCGCGAAGCGAACTCCCAGCTGATGGCGCCCGTTCCGGCAAAGAGATCCAACGCACGTTTATCCTCTAAATCAATCAAATTTTCAATTATGTTGAATATATTTTCTCTGGCAAAATCTGTTGTAGGACGAGCCGTAATATTCTTCGGCACGTCAAAGCGTCTTTTTCCATATTTGCCTCTGATTATTCTCATCTCTTTACCTTAATCTAAAAATTAACACCCAAGAATACTTTGAAAAACAGATTAATCAGTTAATTACGCATAAGGGAGAGAGCCGCACTCAAGGGCATACTGATTTTTGACACTACCGTAGGAATTTTAGTGAACATCACGAAAGCAATCTGCTCGCGCAAAATCTTCACCAACTCCTGCTTATCAGCAAAATTACCGGAGATAGATACCGTTGCCGACTTGGGATTGATTCCATAAACACGGAACACATTCATCACCATATAGCCTATATCCATCGGATTATGCCATGAATGGGTCGCTCCTAAGAGTAATTTCCCTGATTCAATCAATAGATAATCAGCCTCATCCTCTCTGATATCCACATAGAGGGTAGGTTCATCGTTAACCTGTTTCCTGAATTTATTGTAAAGCACAGCTAAATGACTCTGCACGCGTGCACCCGGTATAGTTCGTCTCAGAAACCCGGGAAGACCTGCTGCTGAAGAATAGACGCAGCACACCGACTCATCCGATTCCGAAAAGATATTGTTCTCATCCTCCGAAAAGACCATGTTGAATTGCTCAGCCATCTCACTCTCATCTTCAGCTACACTTTTAGGCATCCACAAAAGTTTGTCAGTGCAAATTATTATATCTGTCGCAAAATCATCGAGGACCTGAGGATGATTGTAGATACAGTTCTCAATTCGGTCAAGAAGCGATGCTTCATCCCTCTCCCACTTCTCAGCAAAGAGTTCAAGAACGCCTTCCAATGGATTCTCGATATTTTTCAGATAGGCAGACATGCCGGTGTCGGAAATGAAAATAACAAGCTTCCACTCAGCCGTGTCATCTATTCTGAAACTTGTATATTGGGCTAATCTCTCCTCCATTGATGCAACTTAGGTCTCTATTAGGGCTTCCTTCTCCTTAATCAAAATTATACTTAAATCTCCTCCATCTCACCCGCAAGAGAATGCTCCATCTGCTCCTTCACCTCTTCTGAACTCAATCCCTTTCCGAAGAGATACATAAGCTTGGTTATGGCAGCCTCCGAGGTCAGATCATGTCCGGATATCACTCCTGCTTCCGTAATTCCTGTCCCTGCCTTGTAGCGCATAGGATTCACCGTACCGCTATGGCATTGAGACACGTTTACTATCACTATACCGCGATCAATGGCATCTTTGAGAGCTCCAAGGAAACCCTTATCCGTCGGACCATTACCCATTCCGAAGGTCTTCATCACTACGCCCTTCAGATTCGGCATACTCAGCATATATTTCACCATGTCCGTATTTATCCCCGGAAACAGGTCTATATACATCACATTGGAATCGAGATCCAAAAAGGTTTTGAGCTCGGAGTTCTCATCCTTGCATCTCAGCATTGCCTCACGATTGTAGGTAATACCCAAACCAATCTTGGCAAGACGGGGATAATTGGAACTCTTGAACGCATTGAAATTATCGGAACTACGCTTCGTGCTTCTATTGCCACGCCACAAATAATTCTCAAAAAGGATCGCTACCTCCTGAATCATCGGCGTACCATCCACATCCTTGGCAGCGGCAACCTGTAGGGCGGTAATCAGATTCTCCTCACCATCAGTCCTGACCTCACCAATCGGCAACTGACTTCCTGTGATAACTATCGGCTTTCTAAGATTCATCAGCATAAAGCTCAATGCCGACGCCGTATACGCCATAGTGTCTGTTCCATGCAAGATCACAAATCCATCATAATCATTATAATTACTGGATATAACCTCTGCAATCTTTGACCAATCCTTTGGAGTCATTGCTGAAGAATCAAGCGGAACCTTGAATTGATAATTATGAATTTCAAAGTCCAACATCTTGATTTTCGGCACATTATCTATCAAATGAGCAAAATTGAACGGCTCAAGAACATGAGTCTGAGGGTTTTCTATCATTCCGATTGTACCCCCGGTGTACACGATTAAGATACGTGGACGCGCATCCTTTGTTTGCACAGTGCCTTTCATTTCAGATCCGGTAAGTTGTATTAACTAAAATACAAATATAATAATTATTCCTTGGTCTACAAACTTAACGACCTAAAAATAACTCCCGCTTTTCATTACATTCCTAATTATTAACCAATTAAAAAATACGCCTAAAAAAGGAGTGTCTCACGCAAAAAGCTTGAGACACTCACCATATTTTGTTTATCTGTTAACTCTGCGATGGATTATTTGCCAACGTAAACTTTAGTGGCTTTCTTACCCTGAACCTTGATGAATACACCATTAGCAGGTTCCGCCACCTTCACACCCTGAAGGTTATAGTATACTGCCTCTGCTGCATCATCAACTGCAATCTCACCTACTCCAGCGGCTCCACCATAGTTAATAACATAGAGTGAAGGAGCACCATTATAGACTGTGACAACTACAGTCACGTCATACTTACCGGCAGCAACACCTGTTAACTCATAGTTATTGCGGAAACTCAAAGTAGTTGCACCAACGGTACCGGTAAAGTTCTCTTTTGCTGAGGGAGTATCCTTATCGAAAACAACATCCTTGATTGTCACAACACTGTTAACCAAATCCACTGTAACTTTATCAGCAGCGACAACCTTAGCAACGAAATTACCTGTTGAAGTAGAAGCGGGCAGTGACTCGGGTTTCAACTCGGGAGTATAAGTTTGATAAAGCTCATACTCAGCCTTCCATCCTCCAGGAACAACATCATTCACCTTATAAGAGTTAGCACCATAAATCTGGATGAAATCACCCGCAGCATCTGTAACGAAAACATTGCTGTTTTTAACGAATGCAACAGTCATCGGGAAATCCACCTCAACCTTATCGCCTGATTTCAAAGCCTTAACCTGCGCAATAGAAGACACCTTAGCGTAGGTAGAAGGTTTCGGTTCTTCAGCCTTATAAGGATTCTGATAAAGTGCGATTTTAGTCAGCGAAATAGCTTGACCATTGCTTGATTGCTTAGGAATCTCCAACTGCACTTTATAATACTTGTTGGCAGCCGGCTTAGCTACATTCACTACCCATTCAGAATTTTTAGCAGTAGGAAGAGCAACTGCAGTTTCAGTAGCATTTGAAAAATCGGCATTGTCAGAAACCAACAATTTAGCACTGGTAATTGCATTCTCAGTAAAACGATCACCGATATTGAAAACGATACTGCTCACAGGAAGTGGGCAAGGAACACCGGAAGCTACATAGGGAGTAGTATTATCAGTTTTCCAGCCTGCAGCAATGAAATCCCAGCCTCTATTATTGTTATTAAAGCCTTGGAACTTCCACATCTTATCTGTAGATTCCCACTCCGAACTATAGCTGCTTGTAGAGGCATAGGCTTCGCTATTTTTCTTAAACTCGATTGAAGCAATCGGATCTTCGGCAAATGCAGAGAAAGCAAAAGCCAAAACCGCTAAAGAAAGTAAAAGTTTTTTCATAAAAAAGATTTAAGTGTAATAAAAAGAAATGTAATTCAAATGGTATTTAAGTCCGGTACTAAGCAAGTGAACTTGCTTAACTTCTACAAAAATATAAAAAAAGCTTTTACCAGCAAAAAATTTTTTGAGAACAGTGAAAACTGGGAGCGCATAGAGAACAGGGGAAAATAGGAATCAGAGTTCTCAGAGACCTCTGAGATCTCAGAGAGCTCAAAAAAATCGCCTCAGAGAATTCTGAGGCGATTTAAATAAAAAGAGGCTGCTTTACAGCAGCCTCTTGTAAGATGGCGATTATCAACTCATCCGTTTTCGCCCAAGACAAACACGGACATCGGCGTGATAAGGTTTAACAAAAAAGCCCC
>CAZEJY010000034.1:0-27173 GCA_964512705.1 uncultured Sangeribacter sp. | reverse complement strand
TAGTATTCGGTAAAATACGAATAATTGAGAACGAAACTGAAAAGAAACGTATTCTGGAACTACTTGGTCGCAGATGCAATCCGAGTGATGACGAAAGTCTGAACGAAGAGCTCAAAAAGGGTTTTGATAGATGCTTGGCTATTGAAATGACTATTGAGCAAATGACCGGGAAACAAGCCATTGAGTTGGTAAATCGAAATTAACTACTCGTGGGGTTCAGGAAGGGTTAGTTTTAATGTAAAACAGTTTTCGGGCAATATCATAAAGATAACTATG
The DNA here is from genome assembly GCA_964512705.1 of uncultured Sangeribacter sp. Lineage (GTDB taxonomy): Bacteria > Bacteroidota > Bacteroidia > Bacteroidales > Muribaculaceae > Lepagella. The sequence continues at coordinate 26,897 of CAZEJY010000034.1, read as the reverse complement.
GAATCTAAACATATTTCGGCGAGGGAGATAGAAGAGCTGCTGGTGGCAGAACGCAACGATAAGCAGCGTGATCATCTGATGCGATTTTTCAAAACAGGGAAAGGTCAATATGGCGAAGGTGACTTATTCTTAGGGCTGAAGGTGCCACAGACACGCGCTATTGTTAAGGAGTGCCGACTGCATGTGGAAATGGAAGAGATCAGGAAACTTCTGTATTCTCCTTGGCATGAAGCGAGACTTTGTGGTCTTTTGCTGTTAGTAGAGGAAATGAAGGCTAATCTTCCGAAGAGGAAGGATAATACTGATACATTGAGAAGAAAAGCTGAAAGGCGCAAAGAGGTCGCTGAGTTTTACCTCATGCATGCCCGGCAAGCCAACAACTGGGATTTGGTAGACCTTTCCTGTCAATATGTGTTAGGTCCCTATCTTAGATTATCCGGCAATGAGGACTTTAGTATCTTATTTCATCTTGCTGAAAGCGATAATCTATGGGAACAAAGGATAGCGGTAGTGACTACACTCGATTTTATCAGGAACGGCATTTTCGCCCCCACGCTTCAGATATGTAACCAACTCATTAATCATCCCCACGACCTTATCCATAAAGCATTAGGCTGGACACTCCGTGAAATAGGGAAACAGGATGAGGGCATCCTGATTGAATATCTTGAGGAGAATTACGCACGACTGCCCCGTACATCGCTGCGATATGCCATTGAGCGCTTACCCGAAGCCGATCGCCAATATTGGCTCAAAAGAAAATAACCAGAATTTAATCGTTTGAAATGCAAAAATTGCACCTCATGCTTGAGGTCGCAAATTGCGACCTCAAACGAAACGTCTTTTATGGCTTATAATATATTGACTACTCTTGGATTAGATCAATTGTGAAATTTAAAACGGTATCATGGTTTTTCATAAAATCAGAGACTGTTTGCTCAACCTTATAATCGGGACTAATGCCCGTTCCCTCCATCGGAAAACCTTTTGGAGATTTTTCCGGTTCCCGTGTCGGGATCCGGAAATAAATGCCATTTGAGGTATGGAATGTTTGGGGACTATTGCCCGTGTCTCCCGCTGTTGCTGAGCCTATCAGAATGGCATTGCCACTTTCCTTAATATCCAGAGCAAAACTCTCAGCGGCGGAGAAAGTATATGGGCTTATCAATAAATAAACTTTCCCTTTGTATGCACCGCTTTGAGGCTCCATGACTGTTGATGGAGAAACACAATGTGGCTGGGGCTTCTTAATGAGATATTCTGCTAAATGCATGCTGGTTCCACTGTTTCCGCCCTCATTCCTGCGAATATCTACAATCAGATGCGGTAGCTTACTTACATTTTTGTAAGCCTCTATAAATTCATCCGTCACCGGATCCATCATCGACTGAATATTGATGTAACCTATAGAGTCATTAATTATCGACCATTCGACAAGTTTGTTCTCTTCCTGCTCTCCCGGTAAAAGATCATATTTCTTTAACGGCAGTTTAATTTCCAATGTATCCGCTGCACGAACTACCTTATATGTCGCTGTCGTATCTTCCCAAGAACGGAATACTCCCAAAGCCGTATTCAATCTTCTTGCTTCAGCAGTAGAGGCCGACGTGAATTTTTCATGTTTATCCAACCATTCTGAAACGGCAATCCCATTCAGAGCTATTATCTCATCCTTCTCTCTGAAACCATTTGCCCGCAAGTACTCATTAGGAGTATAGACAAAAATACGATCTTCTATAAATTCAGGAGTATAACCAGCCGTGTAATCCTTCAGATAAACAAACGCATGTCCTACATTTAAACTGCTGAAAAATTCCTTCAAAATATTGCCAAATTCAGCTTTATCTACCCCGTCATCTTCAATTCGTTGTAGAAACAAACTGTGAATACTATCCATATTCAATCCTTTGGATTTATACAATGAATAGTTATCAAGAGTGATTTGGTATATTTCGTCAAATTCACTCTTAAAATCATTCTTGCTAATGTTCAGTTCATCAACATAATACCCGACAGTGTTTTCTTCATGACTTTTAATAAAATGAGCATACACAAGCAACCCACATAATCCGATTAGAAGCAAACCAATAATGCTACTCAGAACAATAAGTGTAATTTTGACAGGTCTCTTCATAGTAGAGGTCTATGTAAAAAAGCGGTTATTAAAATTTTTGCAAAAATAAGTAAATTTGCAAGAATATTTTATAATCTTTAATAAAATGGTTACTTTAAAATCCAAAATAGCCAAAGTTATTTTTGCAGTAATTGCGTCTCTATTGGTAAACTCTCTGTGGGGAAACGTATGGCATGTGTCAGCGTGGCTTGAAATTCCAAGTCGCACAATACTCAGTTCATTTGTAAGAGATCTTGTAATGGCTATAGCAGTGTTAGTTGGAACCTATATCGTCATAAAGCCTAAAGAAGTCTGTTCTTTCCTCGGTCTTAATGCCAACTTCTTTAAGGGTTTCCTTATAGCAATGATTTCAGTGTTACCATTGTATATAGTTTTCCCCATAATTGGCTCAATAAATCCTGATCTTACCTTGCCCCTTATAATTAGGAAAAGCTTATTCCCGGGATTCATTGAAGAATTTGTGTGCAGGGCTTTTATGTTTGGTTTATTCTTCAGGTATGCAAAAGTTGGTTTTATATGGGCTACTCTTTTACCTGCTGTTTTATTCGGTCTGGCACATACCTATCAAGGCCATGACTTGGTTTCAAGCTTGGCTGCTTTTGGGGTAACATTTATTGGAGCATTATATTTCAGCTGGATGTATGCAGCTTGGAAATTTAATTTGTGGGTTGCATTCGGTCTCCATTTCTTGATGAACGCCGCATGGATAATCTTTAATGTTTCAGGCACTGAAGTGGCTGCCGGAGGTTTAATCTCAAATATAGTTCGTGTTGTCAGCATAGCCTTGGCTATAGGGATAACCATTTATTATCATAAGAAGAAGGGAGAGAAAGTTTTTGATTATCCCATCTGGTCTTTCTAAATGAACTTCCAAGTGTTATTCCGGACTTTACATTCATTGGAGTGTGAAATTTGCTAATCTTGCAAAGAAAAAATAATAAAAGATATTTTGAAATGAGTATAAAGGGAATTTGTGGAGCGGTGTTGGCGTATATCGTTGGTATTGCGCGTATTGCCGGAGGTATCATCTGCATAAGCTCATCGCTTTCTGTTACCGAGACTTGGGTTGGCATAGTGCTTATTGCCGTGGGAGGCTTTATCTTATTAACCACCTCAATGCTTTTAATCAAGCGGACGGTGGTGTGGTTTATGATGATGGCATTATCAGTCATCTTATTTTGGATTGACGGGCTTGTCAACGGCTTCCTTTTATATGGACACCCGCAGATGTCAGGGCAGATTATCAACATATGCTGCGTAATAGTAATACTCATGCTTTGCTATTCGCATGTGAAAAACACAAATACACCAACTCAACTTTAGCATATGAATAAAATCTTTAAATCAAAAGTAGCTAAATGGTACATATGGTTTTGCATTGGTATGACCATTGCATTCATTGGCTCAATATACTTGTGTTATAAATCAACATGGGTTCTCTTGATTGATATAGTCTTTATCGGGATTGGCTTATTTATGATGTATGACATGCTTTTGCATACTGATTATTGTATAAATGGCGAGAAATTGCATATTCGATGTGGCTTTTTATTCAAGATGGATCTTCCCATTTCCAAGATTATAGAAATAACACATAAGTCCACTATACTATCTTCTCCTGCATTATCCGCAAAACGAATTGGATTAAAATATGGGAAAACGAATTGGGTTTATGTCTCTCCCAAAAATCAGGAAGAATTCATATCATCATTGAAATCAATCAATCCTAAGATAATAATTAGTTAAGCAGGGGTAGCGCATACACCCTCTTTTTTATTTTGATTGTCTCTGCAAGATGCGTTTTTGTGGCTTATTTTCCTCCCCTTAAGCCTACAAGTAAAACACCCAATCTCACTCCCGAATTGGGTGTAAGATAGGGTGCTAATACAACAAAAGCCTGAAAATCAGGCTTTATGGCGGAGAGAGAGGGATTCGAACCCCCGGAGGTGTTACCCTCAACGGTTTTCAAGACCGCCGCGATCGACCACTCTGCCATCTCTCCAATATGTTGCGCTCATTTCTGATTGCGAGTGCAAAGTTAATCATTTATTTTGATTCTTGCAAATACTTTTAAAAATTTTCAATATATGAATTTAATTAGTACCTTTGTCTTCTGATTCCCCCTCACCGGGGGAGAAACTCGAATGTTTATAAGAAATTATTATGACCTCACATAAGATTGCAGTTGCAGGCACAGGATATGTCGGTCTAAGCATCGCTACTCTTCTCGCCCAACATAATCAAGTCACAGCAGTGGACATCATTAAGGAGAAGGTCGATAAAATCAACAATAAGCTCTCCCCTATTCATGATGACTATATCGAGAAATATCTCGCAGAGAAACCTCTTAACCTGACCGCTACCACCGATGGCGCGGAAGCTTATCGTGATGCTGAGTTTGTGGTCATTGCCGCTCCTACTAACTACGATCCGCAGACAAATCATTTTGATACCCACCACATTGAAGATGTGATAGATCTCATACTTCGGGTCAATCCGGATGCAGTCATGATAATTAAGTCCACTATCCCTGTTGGCTACTGCAGGTCGCTTTACCTTAAATATGCCGAGAAAGGAGTCAAGAAATTCAATCTCCTCTTCTTCCCGGAGTTCCTGAGAGAGAGTAAGGCGCTTTACGACAATCTCTATCCATCGCGCATCATTGCCGGCATACCTAAAATATTAGACCCCTCACGCTTTGCCAAAGAAAATGAAGCAATACTGAAGGTTTCAGACCTTGATTTTCTCAACAAAGCTGCCCACACGTTCGTTGGTCTATTGCAGCAGGGCGCGCTGAAGCCCGATATCGATGTGCTTTATATGGGGATAATGGAAGCGGAAGCCGTTAAACTCTTTGCAAATACATATCTCGCACTACGCGTCAGCTACTTCAACGAGCTCGATACATATGCAGAAGTGAAAGGTCTTGATTCAAAAGCGATAATCGAGGGAGTCGGTCTGGATCCACGAATCGGCACCCACTACAACAACCCCTCTTTTGGCTACGGAGGGTACTGTCTGCCAAAAGACACAAAGCAGCTATTGGCAAACTATGCCAACGTTCCGCAAAACATGATGTCGGCTATTGTTGAGAGTAACCGTACACGCAAGGATTTCATCGCCGATCAAGTGCTTAAGAAAGCCGGCTGGTATGATTATTCACAAGCCAACACCTTTGGACAGGCTCCCGAACAGGAATGCATCATAGGTGTTTACAGACTGACAATGAAGACCAACTCCGACAACTTCCGCCACTCCTCTATACAGGGGGTGATGAAGCGCATCAAAGCCAAAGGTGCTACTGTAATCATCTACGAACCCACCCTCCAGGATGGAAGCACGTTTTTCGGCAGCCGGGTTGTCAATAACCTCGATGAATTCAAACGGCAGAGCAAAGCGATCTTGGCGAACCGTACCGCGCCCGAACTGCAAGATGTGGAAGAGAAAGTTTACACACGTGATATATTTTCATGCGATTGACGATGGAAAGGTTTTAAATCGCTTCATTCAGAAACATTAGAAAAAGAATCAAATCATATGCAGATAATTTTGCTTTCCGGTGGATCCGGATCTCGTTTATGGCCACTATCAAACGACGCCCGTTCCAAACAATTCCTACGCCTCCTCCCCGTTGATGGAAGCGAAGAGAGGGAATCGATGGTGCAGCGCGTGGTGAGACAGATTCGGAACGCAAATCTCGATGCTCGGGTCACTATCGCCACCTCCGTGATGCAGAAAGATCCCATCTTGGCTCAACTCGGCACGGATGTGAACGTGGTCACCGAACCTTCTCGACGCGACACATTTCCCGCAATCTGCCTCTCTGCAGAATACCTTGCCATGATTAAAGGATGCAGCCGGGATGAAGTTGTTGTGGTCATGCCCTGCGACCCCTACACAGAGGCCGGATACTTCCAGACAATAAAGCAAATGGAGGAATGCGTGAGAAATGATCTCGCACCCCTTGTGCTGATGGGAATAAAACCAACATTCCCGACCGCGAAATATGGCTACGTCATCCCGGGAGGCTCATTAAATGACAATGTGTTGGAGGTAAAACGCTTTGTAGAGAAACCGTCTGCCCGGGAAGCCGAAGTTCTGATTCAAGATGGCGCTTATTGGAATGGAGGAGTGTTCGCATTCCGGTTGGGCTACATGCTTGACATAGCAGCGAAATATCTTAACGCCACATCTTATGAAGAAGTCCTGGAACAATACTCAAAACTTCCCCGAATCAGTTTCGACTATGAAGTAGCTGAAAAAGCCAAGGACGTTGCTGTCGTACCTTTCGACGGAGAATGGCGGGATTTAGGCACCTGGAACACCCTCACTGATGAATTACGCCATGCCACATACGGAAACGTAACAATAGACGGCAGCGGAATCAACACACATGTCATCAATGAGCTCGACATACCTGTGATGTGCATCGGAACAAAAGACCTCATAGTGGCGGCTTCTCCCGATGGAATCCTCGTAAGCGAAAAGCAGCTCTCAGAGAATATCAAAAAATATGCCGATGGCTTGAAGCGCCGCCCGATGTTTGAGGAACGCCGTTGGGGCACATACAAGGTAATCGATACCGTAGAATATCCTGATGGTTATTGCGCCCTGACCAAGCATCTCACACTCAACCCCGGAGCCTCCATAAGCTATCAGGTACATGCCTGCCGCGACGAAGTGTGGACCTTCATCGACGGAGAGGGTGAAATAGTGTTAGACGGAGTTAGACGAAAGGTTGGCAGAGGCGACACATTCCATATCAGCAAAGGTGTGAAACATGCGCTGAAGGCCACCACCCTGCTGAGCTTTATCGAGGTGCAGAGCGGCACAAACCTTGTCGAATCAGACATAGAGCGGTTCGACTGGCAATGGTAAAAGATTATCCTTAATCCTTAATTTACTAACTAATTTCGAAGAATAAATCGTTTATGTTACCCCAGCTTGCAAACAAACGTGTTGCGCTAATCGATATGGATGGCGTAATATTTGATTCTATGAAATATCACTCCCGCGCGTGGCAGCAGATGATGGCAGAGGTCGGTGTCAACTGTCGCCTTGAAGACGCATACGTTTATGAAGGGATGACCGGAATAGCGCAATGCAACATGATTTTCCAGAGGGAGAAAGGTCACGGGGTGTCGGATGAATATGCACGGAAACTCTATGCCCGCAAAGCAGAGATCTTCCGCGAAATCAGCACCATCGACCCGATGCCGGGTACCGACCGCATGCTTGCCAAACTTAAACAGCATGGTATCAGGTGTATTGTAGTCACAGGTAGCGGTCAACAGACACTGCTTGATGCAATTGAAACATATTATCCCGGAATCTTCCTCCCAGGAGATCGCATCACCGCCCATGATGTCAAGATCGGGAAGCCCGATCCCGAGCCATACCTGAAAGGATTGGCACTCTCCGGCTTGGCCCCCGAAGACGCATTCGTAATCGAAAATGCACCACTTGGAGTTAGGGCAGGGAAAGCTGCGGGGCTCTTCACCATAGCTGTTACAACAGGGCCCGTGCCTCGGGATCTCTTTGAAGCAGAGAAAGCAGACCTTATTTTCCCATCCATGCCCGACTTTGCCGATGCCCTTTAGCCAACCCTTTCGCTTTGCAAAAAAGCTAAACGCCGGCTCAGAGAGAAACTAACACCCAAAGACAAACGGGGACTTTTAATCCTCACTTCTCTTTTGCTTGAAAGGCAATGACGGCACAAAAAAATAGACTTCTCTCTTGCTTGAAAGGCAACGCCGGCATGCGGAAAGCAACCTTTAAATGCAATTTGAGAGGGCAATCCGAAGCAAACCTTTATCAAAAAGTTAAATGTTTGCAAATTTTTATAAAAATAGTATTGCAAATTTCAAAAATAGTACTAAATTTGCAAACTATTAAATTTCTACAGGTTTTTTTAATTCATCATAAATTTTAACTTGCATGAAGCATTTATTTACCACTTTATGTCTTGGAGCAACCGTACTTGCAGCAAACGCAGGAGCTCCAAGCAAAGGGGTTATTGTTGAATCTCTTTCAGCAGTAAAACCGGAATTATCGCTTAAAACAACCAATTTGTCTAATTCACAGGAAATAATTAATTCCGAAAAGAAAGCCAGACTTTATCGTGCTGAGCAAGCAAAGGAATTGGCTCGCTATCAACTTCCTGTGGATGTGTCCAAAGCGCCCATGAAAGCACCACGAAAACTTACCGGGGCGGATATCAATGGCAAATCCTATGTAGTGAAGTATCTTGAGGGAACCTCTACATGTAATGGAGGTACTACTGTAGCAATAGATAAAGATAGCATTACATTTTATGGTTTAGCGAACGGCTACGATGTAAAGGGTACCTTCGATGCTACAAAAGCCACTGCAACTATTCCTTGTGGTCAGGTATTAGGAACTCACTCCACTTATGGCAAAATTACACTTGCTACTGCAACATCAACCGGAGCAATAACAACAGAAGGTTCTATCACTGCAACATTTACTGAAAATGGCTTTGCTTTGGATAACTACCTCGTCGGTCGAGTAACTGCAGGAAATCTTATCCTCATGAATCAGGCTACAGGTTCTTTGGCGAATGCAAAACTCACCATGTATCAGAACGCCAATGTTTTCAGCACTCCTTTGAGCGTAAAAAAAACAAGCAACTCTCAAATTACAATTGTAGGTATTAGTTCATTGCTTTACGGCGCATATGAGGAAGTACCCTTTAAATTGGACACGGTAGCTTCTACTCTCACACTTCCATTTGGTACTACTGTAGATGTTCAAACCACTTCAACCAGCACAACAAACTGGACTTTAGGAGGCTACACTGACGACAATAAGCTTACAAATCTTACGCTTGCCGTAAAAGTTGCAGGAGGAAAATCAACTGCCACAACTCCTAAAGCATTCTTAGGTTATGAGAAAACTGCCGGTACCGGTTCTTATTCGGGCTATGCCTTCACCAATGTATCTGTAGATATTGACTTTGACATACTCGCTGCAATTGAAGAACCAGCCCCCGAAACAAGCAATGACTATGTTGTATTGTTCAACGATGGCTATGATGATCTTAACGAGGGTATCAGTATCGTTGCAGGGGAGAAAGAGGGCGAAGTTGTTATCGAAGGACTTGCGCAAGGTTTTGATGTAACCGGCACATATGATAGCAAAACAAAAACCATCACTATTCCAACGGGAGTAGTAATCGGTAACAGTGAAACTTACGGAGACATAACCCTTAGAGCAATTAACGGTGAGAAACTCACAAATGATCCCATCACCATCACATTTGACAACGATACTATCAAATTCAATTATGGTATTGGCGGAACTATTTTCTACCAGAATAAAGATCAAGCATATGTGGTAATGACTGATCCCGTAGGATACAAAGCCAACGGTTACTTGGAGATGTCCCAAAGTCCTAACGTATTCCGTGCTCCATTACTCATTACTAAGGTTTCTGACACAAAACTTTCAGTAGTCGGTATCAGCAATCTACTCTACAATGCATATTATGACGTTAACTTCAAACTTGATGCAACGGCAAAAACAGTAACTCTTCCTTGGCCTACACAAGTTGACAACCAATATAAATCTACCGGATATGTTGCATGGTATCTTGGTGGATATACAACCGGGCTTACAGATCTTGTATTAAATCTTTCCACTACCGATAACTCATCCTCTATGACGGCAGCTGAAGCTCGATTGGTTTACCTAAATGGAACAAGCTATAGTGGTTATAAATTTACTGATGTCAAGATCTATGCTGATTACAATGTAATTACAGCTGAGGACACCGGAGAAACAATCACCGATACTCCTGAAATCGACGGTATTATCTACAAAATTGATTTCGATACCAAGTTAGCAACTGTAACAGGCGCTCTTGCTTCTTGCACAAATCTCAATGTACCTGCAACCTTCGTTTACAATAATGCAACATACACTGTAACAGCTGTTGCAGAGACAGCTTTCTGGAATAATAAAACTGTAACTGCGGTATCTTTGCCAGCTACAGTGAAGACCGTAGGCACTGATGCATTCCGCAATATGTCTAACCTTAAAGAGGTTAATATTCCGGATCTCAAAGCTTGGTGTAAGATTGTATTCACAAATGGTAATGCCAATCCGATTTACAATGTATTCCCGACTACGACAAGTAAATGGGGTTCAGTAAAAGTTAATGGCAAAGCAGTAACGACTCTTGAAATCCCGGAAGGTGTTGATTCAATCGGCAGATCATTCTATGGTTTCAAAGCTTTGACAGCGATTACACTTCCAACTTCACTTCGTGTTATGGGCGATCAGAGCCTTTCAGGATGTACAAGTCTGACTGAGGTAGTAATTCCCGAAGGCGTAACCACAATGGGTACTGTATTTTACGGATGCACTGGTTTGAAGAAAGTTACTTTGCCTTCTACTCTTACCAAATTTACAAGCTACACCTTCAGCGGATGTTCTGCATTGGAAAGCATTGAGCTTCCTGCAGGTATTACTGAACTTCCATTGATGCTATTCTATGGTTGCAAAGGATTGAAGTCTATCACTTCACTTAATACAACTCCACCATCTGTACGTACTATGGCTTTCGATGGCGTAGACACTACAATTCCGGTATACGTTCCCGCTGGCTCTGTGGAAGCTTACAAAGCTGCTGACGGATGGAAAGAATTTACTAACATTCAAGCTATCGCCGGATCATCTGTATCTGAGATTGAAGCTTCTGATGTTGAGGCGGTGTACTACGATTTGAATGGTCGTCGCGTGAATGGCGAATTGGTACCGGGTATCTATGTTCGCGTAAAGGGTGCTAAGGCTGACAAGGTTATCGTTAAATAATTTATAGGGTTTGTCTTCTCCCGAAGACAAACTAACACCCGGAGACAAACTCCCTTTCGGTTCGCTCTGGGCGCTGAACGGTAAAGAGGCCCCTCGGGGAGGAACTAACAACCGGAGACAAACTCCCTTTCGCTTTGCTTAGGGCGCTGAACGGCAAAGCCAACACCCTTATCAATGGGATATATATAGGCGTCGTGTCAAATTCTTGGATTTGACACGATGTCTCTTTTTTTGGTATAAGGGATTTTTTGTGTAAATTTGAGTAAAACTTTTTCAGACAGCAGTGAAGCTTTTTACAAAACCAAAGCCGGTATATCAGCTTTGGGAATGATTAAGGGACACACAGATGGTGTTTGAAGGGAAAGATGCAGGTTGGACTGATTAAATGATGAGGATATGCAGTTTGGGAACGATAAATCTCGAATAATACGCGGATTGGCTATTGTATTGATGGTGACAGGTCACAGCCTGCCCGGCAAGATCATACCTTTCGCCGCTCCACTTTTCTCTTTTCTTGTGGGCTATGGCTACGCTTTTGCGAAGGAGCGAAATCTGCGACATGCAGGTAAACGAATCTGGCATCTTCTTTCCAATTTCTGGTTTATTCTTCTCTGTATCTGCGTGCCGATCGCCATATTTTACACTCATTACAAGTTCACAGCGTCGCAACTACTGCTCAACATGTTCGGTCTTTGGCCCGGTTTTAATTTCTACTGCTGGTATGTATATTTCTACATACTTGCAATGATTGTGATGCCTCCCCTGTCAAGGCTGATAGATAAATACAACATGAAGGCTCTTATCCCTATGATCCTACTCTTTTGCGGCACTTACTTCCTGATTGAGTTTCATCCGGGATTCCAGTCCAATCAATGGCTTGATAAATTTGGCAGATTCTGCAAACTTATGCCGATTGTTGTTGCCGCCTACTGGCTCGCAAAACGACAGATATTTGGCAAAATCAAGATTACTCCGGGTGGATGGGCAGCGATTGGAGCCGTAGGGGTGATATGTGTCGCCTACCTTGTAAGAGCCATTATCCCCCACAACTCTTTGGACTTCCTGATTTGTCCCATTTTCGCGGGTGGATTTGCCATTCTCTTCGACTCCTTTGACGCCATAGGCTCATGGATAGCAAAAGCCGGTGTATGGCTCCGTGTCCTATTCACCGACTTAGGTATGAAATCAATGCACATCTGGTTTCTCCACTCCCTCTTTCTCGCTCACAGCACCAAGGGGCTATTCTCATTTCTCACCCCGCTCTATGCCAATCCGGTCAGCAAAGTAGCAGCGATACTGCTTGCCTCATGGCTTCTTGCCAAACTTTGCATAGGCATTCTTGGGAGTGGTGTCAGATTGCGCAGCCTTGTGCAGAAATTCGCGTAAATATTTGCGTGCGATCTGAACCATGTTGATTCGATGGGTCTCCATTATCGAACGTGTCACAGCCGATGCTTTGTCGGTCTTGAAGGTCTCACCTCCGAATCTTATCTGAGGATCTGAGAAATTACCTTGGATATTGATTCCGAATGGGATATGAACAGGCGATTTCTCAACCCCGATGTGATAATACATATTACCATCAAAGTTGTTCACACCCTCCATTTGGAGCTTATAGTTCTCAAATTCAAACACAAAGGGATACAGCTCCAACAGGTTGCTACCCACATGAGCATTGACATTCATATTGTGAATGTGGATATCGTTGGAGTTGCGTATCATCAGCATCTTGGTAATCTTGCGGATAAACTTATCCTGATGCACGGTTAAACCCGTGCCACCCAAATGCAGATCCGCGCCAAGAGAGGGGACATTTACGAACATATTCGGGAAATAATCCATCGTCGCGTTAATATCCGCAGATAAAACACCATCGAGATTCTTCATCTGAGGCATCATCAGCAACAGAGTGTGGAAATTCTTAAAGAAGCTGACTAGGTTAACATCCTTAATTCCACCATTAAGCTTTAATCCCATATTCTGCATATCGGAGGTATTCATGGCGAAACCCAACCCGATATTACCGAAATCGGATGATATGTTGAGATGGTCAACCGACGCGTTTCCTCCGGCAACTTTCACGCGCGTTCCCAAGTCATAGAGTCGCAGGTTCATATATTGTGTCATCTTGGCTGAAGCATTTATATCAGCCACAAGATTGCGCGGTATCAGGAAAGCAGTTGTATCTGACGCGGTCAGGAGAGTGTCGCTTGGTTGCGAACCGGTCAACATCGGATGACCTAAGATTCTCTGGCCCTCCTCATAGGCGCCCGCCAACTGGTTGATCTGTACAGTATCCAGTTCGGCATCAATATTCAGATAAAGAGGAGCTACTGAACCGCTAAGCAGGAACTGCCGCAAATTTGAGACTTTAGCCGTGAGAGTCATACCTGAAGAGAGAGACTCCATTCTCAATTTGTGGAGTACAATGGAATCCAGTGAGCCATCTATTCTCAATCCTTGAAGGGTGTTACGAACGGGGAAGGCGGGAGTGAGCAATGTGCCGTTAGCAATGGAAGCCGAGAAATTTCCACTCCAGGAGCCTATCTCCTTGCGCAAATTCTCAGGGAGGTTGACTTGAATAAACTCAGCGGAATGAGGGATTGTGGACAGAGACCTTCTATCAACGCTCCAGCTTTTTGGAGCTTTATATTTACCCGGTATTACCGGTTTTGCAAGTTTCTTGACATCATTAAAATTCAACTTCAGACCATTGATATCTGCAGAGAGATCACCTGCAACCAGTTTCAGGCCATCGCCGGAAACGCTGAAATTCAGCACTCCTTTTTTGAAGGTTGAATCTGTAATCTCATTAGCATCTCCTCCGAAATCCAACGTCAGTGATTTACCCTTGGCAGATAATCCCGAGGGGAGATAACGGAAAGCGAAATCCTTTAGGCCAACCATACCCTTGATATCAATATTCTGAATGTTACCCTGCTTGATATCGGAAAGATCAAATTTTCCTTTCAGCGAAGTAGTCAGCGTGCCTGATGGCTTATATGCCTGCAATTGCTTAATGATAGCTGCAGTCTCGGAAGCATTGAGGTCACCCTTGACGGAAAACTCTACTTCAGGTTGCTCAAACACATTATCCGCCTTGGCATTAAGTGCAAGATTCAAGCCATCTCCTTGAAGATGAAAAGTGGGCACCTCAAAATAGGATTTTGTTATGTCGGCGCCGTCAAACAGCAGTATGCCCGTTGCTCCAACATGGCGCAAAGAATATGTCTGTGATTTATTAAGTGTATAACCCAACTCACCATCCGGGATATTGAACCTCACCTCCACCGAAGGTAGATTGGGATCTGAAAAATTATACGGGGTGGTCAATGCAGCCGAAGCATTTACCACGAGGTCGGCATGCACCGAACTCAAAACGGGGACCATATCTTTTGGGAGATAGGAGAGAAGTCGGTTCAGATTGAAATCCTCGAGATTATAACGGAACTGATTGAGCGCTAAATTCTCTCCCACGCTAAGATCCATACTCAATTTTCCGGTTGTGTTACCTAACGCTATCTTGTAATCAGAAGTACGCATGGCAAATGGATCAAATCTCAGTGCGACCTTGCCATTCAGATCAAATGGGAATGATTTAAGCAAAGGGATTGAGTTGACATCGGCATTGACAAAACCCTCCAAAGCCAGATGGTAGGTATTGTCACCCTTTTTCCCCTTTTTATCACTGGTATTTATCAGCGACATCTTTTCAAGATTCAGATCGACTGCAGTCGAAGAGGACTTGCTATAGAAACGTAAATGCTTGGGATTGCTGAGAACCAAACTATCGGTAGACAGATATGGAATGCGGGTAGATGAATCAGAAGAGGGGAAAATATTAAAGTTTGAGACAGAGTCCGAAACTGACACTAAATTCAGGTCCAGGCCGTCGACGTTCAGATCATGCAACACGATCTCCCCCTTCAGCAAACGGAGGAGATTGATTCCACCCTTTATATGGTTGGTAGAGGCGAGGTATTTGGATTGAGGAGGCAGTTCACGGATTATTGCGACGTCCAGACTATCCAGACTACGACTGATTACACGGATAGAATCGATCTCCACACAAAGGTGAGGGAATGTAGACCAGATCGTGAATCGCGCATTGTGCACCTTCACATCCGCATTCAGATTCTCATTCGCTTCGCGATTGATGATATCTGTAAGTCGTGATGGTGTGAGCCATAACGTAGCAATCGTAATCAGCAGGACAACGAGTGCCACAAGACCTCCCACACCGATTGCAGTCCACTTTACAGCTCTGCTACCGCGTGATCGTTTTCTATTACTGTTGGTATCCTCCGGCGGAAAATCTACCTCGGGAATCATCTTATTTGATTCAGTCATAGCAATAATGGCAATAGATATAATCTTTGAATTCTAACACATCTATAAATAGTTTAGTTCAAAACTCTGAAGCATTGTTGAAATAAATTATTAAATTTGCAGATTGAATGTAAAATATTTTCTACGATGACTATAATTGACGGTAAACAAACAGCTGCAAATATCAAACTCGAAATTGCAGAAGAGGTAAAGAAAATGACCGCTGCCGGTCAGCGCGAACCCCATTTGGTTGCAATCTTAGTCGGGCACGACGGTGGATCGGAAACCTACGTCGCCAATAAGGTAAAGGCATGTGAGGAATGTGGTTTCAAGAGCACGCTTATTCGCTTCGAGGATGATGTGACACAGGAGCGCCTTCTTGAGGAGATTGATCGTCTCAACAAGGATCCGGAGGTGGATGGTTTCATTGTTCAGCTTCCTCTTCCGCGTCACATAGATGAGCAAACCGTCACTATGGCTATCGATCCAAGAAAAGATGTGGATGGCTTTCATCCGGTCAATGTAGGTCGCATGTCAATCGGTCTCCCCTGCTTCCTCCCAGCGACCCCTGCCGGTATTATGCAATTGCTCAAGCGCTATGGTGTACCGACCAAAGGGAAACATGCAGTAGTATTGGGACGCAGCAACATTGTAGGCAAGCCCATGGCATCACTGTTGATGCAGAAATCCGATCCGGGAAACTGCACAGTGACCGTGTGCCACTCCGCCACTCCGAATATCAAAGAGATCTGTCGCGAGGCTGATATCATTGTTGCCGCACTTGGTCAACCCGGTTTTGTAACTGCAGATATGGTCAAGGATGGTGCGACAATCATAGATGTCGGCACTACACGCGTTGAAGATCCGACACGCAAACGCGGATGGAGACTTAGCGGAGATGTGGACTTTGCAAATGTAGCGGAGAAATGCTCTTATATCACCCCGGTTCCCGGTGGTGTGGGTCCGATGACCATCTGCTCCCTTATGATCAATACCCTTCAAGCCAGAAAGAACAATCCGTTTGATTAATTGAGAGTGAGGTTCGACAGAACTTCTTCCCTCCGTGGAAATCTTTCTGACTAAGAAGAGCGTTAACAACAAAAAACGGTAAATGAAAAACCTTGTAATAGTAGAGTCGCCTGCCAAAGCGAAAACGATAGAAAAATTCCTTGGAAAAGATTTCAAGGTTATGTCAAGTTTCGGTCATATCCGGGATTTGAAAAAGAGAGGGATGAGTGTTGAAGTTGACTCCGACTTCTCCCCTATGTATGAAATTCCGGATGATAAGAAATCTTTGGTCAAGGAACTACGGGATGCCGCAAAGAAAGCCGACACCATCTGGCTCGCTTCCGATGAGGACCGCGAGGGGGAGGCTATTGCATGGCACTTGGCGGAAGTTTTGGGATTGGATCCGACGACTGCCAAACGCATCGTTTTTCATGAAATCACCAAACCTGCGATTCTGCACGCCATTGAAAATCCGAGAGGTATTGATCTGGATCGTGTCAACGCCCAGCAGGCACGCCGTGTACTCGACCGCATCGTTGGTTTTGAATTGAGTCCGGTACTCTGGAAAAAAATCAAACCCGCATTGAGTGCAGGAAGAGTGCAGTCTGTAACTCTACGCCTTGTTTGTGAGAGAGAAAAAGAGATTGAAGCATTCAAACCGGAACCATATTTCCGTGTCGCCGGCATGTTCTCCGGTGCAGATAAGACACCTTTTAAAACCGAGCTGAAGAGCCGACTCATCTCAGCAGAGGAAGCAGAAGGATTCCTCAATATTTGCGCCAAATCTACATTCAAGGTTGCGGATCTGACGGTAAAACCGATCAAGCGCTCTCCAGCCGCGCCTTTCACCACCTCCACACTCCAGCAGGAGGCGGGGCGAAAGCTCGGATTCTCGGTGAATCAGACCATGCGCATAGCTCAGAAACTCTACGAAGAGGGTCTCATCACCTACATGCGTACCGACTCCACCAACCTCTCTGAGCTCGCACTAAAGGATATCTCATCGGTAATTACAGATATTTATGGTGAGAAATCAGTTCAGATCCGTCACTATCATACCAACTCAAAGGGTGCTCAGGAGGCTCACGAGGCAATCCGCCCGACATATATTGTAAACCAGAGCATTGATGGGACTCCGCAGGAGCAGCGTCTTTACCAATTAATCTGGAAGCGCGCCATAGCTTCCCAGATGGCAGATGCATTGTTGGAGAAAACAAATGTTGAGATAGAGGTGTCTGAGTCTCCGCTGATGTTCAAGGCAGAGGGTGAAGTTGTGAAGGATCCCGGCTTTATGCAGGTATATACCACAGACTCAACTCTTCTAACTGACTCAGGTAATAAGGTAACGGAAAATACGGGCCTACTCCCACCTCTAAAAATTGGAGAAGCCCTTACTCCCTCCGAAATCACAGCAACCGAGAGATTCACTCTTCCTCCGGCACGCTACACCGAAGCCTCTCTTGTGAAGAAGATGGAGGAACTTGGTATCGGTCGCCCCTCTACATACGATTCTACTATCTCCACAATCCAGACACGCGAATATATCCGTCATGGCGACAAAGAGGGTACGCCACGCGATTACATCCGACTGAGTCTTGATAATGGAAAGGTTGTCAAAGAAACACTTACTGAAAATAGTGGCAGTGACAAAAGGAAGTTGGTCCCTACAGATATCGGAATGGTGGTCAATGACTTCCTCTCCGAATACTTCCCAGATTTACTTGATTACAACTTCACTGCACGCGTAGAGGAAAAATTTAATGAAATTGCAGAAGGTAAGTTAGGATGGAAAAAGGAAATGTCGGATTTCTACTCCTCTTTCCATCCATCTATTGAGAAGGTGGACTCCATGCGCATGGAGCATAAGATCGGTGAACGAATTTTAGGCACCGACCCTAAGAGTGGCAAAACTGTATCTGTAAAGATCGGGCGGTTCGGACCGATGGTGCAGATAGGAGATGCAAACGATGAGGAGAAACCTCAATTTGCAAGTTTGCAGAAAGATCAGAGCATCTCAGACATTACCTTGGAGGAGGCGCTAAAACTCTTCGAGCTCCCCAGAACGGTAGGAGAATTTGAAGGGGAGAAAGTCACCGCTGCAATCGGCAGGTTTGGTCCATATATCCTTCACAACAAGAAATTTGTTTCTATCCCCAAGGATCTATCTCCTCAGACAATTACACTCGAGGAGGCAATTGAGCTGATTCAGGCTAAGCGTGAGGCAGAAGCAAATCGCCTGATTCGCCAGTTCGATGAATTGCCGGGGGTAGAGATTCTTAACGGCCGTTTCGGACCCTATATCGCCTACAAGAAGGAGGGAGCGAAGAAAGCCACCAACTATAAGATTCCGAAGGGAACAGACCCGGAAAGTCTTACTCCGGAGGATGTGAAGTCATTGATAGAGAAGCAGGATGCAGCTCCGGCGAAAAAAGTAGTACGAAAGAAGAAAAGTTAATTTAATATATTAGCTTAGAATTTAAAGACTTAGCCACAGAAGCTATCTTTCTAAATCCTATAAAACTAATCCAACTCACTAAACAGAACAATGGTTTACAAATATGATTGTTTGGTAATCGGTTCCGGTATCGGGGGCATGAGTTTCGCACTCAAGGCAGCCCGCGGAGGAGCTAAAGTAGCGGTTATATGCAAGACCGAACTTGAAGAAGCAAACACCTATTTCGCCCAAGGAGGCGTAGCTTCCGTGACTAATTTGGAAGTGGATAATTTTGAGAAACATATCCACGACACGATGGTTGCCGGTGATTGGCTGAGTGATCCGGCAGCAGTAGAGAAGGTGGTTAAGAATGCTCCCACGCAAATAAAGGAACTTATCGGCTGGGGTGTGGATTTTGATAAAAAGGAGAACGGAGATTTTGACCTTCACCGCGAGGGAGGACATAGTGAATTCCGCATTCTGCATCACGCCGACAACACCGGAGCTGAGATTCAGGTCAGCTTAGTAGATACTTTAAAGAAACATCCCAACATAGATATATTTGAGAATCGTTTCGCCGTAGAGATCATCACGCAGCATCATTTAGGCAAAATCGTGACACGTCGCACCCCGGACATCACATGCTACGGTGCGTATGTCCTCAATGAGGCGACCGGACAGATTGACACCTTCCTCTCCAAAGTAACGGTTATGGCAACCGGCGGTGTCGGATCGGTGTATACCACCACAACCAACCCGCTCATTGCCACCGGTGATGGTATTGCGATGGTCTACCGCGCCAAAGGTGATGTGAAGGATATGGAATTTATTCAATTCCACCCTACGGCACTCTATCATCCGGGAGACCGTCCATCATTCCTGATCACTGAAGCGATGCGTGGATATGGCGCTGTCTTAAAGAATCTTGACGGCAAGGAATTCATGCACAAATATGATGAGCGCCTCTCTTTGGCACCACGCGATATAGTGGCGCGCGCCATAGACTCCGAAATGAAACTCAACGGCACCGACCACGTCTATCTCGATGTTACTCATAAAGATCCGGAAGAGACCAAGAAGCATTTCCCCAATATTTATGAGAAATGCCTATCGTTGGGAATCGACATAACAAAAGATATGATTCCTGTTGCTCCGGCAGCACACTATCTCTGCGGGGGAATCAAGGTAGACACCGACGGCCAGAGTTCAATCAGCCGCCTTTACGCCGTTGGCGAGTGCTCATGCACCGGATTACACGGTGGAAACCGTTTGGCAAGCAATTCCCTTATAGAAGCGGTTGTATATGCTGATGCAGCTGCCAAACACGCATTGGAACATCTCCATGAATATGATTGGAGAGATGATGTACCGGAGTGGAACGATGAGGGAACAGCTCATCCGGAGGAGATGGTGCTTATCACACAATCTGAGAAAGAAGTGAACCAGATTATGGGTTATTACGTTGGGATTGTGAGAAGTGACCTCCGACTCAAACGCGCCTGGAACAGACTCGACATCCTTTATCAGGAGACCGAGAGCTTATTCAAGTGCAGCAAGCCATCGCGCCAGTTGTGCGAGCTCCGCAACATCATCAACGTAGCCTATCTCATTATGCGACAGGCGATGGAACGTAAAGAGAGCCGGGGACTTCACTATACTGTTGACTATCCTCACCCGGAGAAATAACCTCTGCGAGAGTTTGAAAATGTGATTATTGATGAAAAAAAGATTATTCCCCATATCGTTGGTTGTGATTGCCGGCGCGCTACTTAGCGGTTCGGTAATCAACGCACAGAAAAGTCATGATGCTGCCATAGCGCGCAACATGAACACCTTCAACTCAATTGTAAAGCAAGTAGAACTCTACTATGTAGATTCCATCAACACCAATCAGAGTTTCAAGGCTGCAATCGAGGCATTCTTAGCGTCAACCGACCCGTACACAGAATATTACTCCTTAGAGGATCAGGATCAGTTGCAGAAGATGACCACCGGAGAATATGGAGGAATCGGATCTTATATCACCGAGCGCAATGGTGAGACGTATATTTCCCAACCCATGAGCGGAAGTCCGGCTGCATTGGCAGGACTCAAACCTGGAGACCACATCATTCGCGTTGACAGCATCGACACTTCCAAAATGCCGAGTTCCAAAGTAACCAAGTATCTCAAGGGTGTGCCGGGGACACAGGTTGTCATAACAGTAGACCGTCCATACGTACAGGATTCCATTCAGACCTTCAACGTCACCCGTGCTAAAGTGCAGGAGCCGAGCGTGGCATTTGACACCATAATGGGGAATATCGGCTACCTACGGCTCTCAAGCTTCATTGACAAGACACCTGCCGAAACAGCAGCGGTATTTGAGAAATTCAAGGCAAATCCGAATCTCGAAGGGATTATTCTCGATCTTCGCGGCAATGGTGGTGGTCTTGTAGAAAGCGCCATAGACTTGGTAGGTAATTTTGTGCCTAAGGGTACTGAAATCGTGAAGACCATAGGGAAAGACCCATTGCAAGAGAAGACCTACCAGACACGTCGCTCACCCATGTTCGAAAAAGCACCGTTGGCAGTGCTGATAGATGGAGGAAGCGCCTCAGCATCAGAAATTGTAGCTGGTTCACTTCAGGATCTTGACAGAGCGGTGTTGATCGGATCAAGAAGTTTTGGTAAAGGATTGGTGCAGCAACCAACCCAGCTCCCCTACGGAGAGATGCTGAAAGTTACCATTGCAAAATACTATCTTCCTTCCGGAAGATTAATCCAGGCGGTTGATTATAGTCACCGCAATCCTGACGGCTCAGTAGCCCGGGTTCCCGACAGCCTGACCAATGTGTTCCACACCGTTCACGGAAGAGAGGTGCGCGATGGAGGTGGTTTACGTCCGGATACCACCGTGGATTGGCCGAAAATCAATCGTCTTGTGTAC
Source organism: uncultured Sangeribacter sp. (assembly GCA_964512705.1). Lineage (GTDB taxonomy): Bacteria > Bacteroidota > Bacteroidia > Bacteroidales > Muribaculaceae > Lepagella. Next base: position 5,228 of record CAZEJY010000034.1, on the reverse strand, counting down.
AATGCCGTGACAGATAACTGGGTATTCGACTTCGCTAATAAATATGCAGCGCAGCATCCCACTGCTCCAAGTCCACAGGATTTTGAGGTGACAGATACTATTTACGCAGCATTCAAAGCCTCAATTGATCCCGATAAATTCAAATATGATAAGGCTTGCGAAGAGATGGTGGAGCAACTGAGGAAGGCAGTGGAGAATGAAGGTTACATGAATGATGAAACAAAGGCAGGGATTGATAACCTTGCCAAACTACTTGTTCACAATCTCGACAAAGACCTTGATACTCATCGCACTCAGCTTTCGGAATATATAGGAGGGGAGATTGTCAGTAGATATCACCACGAGAGAGGTAAAATGGCATATGAGCTCAAATCCGACAATGCTTTAAAAATCGCCACTGATATCTTGTCCAATCAACCTAAATATAAGGAGATTCTGAATGGAACTAAGGGAAGCCGATAAACTCTTTATCACAGCGGCGCGTAAAAGCGCTGTAGAGAAAACCCTCTCGGATAAGAAACTTCGGAAAATAGAATTCAACGGGCTCGAAGGGAGTGCGCTATCTATGCTTCTTGGCGGCATACAGCCTACCAAGAAACCGGCTCTTGTCGTCACGGAAGATCTGGACCAAGCCGGTTATCTCTACAACGATCTCTGCCAGATATTGGGACCGGAAGCTGTAGGAATCTTCCCCAGCGGTTATAAGCGCGATATAAAATATGGGCAACCGGATGCGCCCTCAAGAATACTAAGGACAGAAGTGTTGGATGCTATCAATTCCAACAGGGGTGCTCTCCGATATGTGGTTTCATATCCCGAAGCACTCGCTGAGAAGGTAGCGGATGCATCGACCGTCAATGACAATTCCATTCAGCTCGTTTCAGGAAAAAAGGGTAATCAAAGCGCGATAATAGTCCGTTTGCGTGAGTTAGGTTTCCGGGAGACGGAATATGTCTATGAGCCGGGACAGTTCGCACATCGCGGTTCAATTTTGGATATCTATTCATTCTCCAACGACCTCCCCTACCGAATTGATTTCTTTGACGATGAGATTGATTCGATCCGCACTTTCAATGTGGAGACACAACTTAGTGAGCAACGCTGCGAATCAGTGTCGATACTTCCACCGACCCTATCCCAGAACTCCGGCAATGGAATCTCCTTATTGGAATTTATGGGAGCAGATACCCTGATCTATTGCAAATCTCCGGACTATCTTGTTGATAGGATCAAAGCGATATCCGAGGAGGAGTTTTCGGCTTCAGCCATCATCGCCGAGGAGGGAGATGAGAAAGCGCTGGAAAATGTTGTGAATCCCGATTCCTTCATCAACTTTATGTCGAAGATGAAGATGGTGAAATTGGGATCGGAGATGACCTCAGCCACATTTGTACCGGATGCCAAAATAGATTTCAATTGCTCACCACAGGCGCTGTATCATAAAAATTTTGAACTGATAGCCGACAATTTCAAGAAATTCCTCTCCGATGGCTATCGCATCCTGATTCTGTCCGACTCACCTTATCAGGCTGAGCGTCTGCGCAATATTTTCGAAGACCGTGGCGATGACATAAAATTTACAGCTGTAGACAGGACGCTGCATGAGGGTTTTGTGGACAATGTGAATAAGGTATGTTTCTTTACCGATCACCAGATATTTGATCGCTTCCACAAGTATAATCTCAAAAGTGATCGGGCGCGGAGTGGGAAACTTGCGTTATCGTTGCGCGAACTGAACCAGATTGAGATTGGTGACTACATCGTGCATTTGGATCATGGAATCGGTAAATTTGCCGGGCTTGTGCGCACGGACGTAAACGGCACACCGCAGGAGATGATCAAACTGCTTTATCAGAATGATGATATCATCTTGGTGAGCATCCATGCCCTGCACAAGCTATCGAAATACCGAGGCAAAGAGGGAGTACCTCCGAAAATAAATAAATTGGGAAGCGGAGCGTGGAATAGACTTAAAGAGAGGACCAAGAGCAAGGTAAAAGATATCGCCCGCGATCTGATAAAACTCTATGCTGCGCGACGGGAGGAGAAAGGACACGCATTTGCGCCCGATTCCTATTTGCAGCATGAATTGGAGGCAAGTTTCATCTATGAAGATACACCCGACCAATTAAAAGCCACACAGGCAGTTAAAGCTGATATGGAATCCTCCAAGCCGATGGATAGGTTGATCTGCGGTGATGTAGGTTTCGGTAAAACGGAAATAGCGATCCGTGCGGCATTCAAAGCGGCTGTGGATGGGAAGCAGACAGCGGTGTTGGTACCAACCACGGTACTCGCAATGCAGCACTATCACACATTTGCCAACCGACTGAAAGATCTTCCGGTGCGCGTAGACTTCATCTCACGTGCACGCAAACCCAAAGAGGTGAAGCAGATTCTTGCGGATTTGGAGGCAGGCAAAATTGATATTCTGATAGGTACGCACAAGATTATCGGGAAAGGGGTCAAATTCAAAGATCTCGGACTTCTCGTGATTGATGAGGAACAGAAATTCGGTGTTGCTGTCAAGGAGAAACTGAAGCAGCTTAAAGTGAATGTAGACACGCTCACAATGAGTGCTACACCGATTCCTCGCACACTCCAGTTCTCACTGATGGGAGCGCGGGACTTGAGTTCCCTGAATACACCTCCGGCAAACAGACACCCTATCGTGACCAATGTCAGCAGCTTTGATGACGATGTAATCAAAGAGGCTGTGAACTTTGAACTCAGCCGCAACGGACAAGTCTTCTTTATATCCAACCGTATAGAGAATCTTGCCACGATTGAGAACACGCTTCGCCGCCTGATACCGAATGTGAGGATTGTGACCGCACATGGCCAGATGCCTCCCGAGCAGGTTGAGGAAGCGATTATAGACTTCGCCAATCATGATTACGATGTACTCCTCTCCACTACAATTGTGGAGAATGGAATCGACATGCCGAACGTGAACACAATCATTGTCAATAATGCCCAGAATTTCGGGTTGAGTGAACTTCATCAGCTGCGTGGACGCGTGGGTCGCGGTGGACGTAAGGCATTCTGCTACCTGCTTGTACCACCCGGATTACCACTGACTCCGGTAGCTCGACGCCGACTCTCTGCAATCGAGAGCTTCAGCGATTTGGGTGCAGGAATACATATCGCCATGCAGGATCTCGATATTCGAGGTGCCGGGAACCTGTTAGGAGCAGAACAGAGCGGTTTCATCGCCGACCTCGGATATGAGGCATACCAGAAGATATTGAAAGAATCTGTGTTGGAACTAAAAACCGAGGAATTCGGAGACACATTCACCGATCTCTCTGCCGGGAAAGATGAGGAATTCACAGCTGACTGCACGATTGAAAGTGATTTGGAGCTTAGACTACCTCCGGATTATATACCCCAGGAGAATGAGAGGATATCATTGTATCGACGTCTCGACAACATGGAGAACCTCTCTAAACTTGAAGAGTTCCGAAGTGAATTGCGCGACCGTTTCGGGCAGATTCCGGATACCACAGAAGAGTTGATCCGCATAGTGCCGTTACGCATGATTGCACGCCGCCTCGGTATTGAACGCTTGGTACTCAAGGGGGGAAAGATGCGAGTATATTTCGTGGGTGATGACAACAAGGCTTATTACTCATCAAATGCTTTCGGCAAGATTCTCGCCTTCCTTCAAGAGAATCCGAGAAGATGCAACCTCAAGGAGGTTAACTCACGCCGGTTGATGGTTGTGGATGGCGTAGCCAATGTATCTGATGCGTTGGAACTTATGAAAACAATTGAGGCCGAAAAGCCAATTTAGGCTTTCCGACCTCATATCTAACAATTATCCTAATTTTTCTTATTTGTTCTGATTCTTAAGCTCGTCGCGAATCTCGGTGAGAAGTTTAACCTCATCTGATGGTTCAGCGGGTGCAGGAGCAGCTTCTTCCACCTCTTTCTCCTTGCGCATGAACTTCATTACAACGCGGAGAGCAACGAAAATACTGAGAGCGATGATAAGGAAATCAACTATATTCTGGATGAACATACCGTAGTTGATTGCAACCTCCTCAACAGCAGCCACACCATCGGCGGCAGCAGGAGACGCTTCCTTGATAACATACTTCATGTTTTTGTAGCCATCACCACCAGTGATGATTGTAATCACCGGCATAATGATATCATTAACCAAAGAGCTGACAATTTTACCAAAAGCTCCACCGATGATAACACCGACAGCCATGTCAACGATATTGCCCTTCATGGCAAACTCCTTAAAATCGTGCAAAAATTTTCCCATAAATAGTATTTTTTTAGTTTAGTTATCAATAATTTAACATTGTTGGATTGTTAATACCGAAGTAACTTATATTACCCGGTACACAACCCATAAAAAGTGGTATCGTAAAAATTATACAAATAAGTAGGGCAAATAGTTCAAAAAATGTTAAAATTCATAGTAAAAATGGGAATTTATTACTAATTTTGCATTAGGAAAAGGATAGTATGGAAAGGCGGGTGAGGTGTAGAAATATAAAGTGCTACATCCACCAAATGAGAAACATAATTATCAAAACCCAAATAAAAATTTATTAAAATGACAAAAATTGGTATCAACGGCTTTGGCCGCATCGGACGTTTCGTTTTCCGTGCCTCTACTAAAAGAGAGGACATCGAGGTAGTTGCAATCAACGATCTTCTTCCAGTTGACTACATGGCTTACATGTTGAAATACGACACAATGCACGGTCGTTTCGACGGTACTGTAGATTACGATATGGACAAGAGCATCCTTATCGTAAACGGTAAAGAGATCCGCGTAACTGCTTGCCGCGACCCGAAAGAGATCGGTTGGGGTGCAGTAGGTGCTGAATATGTTGTTGAGTCAACAGGTTTGTTCCTTACTGAGGAGAAAGCTCAGGCACACATCGAGGCTGGTGCTAAATATGTAGTAATGTCTGCTCCTTCTAAGGACGCAACTCCTATGTTCGTAGTTGGTGTTAACGATGGTACTTACGCAGGTCAGAAGATCGTTTCTAACGCATCTTGTACTACAAACTGCTTGGCTCCTATCGCTAAGGTCCTCAACGACAAATTCGGTATCAAAGAAGGTTTGATGACTACAGTTCACTCCACAACTGCTACTCAGAAGACTGTAGACGGTCCTTCAATGAAAGACTGGCGTGGTGGTCGTGCTGCTTCAGGCAACATCATCCCCTCTTCAACAGGTGCTGCTAAGGCTGTAGGTAAAG
>CAZEJY010000033.1:0-27783 GCA_964512705.1 uncultured Sangeribacter sp. | reverse complement strand
TTTACCAACCTATTTTAACAGTTTAGGCTTGCTCAAATCATAAAAATATAAATTGGGACATTTATATTCTTCAATGTCCACGAATTCCGCTACATTTAATTTCGAGATTTTAGATAATTTACAATTCTCTTCGATCCTTCTCATGAATTGTTCCCTATTTTTAAAATCCTCTAATATCTCTTGCTTTATTTGCTCAATTTTAGCCCCAGAGTAACTAACATTTAATATAGAATCTGAAATAATAAACTTTTGCGTTTTGCCATTTACCTTCTCAGTGAAAGTAAAACCTCCAGATTCATATTCTATACGTTGCCATAGGGTAGTTTCCCAATTCAATAATTTTACTGCATATTCGGTAAGAGATTTATTTTTATAATATAACCCTATAGCAAATAAGATTTTAAATATTGGGATCTGCTCCTCTGGTGAAATCGAATATAAAAACTTCCTTCTTTGTTTAAAGATAAAACTCAAAAATTCGTTTATATCTACTGATCCCTTCATAAAATTGCCATAACATCGCTTTACGTTCGTTAAAGCACGTTCCAACTGGGGTTCACGATTACGTCCACCTATAAAAATTTGGCTATTGTTTTCATCATGTAATTCCTGAAAAATAAGATCTCGGTGATTTAAAATATCTTCCTTATCCCATAATGGAAGAATTGTAAAAAACACTCTATAATTATCTCCATAGTAGGATTTCATAAGTTTCAATCCCATTAAAAATGGCTTCACAATAATAAAAAGGCTTCTACTATTGTACTTCTTTAGAGCTGGAAATTCTTTATTCCACATCTCTAATATTTCTTTCATGTCAAACATAAGGTAAAAATTTCATAATTTACCGCCTCTAAATTACTTTAAATGGCTAATTATACTTTAGTGCGTTGCATTCATTTACGAAATCAATTAAAAAACTTCTTTTTAATATATACCTTTATAACATGTTATCTATCAGATACCAATAATAGAATGCCTCTGGCAGAGTTTTTTTGAGTTTATTCAGTTTTATAGGGAGGGTTGTACCAATACTCATATCAAGAGTAACAGACTTTGAATGATATTTTTCAATTTTGTGAGTTCCCTTCTCTATACACGAGGCAATGTAGGCTGCTTTTGCTGAATCTATGATGGCATCTTCAATGAAGTATTTATTATCATAGATGAATGAACCGAGGCGTTTTATCCCATCTTGCAGCAATGTAAAATTTCCAACACCATGCAACCCTCTGGTAGCCAACAATAAGGCAGTCTGGCGTATGTCATTAAAAATTATTGAAACATCGTTGCCGAGGTTACGATATCCTAATTCCACAAGCGATATTCGATGAAACGATTTAGCTGTTATAGCAAGATTATCTACAGCATCAAACAGCCTACCTATGTCATAAGCTTGTTTCATAATCTCAGTAGAATGAGGCTTGCCGTTTTTGTAATATGGTATACCGGTAGTATTCGGAGCAAATGCTGTGAGTTTATCGCCAAGAATATCTCCAATTGAAGGGACCTTTACTATTGAAGGAGTGTCATCAATTTCTATAAATTGATTTTTCACTTCCACTTCATTCACTTGAATGTAATGCGTGTCCTCATAGAGCACATCAAGCAATATGTATGATTCTTGGTTTGTCCTGTCATTATATGCTATCCTATAGAAAAATTTAGAGTGAGTCTTTGGAATATCCTTACCTGCTTGTCTACGCTCTGTAAGCTCAGTCCTTGTAAAACCGAAGTCCGCGATCTTATCGAGATATTCCTCTACATTTGTGCCAGGTGGGCAGATTATATCAATATCTATTGATAATCGCTTTGTGCCCTCTCCGAGAATCAGACCCACACAAGTACCTCCCTTGAAGATATAGGGACAACCTGAGCGTGCAAGCATGTCAAGCAGTGCATATGCTCTTACGACTTTCTCAATTATTCCAAGGTCGTTGTATCTATATTTGCGTGACATGGACTGAAACCAGTCTTTTGTGAAGCAATGTTCTTTAATCATAGAAGTTCATATTTTCAAGGGCTTTCGCGATTTTATCTTTAGCATTCCTCCGGGAAGCATAGCGCAGGAGCGTGGAACGGTTTACGGAATATGTATTCATGACATGTTCGAGGATATAATACCATTCCGATCCATGCAAATAATCCAAATCATCATCACACAGAACGTCCACAAGAATTTTCTCTATCCTTGGGGTCAATATTCCGCGTATCTCAGTAAGTGGAGACTCAGAAATGAGAGGTTTGACTATAATAGCGTCTTTGGATATATCAATGTTGTCGTATACAAAATCCTTATTCGGATTAAGATAAACTTTACAACCTTCACCTTTCAGCCAATGAAATACGGACTCCATTGCATCCCGTTCAACTTCAACGTAAATGAGATTATTGGAAGATATATGATGTTGAAAATCTGCAAGAACTTGGCCATCAAAAACACTAATCTTGATAAACGAAAAGGCTCCGGAAATTAGTTTTCCTATTCTTATAGCCTTGTCTCTCAGTCTGGGAGTATAGTCGGTTAACTGATGTTTGCGACTGGTATATATACCACGCCCGAGTTTAAATAGAAGATTATCCTTCACCATCTCTCTGAGATACCAGGAAAGAGTGACTTTCGATATGTTTATAATGCTATTTAAATAGGACAATAAATCAGCAAATCGAAATGATTCCCGATTTCCCGCATACATCATAATGGCTGTTCTTGTCTCAATCATTGATTCTCCTCATTTTCTGATGCAAAGATAACTATATAATGGCAAAAATTCAAATAATTTGCCGTTGTATAGTTTGGAATAATGGTGTGATCACAGGTTTCGCGGATTTAAAAGATTGGGGGTTATTTTTTAATTTTATTTAAAACTACCATAATCTCCGACATCTGCGGTTAAAATATGCGATAAAAGAGGAGAGATTTTATTTCTGTTCACGAGCGTGGAAGATGCTTCGGACTTTATCCCAAAAAGTTTTTGGTGGCTCGAAATCCTCAATCCCAACAAACTGTCCGACATTAAGCTTGGCGACCTTCGGTCGCTTGCAATTCTCCTCAATCCTCGCAAAGAACTTTTCTTTATCCCCGAAATTTGAGATTAATTTATTTTTACAATATTGCCTATTATCTTTACTCCATTGTTTTGACTCTCTCTCAATTTGTTCCTTAATAAATTTGATAAGTTTATCATTGCTATAATACAAAGCCAGACCTATTAGAAGATTATACTGTTGTGAAACGCAAGGCCATGTATGATACTTGATTACGGGTTTAATAAACCTTTTAAAAACAAAACTTATAATTTTTTCAAAAACGATTGATTCTCCCAAGAAGCAACCAAACTCATCTTTTGTGCACTCAATCACATGCTCTAATAACGCTTTATGATCCCTAAATCGAATTGGTTGAGGATATCTTCTTTTCCCCGCTCCATCCCTTTTAACCTCATCAGAGATAAAAGGATCTGATAATGCATTCGGATTTTTGTCATTATTTTCCCAAAGCGGAATAATTTCAAACATGACGGAATATTCGGGTTTACCTGCCCAATCATGATTGGTTTCAATCCTCAATCCAATAATGACTGGCTTATAAAGAATATATAATTTTCTCTCAGTATATCTCTTAAGAGCGGAAAATTCCTGATTCCAATCCTTTGTTATCTCCTTTAGCTCCATATAGTTATTGATTGTTTTTCCATTACAATAATGACATGCTAATTCTCTAAATCCCGTCTACCTCATCCACCCATAGAGAATACTTTATATCCGGTTAAGTTTATAAGTAAAATGCTTTACTGGGGAACAGGAGAATATTGCTCGACTACGTACAAATCCACTTTCGGATAGTTTTGAGAAATTAAACTCAATTCATTTTTAACGGCATTCCAATCCAATCCCCCGAGACCTGCTCCAATTGCAGGTAGAGCGATTTTAGAGACCTTCTCCATGGTCGCAATCTCACACATTTTGGAGATAGATTGCCGTATATATTCAATTTTTGCTTTAGTTCTCCATGTCTGTTGAGTGCCAAGGTTATAAACATGTCCTTTGCCATAATTATAATCGAACACATCTCCCGGTTTAAATGACCCATTTATACACATCTCTTTATATTGGCGATACATCTCCGGAAACTTTGATCTGAACTGAAGCGCTATACCTTTACCCATAGCTCCGGCACAGTTACATCCATGAGCATAATTTTCTACACCTTCAATTGAGAATATATCACCCTTTTCTATAAATTTAATCATGATTCAAATTTTATGGATTTCTACAATTTTAATCATTTAAAATCAATCTGACAAATTCACGACAATTTTTGTCAATATTTTTCATCAAACTTTCCATAATCTACTTGAGATTATTTTTGAGACAACTATATAATGGCAAATAATCAAACATTTTGCCGTTGTATAGTGTGGAATAATGGTGTAATCACAGATTTCGCGGATTTAAAAGATTTATAATATAGATAATTTTAGAAACTGTTTAAGTGAAAAAATAAGCGGAGGATTGTTTAGTATTTAGATAAGATAATTAGTAAGTTTTCAAAATTAGTTTATATTATCAATATATTAAGGCTTAATTGCTAATGGCTATTTTTCAAACTTACTTATGTTTAATTAAATAACAGTATGGAAATAACAGATAAAGTTTCGGCCGACATGATGGCTAATGAGGCATTTGCCAATATTATGACGCGACACAGCGTAAGACAATATCTTGATATGCCTGTTTCCGATGAACAGGTTTCAGCACTTCTACATGCGGCAATGGCAGCTCCAAGCGGAGTGAACAAGCAGCCCTGGGAATTCATCGTGGTCAACGACAAGGACCTTCTTGCCAAGCTTGCCGACGCCCTTCCATTTGCGAAAATGGCAGCAAAGGCTCCGATGGCGATAATTGTATGTGGAAACAAGAAGAGATTTTTAGAGGGTGCTGACAATAATCTCTGGGAGCAGGATTGCTCGGCAGCTTCGGAGAATATTCTTTTGGCAGCGAATGCGCTCGGTTTGGGAGCAGTTTGGACATGCCTTTATCCTCATGAAGAGAGAATTGAGCCAGTCAAGAAGATCTTGAATATTCCTGACAATGTGGTTCCTTTCAATCTTATTCCAGTGGGACACCCGGCAAAGAGTGGGGTTTCAATAGACAAATGGCACCCCGAGAGAGTCCATATTAATGCTTAATGCTTAATGCACAATTCATAATTCTCAATGCATAATTCATAATGCACAATTAATAATAATGCACAGTTCACAATGCATAATGCACAATGCACAATTCATAATGCATAATTAATAATGCATAATGCACAATTCACAATGCATAATGCACAATTCTCAATGCTTAATTCTCAATGCTTAATTCTCAATGGAATCTAAATTGTGCATTGTGAATTAAAGTTAGTATTCTGTGGGAAGAAGGATGTCGATCTGGCGGAAGAGCTCCCAGCCATGCGCGCGGAGATAGGCGCGTACGCTCGTTTCGGGGACACGAAGAATGCATCGTGAATAAGCTGCCGTATCGTCAGGATCAAACGGGAAACTGTCGCAATCAAACTTGGGAACGACCGTAGAGGGTGCATCTATCACCTGCAGATTCGTACAGCCGGTAAAAATCAATTCCCCTAACAGGTTGCCGTTGGCAGGCAAACAGACATACTTCAACGAGGTGCAATCGGAAAAGACGTATGACTCCAACTCCTTCAGATTTCGCGGGAGCACCATACTCTCCAATGACTCACATTTCGAGAACACATTGAGTCCTATGTGAGTAATACTTTGTGGAAGAGCTATATCACTCAACTTCCCGCAATAAGCAAAAGCTAAGGACCCAATATCTTTTAGGGTCTTGGGTAGAGAGACGCTCCGAAGAGAGCTACACCACGCGAAAGCGGCTTTGGGTAGAACTTCAACACCAGCGGGCAATTTCACCTGCTGCAAAGAGGAGCATTCACGCAAAGCTCCCTCACCTAAGGTCTTGAGACTTGCAGGGAAATTGACCTCTCGTAGATTCTTGCAACCTAAAAAGGCATACTCCCCGATTGACTGTAAAGCCGTTGCCCCCGATGCCTCAATCTTGGCGATCCCATTGTTATCTGCATAGGCATAGTCCGCAATCTGCTTGGTAGCCGGACCTATGATAAGCACTGAGTCGCGCACCGAGCACTGACCGCAAACGGACAATGAACCACAAACCGCTGACAGAGCAATAATTAAGACCTTATTTATAAATGAATTTAACAAAATTAACTTAAAATTTATTATGAATTTATTTCACCTCCGGGAGGTATTCAGGTGGAAGAATCATCACTGGATCAACCGAATCTACCTGCTCCACAATTATCTCACTGTCGCCACGCCATGGAACTGAAGCATGGTAACGTTTATAGGTTACGCGTACCGGCTTATTGGCATGTTGCATCTGATGGAGAGTCACTGCAGTTTTCGGTTCAGCCGAAAACAGGAAATCCTGCTTATACACCCTCGTGGTGTCTTTAATCTCCTTATAGGGAATCAATACCCCCTCATAGGTTTTGAATAGGGTACCCCGGCGCTCTATATGCTCCACGTAACCATATTGGGTAGCCTCCTCTACATAGGGGGAGAAATATCTGAAATAGACAAAGAGAATCACTCCTACAACCACTATAGCACCCGCTGCTACCCACTTCCAACTGAAATGCGAAACGGGAGTCAGAGGCTTGAGATGCTCGAATTCCGACTCCGGCTGCTCCCAGTAACGTGGATCATCCGGAGAAAGTTCCGGCTCCTTGACCGGTTTCTCCACATGCTCAATCTCCCTGTCGAAGAAATCCTCTTTATCGTCGTTGAAATTCATCTTTCGTAAATTTTCGAAATTACTTAACTATCCCTTCTTCACTGTCTTATCACTCTCCTTACGCTTTCCAAGTGATATATAAGCCATCGTGAAGATTCCGAGTATAATGAGCATCACGGTCTGACCCGACCATTGCAGCATGGAGAACGCCGTACCGTCGGCAGCCGAGATACCATAAATCGCCAAACCGAACATCACCGCGATGTTCCAAGGGCCCAATCCTCCGTTAGAGGGAACAGCCATACCGATGGAGCTCAACACAAAGGCTACCAAGCATGGTGTCAATCCGAAAGCGAGCGACGGTTGTGTACACAGTTCTTTGGTAAACGGGAAAGCGAAGAACGCCACATAAAGCTGGAAGTAGTAGCACCCCCAAATAGCTAATGAATAGAAGAGGAATGCCCACTTACCTTTCATCTTGGTCACAACGGCAAAGCCTTGCCAAGTGTCTCGGCCCCAGTCCTTCACTTTCTTCACCGGACCGAAATCACCTGCGAAATGAAGTATAAGCCATATAAGAATCGCTCCTCCAACAAGCGCTATCCAAAACCAGGGATTGGAAGCCATGTCAACGATACCCTGTCCGACCGGATACTTGGTTAGGAAGGAATTGATAGCGGGAGCCGCTACGATAAAGGTAAGAATAAGCAGCATCAGCACGCATAGAGTGTCGCTAAGACGGTCAGCCACCATAGATCCAAGCACTTTGGTGAAGGGGGCCTTCTCTCTGCCGGCGATATATGTGCAACGCCACACTTCTCCCAAGCGCGGGAACACCAAATTTAGGGCGTAGCATCCGAATATAGAGCAACAGAGTGCCATCAACGGAGCATTGATATTTAGGCTTCTCAGCTGTATTCTCCATCTTAGGGCACGCAACACATGAGAGAACACACTGATACCCATAGCGCAGAGTATCCACCAATAGTCCACACCATGTTTAAGAATCTCCATCATCTCGGAGAAATTCACCTTCTTAAACATGTAAGTGACCAAAAGTACAGTCAGTGCCAGTGGAAGAAGCCATTTCACCAGATAGCTCAACACTGTTTTTGCTGATAATTTTTTCATCTCAATTCCTGATTACTTCGCAAAATTAAGAAATTTCCATTCCTCTACAAAATGAATTCCACCTCCTTGAAGGCATATTTTGAAGTTTCTCCCGTCCGGATATTCCTCACATTCAGCATTCCTATCTTATCCACACCTACAATCTCACCTTGATAAACCTCCCCCTTGGCTTTATACTTAAAGGGATATTGCTCTCCGTCGAAGCGCCACATCTCTTTGCAAAAACGATGGTGCATCTCATCCCTGCCAGCTGCCGATGATACTTTGTCAAGGTTACCATTTAATATCATTTCGAACTCCCTAAGGAGAGCATCCGTTTCATATTCGCGACCGGTGAGATTGAAGATAGAAACAGGATTGGGAGCATCGCTCAGAAACTTGACCTGATTCACATTTATACCCACGCCGGCAATTGTACGCGATATCTCTCGACCCATAATGGAGTGCTCAATTAAAATCCCGCATATCTTCTTATCCCCAACATAGATATCGTTGGGCCATTTCACCTTGGCAGAGATACTGAGGGTTGCCAACAGGTCGACCACGCTCAGTGCCACTGACTCGCTGATTGCAAACTGGTCTATCGCCTCAAAATTCTCAGGGCGCCACATAGCCGAGAAAGAGAGATTCTTGTATGGTTCCGCTTCCCATGAGTTTCCCTTCTGGCCTCTACCTGCGAGCTGCCTGCGAGCTGAAAGAATCACCCCTTCGGGGAGATATCCGTCATATTTTACAACCTCACTGTTAGTTGAGCTTGTCTCTTCAATCCAGACTATCTTCATCGAATTCTATGGTTCGGGATGAATCCTCATTTTCATAAATCTTGACAACCACCAAGTCTTCCGGAAGATACCCCTCCGCCATTTCATGCCACTCGATCAGGCACACGGAGTCATTATACCAATAATCCTCCACACCCATGTCCAGAAGTTCGGCTTCGGATTCTATACGATAAAAATCAAAATGATAGACAGGTTTTCCATCGCTTACCTCATACTCGTTCACAATACTGAACGTAGGGCTCGAAGCCTCATCCACGCACCCGAGTTCTTTGCATAATGCAGCAATAAAGGTGGTCTTCCCGGTACCCATTGGTCCATCGAAGGCGAAATGTTTTCTATTTCCCATAGCCTGCGCAAATTCCTTGGCGGCACGGGGCAGCTCCTCAACTGAATTGATATTTATTTTCATCTAAGTATGTTTTCAAAACAGATCCCAAACCACTTCTTGAAATTTCAGAGGGTCAGGGTAACTTTTCACTACGCGAATTTAATCATTCAAATCCATTTTTCACATCTTTAGACTCAAAGAAGTGTAATATTTTGATTATATTTGCACCGGTTGCTCACCATTGATAAGATAGAGAGCTGCCAATATGGACTTTAAGAAAATAAATAAAACATATATAAGAAATGGGTAAAGTACTAATTATCGGAGCGGGCGGTGTCGGAACCGTGGTTGCTCACAAGTGTGCGCAGAATCCGGAAGTCTTCAATGAAATTGTTTTGGCTTCCCGCACAAAATCAAAATGCGACCGCATTGCAAAGGAGATTGGAAAGTCTAACATCGTAACAGATCAGGTTGATGCTGATTCAGTTGAGCAGTTGGTTGAACTTTTCAACCGCCACAAACCCGACATCTGTATCAATGTTGCACTCCCCTATCAGGATCTCACAATCATGGAGGCCTGCCTCCAGTGCGGAGTAAACTACCTTGACACAGCCAACTACGAGCCAAAAGATGAGGCACATTTCGAATATTCCTGGCAATGGGCATACCGCAAACGTTTTGAGGATGCCGGACTGACTGCCATCCTCGGTTGCGGTTTTGACCCGGGAGTATCAGCAGTTTTCGTGGCTTACGCTGCAAAACACCACTTCTCAGAAATGAGATATCTCGACATTGTTGACTGCAATGCCGGTAATCATGGCAAAGCATTCGCAACCAACTTCAACCCGGAAATCAATATCCGCGAAATCACTCAGAAAGGTAAATATTGGGAAGATGGTAAATGGGTAGAGACTGAGAATCTTGAGATTCACAGACCTCTGACTTATCCAAACATTGGTGAACGCGAATCCTACCTGCTCTATCACGAAGAATTGGAGAGTCTTGTTCAGAACTTCCCTTCTATCCGTCGTGCACGTTTCTGGATGACTTTCGGTCAGGAATACCTAACACACCTGCGTGTGATTCAGGATATAGGTATGGCGAGAATCGACCCGGTGATGTACAACGGTCAGGAGATTATTCCTATTCAGTTCCTTAAAGCCGTGTTGCCTGATCCCGGTTCACTTGGAGAGAACTACACCGGCGAAACCTCAATCGGTTGCCGCATCAAAGGTCTCGACAAAGAGGGTAAGGAATCAACCTATTACATTTACAACAACTGCTCACACCAGGAAGCATATAAAGAGACCGGTGCACAGGCTGTCAGCTACACTACCGGCGTACCGGCAATGGTTGGTGCATACATGTTCCTCACCGGTAAATGGGTAATGCCTGGCGTTCACAATGTGGAGGAATTTGATCCGGATCCATTCCTTGAGAAACTTGCCGCTTCCGGTCTGCCTTGGCATGTGATCGAGAATGAGGATATCGAGCTTTAAGCCCGTTTCTTAAAATTTATAGTATAACCCAATTACAATCTTGAATTCAAAATTTATTTAGAATGAAAAGATTAGCAACATACTCAGCCGTTGTTCTGCTTTGCGGAGCAACGGCTGCGGCTTTTGATAACGGTTCAACGGCAGCACTTGCAGAAAAGGATGGAATATACTTCCTCCACACTCCGCTAAAGACAGTTGCCGTGCAGCCTATCAACAGCGACATCTTCCGTGTCTACACTCTACCGCAAGGCACCGGAGATCTTCTCGCGCCACGAACCCAGGCTACGCAACTTCCCGCTACCCCTGACTCAATCGCAACATACCTTACTCCGACAGAGTTTACACTACAGTCTCCCACCACCATCGTGAGGGTTAACCGCGCTACAGGAGAAGTATCTTTCGAGAATGCCGATGGCGAACCGCTACTGAAGGAGGGGAGCGGAATATCTAATTCAGGCCCTACAAAGACATCCTCTTTCATACCCATGCCCGGGCATAACTTTTATGGCGCCGGAGAGAGAGGACATTCGCTAAAGCTTAATGGCGATACTCTCGGCATGTATAATCGCCAGAACTATGGCTATACCGCCGGAGACCCGAGGATTTCGCAGATGGGTATAACCATGCCATATTTAGTTTCGGACAGAGGATACGGTATACTGATGGATGATTACAATAAAGCGGAGATGGTTGTCGGGAAGGATTCCATCACCTATTCTTCAGAGACTCCCAAACTGCTCTCCTACTATTTCATCAATGGCGACGGCAACCTGAAAGGTGCGACCTCCCGTTTCACTGAGCTCTCCGGCCGTCAACCGCTTCCTCCCCTCTGGACCTTGGGATACATAACATCCAAATATGGTTATCACACTCAGGATGAAGCATTAGGAGTTGTCGATTCGCTCAAACAGCGCGACTATCCGTTGGACGGTATCGTATTCGACCTCTATTGGTACGGCAAGGAAACTGATATGGGGCGTTTGGAATGGAATAAACAGCAGTTCCCGGACCACAAAGGTATGCTCGACTCCTTAAACGCTATGGGGGTTCACACAGTGTTGATTTCGCAGCCATATATCAACAAGATTGGAGCAATAGATAATTATAATCTTCTTAATTCCAAAGGATTGCTCACACATGACGCTAACGGTAACACCAACGACGTAACAACTTGGGTAGGTGAAGCCGGCATGTTTGATATCGCCAACCCTGATACTCGCGAGTGGCTATGGAACCGACTAAAACCGCTTACTGCCGAAGGATTGTCCGGTTGGTGGGGAGATCTTGGAGAACCCGAAGTGCATCCGGAGACAATCGTTCATGCAAACGGGGAGACAGCAACACAGTATCATAATGTATATGGTAACGAATGGTCTCGCCTCATTTATGAGGGATTACGTAAGGATTTCCCGGAGATGCGACCTATGCTGATGATGCGCGGAGGCACTACCGGGCTCCAGAGATATGCCGTGTTTCCTTGGACAACAGACGTTTCTCGTTCCTGGGGTGGTCTTCAGCCACAAGTGAATCTCATGCTGAATGCCGGTCTGTCGGGTTTGGGTTACATGGGCTCCGACATAGGTGGATTCGCCGTTGATCCTGAGAATCCTTATATACCTGAGTTATATGTTCGTTGGTTGGAATCCGGGGTATTCTCACCGGTGCTCCGTACCCATGCACAGATGCAACCAGAGCCATACCACTATCCCGCTCAGCAGAAACTCACACAGCGTCTGATCCGCATGCGCTATGAATGGCTACCCTACAACTACACCTTAGCTTATGAGAATGCACGCTACGGTTATCCATTGGCGAGACCTTTGAATTTTGATATCCCGTACAATAAATCGGGCCTTGCCGACGTGCAGAATGAGTATCTATGGGGCGATAATGTACTGGTAGCTCCCGTAACTACAGCCAAGACAAGGAGCCGTTCCGTTCTCTTCCCTCAGGGTGAATGGATCAATTGGTATAAACCGACTCTCCGCTACAAGGGTGGCACCACAGCAACAGTAGCCGCTCCACTTGGCGAGATTCCACTTTTCGTCAAAGCAGGTAGCTTTATACCTCAATATGCCGGAAAGATTGAGAATACCTCTGAATATGATCCGGCAAAACTGACGGTTAAATATTTCCCGGCTGTAGAGAGTTCGGAGTATACAATGTTTGACGATGACCGCAAGAGTCCTGAGTCTTTGGCTCGCAACGAATATCAGCTGATCCACTTCAGGGCATATCGCGAGGGAGCAATGCAGGTAATCAGTATCAACGCGGAGGGCGAATACCCCGGGATGCCTCAAAGCAGAGAGATTACCTTAGAGGTCATCAACGTTAAGAAACCGTCGGAAGTAGAAGGTGGTAAATGGAGCTACAATGCCACTACCCGCACGCTTTCAGTCAACGTAACCTTAGTCAAAGAAGCCAAAATCAGGATATTATAGATAATCAGTGGATTATAGAAATGGAATGTGCTAAAACTTAGAGTTTTAGCACATTTTCTTAATAATTTCTATTTATTCGATTGTTTCTTTGTATAATCAACAATTAGTTCTGCCGCATATTCAGATGCCACATAGGTTCCGAGCTTGCGGTTCATATTTCGGTAACCGGCTAACTGCCAATCGCGCTTCGGCGATGGTTGGAGCAATGGTCCCAACTCGCGAGCAATGTTATCTACCGTGCAATTGTGCACAAGCAATTCCGGAACCACGCTATTGTCAACGATTAGATTTGGAAGCGAAACATATCTGACCTTCAGAAGTTTCTCCATTATCTTATATGAAACTTTCATGCCGTTGGCACGATAAACCACCACCTGAGGCGTACCGATCAAGGCTGTCTCCAAAGTAGCGGTACCGGACGTCACAATTGCTGCCTGAGAATATTTCAGCAGTGTGTGGGTACAACCGAACGCAACCTTCAGTCCCGGATCCTGTGCGACTTCCCGGTAGAATTTCTCCGGTACCGAGGGGGCGCCACCAACTACATACTGGCAATCCGGGAAACGTTTGGCAGCCGCAAGCATCAGCGGGAGATTGTTTCGAATCTCACCATGACGTGAGCCAGGCAAAAGTGCTATTATCGGACGGGGATCCGTGATTCCCTGACGTTCCATAAAGTGCTTTTTGGGTGGGATATGACCCAAACTATATGCAATCTCCTGAACAGATGGATTTCCGACATACTCCACAGTATAGCCATGTTTCTTATAGAATGCTACCTCAAAGGGGAGAATGGAATACATCTTATTGACATATTTCTTAATGGTTTTCACGCGAAACTCCTTCCAAGCCCACACTTTCGGAGAGATGAAATAGTGAACGGGAATACCCAACTTACGCGCAAACTTCGCCATCTTAAGATTAAATCCCGGATAATCCACAAGAATCAATGCGTCAGGACGATAATTCTGCAACTCCTGTTTTGCAATACGGAAATTGCGCATGATGACAGGCAGTTTACGAATCACTTCGCTGAAACCCATCACATTCATGTTCCTATAGTGTAACACAGGTTCTACCTGTGCCTCTTTAGCCATCAGATCACCGCCCAAGAATCGGAATTCAGCCTCCGGATCCTCCGCTTTGATTGATTTTATCAGACCTGACGCGTGCAGGTCGCCGGATGCCTCACCGGCAATCAACATATATTTCATATACTAACAACGTCGCAAAAACGTTTTTTCATATATGAGAACTTTCATCTTTTTTATCTTGACAATATTGGGTGTGGCGGTTTTTTTTTCCACCTCATGCATCTCCGACGACATATCCACTTCTCCCTCAGATATTCTTACCTTTTCATGCGACACGGTGAACTTTGATACCGTCTTTACCGGCGCGGGTACTCCCACAGCACGCCTTGTAGTTGCGAACCGCGCGAAAAAGGGTGTGGTGATCTCCTCCATTCGACTCAAGAACCCCGACTCCAACTTTCGGATCAATGTAGATGGTGTCAGTGCACGAGAGTTTCACGATGTAGAGATCTGGAGAGAGGATTCCATCTATATTTTCATCGAGTGCCTGATACCGGAAACCACTGATATTAAGCCGTCAAGAGTGGAGGATGAATTGGAATTCGTCACCAACGGAGTCCCGCAATCCGTCCTGCTCGAAGCTTACGGACAGAACGTGGTCCGTTTCCGTAACAAACGTGTGGCTGACGAACTGCATCTCACAGCGCAGATGCCCTACATTGTCTTCGATTCACTCGTGATTGAGCCAACCGGCGTGTTGCGTATAGACCCGGGAGTAAACCTACTCTTCCATGAAGATGCCTCACTGATTGTGCACGGTAGGATTGAGGCTGTAGGTACGCCTGAGAAGATGATTAATCTCCGCGGCGACCGTCTTGACGATGTTCTACCTGACATCAGCTACGATATTCTCGCCGGACAATGGAAAGGGGTGCGGATTGCACCGGAATCCTACTCAAACCGAATGGAATATGTCGATATGCGCTCTACCAAAGAGGGCCTGATTTTGGATTCATGCGCATATAATATCACCACACCAAAACTGACGTTGGTCAACAGCTGGCTTCATAACTCACAGCGGAATGTACTCACAGCCTACAACTCATATATTCAGGCTACCGGAGTATGCTTCAGCGAGGCATCAAACGCAGTGGTAGAGATATCCTCAGGCAAAGCGGAGTTCCTGCAGTGTACCTTTTCCAACTACTATCTCTTCTCTGCAATCACGAGTCCTATTGTAACGATGCACAATGTGCTTCAGGAGGATGCGGATGCTTCAGGCGTACCGATGCTTATCGGCAGGTTTGACAACAGCATAATCTACGGTCTACCCAAGGATATGAATACCGAAGACATTAATAAGGGTGATTTCACCGGAACAGATGTATTCTTCCGGAACTGCTCATTCAAGTCAGAAGGTGATAATGACGATAATTTCATAAACTGTCTTTGGGATACGGACCCTCTATTCATGACAGTTCGTTCGGATTACTACTTTAATTATCATGTTCAGACGGACTCTCCGGTCATAGGTATGGGAGATACATCGCTACTCACTCCTGCTGCCAGCACGGACATGGATGGTGTAAATAGATTGATGGTTAGTCCTGATGGACAACCTACTCTCGGTGCTTATGCCCTCCCACAGAAGGCGGAAGAGGAATAAGACTTATTTCCCGCTACGACTGCACCCGAAGCATAAATAATTGATTTTCGAGTATACACTACTTCCTATTTTTTATTAATTTTGCAGCTGTAATTATCTATTAAAAATTGGATAAATAATATGAAGAATTTCAAACGCACACTAATCACTACCGCTCTCCCCTATGCCAACGGTCCGGTGCATATCGGTCACCTTGCCGGAGTATATGTTCCCGCTGATATCTATGCACGTTACCTTCGCCTTAAAGGTGAAGAGGTACTTATGATCGGCGGTAGCGACGAGCATGGTGTGCCTATCACTATAAAAGCCAAGAAAGAGGGTGTGACCCCACAGGATATTGTTGACCGTTATCACAATATTATCAAGGATTCATTTGCAGGTCTCGGTATCTCCTTCGATGTATATGGTCGCACCACCTCAGAGACACATCGCAAGACTGCCTCAGATTTCTTCCGCAAGCTTTACGACAAGGGTGAATTTATTGAGAAGACATCCATGCAGCTTTATGACGAGGAGGCAGGTCAGTTCCTTGCAGACCGCTATGTGACCGGTACTTGTCCTCATTGCGGTAATCCGAACGCCTACGGTGACCAGTGCGAAGCGTGCGGTACCTCTCTAAATGCTACCGACCTCATTGATCCCAAATCCGCCATTACAGGAAATGCACCTGTTCTTAAAGAGACCTCCCACTGGTATCTTCCCCTCGACAAGTGGCAAGGAGCATTGGAAAAATGGATTCTTGAGGAGCATAAGGAGTGGAAACCGAATGTATACGGACAGTGCAAATCATGGCTCGACATGGGCCTGCAGCCACGCGCCGTAAGCCGCGACCTCGACTGGGGTATTCCAGTGCCGGTAGAGGGTGCGGACGGCAAAGTGCTTTACGTATGGTTTGATGCACCTATCGGATATATCTCCAATACAATAGACCTCGTCGGAGATGATTACACCAAATGGTGGAAAGATCCGGAAACACGTATGCTTCACTTCATCGGCAAGGATAATATCGTGTTCCACTGCATAGTGTTCCCCGCCATGCTTATGGCTGAAGGGAGCTATAATCTCCCGGATAATGTCCCAGCTAACGAATTCCTGAACTTGGAGGATGACAAGATCTCAACTTCCCGCAACTGGGCGGTGTGGTTGCATGAATATCTGCAGGATTTCCCCGGTAAACAGGATGTGCTCCGCTATGTCCTTACCGCCAATGCGCCTGAGACCAAGGATAATAACTTCACATGGAAAGACTTTCAGGCACGCAACAACTCTGAGTTGGTTGCTATCCTCGGCAATTTCGTGAATCGAGCTATGGTACTCGACCATAAGTATTTCGAGGGTAAAGTGCCGACTCGCGGTGAATTACAGCAGATCGATCTCGACGTAATCAAGGAAATTGAAGAGGCTGTAAAAGCATTAGGTGATAATTTAGACAACTTCAAATTCCGCGAAGCACTCAAGGATGCAATGAGTATTGCACGCGCAGGAAATAAGTATCTTGCTGACACTGAGCCTTGGAAACTCTGGAAGACTGATCCGGAACGAGTTAAGACAATCCTTAACCTTGCTCTCCAGATCTGTGCGAACCTTGCAGTGGCATTTGAGCCTTTCACCCCCTTCATGAGCGCTGATCTCTGTGAGATGCTCGGTATCAAGGAGATGAAGTGGGATATGCTCGGCAAGTTCGATCTTCTTGCAGATGGTGCTGAGATTGCTACACCCCATCTACTGTTCGAGAAGATTGAAGATGCTCCGATCGAGGCTCAGGTGCAGAAACTTCTCGACACCAAGAAAGCTAACGAGGCGTTGGCTTGGAAGCAGGAGCCTGTTAAACCCACATGCTCATTCGAAGATTTCGAGAAGGTTGATATCCGCGTGGGTAAAGTTTTGGAGTGCACGAACGTTAAGAAATCAAAAAAGCTGCTTCAATTCCTAATTGAAGACGGAATGGAGAAGCGCACGATCCTCAGCGGTATTGCTCTCTCATACGAAGATCCGAGTGTATTGGTCGGTAAAGAGATCTGCTTCATAGCCAACTTCGAACCGCGCAAGATGATGGGTATAGAATCACAAGGTATGATTCTCTCCGCAGTCAACAACGACGGCAAATTGGTTGTGATCGGTCCTACAGGTCCGGTTGCTCCCGGTGCCTCAGTCGGCTAATAGCATAGCGATATAAACCATAAAAGGATGATAGACTTCTGTCTATCATCCTTTTATGGTTTATATCTTCCTTTCTGTTTTCTTCAATTGCTCTATTAATCATTAATTAGCTTAGATTTTTATCTACGCTGAAGTCATATTAGTATTCAAACTTTCGGATATTTGCTCTGTGTAATTTCTCAAACTTACTTATTTTTACTAATTTTACACCATGAGGGTATTATACGACAGTCATATCTTTTCAGAACAAACATTCGGGGGAATTTCGCGGTATTACGTTGAACTGATCAACCATCTCCCACCGGATGTTAATCCTGAATTATCACTGATTGCGAGTGAGAATGATTATCTTCCGCTGCTGAAGAATGCTCCACGCACAATTCCATTACGACATTTCCCGGAGCACCGTAAGTTGTATTACTTCATCAACGGTTTCTCCGACCGCCGTGCACTCAGCAAAGGGGCCTACGATGTTTTTCATCCTACGGGCTTCTGTCCATACTTCATCGATAAGGTAAAATCGCCTGTTGTCATGACAGTTCACGACATGATCTATCATTATGGACTGAATCCGGGTAAACACACACCTGAGATCATTGAGAATATGCGCAAGACCACTATGGCTGCCGACCGGGTCATTGCTATCAGTGAGGCCACCAAACGCTCTATCCTTGAATTCTACGATATAGATGAATCCAAGATAGATGTGATCTACCACGGTTTTACACCTCTCAAAGGAGATCCTACCCCTCTACCCTTTCTCCCTGAACGCTATATCCTTTTTATTGGACATCGTGGTGGCTATAAAAATTTCGAAACTCTTCTACAAGCGTTTTCCCTAATTGCTCAAAAAGATAAAGATCTGCAGTTAATATGCACCGGCAGAGATTTCAGCAAATCTGAAAGAGCTCACATTGCCGAGCTTGACCTATCCTCCCGCTGTCATTCTCACTTTATTCCTACCCGAGATCTTGGGGCACTCTATGCCAATGCAGAATGCTTCGTGCTCCCTTCAAAGATGGAGGGGTTTGGAATGCCTATTTTAGAGGCTTTTGCTGCAAATTGTCCGGTGATAGTAAGCGACGCGAGTTGTCTACCTGAAATTGCAGGGAAGGGTGGGATATATTTCAATCCTGAGGACCCGGATGAGTTATCTGAAAAGATACAGTTGACACTAAACGATTCCAATTTCAGGAAGATGAAGATTGCTGCCGGAAGGGAGGAACTGAAACGTTTTTCATGGGAGGTTACAGGGGAGAAAACTGCCGAGACCTATCGCAAAGCTATTGATCAGACCGCAAACTAAACTTATAGAATATCATGGATAAAATCAGCATAGTGACCGTCACCCGAAACGCAGCTCCGCTGTTAAAGCACACAATGGAGAATGTTGCGAAACAGACTTATCCTGATTTAGAATATTTAGTCATAGATGGTGCCTCAGATGATGAAAGTATCGACATCGTCAGTAATTCATCTGTCGTGAACAAATGGGTCTCAGAACCGGATAAGGGGATTTATGATGCCATGAACAAAGGAGCGCGTCTCTCATCGGGAGAGTGGATTCTTTTTATGAATGCAGGTGATTCTTTTGCTTCTCCGGAGACTGTTGCTACCCTTATGAATTTTGCTGATAATCACCCGGAAGCAGATGTCATTTACGGCGACGTGATCCGCTGTAATTCAGATGGCTCGGAAGTGTTGAAAGTAGCCACCGATGAATTGAAAGGTCATCGTCTGGCATTCTGTCACCAAAGCGTGATGTGCCGACGCAGACTTCTTTTAGAGACCCCTTTCGACATATCTCACCGCTATTCTGCGGATTTCAAATTCTTCAAAACCTTGGCTGCAACCGGGAAGAGTTTCGCGCATGTGAACATTCCTGTGGCTCGCTTCGACACAACCGGCATTTCAACTACAAATCGTGCCAAAGGTTTGGCTGACAACATGAAAGTAATCAGAGAAGTGGATGGGATAGTAAAAGGATTCCCCTCTATCCTTCATCTACTCCCGACTTACCTCCTATCGCGGTTACGCTCCAAAAAGTGACGCAACGCCTCTTTTAGTTCAGGATAACGCTTCAAGGCCTCAAGTGTGTATTGATAATGGACCTTTGCGATTTCCCCTCTCTGACCCTCCTTATTGAGATCTTTACAGATACTTTTCAAATGCAACTTATATGCCTTGACAGCTTCTGAAAGTTTCACATTCCTTTTGTAATACTCAACCCTGCTGTCTGCATAATATTTGTATTTTCGAGGATTGATACCATCCTCACTCATACTTTTCCCTTCAAGATGAATGATCTTTGCTTGTGGAACAGAAATCACCCGATACCCTGCTCGGTGAATTCTGCAACACAAGTCCGTCTCTTCGAAATACATGAAGAATTCCGGGGCAAATCCTCCTATTTCTCCAATCAGATCAGCACGAAGCATCAGATCTGCTCCGGTAATATAACCAACTTTTATTGGATGATTGGTATGATTGAAGCGGGTATTTCTGCCGAAGAGAAGGCGTTCCGGATGCAGATGGTGCCTTTCACTGAATTCCAATAGGGAACCAGGCAGGATGCGCCTGAATGAGAGCGCTCCACGCATATTCTCATGATATAAATTACCACCCGCTGCTCCGCAGTCAGGATGAGATTCCATATAATCAAAAAGAATCTTGACCGCATTGTTGACAAGCAGTGTATCGGGATTCAGGCAGAAAAGATACTTACCTGTAGAATACTTGAATCCCTCATTATTAGCCGCTCCGAATCCTTGGTTTTCAGCCATAGCCACATATTTTATGCCCACTGCTAAACCCCATGAAGAGATCTCTTTGCCAAATCCACCCTTAGGAGCTGAATCAACTATTATTACCTCATAGCTTAGCCCGGAGGTTTTCTCTACTAATGACTTTACAGCCTCTTTGATCAGCGACTCCGTATGATAGTTGACAATAATAATACTTACATCCATCGGCTCACTGCTTAGAAAACTTCAGATACTTCTCAACTACCAAAATTGAGATCAGTTTTTCGCGTTTTTTATTGCGGAATTGTTGTGCCCATTTCTTCGATTCCATCGCTATTTTTTCAGCCTCCTCCGGGTGCTGGACATAGTAATCAATCTTCTCACCAGCATCTGAGAAATCCGGAGCAATCTCTATATAGTGTACACCCGGCTGGAGCCGGGAATGCATCAACCAGCCCTCCACCGTCGGCTTCGGCATGACCGGGACACAATTTGATGCCATGATCCACTGTAGGGATGAAGCCATATCAAATCCTTCAAGAGCCAAAATAAACTGATAATTAAAATGATCAGGGATTGTCACAAAATCAGCATGCCATTTTGAGGGATGACTGCGTGTGGTGTCCCCTAAATCAAATAGTGGATTATCAGCCCACTGCTCGAAGAATTTAATTCTTGTTGGCTTGTTGTAAATATCTCCCCTGAAAAATAGTTTGGGCACTTTATTTTTAAAAGGGATGTTATCTTTTGGATCAAGCCAATGCCGAATAGAATCAAGATTCAATATAACAGCATTGTTCTCATTCTCTCCATTCAATCGCCTGCACTTTATCAGACTCGGATACACCGGATTCTCCCATACATCCCCGTCGCAGAAAATCACCTTTTCTTGCTTCGGAAAATATTTAAGCACGCTGAACGCATCTAATCCATATCGGCTCTGGAAGTTACGTTCATTCACATCGCCCAAGTTTACCACTTTTTCATCCGGCAACTTGACAGTTTCATTCAAACGACAATATATATCCCGTCTCGTGCGTATATAGTCAGCATCATCCCTACTCTCCCAATTGCGGGTGAGTTGTCGACGCCGCCAATTCCAGAAAGATCTCGGTAAAAGATTACCACCCCACGTCCGGATATAAAACCAGAGCGGAATACTTTTACCGGCTAATATGTATTTCTTATAAAAGCTCATATTCAAACGTCGAGTTGGGTAATATACGCATTTGATTTATACTTTTGGAAGCAAATTTAATTTAAAAATTTAGAAAATCGGAAGTTTATGAGTAATTTTGCGCTATGCGTATTCTGACTTTAATATTAACGACCGCATTTGTATTCACTGCTTGTGGTGCAAAAGGTGGAAAAAATATCGGTGGAACGGGGGATTCCGATTCTTCGACTATCGCCACGGAGATACCGGAGGTGGAGAAAGCACAACTATTCAATGCCGATTCCGCATTCTTCTATCTTGCCCGACAGGTAGCTTTCGGTCCGCGTGTACCGAATACTATCCCTCACCAACTGACAGCTGACCTTCTTAGCTCGGAACTGAAGCGTCACGGGGCGGAAGTAATCGAACAGCGTGCGCAACTGAAAGCTTTTGATGGCACCATTCTTAACGCACGCAATATTTTCGGGCAATTTAATCCGGAGGCTACCGACCGCACTCTCCTCGTAGCTCACTACGACTGCCGCCCTTGGGCAGACCAGGATCCTGATCCGGAGAAGCAGAAGCTACCGGTGGATGGTGCCAATGACGGTGCCAGCGGCGTTGCCGTCCTGCTTGAAATAGCCCGCCAACTCTCCCTCAATAATTCCAAAGCCGGGGTCGATATACTTTTTGTAGATGCTGAGGATTGGGGCACAGACAACAATGACGAATCGTGGGCTATGGGTGCTCGCTATTTCGTCAATAATCCGATTAAACCGGGATATTCTCCGTCGGAAGTAATAGTGGCGGATATGGTTGGAGGCAGAGATGCCACTTTCCCTATAGAATACTTCTCACAACAGAATTCTCCCGATTTAACCGCAAGAATTTGGCAATCCGCCGCACAACTCGGTCACGCCAACCGCTTCCCCGCGAGTATTGGTAGTGCTGTTACTGATGACCATGTGGAATTTATCAAAGCAGGGATTCCTGCCGTAGATATTATTGAATACCATCCCAACAACGGATTCAATCCGCATTGGCACACCTCGACGGACAACTTGGAGAATATCGACCGCGAGACTCTCAAAGTCGTAGGAGAGACAATAATGCTATACCTACTGAGAAAATAATTGGAGGCTTTAGGTTTTAGGTTTTAGGCGTTAGACATAAAGACCTTGAGCCTAATACCTAAAGCCTAAAGCCTAAAACCAAACAACAAAACATATGAATTTCATTGAAGAATTAACATGGCGCGGCATGATCCACACCATGATGCCGGGCACCGAGGAGCAACTTGCTAAAGAGATGACTACCGCATACCTCGGTATAGACCCGACCGCAGACTCCCTCCACATCGGTCACCTTTGCGGAGTGATGATGCTTCGTCATTTTCAACGTTGTGGTCACAAACCGCTCGCCCTTGTCGGAGGCGCGACCGGTATGATCGGAGACCCTTCAGGAAAATCCGCTGAAAGAAATCTTCTTGATGAGGCGACTCTTCGCCATAATCAGGAAGCTATCAAAGCCCAGCTCTCCAAGTTCCTGGATTTTGATTCAGACGCTCCAAATCGCGCAGAGATGGTCAACAACTACGACTGGACCAAAGATGTAACTTTCCTTGATTTCGCTCGCGAAATCGGAAAACATATCACGGTCAACTACATGATGGCGAAAGACAGTGTCCAGAAGCGTCTCAACGGTGAGGCACGTGACGGTTTGAGCTTCACAGAGTTCACCTACCAGCTTCTTCAGGGTTTTGACTTCCTTCACCTCTACGAGAACAAGAACTGCAAACTGCAATTGGGTGGTTCTGATCAATGGGGTAATATCACAACCGGTTCAGAACTTATCCGCCGCAAACTCGGTGGAGAGGCCTACGCATTGACCTGTCCGCTGATTACCAAGGCTGACGGTGGAAAATTCGGTAAGACCGAGAGTGGTAATGTCTGGCTCGATCCTCGATATACCTCTCCCTACAAATTCTACCAGTTCTGGCTCAACGTATCAGATGCTGACGCAGAGAAGTACTTGAAGATCTTCACCTTCCTCACCAAAGAGGAGATAGAGGCTCTTGTGAAGGAGCATGCTGAGAATCCGGGAGCACGTCCATTGCAGAAACGACTTGCACAGGAAGTTACCACAATGGTTCATAGCGAAAAGGATTATCAGGCGGCGGTGGAAGCATCTCAGATACTCTTCAGCAACAATGCAGGAGAGGCATTGAAAGCACTCGACGAACAAACGCTACTCGACATTTTCGATGGTGTTCCCCGTTTCAATGTTTCCAAAGCAGAATTGGAAGCCGGCATACCGGTATTGGACTTCTTGGCTGTAAAAACCAATGTATTCCCCTCTAAGGGTGAAGCCCGCAAGATGATTCAGGGAGGCGGTTTGAGCATAAACAAGGAGAAGCTAACCGACCCGAACGCCACAATCGACGCTACCGCACTTTTAGGCGGTAAGTATATCCATGTGCAAAGAGGTAAGAAGAACCACTTCCTCATCGTAGTTGAATAAGCCGGCTTAGGCACAAGTCAACAGATATAATTTGGTGTAAAGATATGATAAATATCTTTGCACCAATTTTTTATTTATATAGCTTATGAAAAAGAAACGCATCTACCTTAGTCAGATTCAACTGACACCTATAGCCGACTTCACCCCGACGCCACCTGACGTTTCAGTCTCTACACCGGAAATCAGTCTGCAACTACAGCTCAACGGCGAGTATGTTGCGGGATTTACACCCACAACAGCTTCCATAGTCATCGATGAAAACGGCAGGCAGCACACCACAATCAACGGTTATCCGGAAAAAACAATATCGGTCTCAATTCCGGAGGAGGATATGCCGCGAGTGAAAGGTTGGTTTAGCAATGATTACCAAGGAGTGACTCTACCTGAATCCGATACACTGATTAAAAATATCAAAAATGCCATCTCCACACTTCTCAACGACTACGATCAGGCTGCCCAAAACCACAATCTTTTCCGAATGCCTTGCAAGTTTGCTTGGTGCGCGGTAGACAGTAATGGCAAACGCAGTCAACTATGGAACATTTCCGTTGAGCACCCAAACCTGAACGGGCCACAACTCCCTATTCTAACCCACTATTTTGTAGGGAACCGTCTTTACACCCGCGTACAAATTCGAAATATTGCGTCCGGATTATACTACCGTTTAGGAACGGCAGATATCATCGCACTGCAGAATGCCGGATATGAATCAATCGAACTCTATGCAACGAAGGAAGCTGAATATCGTTCGATGAAATCGGAGATTTATGGTATTTCCACTATCAATATCAATTCCGAACAGCATAGATGTTGGATCTATGACCGGTTTTCATCCGATGAAATCGAGGATTCCATACTTTTAGATTACGATTTCAGGAAGATCAGTAGTCTACGACTTTCTGAACTTTCACCTTCCGGTGATTTTAAAAATCTACCGATTTCATCGGCATTATTAGCAAATTTCAAGAGTGCGGAGAAGTACAAGGAGGGAGGTTCCGGATCAAATGCATCTGATAATGACAACGAGGCGCTATTGGTCAACAATACCGATAAGACTTATTGGACTCATTTCCTGTCGGAGCCACTGGATTTAGGTCTACCGGAAGATGATAAACATTTGCACACAGCGATTCTATACGGAATTTTCGAACGTAGAAATCCCGCTGATATTAATTTGAAGATTTACGGCTCACATCATCGAGAGCAATGGCATCAGGTGGCAGCCACGCATTCTGCGATTATCCATGGAGTACGGCGTACCCCCTATCGATGGTGGCGAGTGGAGATAGAAGCGAAGCTTCGCCCGGGCGATAAACTCGAGGCTATTACTTTTAGCTTTAGCCTATGACCTCTTTTTGAAATAATCGTTATACATCTTAATGATGAAAACGATTGCTGAGCAGGCTGCTGTGATTGAATTGGTTATCCAGAGTGGAATATTATTGAGCATAATACCCTGGATAATAAAGAAAATGGAGCCTAAAAAAAGTAATAGGAATGTGGGGAGTGCTATGCCGTCCGTTTCGCGAGTACGGATTGTGTGTAACGCCTGAGGTAGATAACCGCAAACCATGCAGATTGCTGCTGCGTAACCAAATATGTTTATCCAGAGTTCCATAGTATTTTATTTTTTAAGATTCTGATAGTGAACTTTAATGAATTATCTGTAAAGATCTATTATTAAAACACTGCAGGCGGGCAACATGTTTGCCCGCCTGCGATTGCATTTCAAGCAATGATACCTTACTCCAGTCCTCCTCGCGGGAAAGCATCTATATAGGAACCGGGAGTTGCATTAACAATCTTCACTCCCCGTTTTTCAGCATACTCAGCTATATCCCAATAACTTTTGAAAGCTATAGAGAAACTCCGGAAAATGTCGTGCAGATGAATATTCTTATACAAGCTCTCCACACGCTTATGTTCCTTTTCGTTATCCTTATAGAAATGCGGCTGGACTGTCACGACCAAATTGTTATCATCCACCCAAAGCGTCTGACTCCAGCTGTGGTCTGCGCCACATAGATAGATCTCGTTATAACCTTCCCGCATTCCGATCATGATAGAGGGAATGAGCACATTACGCGGCCGGGGCATAGCCAACCCGAGGTCGAAAAGCTTATGTGTCAGTCCTGAAAACCCTTCTGCGGGAGTGAGATTGAAGTATTTCACCTCCACGCACTCAGGCAGTGTCGCTATCTCGTCACGCCCCTTCCCTTTCGGAATCCAGAGCGACATCTTCCAATCCACTTTCTCGAGAGCACTCCATAATTCCTGCGTATTCCCCTGTTTCTCTTTTACAAAGAATAAACCGTCGGCCAACACATGCATATTCGGCTTGAGGTTAAAGAAATCGGGAGTGAGCGGCATGAAATTTACCGTAAGGAGATCATTTTGCTTCAAGATCTCAGTGTCCTCATCCAAAACCTTGCGGAGTGATGGTCCATTAGCCAAGATAATCAGCCTACGTTCACCCACTACAGGCTTACCACCCTTGGTAGGTTTGCGCGATAACAGAACAACCTTTATCAACGTGGCAATTGATGAGCCCGTTTTCTGAAAAATCATCTTTAATTTATCTTCGATTTTCATCTCCTGTAAGGATCTAATTATGAAATTTTGTTAATTGAAGCAAAATTAAAGAATTATTTCCGTAATATTAATTTTTTTGATTAAATTTGCGAAACGGATTACCTTGCTTTTGCAACTCCTAATCTAAAAACATACTTACTACCGCAGCTATTACACTGCAAATAAATAAATTAAATAACAAAAGAAGTAAAACCAACACGAAATTATATAAAAACCCAATTATAAATATCTAAGATTTATGGCAACATTAGATTTGTCCCAGTATGGGATTAAGGATGTGAAAAAAATCATTCACAATCCATCTTATGAAGAATTGTATAAGGATGAAACCAATCCTGCTCTCGAAGGTTACGAGAAGGGTGTTGAGACTGACCTCGGTGCAGTAGACGTATTCACAGGTGTTTACACCGGTCGTTCTCCTAAAGATAAATATCTTGTAAAGGATGAAGTGACTGAGGATACAGTTTGGTGGACTTCTGATGAATATAAAAACGACAACAAACCAATCACAACCAAAGTATGGGATGAGCTTCGCGAAAAAGCTGTTAAAGAGCTTAGCGACAAGACTCTTTACGTAGTTGACCTTTACTGCGGTGCTAACGAGGCTACTCGTCTGAAAGTACGCTTCATCATGGAAGTAGCTTGGCAGGCACACTTCGTTACCAACATGTTCATCCGTCCTACAGCTGAGGAATTGAAAGACTTCACACCTGACTTCGTTGTATTCAACGCTTCTAAGGCTAAAGTTGAGAACTATAAGGAACTCGGTCTTCACTCAGAGACTGTTGTTGCTTTCAACATCAAACAGCGCGAGCAGGTTATCATCAACACTTGGTATGGTGGTGAGATGAAGAAAGGTATGTTCTCTATGATGAACTACTTCAACCCACTCCGTGGCATCGCTTCAATGCACTGCTCAGCCAACACCAACATGGATGAGACTT
>CAZEJY010000032.1:0-28214 GCA_964512705.1 uncultured Sangeribacter sp. | reverse complement strand
CCTGTGCAAGTTTTTCTAAAACAAATTTTCAAAAAAATTGTTCATGCAAACTTAAGATATTGAAATTTCAATGAATTAAAAATTCGTTAAAATTTGTTCAGAATTGAAAATAAATAAATGGCGCTACTTCCTCACTCATGAATTCAATCACAAGCTGCACTACAGTTAAGAAAATAACTAATTTTACTATCCATGGCGATTTGACAAAAAGATAGCAGCATTTATCTGCCCAAACCTGAGGTACAAAATGAAATATTATTAGTGCCCCCATCATCGCGCACCACACCCCTCTTGCCTGTACGAATTGAATAAAGTGGGAAGTGTCAAAGTCTACAAATATATTTTTAATAATCAATACTGAATCAGAGAAATCTGCTGCTCGAAAGAATACCCACAAAAGGGAAACATAGATAAAAGTCAGCGCCCATGATATAAATATAGTAATGAAATTATCCGGTATTCTCTTCAATACAGGTTGGCAAGCTTTGTGGATTGCCAGACCCACTCCATGCATTGCACCCCAGAAAACAAACTTCCAAGCAGCTCCATGCCATAAACCTCCAATTAACATGGTAAGGAAATTATTCAGGTAAGTACGAAATGTTCCTTTCCTATTTCCTCCCAATGGAATATAGACATAATCACGTAGCCATGATGAAAGAGAGATGTGCCATCTACGCCAGAATTCAGTTAGATTTCTACTTTGATACGGAGAATTAAAGTTTATTCCCAACTTAAATCCCATTATCAGGGCTATACCGATTGCCATATCCGAATATCCGGAAAAATCGCAATATATCTGCATGGTATATCCCAGAACACCCATTAAAGTCTGGACACCGGTGTAAAGACTCGGATCGTTAAAAATCAAATCATTGTATTGTGAAATATAGTCAGCAATCAAGGCTTTCTTCACAACACCCACAAGAATTAGCCAGAAGCCGGCATAGATTTCCTTTTTAGAAGCGCCCTTATTTGATTCAATCTGGGGCAAAAAATAGTCTGCCCTAACAATAGGGCCGGCAACCAATGCCGGGAAGAAAGATAGGAAGAATATATATTCAAGCCATGTCTTGGTTGGCTTGATCTTCTCCTTATATACATCAACTATATATGAGATGGACTGGAAAGTATAGAAAGAGATTCCAACCGGCAGGATAATATTCAGAGGTTGAAAATTACCATTCACCATCTGATTCCAGTTCCACAGGAAGAAGTTGGCATACTTGAAATATCCGAGAATTGACAAAGAGATGCAGATAGAAAGCCACATCAGAGTTTTTTTCTTTGCTTTTGTCGAACACCGGACAATCGCTTTTGAAATTAACCAGTCAATTAAAGAGGTTCCTATAAGCATCAAGAAGAAGATACCGCTTGACTTATAATAAAAGTAGAGCGAGAAAAGCACTACAAATATTACCATTTGCCATTTGCTTCTTCGCAGAAATGCAAATACAGGAATAAAAGCTATAAAGAGAATCCAAAACAACCCGCTTGAAAACAGCATGGGTGCATTGGAATCATATAAAAAAAGGTTTGCTATATTTTTAATAATTGTGTCGGAATGCTCCACAATTGTTTCCCACTCAATCATTTATTCAAAGCTTTAAGAAATACAATATTAGGGTTGGATTTTTTTATGGAATCAGATGGCATCTCCATAATAAAGGGATGACTTGATTTGGGTAACCAACGCATTATGCTGTCTACCCATAAAGCAGAACTTTTTCGTGTCGGGTGTATTTTATCCGACTTTCTATCAAAGTGCATCCCTGCTGACCTAAAAAATGATTTTGGTTTGCAAGTCTGTTCAAGTAGATCATTCATACCTGAATCCTCCTTCCAGTTTGGAGGACCTATCCACACATAGGGAATTGTGTCAATGACTTCGAGAATTTTCTCAATATATGGCAGTCTTGATTTCGGATTCTTAAAATAGAGTTCATTACTACCTAAAGATATAAATATCTGTGTAGGACGATACCTGTTTATGCAATTTTTAAGAGTATCATAGTCTGCCCAAATTTTTGTGTTACTTGAATCCCAGTTTACGGAATGTATTTTATGGCCATTAGCTTTCGCATATTGTGCGAGACGCAAAGCCAGATTATAGGTCATAGAATCTCCGAATATGAAGATAGTTTGCGGTAGCGAATCTGTTTCTATTATTTTATTTTTAGATTCTTCAAGCTCAATTGAGTCTGCAACAGCTTTTTGCTCAGCTTCTTCTTCTGAAATATTATCAGCAAGCAGTACCTCTTGAAAAGGGGCCTTTTTAACTGTCCACTCCCCTATTTTTATATCATCCCAGAATGAAACCAGAAGGATTATTACAAACCCAACCGATATCAAGAGCCAGAGTCCTATGTAATTGTGATTTTTCATTTCGCGTGCAAAATTAGCACATAGTTTTATTTATTCCAAATCAACTATAGTAATTCCTGCCCCTCCAAACCTAACATCTTCATCTCCAAACGATTTAACCCCTGTATTTGCTTGAAGTTGCTGTCGGATAAGCGTCTTAAGAATTCCGTGTCCTGTTCCATGAAGAATTCTTACTCTTCCGGCATTAAATTGGATTGCATCATCAAGGAAATATGTCACAGCCTGGATAGCCTCGTCCGCTCTCATTCCTCTGACATCAATTTCATTTTTGAATTGGAGTTGTCGCTTCCTGATATCAGCCGAAGTACTTGAACTGATAGACGCTGTTTCATTAAGAGCGGAGGATTTCGGCTTTTCAGCAGGAATCAATTTGGCAATATCAACAATCGTTTTCAATGCTCCGAAGGCAACAACAGCTCTATTCTTATCTATTGAGATGATATTTCCTACAGTTGAGCCATCCTTGAGTTTTACATAATCTCCAACAGATAAGTTCTTTTTCTCCTTAGTACTTTTCTGGGATTTGTTATTTGCGATTTTAGCCTTTTTGTTGTGCAAAGGCTTCAAAATCTTGGGAAGATCTTTTTCCTTTTTCTCATCATCTTCAGTAACACCTCTTTTAAATTCGTCAAGATCCCTACGAAGTTTTTTGGTTACCTCCTTTTCAGCTTCCGCTTTTCTTATCTCAAGAATAGTGCGCTCAATCTTGGAATTCACGTTGTCAAGAATCTCCTTAGCCTCGCGCTTGGCATCGTCTAATATGGCACGTCGCTGTGATTTCAGGTCACCTGCGGTCTCCTCATATTTTACGAGCAACTGATCTAATTTTGACTCCTTCTCCCTAATGTTCTGACGTTTATTTGACCAATATCTTCTATCGCGCGCAATTTCGGAAAGATACTTATCAATATTGATATATTCACTTCCGACAATCTCTTTTGCGGAGTCAATAACGGATTTAGGCAAACCGATTTTTGATGCAATATCAAGGGCAAATGAGCTTCCGGCGTTTCCAATAGAGAGTTCAAAAGTTGGCTGCAAATGTTGGCGGTCATAGAGCATTGCACCGTTTATGAAACCATCGGTGTGATCAGCAAAAGTTTTAAGATTCTGGTAGTGCGTGGTGACAATACCCATACATTTCTCTTCACCAAGTTTAATCAGGATAGCTTGGGCAAGAGCGCCTCCGATCTGAGGTTCAGTTCCGGAACCCATTTCATCTGCCAGAATCAAAGTCTGATTATTCGCATGCGTAACAAAATATTTCATATTCTTCAGATGAGAAGAATATGTGCTGAGATCATTCTCAATAGACTGCTCATCGCCTATATCAATGAAAAGATTCTTAAAAATCCCCATATGCGAATTACTATACAGTGTCGGCATGATGCCACATTGCATCATATACTGCACAATAGCGGTGGTTTTAAGGCATATGGATTTTCCACCGGCATTAGGGCCGGAGATTATCAATATGCGTCTTTCTTTTGTAAGGGCTAAATTGAGCGGTACGACTTCTCTATTTTGTTTACGAAGACTTAAAGCTAACCCCGGATGGATAGCATGATACCACTCAATTTCAGGATTTTTAGAGATATTCGGAAGTTGGGCATTCATCTCAATGGCAAATATTGCTTTTGCACGGATGAAATCCAGCTTACCCATTTTTTTTGTAGAATCAATTATTGGATCGATATAAGGGCGAATGAATGCGCTGAGAGCACGCAATATTTCTATTATCTCATGCTTCTCCTGAATTTCAAGTTCACGCAGTCTATTGGACGCCTCTACAACTTCATAAGGTTCAATATACACGGTCTTTCCGGTGGCACTCTGATCGTGAACAATTCCTGAAATCATCCTTTTATTAGAATTAGCCACAGGAATTACAACCCTTCCATCACGGATTGCCGGAGAAGTGTCCTTATCTACCAATCCCTCAGCAACAGCCCTGTCAAATACACGCCTAATAGTTTTTTGAACCGAACCATTAGCCATTCGGATATTAGACCGAATTTCAGCTAAGGTTGGACTTGCTGTATCCTTTACCTCACCGAATTTATTGATACATCTTCTTATCTCCGAAATCAGCAATGGGAAACACTCCAAGTCGCAAAACTCTCTGTCGAGGTATTTGAACACACTCTCGCCTGAATCCTCATCTTTCTGCATTTTGAAGAACTGAGTGACATCTTCGAATAGCTGAAGCAGGTTCATCAGTTTAAAAAGATTAGAAGCGCTCATATATGAGCCCTCTGCCTTAATCTCCTTCAGATACGGAGAAACATCAATCATATTAGATAACGGCAAAGGCAAATCAGATGAAACAATTTTCATCATTTCATCCACACAATACAATTGATTTAAAATCCACTGATAATTTACGGAGAATTTAATTTCACCTACCTCCCGCTTACCTAATGAGGATGTACACTTTTCAATTAAAACTTCGCGTATGGTATCGAATCCAATTTTTGATTCAAAATCAGAAGGGTATAACATTCTAAACAGTATAATTTTGACTTAATCGAGGTATCCTAAAATTAGATATAATTATTTATACACTCGCCGCCGATAGCTTTACATCAGACCGGAATCGCAAGTAGTGGCATATCTCGTTCGAACAATGATCTATGAGCCTGCGTGGGATGAAACAGACGCGTGAAAACATTAGTTTTTTTGTTCGGGACAATTAATAGATCAATATTTGCCCTCTCTATTTCCCGGTCTACATCTTCTCTATAGTTCTTATTGCTTGGAAGGAAAATCTCAAATTCAGCAGTCGGATAATTTTTTCTGAAGAATTGCGCTAACGCATTTAATTTCTCTTGAACGTTACTTTGTCTGCGAGGATTCTCCGCAACCAAAGTAATCCTGCACTCCGGATAATCATAGAAACGCATGAGTGTATCGAGCGTAATGATATCATGCTGATCAAGATTACAGAAAAACAGGAATTTATTTATTTCATCTGTCTTGATATTATGATAATTGTCAGGTACTGTAAGAATCGGAACCCGACAAGAGTCCAAGACTTCTGCAGTAACGCTTCCCACCAATTCCTCATCCTTACGCTTCTTCCCACGAGTAGCCATTACAACCAGCACCGGGGGAGTTTGCTTGCAATACTCTATAATCGCCTCCTCAGGCACACCTTCGGTCAAGATAGTCGAGAAACGAATATTTGGAAGCTTTCCGGCTTTCTGCAATAAGGATATATCTTTTTTTAACTTTGCAAGATTCTTAGATGATTGATTCTTTATACTCTTGGTTTCCTGAATATCCTCTATCTCATCAATCGAATTACCATAATCCAATGAAACGCCTGAAATTGAGAACATCGGAGCCACAAAGGAGTGCAATACAATTGGATGTACGCCTAATCTGTCGGCAAGCTTAAAACCAATTTCTATAGCATTCAGACTTGATGGTGAAAAATCGACGGGGATGAGCAGATTTCCGCTCATTCCCGCCATTTTCATTTCTACCAAAGCAGAGACATAGTTGTCTCCACTCTCTATTATTTTCAGAGCTAAAGGTAAGGAAGATGCACGTATCTTAACCCTTTGAGCTACTACCAAGGGAGACTGTGAAGATGTAAAGTTCTCAATTTTGACTTCAATTTTATGATATTCGAGAATATTCTTTAGATTCTGAGCATGCTCAGGTGTATGAATCACTAAAGTAATAAAATCTTTTACATCATTCATAGCCTGCCGAAATAAGTTATAATTCTTAAAAGTAATTTCGAAAAAATAAATCTACTTATGTTTATTTATCTAAACTACTTGGAAGATTA
The DNA here is from genome assembly GCA_964512705.1 of uncultured Sangeribacter sp. GTDB lineage: Bacteria > Bacteroidota > Bacteroidia > Bacteroidales > Muribaculaceae > Lepagella. The sequence goes on along the minus strand of CAZEJY010000032.1, from coordinate 22,030 downwards.
TTATTTTGCATTCTCTTCTTCAAGAATTTTTACAGCCATATCGTATATAGTAGTATCATCAAGAACTACGATACCTCCATCAGGACCCGGTTCGATGTGCATACCGGCATTTTTACCATACTGGTAGTTAACGCCACCGAAGTAATTTCTAACAGTTTGAACAGTCACGTTGAGTTCATCAGCAATACGATGGGTTGCACCATCTGGCAAACTGTCTTTGAGTCTACGTAGTTCGTTGAATGTGATTGTCTTGCTCATATCTTTATAATTTTTAAATTTTTAAATAATATCTTTCACTTCCAATAATATGATACGCTCCATCTAAAAAACAAGCATATCTTCTATGTATTGCTAAGTTAAGAAATTTTTTCTATAGTGCAATCTAAATTTTATTGTTTTATAACATAAATTTCTTAAAAAGCTCTTACCGCAATCAATAAACTTATATTATCTCAAACTCAGAGGCCTCAATCCAACCGGCTAAATCTGAATTTAATCTCACTTTATACCATTCCGGCTTACCATCTTTCGAATTCTGTGTCTCCAAAATTTCAAGCTTGGTTCCTTTTACAAGTGGTACTCCGACGGTTTTCGCAGACGAAAATGGTTCGGCCTTTAGCGAGGACTTGAATTCGATAATGACACCTTCATTGTCCAATTCAAAAATCTTTGCGGCCCTAACAGCGAGAATGTTAAATACAATGCAAAGGAAAAGGGCGCTTATACCACCGAAGAAACCGATTTTCCTTACCAATTCCTCCTTACGGAAATAGTATATTGCAATACAGCCGCATAGAATCAGGAACATCACCAGACCCCAAGTTGCCCACGTATCAGAAGTATGACTATGAGTCAAATATAGTCCAATCTTGGTAAAAAATCCAGGTTCATCCGGTTCTACTGAGATTTTCTTCCCCGCTAAATTAGCCTTGTTGGCATCGGTTATCTTTCTCAAAATAAATTCGCGGTTATTGCGAACCTCCTTATCACCCGGATTTAAGCGCAGGCTTCTTTCATAAAAAATAAACGCATGGCCGTAATCGCCTAACTTGGCATATGAATTCCCAATATTGGCATATAGAGCAGCAGAAGACCCATACTTCTGTTCGCATTGCTGATAAAAATCAATAGCTTTTGCATACTCCTTATTATTATAGGCGGTGGCAGCTGAATCGATCAAAACTTCAGGAGTCTGCGCCGCGATATCAGATGCAGTGCACAATAACAGAAAAAGGGTAAGAAGTTGGACTTTAATTTTCATTTTCATCTTTGTTTGATTTTGAGTTTTTGAAACCCTTTTCAAGTCGATTGATAATATCTATAGCATTAGAGTAAGCACTATTCATTCCTGATTTGCCGGATTCGGGAGAATATTTTGCAAATTCACATTCATCAATCAGATTCACAAGATTATCGATTTCCGCCTCCGAAATGCCTCGTTTAACCAAAATTGACTTAATGTTATCCCTCATTAATTCTGAAGTAGGAATCTTCAGTTTATCCCCAAGGTATCCCCAAAGGCCAATGAGAAGTTCATCATAGAATCCGTCAACATCACCACGTTTCATATTCTTCTCAGCTTTCTTCAGACGCTTTCTTGCCATTTTGTTGGCGCGCTTACTATTGAATGCCAGCATATCAGCGTGCTGATTTTCATTATAGATGGTATATCCAATGGCTGAAATCAATATAATCACAGGAATGATGTACCATAGCCAGAATAGGAAGGTTTCTATCTCGGGTTTATGCACTAATTTGAGATCCTTAGTGCTTATTTTCTCAAGATTAGAGTCAAATTTAAGTTTAGATGAAACCTGCGATTTATTAGATGCTATTCCTTTACCTACCTGAATCGTATATTCTCGCGATTCAGTTGTCTCATATTTACCTGTTTCAGGATTGAAATATACAAGTTTAACCCTTGGAATAGTGAATTCACCCTCTTCCAATGGCATAAATGAATAATCGAAGCTTACGGATCCGGACACCTCTGTTGAACCAACATGGTCTTTTACGTCGGTAGTCGGAGAATATACTTCCAACTGAGACGGATATATTGTGGATAGATCCGGCATCTGTATGTATTTAAGGTTCCCGACTCCAGTTACCGTATAAACTATGGAAGATGCCTGATTACTCTTGAAATCATTGGATTTTAATTGCGACGAAAGATTAAATTTACCAACGCCACCACTGAAATCTCCAGGTTTCGGTGTTGGCAAAGGTTTAACGTTAATAACTAAATCATTTGGCTTAACATTCAGCTGCAGAGGTTGAGCCACCGACATTGCTCCCCAAAACGGATCGTGATAATACTCACGCTGATCCACAGAAACAGTATAGGTATTACCACTCACCTTAAGCTGTCCGGTCATTTGCGGGAAAATAATATATCGGGCGATAACAGCTGTAGCATAAGTCTTACCATTATATGTTTCATAACTGAATTGAGTTGATATATCCTTTGATTCCTCGACTACGAAACCATCGAATTGAGGAGATGCGGCCGCCCCAACAAATTTTATTGCATCATAGGTGGTGTATAGTTTTACGAGGTAAACAATTGCTTGTTGCTCATAAACGCTTGTCTGGCTCGCCGTAGCTTTCAAGAACAGGTTGCCATCCCCTTTCCCAATAAATTGAGGTTTATCTGAAGTGGGATCCGTCTGTCTTGCTGGATTGTTAGGAGCAGAGGGATCGGATTGCTGCTGGCTCTTTTTGCCTATTGTATAATGCAGTGTGTTACTCTTAACACCATTGACAGTAATAGGTCCGTAAGTGAAATTACCCTCCTTATTCGCACGCATGGTGGCAGTCCAAATGTTGGAAGAGGTCCTCGTCACTTGACCGTTCACACTTGTCATGCTCGATGTTTGCCCGGTGTGATCAAAATACATTGTTTTGGCTCCGGGAATGTCTGATCCTAATTTCGGAGTCCCATCCATATCTTTAACCTCCACGGTTATGTAGAATCTGTCTCCTACCTCAATATCTCTTTTACCCCTATCTGAGCTAACACTCAGTTTCACACTGGGTGCACCAAAGCATATCATGCTGCCAAGCATGAAAGCAATAAACAGGAAGCTCCTTGAAAGTGTTTTGAACTGAAAATTATCGTTTCTTGTCCTATGTATTTTATACATTGATAACTTCTCTCTTTATAGTGGACGACTTTACGTTTATTATTACGGGTGTTGAAGCTATTTCTTCAAACTCCCCTTTCTTAGTATTGAAATATCCGAATTTAATCTCATCTATAGTGCATTCACCAACAGTATTTGGAACAATCTCACATCTCCAGATCCTTTTCTGGCAGATATTCTGTCCATCGAAATATGTTTCCGCGTCGCTCTTAATGCTTTTAAGCTTTATCTTGTCTCCAAAAGCAACTTCATAGTCCGGGATTATTTCTCCGGGAATGAAACCAACTCCATTCAAAACTATAATGATATCTGCGGTTTCATTGACAACAATATTACCACGAGGAACTTCAACGGATATTCCGAAATCACCCATTGCTCCAGAAAATGCTATACCTTTCTTGTTTTCAGGTAGTTTCTTAAAATTAAGAGAGACTTTTTCAGGGATGATTTCTACATTCTCCTTCTCATAATCTTCAAAATACCCCCAGAAAGGATGTTGACGTACTACTTTCCTTTGCGCAATTCCCTTTATATTGGGAAACAAAAGATCAATTTTGCCGGGATTTTCTACCTGGATTGCAAATTTAGCTACCGGAATCGCTATACCCTCCTTATTCCCTTCTTTTATAACATGCGGTCTCTCATTTACTTCGATATGATTCAATAAAGAGAATTCACCTTTATTGAGCTTTGGAACCGGAACCTCAGAGATATAAGCCAACTCCTTATCAAAGCAGTTGGCATACAGAGTGGCAATTACAATTTCTCCGGCATAGGGAGTAGGGTTACTTAGTTCCACAGAGGCGGAGAGACCATTGGATGATGATACTTTAGCTGCATCAACATCATGAATCACAAATGAAATAGCCAATATGAATAGAAAAAGTAACCTTTTCATCTTTACCACCTTTTTCTTCTTACGCCATCTACGGTAGATTTATCACCCTTGCTGGCTTTATTTACTCTTGCACGAGTCTGATTCTCTTTGTTGTCAACTGCCTGCAGGATTCTGTCAGCTGCCTGTTGATTTATATTATTTTGTTCCTCAGGCTGATTCTGCTGCTGTTGATCTTGATTCTGCTGCTGATCCTGATTCTGTTGGTCTTGATCCTGTTGATCTTGCTGATCCTGTTGGTCCTGATTATTTTGATTATTCTGGTTATTGTCCTTATCCTGATTCTTCAAATTTTTCTGTGCAATACGCAAGTTTTTACGCGCGAATTCATCATCAGGATTAAGTCGGAGGGCAACCTTATAGGCTTCTATTGCTTTCTGATAATCCTGAGTATTAAAAGCGAGATTTCCAAGATTATAAAATGACTTAGACGCCAAACCGGGTTTGAGGTTCAATAACATACCTACAGATTGAAGATTCCCCGCAGCCTGGGCAAGCAATTCCTTATTCTGAGGTGTAGTATCCTGAAGATTAGTCACCTGCTTTAGCTGTGACATACCAAGATTATATTTCCCTACAAAGGACAACGGATTCGCATCTATAGCTTCCTGATATTTCTTGGAAGCCTCTGCGAATTCCCTATTCAAATATAATTCATTACCCTCTCTGATGGCTCTACGCTCTTTTCTACCCTCTTTTGAACAAGAGGTAACAGACATAAGCATCATAACGGCAATGACAGCAGTCACAAATCTTTTCGTATATCTCAATAATAGTATCATTTCTTATTTCTCCTCCTTTTTGAAGAATGTGATTTTGTCAAGCCATTTATTCTTCTTATCACTCATTAAAATATCTGCAATTACGAATGTCATGGCTATCCATAAAAATATCGCAAACAGCTCATCATGCTGAGAATAGAGGCTTGTTTCAAAAGCACTTTTTTTCAGAGTATCAAGTTGCTTATCAAGTTCATTGAGTGCGTCGGAGTTTCCGGCATTGACATAAATACCACCTCCAGCTTTGGAAATATCAGCAGCAAGATTTTCGTTCAATGTAGTCATTACGGGTTCTCCTGTCTGATCATCAATCATATTCCTTCCGTTAACAACCAATGGAACCGGTGTGGAAGTACCTACACCTATCACATCAACCTGAATCTTATTTTTAGCGGCATTTTTCGCCGCCTGCATTACGGACTCTGCATTATCCAACTCCTCAGCATCAGTAATCAAGATAATGGCTTTACCAATACTTTTATCTTCACTAAAGGAACTGATTGCCATATCTATTGCGGCAGTGATATTGGTACCTTGATCAGAAACCTGACTCGGATCTATTGAGTTCAGAAACATCTTCGCTGATACATAGTCATTGGTCACCGGAATCAATGTATAGGCAGATCCGGCATACATCAACAGACCAACCTTATCATTATCGAGTCTATTAATCAATTTTTCAAGCATCAGTTTGGCGGTTCGCATTCTGGAAGCACCATCAGCCTTATCGGTTGCGGAAGCATACATTGAATTGGAAGCATCCATTGCTATGATTACCTCAATACCCTCTTTGGTAGTCTTCTGATCCTTGATACCACCCCAAGGTCGGGCCAAAGCTATGATCAGAAAACAGAGAGCAACTGATTTCAGCAGTGCCTTGACGATCGGCTTATAGCCGGATGCCTCCGGCATTAGATGCTTTATGAATCTGGATTTTCCGAACTTGTCAAGCTTTCTCTTCCTTGAAAAATACGCCCAAAAGAAGAATCCTAACAAAATCGGGACCAGTAATAAAAGGAATAATATGTAGGGATAAGCGAAACTAAACATTTCTAATTTATAAATTTATTTTTATGTATGGAGAGATTCAAAGCCGATTATCAGGGTATGCGCCGTAGGAGGGTATATCTCATTAAATAGCTAAATGCTATTAATCCGAGGGCAATCCATAACCAAGGCATGAAATCCTCTTCCGTATGCGTATAGTTCTCAACATCCAATTCTGTTTTTTCCAATGAATCAATTTCAGCGAAGACTTTTGCCAAAGCTCGGGAATCGGTTGCCCTGAAATATTTACCATTGGTAATATCTGACATATTCTTCAGTGTAGCCTCATCAATTTTGGTCTCCATAGTAGTTGTCGAGAAACCATAAGGATCAGTTATCTGTATAGACCCATTTGTGCCGACACCGATTGTGTATATCTTTATACCTTTCTGCTTTGCAAGTTGCGCAGCCGTGAGCGGCGCAACATCGCCAGCGTTATTAGTACCGTCAGTAAGGAGAATAATACTCTTGGACTTCGCTTTACCGGAAGTTAATCTGTTGATAGCTGACGACACACCATCTCCGATGGCGGTACCATCTGCCAACATCTGCGGATTGATGCTGCCGATGGCATTGATCAAAGCTGTTCGGTCATTGGTTAGTGGCATTAATGAAAGAGACTCACCCGCGAAGACAATCAAGGACATATTATCATTTACACGCTGATTAATGAACTTCTGAGCCACCTCCTTTGCAGCCGCCATTCTTGTAGGCTCCAGGTCGGTTGCCAACATGGAGCTCGAAATATCCAAAGCCAATGCAATGTCGGTTCCCTCAATTCTTGAACTCGACTTAGCATCAAAACTTTGAGGACGACAAAGCGCAACAATCATTGCTGCTATGCCCAATAACTGAAGGCTGAAGACAACATGCATAGCCCAAACCTTCCAACTATTGCGAATCTTACCAAAGGAACTTACTGAAGAGATAGACATGGTAGGATTGGAGTTCCGCCACTTCCAGACATACCATGCAATCAACAAAGGAATAATGAGAAGCAATAATAACAATAAAGGATATTTAAGTGTCATTTCTCACCTCCTTTCTTGTTTTTGTTGCTTGCATCAGCGGGAGACACACTTTTCTTAGGCTCTGAATCTGATTTTGCTGAGTTTTTATCGGAATCAGAAGATCCACCATTATCAGTGACTGTCTCAACGGGTTTGGTAGCCTCAACAAAATCAATGGCTCCATTCATCAATCGGACATTATCTTCAGGGAGAGGTCTGACTTTTGCAAATTTTACAAAGTCAGCCATACTAAGAATCTGCTTGAAGAAACTGATGTGTGACTTTGTTTCATCAATTCTTTTTAGTCTTGTCAGAATCTGTCTGGAAGTCATCTCCATTGCATTCAGTCCAAATCTTCCATCAAGATAAGTACGCAGTATATCTGTCAATCGGGTATAGAATTCTTTCTCCTCACCTTGCTGCCAGAGTTTCTCCTCCTTAAGGATATTTAAGGCTGCGATAGCCTTCTCATATGGAGTGGGTTCAGGCTTTCTTGGCAAGATATAACCATTCTTCTTATAGATCAGAAGCAATGAAATTCCAATACCTAATAAAATTAGGAATATCACCCATATCCACCAATAATCTATTACCCAATCCGGAAGGAAGTCAAATATAGTAGTACCTTCCGGGTCCGCAACGTTGGCATAATCATTGATCGGATCGGTAGCTTCAGCCAATACCGGCACAACCTTTAATGCGACTGAATTGGAATATGCAGTATCTCTACCGACTACAAAAGGGATCTCCGGAAGCTTATAATACCCTGAATCGAAAGATTGCAATGGAAGATTATAGAGAATAACGATCTTACCGTTTTGTTTCGTTGTATCAATAGAACTCGGAGCACGCAATTCAACACTATCTCCACAAAGACCGATAATGCCATTCTGCTGCATCCTTTCCAACATTGGCAACTTCCCTTTATCACCCTCACCGAGTTCAACCTTTAGCTTGAGATTATTGAGTTTACCCATTAGCATCACAGTTGAATCAAGACTCGCAGTGACCCTTGTAGAATTAGCATTAGGGGCGATGACAAACAGGGCTGAAGCAACAATTAGAAGTGATATTATATATTTATTAATTTTCATATAATCATATGTGATTGGATATGCAGGGCTACCTCTCATTTAGCTCCACGCCGTCTGAAGAGCCCCAACAAAGCCTTAACAAAATCTTCATCTGTAGCAATGAAAATCATATCCACACCGCTTTTCGCGGTGGTTTCAGCAATTTTCTGCTGTCGTCTATACCAATTCCGCGCATACTCATTGCGTACACTCTTGGAAGAAGTGTCAATCCACATTTCCTTGCCTGATTCGAGATCCCGGAAATTTACGAGTCCAACATTGGGCATCTCTGCATCTCTCCTGTCATATACCTGAATAGACGCTAAATCATGCTTCTTATTGGCAATAGTCATACTTTTAAAGTAGTCATGACCATCAATAAAATCGCTGATTAGGAATGCTGTACATCTCTTTTTTATAGCATTATTGAGAAACTCCAATGCTGAATTTATATCTGTTCCTTTATTTTCCGGTGTAAAGTTGATGATTTCACGAATGATCAGGAGGATATGCTTCTTACCTTTCTTTGGAGGGATAAATTTTTCGACTCTATCGCTGAAGAAGATCACACCTACTTTATCATTGTTTTGAATAGAGGAAAATGCCAAAGTAGCTGCAATCTCTGCCATCCTCTCCTTCTTATCCTCACCGACCGCACCGAAGTCACCACTTCCGCTCACATCAATGAGCAACATTAGTGTAAGTTCGCGCTCCTCCTCATAAACCTTCACAAACGGCTTATTCTGACGCGCCGTGACATTCCAATCGATATCACGCACATCATCACCCGGCATATACTCTCTCACTTCAGAGAAGATCATGCCTCGTCCTTTGAAGGCGCTATGATATTCACCCGCGAATATGTTCTGACTCAATCCGCGGGTCTTTATCTCAATTTTCCTTATTTTCTTTAAAAGTTCATTTGCATCCATTTGATCTCTCAATTTTGGATTGCCCGATACGCATCAGTCTCCATCCGGATATTTCAGATCCGGAGGTGTAATGAAGCAGTTTCCGGTTTAGGGAACAACCACTTTATCAAGAATGTCCGTAATCACATCATCTGCGGAAATATTATTAGCCTCCGCTTCGTAGCTCAAACCGATTCTGTGACGCATTACATCGTAGCAAACCGCGCGGACATCTTCAGGAATCACATAGCCACGTCCCTGAAGGAAAGCATAAGCTCTGGAAGCAAGTGCCAAACTGATTGATGCACGTGGAGAAGCACCGAAAGAGATGATGCTTTGAAGATCCTGCAAGCCGTATTTAGCAGGTTGACGTGTAGCGAAAACCAAATCTACGATATAGTTCTCTATCTTCTCATCGATATAGATTTTCTCAACTATTTTCTGAACTTCAATAATCTCAGCCTTATCGATAATTGGATTAACAGGAGCAAGTGAACCCTTGATATTTTGACGGATAATCTCCTTCTCTTCTGACTTTTCAGGATAGCCGATGAGAACCTTTAGAAGGAAACGGTCAACCTGCGCCTCCGGAAGAGGATAAGTACCCTCCTGCTCAATCGGGTTCTGGGTAGCCATAACCAGGAAGGGGCTTGGAAGCGGGAATGTCTCATCACCGATTGTCACCTGACGCTCCTGCATTGCTTCCAGCAAAGCACTCTGCACCTTAGCCGGAGCACGGTTAATCTCATCTGCAAGAACAAAGTTTGCGAAAACAGGACCCTTCTTAACTTCAAATGTCTCTTTCTTCACACTATAAATAAGAGTTCCTATCACATCGGCCGGCAAAAGATCCGGAGTGAACTGAACTCTACTATATTTTGCGGAAACGAGACTTGCCAATGTTTTAATAGCCAATGTTTTTGCCAATCCGGGAACACCTTCGAGCAATACGTGCCCATTGCAGAGAAGTGCAATTAACAATGAATCGACCAAATGTTTCTGACCTACGATTCTGTGATTCATTCCGGTGCGAATCATATTTACGAAATTGCTCTTCGATGCAATCAAGTCGTTAAGCTCTCTGATATTTATAGTTTCCTCCATATTGATATATTCTATGTTTACTTATTATCAAATAATTTATACTACAATCTACTATAGATGTATCACCCTCTATAGTAAACCTATGCAAAAATAACACTAAAAATTCTACTGATCGGAATTATTAGTGTTAATAAAAATTAAGGCTTAGAGGTTTCTGATTTTTCCCCTGCTTTTTCCACGCTATTCAAGGTTGAAGTGCTTGCTGATGGAGTGAACGCATTCCATCCTTGAGCAGTTATCGGTATTTCCGTTCCATCTCGTGTTACCATAGCCGCTCCAAGCTCAGGCTTAGTTATGTAACCGATTACGGATATTCCATTGATTTTCTCAATCTTCTCATGATCTGTCAAAGGAACCGTGAACAATAGCTCATAGTCCTCACCACCATTCATCGCAGTCATGACAAGATTCATATTTAATTCTTCAGCCATTATAGCTGTTTGGTAATCAATCGGAATCTTATCTTCAAAAATGCGGCATCCCACATCCGACTTTTTACAGATATGCAAAAGCTCTGAAGAGAGTCCATCGCTAACATCCATCATTGAAGTTGGCTTTATACCTTTCTCCTTTAAAATAGCAATGATATCCTTCCGGGCTTCGGGCTTTAACTGACGTTCAAGAATATACTCTTTACCAGAAAAATCAGGCGTAAATTCTTCACCCTGCTTTGCTCCGGCTGCAACTCTATTTTCACGTTCAAGGAGTTGCAAACCCATGTAAGCTGCTCCCAAGTCTCCACTGACACAAATCAGGTTAGTCTCTTTGGCACCGCTACGGTAAACGATATCATCTTTATTAGCCTCACCTATGCAGGTCACACTGATAACAAGTCCTGTTACAGATGCTGAGGTATCTCCACCGACAAGGTCCACACCATAGACTTGGCAAGCCAATCTTATTCCGGCATAAAGTTCCTCAATATGCTCCACGGTGAACCTACTTGACACTCCCAAGCTAACGGTTATCTGCTTCGGTTCACCATTCATTGCATAGATATCGCTGAAGTTAACCACGGCAGCCTTATAACCGAGATGTTTCAAAGGGACGTATCTTAAATCAAAATGTATTCCCTCCAGAAGCAAGTCTGTAGTTACTAACGTTTCTTTATCCTTTACTTCAAGTACAGCGGCATCATCTCCCACGCCTACAATACTTGAACTGTTTTTAAGTGGAAAGTCTTGGGTTAATCGGTCTATAAGACCGAATTCCCCAAGACTTGATATTTCTGTTTGAGTCATATTCATTAGAGTCTTTCGAGCATCTCTTTAATAATCTGAGTCATTACCGGCTGAGCTTTGATAGCAGCCCTTTGTACCTCCTCATGAGTTGGAACTTCCTTGATATCCTTTCCTCCCAAATCTGTGATGACCGATACACCGAAGCATCTCATTCCTGCGTGATTTGCAACAATAACTTCCGGAACTGTTGACATTCCAACAGCATCTCCTCCAATTATTCTGAAATATTCATATTCAGCCGGAGTTTCAAATGTTGGACCGGGGGTTCCGACATAAACACCGTGCATCAAGCGGATTCCATTCTCTTTTGCAATATCATCAGCCATGCTGATCATGGAAAGAGAATAGGGTTCGGTCATTGCCGGGAAACGTGGACCGAGTTCCTCATAATTCTTCCCTCTCAACGGATTCTCCGGGAAAAGATTAATATGATCAGTGATTACCATTACATCGCCAACCACAAATTCCTTATTCATACCTCCGGCAGCATTACTTACAAAGATGGTATCAACACCTACCGCCTTCATTACACGGACCGGGAATGTTACTTCCTTCATACCATAGCCTTCGTAATAATGGAAGCGACCTTGCATAGCCATTATATACTTTCCGCCGAGTTTACCGAAGATCAGTTTTCCGGAATGTCCTTCTACTGTAGAAACAGGGAAATTGGGAATATTTTTATATTCAAGTTCGTATGAAATTTCAATATGATTTACAAGATCTCCGAGACCGGTACCTAATATCACACCAATCTTCGGCATCTCTCCTACCTTTGTTTTGATAAACTCTGCAGTCTCGCGGATTTTATCTAAATATGTCTTTTCCATGTTATTTGAGTTATAAGTAATTTCTTTATTATTATTTATACGTAAGCTTCTTATCCCGAAAACTCACCTATCATTTCTTCCTTATTAACAATTAAATGTTTTCTTTCGGTTCAGTTTTATGAAAATTTAATTTCTCTAAACTGAAGATAAGGATCAAGCATCAATCAATTTTTTCAGATCCGTGATGAAATCCGAGTACTCAATACCTTCAACCATCTCAACCGCCACAGGAATAAAATATGTCAGCCTCTTAAGCTTCTGCGGGAAATATGGATTATAAGCTAACCGGACGGCATCTTTCTCTGTGGTAAGAATTATTCTTCTCCTACCGGAAAGTCTATCGTATTGCTCACTTATTCGGTCTACATCCGCTCTGCTAAAATCATGATGATCGGAAAAATGGAAGACTTTCTTCTTGAATGCGTATGATTTAAAATGGCGCACAAACCCACGAGGATTTGCTATACCGGTAATCAGAAGTGCACTATCAGAATCAGTCAATTCACGAAGATTTACATCATAGGGTTTATCATCAGGGAATACCGGCATCAAACCACCATAAGTGAATTTAGAGAAATACAGTTTCTGGAATTTCATCAAATCCAGATTGTTTTTAACCAATCGGAAGTTTAATGGTGCCAAAGTGGTCGGACACTTGGTTACAATCACCATATCTGCCCGGTTCACTTGATGGGCACCTTCACGTAATCTACCAAGAGGCAGAACCTTATCTTCATAAATTGGTCGCGCATAATCCATAAGCAATATAGATACCTTCGGTTTAACGTATCTATGTTGAAAGGCATCGTCAAGTATTATCAGAGAAATCTCAGGGAATTGCTTAATCAATTCACTGATACCCTTTCTCCGATCTTCACACACAGCAACCTTTATGCGGCTTCCAAATTTTTGATATATCTGCAGAGGTTCATCCCCTACGCTATCGGGTGTGCTGTTAGAGTTTGCTAAAAGGAATCCTTTAGTCTTACGCTTGTACCCTCTACTCAAAACAGCAATGTTGTAGTCTTGAGCAAGCATCCTGACGAGATACTCAGTGTGCGGGGTTTTACCTGTTCCTCCTATCGTAATGTTACCGATACTGACTACAGGCACCTCAAACTCAGTATGAGGTAAGATATTGTGATTAAACATCCAATTGCGCACAGCCATGACTCCTCCATATATCCATGATATAGGAGTAAGCAAATATTTTACTATCTTAGTCACATTGCTTGTAGTCATGACTATTAGTCTATTGGTTGTCTATATTTTTATGTTCTATAAACTTACATTCAATTTAATTTGAACTGGAATTCAGGCATGATGGCAAGAATCTGCTCGCGAGAAAGTATCTTATGAGCAATTTCCTTAGCAGTTTGATCTATCTCTTTATTTCCTGTTACAGAAATTTCAGCCTCGATATTAAGTTCGGGAAGCATATCCCAGATTCCGGGTTTATACAACGGATAAACAGAAAGGTTATAGTCTGAATATATATTGCATTTTTTGGCAACCCAGTCAATGGCATTCTGGAGATTTCCAAGCTCATCTACCAATCCAATCTCTTTTGCCTTCATGGCATTCCAAACTCTACCTTCAGCGATAGTTCTAACTTTTGCAGGACTGAGTTTTCGGCCCTTTGCAACTCTGTTGATAAATCTATCGTAACCTCTTTCAACATTTTTCTGCAAAATCGCCAATTGATTCTCGGTCATTGGCGCTGTCAATGACGGAAAAACCGCATCGGGATTAGTAGCCACCGTAACAGGGTTAATACCTAACTTATCTGCTAATCCTTTTGCATTAGGAATCAATCCGAAAATACCAATTGAACCGGTCACAGTCAAAGGATTGGCAAAAATCCTATCTGCTCCACAAGAGATCCAATAACCACCGGAGGCAGCATAGTCACCCATAGAGACTGCGAGTACTTTTTTCTTCGACTTAAAGTAATCGAGAGCTTCTCCAATCTGATCACTTCCGAAAGCGGAACCACCGGGAGAATTGACACGTAGAACCATTCCCTTTATATTATCATCCTCAGCCAATTCGGTAATAATTGGTACTAAGTTATGATAATTTATGCCGGTTGTCCCTTCATCAATTATTTCACCGGTAGCATATAGAACGGCTATGCAATTCTTGCTGCCATAGGTATTTGCCCAAAGCATTGGACCAACCATAGTTTCCGGAGTAACGAAATTCAACTCCTTCTCTTCAACATTAATCAATTTTGCTAATTTCCCATCAACTACTCTTTCGTAAACCAATTCATCGACCAATCCTGCCTTCTTGACATCTTCGGCAGATGAAAACATAAGTCCTGAATTTACGAGTTGATTAATCTTAGCGGGGGTCAAAGATTTGCGGGACTTGGAAATCCCTTCGGTAATATAATTCCATGTGGCACCAAAAAGGGTATCTAACTGAGCACGGGCAGGGGCACTCATCTCAGTGGAAATGTAAGGTTCTACGGCTGATTTAAATGTACCGACCTTCACAACCTGAAACTCAATCCCGAGTTTATCAAAAAGACCTTTAAGGAACATGGTAGTACCACCCATACCTTGAACAGCTACAGCACCATAAGGGTTCAACATCACCTTATCGGCAGCTGAAGCAAGATAATATGTGCCAAGCGTATAAGCATCGGCATATGAATAAATCTTCTTACCACTCTTTCTGAAATCAACGATCGCTGCACGTATAGCCTCCAATGTTGCGGGAGAAGCTTCAAGAACACCGCATTTGAGATACATCGCATCCACATTATCGTTATCCTTTGCAGCTTTAATTCCTTCTACTACTTGATTCAGCGTTTGGGGTTTATCGATATCCCCCTGAACAAGTTTTACATAATCCGGAGATTTTGCTTCCAAAGCTTCAGCGATTTCACCATCAAGTTCCACAACCAGGATACTATGCTTCTTAATCCCACTGGCAATTTTACCTGTATCACCAAAGCTTGCAGCTACTCCAATGGTTATCAGCACAGCTGCTACTCCAAACAGGATTAAAGCAATCCAAGTACCCACAAAGGAACTTAGAGTATTAAGAAAGAATTTTTTCAGCATTTTAAGTTAGTTTTATTTCAGTCCGGCAATTATCTCCTTAATTTTATCAGCAAGTTCATTGGCCTTATCCATATTCTCAGCTTCGCTATAGATACGGATTATTGGCTCGGTGTTGGACTTACGCAGGTGTACCCAGCAATCCTCAAAATCTATTTTCACACCATCAATGTCATTAACCTCTTCATCCTTAAAGTGATCCTTTACTGCTTTCAGGATGCCGTCGACATCAATGTCTTCAGTCAATTCGATTTTATTTTTGGCTATCTCATATTGAGGAAGAGAGCTCTTTATCTCGCTAACCTTCTTCCCGCTCTTAGCCATCAACGTGAGGAATAGAGCCACTCCAACAAGTGCATCGCGGCCATAATGTAGTTCAGGATAGATGATTCCTCCATTACCTTCGCCACCTATCACAGCTCCAGTCTCTTTCATCTTTGTTACTACGTTGACTTCACCAACTGCGGCAGCATAATAATCGCAGCCATGCGCACGAGTCACATCTCTCAAGCCACGAGAGCTGCTAAGATTGGAAACCGTTACGCCGGGAGTGTGATCAAGCACATAGTTCGCAATGGAAACCAAACTATTCTCCTCCACGAACATCTCTCCATTTTCCATCACGATAGCAAGACGGTCCACATCAGGGTCTACTACGAAACCGACATCTGCTTTACCGGCTGCCATGACTTCGGAAATCTGGGTTAAGTTGGCAGGTATAGGCTCAGGTGTATGAGCAAACTTACCAGTTGCATCGCAATTCAATTCAATGATATTCTCAACCCCCAGGGATTTGAGCAATGCAGGAATTACTTCACCTCCGATAGAGTTGATACCATCAACTACGACCGTGAAATTACTTTTCTTAATTGCTTCAACATCTACCAACTTAAGCTTCTTAACCATCTCTATATGGCGAGTTGCCCAAGTATCATTAACCATCTCTTTACCCAGTTGCATCACGTCGGCATATCTGAATCTTCCGGATTCAGCGCGAGCAATGACCTCCTTACCCATTTTATCGGTCAGGAATTCTCCATTGCTGTCGAGTAATTTAAGGGCATTCCACTGTATTGGATTATGGCTCGCGGTAATGATGATACCACCACAAGCATTCTCGCCCGTAACAGCAAGTTCTGTAGTTGGTGTTGACGCCTTCCCAATATTGATCACATCAAATCCCATGGACATTAGGCTACCGCATACAAGCTTTTCAACCATGCTGCCTGAAATACGAGCATCTCTACCTACAACTATACAATTGCTCTCTCCCTTATATGTTTCACGAATCAGTGAGGCATAAGCACAAGTGAACTTTACAATGTCTTCAGCGCCCAATCCCTCACCGGGAAATCCGCCGATTGTACCTCTGATACCGGATATTGATTTAATTAATGCCATTTAATATAGAGATTTAATATATTGCTTTGAAATATTGGATATTATAAAGATAGGGGGTACATGCACTCTGATCACTCGTCCATCCCTGTGGAGATTTTATGATCAGATTTACTTCACAGTTATTGTGCAGATATTTTAAAGGAATCTGAATACCTTCACCATATTGAGTAGTAGATGTTAAGACGTTATTTCCGTATATCAAACTCATATCGGCGATTTCCGGAGACATGTCATCAGCATTACCCTCCCAAATCTGGCTGTCATATTGCTGGAAATATTTTATATTCATGCGAAGCATTCGGAAATATACTTTATTCCCTTTCTGGAACTCGATATCCTCCTTCTCCTGTTCGGTGGCATTATCCGGTAGCGGGGTGCCTTTATCAAGAACCTGCATATAGACATAGCCATCAGAATCCATCTTATAGTAGGGAGCATCTTCCCCCACGAGAAAATCTCCGTTTTCGGGAATCTCCAAACAAACTTTATGCTGAGCGAGATACCAGTTGACGGCATGTTCCTCTTCATTTAATAATTCTGAGTAACTTTTGGTGTCCTCGCATGAACTGAGGGCACCGGTCACAAAGAGAGCACTTGCCAAACACAGAGTCTTATATAAATATTTCATTTCTTAAATAATTATTTCTACAAATTTACATTAATTATCGATTAATACTTGTGGTTATTAACCGCTTTCTATTTAAAATTCTAAAGATCCAATTTCTCTAATTTCCGAGGTATGTATCTGTCATACTTGCTCATGTTATCAAGTAAAACTTTCCTACACTCCTCCAATGTTCCGTGAAACTCTCCTCCTGCAGCCATGCGATGTCCACCTCCATTAAACAGATCTCCGCATATTTCAGAAACAGGGAAATCATATTTACTTCTTGCAGATACCTTGATGCAATCAGGATCTTCACGCATAAATATCGAGTACACCATTCCTCGGATATTGAGGGGTTCGTTTACTAATCCTTCGGTGTCACCTTTCTCATACTTATATCTATCCAATTCCTCTTTGGATAGAGTTATCAAACTTGCTCTATGACCCGCAAAAACCTCTAACTTCTGTGACAATGCATAGGATTTAAGCTTCAAACTACTGTAGCTACATGCCTTGATACATTCTTCAATTATTTTTGTTTTGTCCGCTCCCTTTTCCATTAGACGGGTAAGGATTTCATACACATCATTGTTCTTACAGTTCACTGTAAAATTCTGTGTATCGGTTATCAGGCCGGTAAGCAAACATGTTGCACTGTTTCTATTCAGGTCACTATATAACCCGCATGCCGCGATAATACGAAAAGCCAATTCGCAAGTTGATGACATCTCCGGATAAGAGAATTGCAACACGCAATCCATGTCGGGATCCTGATGATGATCTATCAGCACCTTTGGTGCTTTTGATCCGTCAATCAACGGAGCTAAATGATCCTGACGGGAGCTTTTGTTAAAATCACAACAAATAATCAGATCAGATTCGTCTACAAGACGGGTACAATATGGATCATGGCGTGTATATACAGCAATGTCATTAAAATCAGGAAGAAATTTCAATGATTTTGGAGGAGTATCAGGCACTACAACAGTAGCATGTTTTCCCAACTCCCTGAACAAGTGCATCAATCCGAGAGTGCTACCTATGGCATCACCATCCGGATGAACATGACAAGTCAGCACAATTCTCTCACTATTTGAAAGAAGTGCTAAAAATTTCTTTATATCTTGCGATTCAAGAATATTATCCACTATAAGTTAATTTTTCAAACCTTATTAGTTTAATCTACAAAATTAACAATTTATTCAGTTTCCACAATAATTAAAAAGAATTTATAACGGTATTTTTTTATTATCTTTGTAGCCACTTTAAACAAACGCTTATGAATTCTTCACAACATAGCCGCGATCAGAAACTGGAAGCGATAGGTAACTTTCTTGATGTATTGGATATTCTCAGGGTAAAATGTCCGTGGGATGCGAAGCAAACCAATGAATCACTTCGACCCAATACGATTGAGGAAGTTTATGAGCTTTGCGATGCTCTGATCAACGATGACACCCCGAATATAAAAAAGGAATTGGGAGATGTGTTACTTCATGTTGCATTTTATTCAAAAATTGCAGAAGAGAAGAACCAGTTTGATATTGCAGACGTATCAAACGCATTGGTTGATAAACTGAAGTTCAGACATCCACACATTTTTGGAGACATAAAAGCTGATAGTGCCGAAGAGGTCGCTCAGAATTGGGAACAGATTAAACTGAAGGAGAAAAATGGGAATAAAACCGTTCTTTCGGGAGTTCCCTCCTCTCTCCCGGCTCTTATTAAAGCGAATAGAATCCAGGAGAAAGCACGAAATGTTGGTTTTGATTGGGAAACTCCGGAACAGGTGTGGGATAAAGTTAAAGAGGAGATCTCTGAGGTTGAATCTGAAATTAAGAATATGAATCAAGAAGCGCTCGAAAGTGAATTCGGAGATCTTCTGTTCTCAGTCATTAATGCAGCCCGACTATATGGCGTAAATCCGGAGAATGCTCTTGAAAAAACTAATAAAAAGTTTATCCACCGATTCAACTATGTTGAACAGAAAGCCAAAGAGCTGGGTATTCCACTGAAAGAAATGTCGCTTGAACAAATGGATAAGTTCTGGGAAGAGGCTAAAAATGTGAAATGATATGATTCTTTGCATCACTGAGAAACCGAGCGTTGGTAAAGATATAGCCAAGATACTTGGAGCTAATTCTTCTCAAAAAGGTTATTTTGAGGGAAATGGTTATTGGGTCACATGGACCTACGGCCATCTTTGCACTCTAAAGGAACCGGCGGATTACACTTCAGCATGGAAACGCTGGACTCTCTCCGCACTACCAATGATTCCTCCAAAATTCGGTATCAAGCTTATAGATCAGAAAAGCATACACGAACAATTTGAGGTAATAAAATCTCTGATTGAGAAGTGTGATGAAATTATAAATTGCGGTGATGCCGGGCAAGAGGGTGAATTAATTCAACGTTGGGTAATGCAGAAAGCAGGTTGCAAGAAACCGGTGAAACGTCTTTGGATAAATTCCCTTACAGATGAGGCTATTAAAGATGGCTTTCAGAATCTGAAGAACGAAAAGGAATATGAACCTCTTTACACTGCGGGACTTTGCCGCGCTATCGGAGATTGGATTCTTGGGTTGAACGCAACACGGCTATATTCAATGAAATATGGAGAAAACCGGCAGATACTATCTGTTGGCAGAGTCCAAACTCCTACTCTTGCATTGGTAGTGAACCGTCAGGCAGAAATTGAGAATTTCGTTCCAAAGGATTCTTGGGAAATTGGATCTTTGTATCGCGAAACTCTTTTTCATTCATCACTGAAGCCATTCGAATCAGAAGATAAAGCGCGCGAAGTACTTGATTCCCTTTCGGGAGAAACAATGACCATAACCGATATTGAAAAAAAGAAAGGGAAAGAGGCACCCCCTCGCCTATTTGACTTAACTTCGCTTCAGGTTGAGTGTAACCGCAAGTTTGGTATGGGAGCGGAGCTAACTCTTCGCACTATTCAGTCGCTATATGAGAAAAAAATTGCGACCTATCCTCGCGTTGACACCACATATCTTCCGGATGATCTTTATCCTAAATGTAAAGGTATTCTCAATGGATTACAGCAGTATACCGATATTTTGACGCCGCTAAGGGGTAAGCAATTAAAGAAAAGTAAAAAGGTGTTTGACAATAGCAAAGTCACTGATCACCATGCTATCATACCAACCGGGCAGAAAGTTCCGACAGGTTTATCAAAGGAGGAAGCAGACGTATTCGATGTTATTGCTCGCAGATTTATCTCGGTATTTTATCCTGATTGCGAATTTGAACAAACCGTCGTAAAATCTACCGTCGGGAAATACAACTTTAAAGCAAATGGTAAAGTAATTACAAACCCAGGATGGAAAGCTGTTTATAAAAATTCAGGAGAAGAGGAAAAATCTGATAATCAGTCAAATACTTCAAGCCAAACTCTTCCTGTATTTACCAAGGGGGAAGCGGGTCCACAAACTCCCAAATTAATAAAGAAGACCTCTCAACCCCCAAAGTATTATACGGAGGGTACTCTCTTGAAAGCTATGGAAACAGCCGGCGCCTCAGTTGATGATGAAGACCTTCGCGAGGCACTTAAAACCAATGGAATAGGTCGCCCGTCAACTCGCGCACAGATCATCGAGATTCTTTATAAAAGAGGATATATCAGAAAAGAGAGAAAATCGTTGCGTGCCACACCCGCCGGGATACAGCTAATTTCACTGATTAAAGAGGAACTTCTGAAAAGTGCAAAGCTTACCGGCATCTGGGAGGGGCGCCTCCGTCAAATTGAGAAAGGGGAATATAGCGCTACTGAATTTCTCGACCAACTGAAACAAATGATATCAGAGATTGTTATCTCAGTACTTAAGGATTCTTCAAACCGAAAAATCAATATCCCCACTTAAGAAGGGGATATTGAGAAGATATTACTCGAAAAATTGTAGATATACTATGGATAAGAGCATGGCAATTCAATATACTATTGTTTCCGTAATAGTGATGATTGCGCTCATTTGGCTCTACCTTAGGCTTAGACGTAGCAATAAAAAAGGGCACGGATCCTGCAGTGGATGTGCCCTTTCTGATAAATGTGGAGATTCAAAACGTCTTCACAACAAGAAGAATTGCAATAAACCTCACTAAACAGCATTCATCTTTTTGAAGAGTTTACGTAAACACATCTTCTAAAGTGCTTTGATTAATGTTACAAGACAATCAAACGTCTTCTCTGGAGCTTTTCCCCAGAAATTCTCATATTGAGAAACGTTATCCCCTTTTCCGGGTGTATCGCTCATCACTCTGATGATTGCTGATGGAACGCCTTCGGATGCAGAAGTATGCATAATTGAGGCAGACTCCATGTCAACAGCCTTGGCCTCGTTAAACTTTCCCTTTATCTCTTCAACCTCCTCGGCTTGATGGATAAATTTGTCTCCACTGCAGATTAGACCATATTTTACATCTTCCCTATCCTTAAATTCTTTTTTTGCAAGGGACAAAACTTTTTCTGACGGAATAAATTTTGAGGTGTAACCATCGGCTGCACCATATTCGGTTCCTGGTCCACACCAGACGTCATGATAAGCTACAGAATCAGCAATCAAGATAGTTCCGACCTTCAAGTCTCCATCCACGCCACCGGCAACACCCGTGTTGATAACTAAATCAGGCTTTACAATCTGAATAAGGCGCAAGGTATTGAGAGCTGAATTAACTTTCCCTATACCGCATTTAGCCGCTACAATTTCCTTATCGGCAATTTTCCCTACATAGTAAGTCAGATTCTTTTCTTCTCTCTTACAACAATCCGGCATAACATTAAGGAGCAGATTTAGCTCCTTATCCATAGCTACTAATACTAATATCTTCATCGCTTCGATTTTCATACAATTTATATTTTTATGATTTGAGCAAGCCTAAACTGTTAAAATAGGTTGGTAAA
>CAZEJY010000031.1:0-28983 GCA_964512705.1 uncultured Sangeribacter sp. | reverse complement strand
TAGCACGCCACCCTCTCACGGTGGAGACTCGGGTTCGAGTCCCGGATCGACTACCAAAGGACTACGTAAAGTAGTCCTTTTCTTTTTGTGTATCAACAACTTACCATTATACTATTGAACACCGTGCACATAGCAGTTTTACTGGATCAATGTAAATATCCGGTTAAAATGTTAAAGATGATGAGGAAAAAAAGTTTTAGACAGTTAGCTTAGAAAGCCTAAAAAGAAAAAAGGGTATATGGCGTACACCGCGGAACTGGAAGGTGTTAAATTTAAGTCGCTCAGCGACGATGTTGTCGGTAACCCCGTACGACTGAGCGAAGCGATGGAGTGCGGGGTAGCGTCCCTTCATAAATCGGAGTGCCGGAGGTACGATGTTGTCAAACAACTTATCCTTGTTAAACTTATTCACAACATCGTCGCTCCGCGACTCATTTTGATTTGGACTTTTTTCCGGGCATTCCCGTTGGTCATACCCGGTTAATCATAACATCATGCCTCCGGCATTCTCAACTTGCATCGATTTCAACAAACTATTTTCTTTTAACCCCGAAAATTAATTCACTTTAGGGCTTTAGTTTTATCCCTTCGATTGACCAGGCATTGTCGGAATGACTTTCATAGAAATTAATGGAATTGATGTCTTCCGGAATTTTCTCAAATGTAATTGAAAAGGATCCAATTCCTTCACTGTTGGGATAAAGTTCCTCGCCCAATACTATTCCATCGCTGCTTATAGCCTTATATTTTATACCTTTCGAATCCGAAAGGTAAGCTTCTTGAGGAATAACCATCCAAGTTTTTGGAATTTCTACAAATGAGAAAAATACCTTTGTGCCCTCATCACCGATATCAATCCGGTCAAGGTATAACACATCACGTGTCTTATTGATCTCATACCGTGGGAAAAGTATACTTCTTAGCCCATTCGACTCTATATATTCAGTGTTACCTCTTGGCAACATATTAAAGTTCATTTTCGCTTTAAGTAAACCTGTGTCATACCCTATCCATAAATCCTTGATAATGCCATCCGGTCTGATGACTAAAAAAGTGGGATAAACCGATCCTACTCTTTTAAATAGACCATAGTTTTCCTTTCCTTCATTCCAATTGGGACCAATCAAAGTATGTTTCTCCGAAGCCATACGCCAGTTGCTCTCCGAATCAGTAGATAGGTTGACAACTTCTATTTTATCACCATATTTATCTTTAAGTTCACGAAGTTCAGGAAGAGCCGAAACACTATGAAAACATCCGACACCCCAGAAATTAACTAAACAAAATTTACCTTGAATCTCTGATAATTTATGTACATTTCCGTCAAGATCATAAAATTCCGTATCAGGAAACTTATCTCCTATTCCTATTGGAGAACCTGAATGGAGATGACCATAAATTGCCTTTCCTATTTGCGAATTTTTAATTGAATCATCAAGATTTGCATACATTGTCTTCAAGTCACCAGTGTCAATCTTATTATATTCTGCGAACTTGGCAATTTTAACAGCTTTTTCAAGCCATACATTACTTACAGGACGGGTCTTTAGAAATTCCAAATCACGAATATCAATTAATCTGATGAGGGAATCATACCTCTGCCGGGTTTCTTTATTTCTCCTCTTACTATGTTCTATCCTTGCATTCTGACGTTCATGCCACTGCTCTTTGCTATTATTGGTGAACAGTTCAAACTCAGCCTGTTCGGGAACATTACTCTTCACAGTCCAAGTGCGTGTATAATTATCTAAAGCCTCAATATCTATTTGCGCTCCGGGAGTAACATAGAGATGGTGGTTCATATTTGGCATTGCATGGTAGTCAACCATGAATGAGTACACCGACAATCCTTCTTCCACAGGTATCTCAAAACGGAATTGACCGTTTTTAATAGTATCAGTTGCAACGAAAGTACCTAAACTATTTTCAATTTTGGATAATCTCACAACATACTCTTCCGGTAAAGCAGGACCGTGACAAGTAATCACTGCTGTACGATTATTGCCATCTTTTATCTTTTCTTTATCCACGTTGTTTTCCACTTCATTCATTGCCACTGCTGTGAAGCAGACAGACAATGCAATAACAACAATAATTCTTGATATTTTCATGAATATAGATATTGGGGTTGTTAAGCTTTATTATTGATTACTAAGATCCGTCTAATTAGATCTTTGCGCTAATATTTGCAAATATAATAATAATAATAATAGTTTAAGGCTATTTTTAAGTTTTAAACAATATTTTATAACCTTAATTTCATTTCCGGAAGTATAATGTCAACCATGGACTTTGGTACATCGCAGTTCTTTGCAATATTTTTCCACTTAGAAGCTGCTTCGACTATGCAATCGATGATTTCGGGCGCTTCCTTAATATTATTTTTATGGGCAAATTCGAGTAAGTCCTTCCTCGTTATATCGTCAAACTTACCATTGATTGACATCTGATGTTTTGAGGTCCAATCACCCTTGGGATTATAGTTAAATCCCATGTCATACGCAGGAGAGAGGTGCCATTTACCTAACTTATCCATAAGGAATGATATATTTTTAGTATGGTCATCTTGATTTCTAACAATCACATTAAATACCATTCTCCTAAACATCTCTTGTGCATCAGAATAAGGTAAACGCAGAGCCCGCATTATATTGAATGCCTGTTCATAAGAATATGAGTGAAGTAATCGGTAATCATAATGTGCCAGACCGCAAAGAGTCTGCATATGGATTTTTTCTCCGTTTACACGATCAAAACGTTTTGTCAGAAAATGTGCACGTCCATTTTCCTCAATCAGATTGCAATCGGACATTTCAATTCCACACTCTCTTACAAGGAGTGAAAAAGAATACTCCAGTCTTCCAAAATTTTGTGTTTCACGAAATCCAGCTTCTGAGTTGACCCCATCCAACTTTATAATATAATAATCAAATCCTTCCGGAGCTTCCACCTGTCCCGATCTTACTTCGCCGGTTTCTTTATTATAAGCAATAATAGCTTTTGCTCGCTGCCCTCCGGCTGAGGTTCCAAGACGAACAATTTCCGCTATTGCAGCTTTCTTATCCGTCGAAAGATTTGCCCCAAATTCTTCTTTCTCTGCTAATGCCTCACTTGCGATCTCTACCAATGAGTCAAGTTCAAATTTTATTTCTTTATCATATGGTGTATCCAACGCAGGTTCAAATTCCAATGCACCCATGCACCTTTTTCCAAGAAAACATAATGACTCTATCACATTCCCTGAATGTCTACCGGTAAGTGAAAGCCAACGTTCAAATAGAGCACGGCCATATGTATCGGGTAACGAATCAGCGAGTAATCCTGGTAACCCTTTGAACGTTTCCCTTCCAATATCTCCAAATGAATACACACGTCCCTGACGAACCGGCATAATTATTGGAGATGGCTCCATACCCTTTCCGATGAAAGTATCAGCGTATTCAAATAACGCTAAATTTCGTTTTTCGTTCCATTGAACAGATCCTATCTGATCTCCATAAAGATTGACCTTTGCGATGTTTACCATTCCGCCGCCTCCTCATTTTTTGATTTTGACTCTGTTTGGTGAGTTTTATCTGATTTTGCTCTTTTACGTCTTTTATTTTTAGCTACTTCGACGAACTTTAAATATTCATTAGGACTCATTACCTCTTCTTCCAACAGAGGTGCAAACACATCAAGCTCTCCTAAGATTCGAAGTACCCGCATAAGCGAATCAAAGGAGCCTATTTCGCCATTCTCTATTTTTTTTATTGTAGATACAGAAATCTGCGATTGCTGGGCAAGAGCAATCTGAGTGATGTTCTGACGTAAACGCAATTCTTTAATTTTCCTGCCAATTTTTCGGCATATTTCCGCATCGGCATACATATAAATATTTTCTTCCATAGCTTAAAATTAAACTATTAATGCACAAAGATAGTAATAATAGTTTAATATTAAGCTATAAAATATGATTATTTTCCACGCATAGTGATAAGAAGTTATTATATAGCATTAAATACTTAATCTTAGGGCTTTAGTTTTATCCCTTCGATTGACCAGGCATTGTCGGAATGACTTTCATAGAAATTAATGGAATTGATGTCTTCCGGAATTTTCTCAAATGTAATTGAAAAGGATCCAATTCCTTCACTGTTGGGATAAAGTTCCTCGCCCAATACTATTCCATCGCTGCTTATAGCCTTATATCTTGTGTCTTTAGAATCCGAGAGGTATGCCTCTTGTGGAATAACTATCCATGTTTTGGGGGCATGTACGAATGTAAAAAATACCTTTGTTCCTTCATTACTACTATCAATGCGATCAATCTGGAGCACTCTTCCTGTATTATTTGCTGCACAATTAGGGAAACTGATACTTCTTAGCCCATTTGACTCTACATATTCAGTATTACCTCTTGGCAACATATTAAAGGTCATTTTTGCTTTCGGTGAGCCAGGTGAGTATCCCATCCAAATATCCTTGATAGTGCCATCCGGTGTCACAACTAAAAATGTAGGGAACCCTCCTGTGCCTATTCTTTTGAATAGACCATAATCTTCCTTTCCTTCATTCCAATTGTTACTATTCAAATGATATCGCTCAGACGCTTTACGCCAGTTGCTCTCCGAATCAGTCGACAGGCTGACAACTTCAATTTGATCAGGAGATTTTTCCTTAATTTCATGAAGTTCGGGAAGTGCCTGAATACAAGGGCCACAACCTGCAGCCCAGAAATCTACCAAGCACCATTTACCTTGAAAATCCGATAATTTATGAACATTACCATCAAGATCATAAAATTCTGTATCAGGGAACTTATCACCTATTCCTATTGGAGATTCTGGATAAAGATGACCATAAATTGCCCGTCCAATTTGTGAATTTTTAATTGAATCATCAAGATTAGCATACATTGTCTTCAAGTCTCCAGTATCAATCTTATTATATTCTGAGAACTCGGCAATTTTAAGAGCTTTATCAAGCCATACTCTACTTACAGGACGAGTCTTTAGAAATTCCAAAGTTCGAAGGTCTATTAATTTAGATATGGAGTCACACACCTGCCGGGCTTCCTTATTTCTCTTCTTGCTAAGTTCCATACTTGCATTCTGAAATTCTTTCAAAAGCTCCTTATTGTTATTGGTAAACAATTCATACTCGATCTGTTCGGGAACATTACTCTTCACGGGCCATGTTTCTGAATAATTATCCATAGCCTCAATTTCTATTTGCGCTCCGGGGGTTACGTAGAGATGGTGGTTCATATTTGGCATAGCATGGTAGTCAACCATGAAGGAGTACACCGACATTCCATCTTCCACAGGTATCTCAAAACGGAATTGACCGTTTTTAATTGTATCCGTAGCAACGAAAGAACCAACCCTATTTTCAATTTTGCCTAATCTTACGACATACTCTTCCGGTAAAGCAGGACCATGACCTGTAATTACTGCTGTACGATTATTGCCATCAATCCCCTTTTCTTTGGTAACGCTGTTTTGAACTACATTCATCGCCACTGCTGTGAAGCAGACCGACAGTGCAATAACAGCAATAATCCTTGATATTTTCATGAATATAGATATTGGGGTTGTTAAGCTTTATTATTGATTACTAAGATCCGTCTAATTAGATCTTTGCGCTAATATTTGCAAATATAATAATAATAATAATAGTTTAAGGCTATTTTTAAGTTTTTAAACAAAATTTTTGCACTTCTTTCTTGAATCTGCTCCCTTGAAAATACTTTCAAACACAGGAGAGAATTGATGCGAGCAACACGCAAAGGGTAAATTTTAATCAAGGGAGTGAATGCGGCGGAATTTGGCTCGGTCTTTGGGGAACTCCCCTTCGCGACGAGCAAAGAAGTGGGGAGCAACCAAATCTATCTCAGCGTCATGGAACAGATCCTGAACATTCTGCAAAAGTGAGGATGTGATCTGAGGCATATCGGAAGCATCTTTGATGTAGGCATTGATTTGATAGCACATATAGTTATCATTGAGATCAAGTTCCAGAACAAACGGCTGAGGATATTCAAGGACTCCTTCGGTTTTTAACGCTGCTTTAATCAGTAATTCATGTACTTTTCTCCAAGGTACATCATATCCCATGGTCATCACTGAGTGGATGATGAGTCCATAACGGCGTGCTGATGCACTGTAATTCACCGTGTCGGAAGACATGATGAAGGAGTTAGGGATGGTGACAACTTCATTCTTGATGGTGCGCAATCGTGTAACAAACGGAGTTTTTTCGATTACCGTGCCAAGGGTTTCCTTAACCTTGATAAAGTCCCCGTCTTTGAAAGGACGCATATACGTGATTACAAAGCCGGCTATAAAGTTTGCTATCACTGTGCTTGACCCGAGCGACACAATCAATCCGACAAACACCGATATTCCTTGGAACACCCCGGACTTTGCTCCCGGCAGATAAGGATATATCATGGCTATCATGAAAGCATAAAGCAGAAAGCGCACGATATTGAAAGTGGGATGCGCCCATTCGGGATAGAAGCCTGAAATCTTAAGCTTTTCACTCTGTATTTCATTAGACAGATAGTTGAAACCCTTAACGATATACCTTACACAGTACCAGATTACAAGAATGATGAAGAGATTCGGAATATATTCAATAACCGATTTCACCACCATCTTAATCGGATCGAAAATATAGTAGAAGATCTTCATTGCGAGATCCTCGGTCTGCGGGAAGATGGAGAAAAGTATAGGTATTGTTATGATAAGAACAAGGAGGAGAATGAAATACCTCAGGATGTTGCTGGCGAAGATCAGCACGCGTGATAGTCTGGATTTGTTGAGGACTTCGTAGTTACGGAATACGAGTGCCTTCATCTTCTCGTGCTTAAACTTGACAATACGTCGGCGCAATCTGCGGAAGAGCCAGTTGATAAGCTTGAAGATTAAATACTGCATGATAAGAACCAAGACAAAGATTGCAGAACGCCTCACTATAAGCCATAAACTATTCTCCTCTTTCAGGTCCTTTATCTTGGCTGTAAGCAAAGGAACATATTCTTTGGCAAGTTCATCAGTGGTTTTTCCCTCCCAGAGTGCATCCTGTTCGGTAACACTCATTATCACCTTGTCGCCATACATTATATCAATATAATTTTCATTATCGAGGGTATGGACGCTATCACGCGAAAGCCGTCTGTCTTTACCGATATTCAAGATTGTCTGAGCAATAGTTTCCGCCCTGTCATAAGGTGATCTACCGCCCATGGCAACATATAACATAAAAATAGTGTCTGCCTCTACCACTACAGGCACACCGGAGGTGGTTTGCTTCAGGGAGTCTATGATATGGAGTTGATGTGCTCTTTTTATTGAATCAGAAATGTGATTACGTCCCTGAGCATCACTGAGGGCAGATTTTAGCAGCGCTTCCTGCAGTTTCATCTCCTGAAGGCGAAGATTCATCTCATGAAGACGTATTGAATCAAGTCGGATTCTCTCCTCAATCGGTAAGTTTGATTCAGAAATGATAGTATCTGAGCGATCGCTTTCAAAAGTATTTCGTACAATCTCCCCTGCCTTCTTAATAAGTTGGCCTTCAGCAGGGATAGGCGAGATAATTAGCAGAAAGAGTATATAGAATAGAAAACGTTTCATTTGAAAAGTCTGAATTTCTTTGCAAAATTACACAAAAAAGGGAATACAGATACTTAATCTCCTGAAATATTTTGTATTTAATGCATTATTTCACATTCAGATGAAGTCCGTCGTAGCAGAGATGAACATGTGGCGGCAGTGAGCGGGAAAGCTCTGCGTGCAAGCCTGCTTCGTGACTTAGGTGAGTCAGATATGCCTCTTTTGGCTTGAGTTCATCAATCAAAGCTAACGCTTCTTCTATTGTGAGGTGAGCAAAATGATCCTGAGGACGCAGTGCATTTATGATGAGAAGTTCCAGTCCTTCCAATTTCTCTTTCTCCTCATCAGCAATGGTTTTTGCATCAGTGATATATGCAAATTTTCCTATTCGGTATCCCAAGATTGGTAATTTACCGTGCATGACTCCGACTGGAATTACTTTCACACCTTTTACATAGAACGGTTCATCTCCCACCTCATGCATATTGAAATGCGGTACTCCCGGATAAAGTACAGGCTTGAAACAATAGTCGAGTCTGCGATGAAGATCCTCATTGACGTTATGCTTCAAATAGATATCCAATCCCTCTTCTCCGGCAAAGGGACGAAGATCATCTATTCCTCCTACGTGATCAAAATGCTCATGCGTGATAAGCAGTCCATCTATGTTTGCCGGTGTGTTTCGCAAAATCTGAGTGCGGAAATCAGGCGAAGCATCAATGAGAATTGTAACACCTTCCGTCTCAACTAAAACAGAAGCCCGAAGCCGTTTATCCTTTTGATCTTCGGACTTACAGACATGACACTGGCAACCAATTTCAGGTACACCTTTCGATGTGCCACTGCCGAGGACAGTTATATTTATTTCTGAATCAATTATATTTGCTTCGGGATGAAGGGTAACATAGAATTTACTACGGACATGCAAAATAATCTCGTCAGCTAAGGCTTTTACCTCCCTTCCTGTTGCTCCACCATAATTAACGAGCACCAACGGCTGCGTCGGATAGGTTCCGACATTCCCTCTTCTGAAATTCTTATAACCTGCCTGATCAATCAACCACGCTGCAGAAAGCTTAACACCCTCCTCAACATTATATCCCGGAATTTCAGGATAAAGTCTTTGGAGGAGTTCATACATTTTTTCCGAAACTACCGGATTCTTGAAAAAACTTCCGGCACTTCCAACCTCTTCGGGATCCGGTAGCTTGGCTCTTCTGATATTCCTTACCTCCTCTGCCACCTCCCTTATTGTTGGGACATGTCCGAGCCTTCTCTCCAATTCCTTCAAAGGTCCATACTCACAGTGATGAGCAATAGTATCAGGATTAAGTTTAAAACTAACTCTGAGAACATAATAACGACCCTTCGCCTCATTTTTGAAAATACTATCACGGTATCCATAGCGGCACTCATCTTTTCGGAAAACCACGGTTTTTCTCGTTACGGAATCAAAGCACTCAACAGCGTGAATTACATCGGAGACCTCAACGCCATAAGCCCCTATATTCTGAACAGCTGCAGCTCCAACCTCACCGGGAATAAGAGTAAGGTTCTCCACTCCACCATAATTATTATCCAAGCACCAATTCACAAAATCCTCCCAATTCTCCCCTGCTCCTACTATTGCGAAAACATTCTCGGCATCCTTCTTATATTCCTTTATTCCCTTGACTTCTGATTTCAGGATTAAACCGTCATAATCTGATAGGAAAAGAAGATTACTACCTCCGCCTATGTGCAAAACTTCATTTTCAAGATACTCGGGCTTACGGGAGAGAGCCAATAATTCTCTTTCCGATGAATAGGTCGCGAAGTATTTAGCTTTTGCCTGAATATTGAAAGTTGTGAGAGATTTCAGTTCCTTGTTGCTTTCTATCTTCATAGTATGCAATAAATTATAGTGCTTAAAATTATCAGGAAGTAGTCAATTTGAGTTAAATCATTCTAAAAAAGATTTAATCAAAAAACAGACTACATTAATTCAATTGCGGAATCCTATAAGAATTCCATCTTCAAAACGTAGGAAGGTTCCGTTGGGATATTGCCAGAATTCTATTGTAGAATTCCAGTCATGTCCTGAATTGACATCGGAAGGAAGTCCGATTGAGAGTTTGCACTCCTCTTTTGTCATACCATTGCAAACCAGACCACGCTCTATTAATTGCCAGTGTTCTGGCTGAACGAAAGTATATTTCTGTTTGGGATCGCTAAGGGTGAATAGAGAAGCGAAGGTACGGCTCTCTTTTCCCGACTTCTTAAGATTCATGTACAGCACGAAACTATTTCCCTCTTCATCCATCAGATGGAGCTTAAGTGGAAAAATCATCGTTCCCGGGTAGACATCAATAATCTTTACAGGAACAAACTGACGTCCATCGAGTTTGGCACCTTCTTCATCATACCACAGTCGGGTACGTGTCCACAATTTTTTCCCTCTTAGGTAATCGGAGGCATTCGACACAAGATCGAGGTCAATAATCATCGGGACGTCCATGCTGGAGACGGAAGTCGAAGCATCTTCAAAAGACTTATCTGTAGGGAAACGGAGAAGATTCTTTCCGGTTTGAAAAACAATAACTGCTTCCTTTTTACCAGCAGGATTAATTTTCTCCTCCACACCAAGATACTCAATTATTTTTCCTGCAAGATTTGCAGAATCAAGATTGTTTATCCCTTCGAAAACAAGTGCAGCCCGTTCATCAGTAACAAGAAAACGTTTCCCCCTGCTCCACTTATTAAGGAGAGGCGCTTGAAGGTCGGCCATAAAGAGATCCTCTTCGGTGGTTCGGGTACTTTTCATTTCCGACTTTGACATGCGTATGGTTTTGGTGTTCTCGATTCCTGTGTTGCAAGAAAAGAGTAAAAACAGAACCACAGTCAGCAAAGCAATTGAACTATATCTTTTTATGTAATTTTTCAACATTAGGCTTAAAATTTAATTATTCAAAATTAGTGAAAAATTTCGAGTAAATATTTGTTATGTAAAAAATTTTATATACCTTTGCACTCGCAAAACGGGATAAGTAGTTAAGCTACTATTCACATGGCGGGATAGCTCAGTTGGTTAGAGCGTCGGATTCATAACCCGGAGGTCTCGAGTTCAATTCTCGATCCCGCTACTTGATAAGGTGAGCAAAAGCTCACCTTTTTTGTTATATAGATAAGTAGCTGTTCATATCTCGTGTATGTTTAATTTGACCCGCTACTTATAAAAGGAGATTCTCTATGGCATCAATGTATGAAAAAATAATGTCAATCCCTCTCTTTATGGGATTGTCACATCAGCAGATATCTGTTATTCTTGAGAAAACGCCCATAACCTTTTCCCAATTTGAGATAGGCGATATAGTTCAAGAGAAAGGGGGTATTGTCACTAATTACGCCTGTATGCTCGAGGGTGAACTTGAAATTGAACACTCTATCGGCAAATGGGAATCCCTGCGAATAATTGAAACCGTTGACAAGCCTTTTACCCTAAATGCTGAAAGGTTATTCGGTATCAATCGTGAATCGGATGTAACTATCCATGCCACAAATAGAACCAGTATATTGGAGTTCAGCAAGGAGCAATTACTGAAAATCTTGAAACTGGACAATATTGTGATGCTCAATTACCTGAACCACCTATGCCTAAAAGGTCAGAAATCTTACATGGCATTTGATAAATATCCGAAATTTGAATTGGATGAGTTCATCGCGCAAGTACTGCTTCTCTACACGTCAAAACTCAGCAAACAGGTTGAGTTCCGGTTTGAAGAGCGTGATCTCTCCCAATACCTCCACATGACACAGTCTGAGTTAATTGATCAGATAGATTTTCTACATAACCAAAAGAGTCTTGCCAGAACCTTCCATGGCTTCATAGTCACAGACAGAAGCCTCTTCCTAAACACTTAAAATTTTCTATTACTTAAACTAAACAAAGTATGAACTTACGGTGCATTACGAAAGAACCATTTGAACTACCGTCTGAAATATTATCATATCTTGAATCAAAAGCTACTATAGAAACGTTCAAGAAAAATGAAATCTTAATTCTCCCTGGATCTAAAAACAGTCCATGGTTCTTTATCAGCGCTGGTTTGGCACGACTATATCTTCCATCAACAAATCCAGAACAACCTGATACCACTATTCTTTTCGGAGAAGCTGGAAATATAGCTACCTCATTACCCAATTTCATGCTTGATCTCCCATCTGTGATGGGAGTGCAAGCAGTTACACCATTAAAGGCGTATAAGGTTAGCTCTGATATCATTAGAGAGTTATACCATAATGAACCTATATTCTGCAGATGGCTTGCGGAATTAAGCATGATCCAAATTGCCCACCTGGAAATCCGCACGACATATTTCATGGAGAAAGATCCATATGAAAGATTTTTAAATTTCATTAGATTTAAACCTAAATCATATATGCGACGTGTACCCGGCTATATGTTAGCTTCTTATCTTTCAATATCTCTTAACGATTTTTTCAAGGCTAAAGAAAAATACGAAAATGATAACTTAAGAGTGGAATATGATAAAGAATTTTTGGACAAAGTTGGATTAACAGGATTTGCGCCAGAAGAATGATAACAGTTAATAGATGTTAATAATAAAACAATTTTGAGTTTATTGTGTTAATATTATGTTAATTTAACTTTTCTTAACATAGACTTATTTATAATTTATCCAATCTATTTATAATTTTAAGTATAATTAGCAAAATTCCAGAAAATATAAGGAATTGCTTAACTTAATTTGATTGGATAATATGAAAAAAGGTTTACTATTATTAGTTTTATCAATAATACTTTCTTTTATAGGGCTACAAGCCCGACAGCTTACTCCGGCACAAGCTCTCTCGAGGTTAAAATCATCGGGCCGGATGATAAAAAAACGCAGTCTTGAAATCAATAGCGAAAGTTTATCATATTCAGGTGCATCTTCTTCTGGAGAAACAACCTGGTATGCCTTTAATCACGATGGAAATGGGTGGGTAATACTATCTGCATCTGAATGCGGAGCTCCTCTATTAGCATATTCTGAAACGGGGCAGTTCAACTATGCTGAATTACCTGAAGCGATGCGCTGGTGGCTCATGCAATATTCTCAACAGATTGAATTATCCTCAGCTTCCTTATATGAATCAGAGGAGATTGATTATAAAAATCCTATTGCTCCTATGTTAAAAACGACATGGGATCAAAATGCTCCTTTTAATTTATATACCCCCGAAATTGATGGAGCCCATGCTCCTACAGGATGTGTCGCAACAGCAATGGCACAGTTAATGAAGTATTATAATTATCCTGAGCAGGGAAGCGGCATCCTTTCTTACATCATGCAAGGTACATCATTATCACTCGATTTAAGTTCATTTAAATTCGGGTGGTCTGAAATGACAGACAACTATTTCCACAATCCAACAGACAAGAGCATTGAGGCAGTTGCAAAACTAATGCAAGCTTGCGGATATGCGGTTGAGAGTCAATATCAAAGCTACGCCACTGATGCTCAGGTATATCAATGGCCGCGAGCCTTGATCGAGAATTTCAACTACGCACCATCCTCTAATTTAATTAGTAGGATATATTACACAGATTCAGACTGGGAGGCACAAATATATAACTCGCTATCAAATGGATATCCCGTACTGTATTCAGGACTTGGATCTTCGGGTGGTCACGCTTTTGTATGCGACGGATACTCAGGTGACGGCTATTATCATTTTAATTGGGGTTGGGGCGGTCTTAGCGATGGTTATTTTCTTTTGTCGGCTTTGAATCCCACAGCTTTAGGAACAGGAGGAGGAGCCGGAGGTTTTAACTCCGGACAATTAGCCTTGGTCAATTGTCGTCCTAACTATGAAGGATCAATAATGGAGACCAAGATGGGACTTCTTGATAGTTCAACCGTGACTTATTCGAATGTGTCAAAAAATTTCACATTATTGGGTGGAATCATGAATCTTTCGCCATGCACACTCAATGCAAAAGTCGGATTTGAAATAAAGGCTTCAGATGGTACAACTTATTATGCAGGTGAAACAAACAGTCCTATAGAATTTGCATTACAGAATATATTACAATCCTACGCAAGAAAGTTGACCGAAACGCTTAAAGACGGGAACTATGAAGTAAGACCTGTTTTTGGCATAATTAAAGATGAAAAGACTGAATGGAAGAGAGTTCTGATGCCGGTAAATATGCCACAATACTGGACTCTTAAAGTTGTCAATGGTAAAGGAGAGATATCTGAGACTGTCGTGAATTGCGATGTCGAAGTATCAAATCTTAAACCAACAACCGGAATATACCCATCATCTCAATTCAAAGTTGAAGCTAAAATCACAAATAGAAGTGAGTTGGAATTTATGTCGGATATATACGTGTTAATGTATGATAACACCGGAGAAATCACATATATCAGTGATGCCAATCCAGTTGATATAATGGGAGGTAAGACATGTGAAGTTGACTTCACATGTGTACCAAGCGGAAAACTGAAAGCGGGAAATTGGAAGATGGGACTTGGTTTACTTATAGATAAAAATACCAAGCAATACTATCCAATATCTGATAAGGTGGATGTTATTGTAAATCCATTTCAAAATGACATAGTGATGGAGGCAAGCGATTTCAAAGTTTTGAATTCAGAAAATGTTAATCCTGAATCCATAACACTTTCCATGAATCTCAAGTGCGTAAAAGGTCATTACGCCAATCCACTTCGCATTTGGGTTAGACCTGTTGGAAGTACCGGCACTTGGGGACAGATGATGCAAACCCAATTTATTTACATGGAAGAAGGAAATAACGGTGAAGTCAATTACACATTCTGTTATCCTAAAGGCATATCGGGCGCCGAATATGAGTTAATTTCCAACTATGTAATACCAACTTCCCAAAGTTGGTTAGGAACATGTAAATTCCGGATCGGAAGTGCAAGCGGTATTAAAACGATCGAATCAGAATCAGACCCAATAATATGGTACAATCTTCAAGGGATAAGATGCGAACCATCCTCACCGGGTATATATATCAAAGAATTTAATGGTAAACGAAATAAAGTAATCATAAAATAATAACCAATTATGAAACAGAGCTACGTATTTGCAGTAGGTTTGGCAATGTCTATTGCCAACGCTTCAGCGACGCCGGCGAAAGTTGAGATACTTGCACCGGCACAAATCACCCATGACGTAAAGGTATCAAGAGTCAATACACCATTTACCTTTTCTGAGGAGTGTAGCGTTCTCCCAGTTATTGCAGATCAAAACTTGGTCATGGTCAAAATGGATGGTAGTGAATTTAATAATGAGCGCTTGACAACCCGTGCTGATGGAGATATCATTCCCGAAGGATTCCAGATGGGACTTGAACCAAACAGTCATGAAGCTTATGTAATGAAATGTACATCTACAGCGACTGAAGTGACAATCCCGGATAACATAACAGTCAGTGGAGAAGTGTGGCCGGTGACCGTAATCTACAAGCAGTCATTCAGTGCTCTAAGCACTATGACAACCATTAACTTTGGTAAAAATATAAGATTGGTTGATACACAAGCTTTTGTTGCATGTATGAAGCTTACAACCGTAAATATGAATGAGGGTTTAATTGAGATTGGAGACCAAGCATTCAGCACATTCTGTACCGGTATCAAATCCATTACATTGCCATCCACGGTTGAGACTCTTGGAGAACGCTGCTTCTCCGGAACATCAATCGCCGGAGAATTCATTATTAATAAAAATCTAAAAACTATTGGAGGTGGTGCTTTCGCAGGGAAAAAGATTACGGGGTTCTATATATGCGAAGAGGGTAATGCAAATTTCCAGAGTATTGAAGGAGCATTATTTACAAAAGATGGGGAATCACTTGTTGTCTACCCACCGGCTCTGATAGAGGCAACAATGAATCTACCACAAATCAAGAAATTATCACCCTATGCCTTTGCATATTGCACAACTTTAAAGAGTATCGCTTTACCTAATGCAACGTCTATCGGTGATTATGCATTCTCCGGTTGTTCTCAATTGGAATCTTTTGAGATTGCAAAGAGCGTAAAAGAAATTGGTATAGGAGTTTTCAAAGACAATAAAAAACTAAATAATATAACCATTGAAGCAGGAAACACTGCTTTCAAGTCTTATAATGGATTAATTGTTTCTGAAGCTACAAAACAACTACTTGCAATTCCCTACAATACGACTGAATTAAATATTCCGGACGGAGTAAAGTCTATTTGTGACAACATTGCTTACAACAATGCTAATATCACTTCACTAAACGCCCCTGCAAGTATGCAAGAAATTGGCACATATGCCTTCTATGGATGTTCAAGTCTTGTAAATATATCTTTGTCTGGAGTTATAAATATTGGTAACTATGCTTTCTACGGTCTTAAAAAAGCAGAAAAGCTTTCATTGCCCTCAACTGTAAGAACTGTTGGGCAAGCTGCATTCGCACAATCTATAATTAAAGAAGTAACTTTCCAAGATGGTGTTGAGACAATAGGAGCAAGTTGCTTTTTAGGTTCTTCAATTGAGAAATGTAACATTCCGGGAACGGTAAAAGAATTAGGTTCTTCAATATTTTATCAATGTGTTAGCCTCAGTGAATTAAAACTTGGAGAAGGATTGAAATATCTTCCTGAAGCATTTTGCTATGGATGTGAGAAGTTATATTTCCTTGATTTCCCAAAAACACTTACAGAAATAGGTAAGTCAGCATTCAGTTTCTCATGGCTACAGATTGCAGATCTTCCAGAAGGATTGACAAAGATTGGGAATAGTGCATTCCAGTTGGCACCTTTGCATTATATTGAAATCCCTAATTCTGTTGTAGAGATCGGGGACCTTGGATTTTCTATTACCAATGCAGAATATATAAAATGCGGAAAAGGTCTCAAGAAAATCGGAAGTAATTGTTTTCAGTCAAGCAAGAAGGCAAAAACAATCGAATTAAATGAAGGAATCGAAGTTTTGGGGATGCGCGCACTCTATGGAGAGGAAGCCGTTTCAGAAATTGTTCTACCTGCATCTGTTACAGAAATTGGAGACAGTCTTCTACTGAACACTAAGCTCCCTAAACTTATTAATATGTCTGAAAAACCACAGGTGCTTAAATCCGCTATTACAGGTTATTATGATCCATTCCCAAGTGTTACGCCGATTTATGACTCTATGATCCTTGTTGTTCCTCATGGTTGTAAAGAGGTCTATCAGAAGGCTGAAATCTGGGGACTTTACAAGAATATTCAGGAACTTCCAGCTTCTTCTGTTGTTGGAATTGAAACAACAGAAGCAAATGAGATTATCGCAA
This sequence comes from uncultured Sangeribacter sp., assembly GCA_964512705.1. Taxonomy (GTDB): domain Bacteria; phylum Bacteroidota; class Bacteroidia; order Bacteroidales; family Muribaculaceae; genus Lepagella. Next base: position 12,066 of record CAZEJY010000031.1, on the reverse strand, counting down.
TTTACGACTTAACAGGAGTAAAAAGAGATTGCTTGCAAGAAGGTATTAATATATGCATCATGTCTGATGGCACGGTAATCAAGAAGCTCTATCGCAAATAACGTGCTTAAAGTCAATATAATTAGAAATATTGATTGATTCTAAAATAATAAAATGGTGAGAGGATAAACAAACCTCTCACCATTTTTTTTGCGGTAGAGATGGAATGTTCGGGAAAATTAAGTAAATTTGCTGAGTAGTAGAGAAACTAACTTAGAACTATATCAACAATAACGCTTAACTTTCATATTGATGAAAACTCGCCTTATCATAATGAATTTCCTTGAATTTGCTATCTGGGGATGCTACCTTGTATCCATGGGCATATATCTTGGAAGTGTAGGTTTAGGAACCAAGATATTCTGGTTTTACACTGTACAGGGTCTTGTATCGCTATTCATGCCTGCTCTTGTAGGAATAATAGCTGATAAATGGATTCCGGCACAGAAGATGCTTAGTATCTGTCACGGAATAGCCGGAATTTTCATGATAGGTGCAGGTTGGTACTGCATGCAAGCTGGAATGGACGTTAAGTTTCCAATCTTGTTTACACTCTACACAATTTCGGTAGCATTCTTCATGCCGACCATAGGTTTATCGAATTCCGTAGCATTCAACGGATTGAATAAAGCCGGACTGGATACAGTGACAGCGTTCCCCCCTATTCGGGTTTTCGGAACGGTCGGCTTTATCTGCGCAGAACTCTTTGTGAACTTCACAGGATTTCAATCCACCTATGCTCAGTTTATTTCTTCAGGCGCATTAAGCCTTATCTTGATGTGCTATGCTCTGACGATGCCCAAATGTCCGGTTAATCCGGCAGCCGGATCCAACCTCGCGGACACATTGGGACTCTCTGCATTCAAGCTCTTCAAGAGCAAAACCATGGCGACATTCTTCATTTTCTCTATGCTTTTAGGTGTATGTCTGCAAATCACCAACAGCTACGGAACCATGTTTATCGATTCTTTCCAAAATATTACTGAATTCGCACATACATGGGGAGCTAAGAACGCTACAGCTTTGACTGCCATCTCTCAAACGAGTGAGGCATTGTGCATTCTGATGATACCGTTTTGTCTAAGGAAATTCGGTATAAAAGGCGTGATGTGTATGGCGATGTTCGCATGGGTATTACGTTTCGGTTTCTTCGGAATTGGCAACACAGGTAATGGTTTGATATGGTTGATTCTATCATGTATTGTCTATGGTGTAGCGTTCGACTTCTTCAATGTTGCCGGAGGATTATTCGTAGATCAGCAGACAGATATAAAGCTCCGTTCAAGTGCACAGGGATTATTCATGATTATGACAAATGGTGTGGGAGCAAGTTTGGGTACATTCCTCGCAGGATCCTTTGTTGTAAACCATTTTGTTGATATGTCGGGGTTACTTCCTGCTGAACAGAACCTTGCGGGATGGCAGACTTCATGGTTTATCTTCTCTGCGTACGCACTAATAATCAGCGTTCTATTTATTCTTCTCTTTAAATCACCTAAAGGGAAAATCACGAATAAGGAGATTAAAGAGGTGGAATCTGAAACAGCTACTGCACCTGCGGGTGATGTCAATATATGATACGATTCTTTGCTCCAGACATAAAAAGCACGCTGACACTCCCGGAATCCGATTCCGGACACTGTTGCCGTGTGCTTCGCATGAAGGAGGGTGATGAGGTTGAGATAATTGATGGTAAAGGGAATTCATATCACTGCGTAATAACAAATGCTCACCCCAAACACACAGAGGTAGAGATTATCTCTCAAAAGAGGGAGGAGAAGCATTGGGTAGGAAAGATTACCTTAGCTGTAGCACCAACTAAGAATATTGACCGGATGGAGTGGTTGCTCGAGAAAGCAGTCGAAATTGGTATCGACAGGATCGTATTGTTGAAATGCGCCCGAAGCGAGAGGAAAGAGGTTAAACTTGAGCGACTTGAGAAGATATTGATCTCAGCAATGAAACAAAGCATGAAAGCCACTATACCTGAAATTGAAGGGATGGTTAAGTTTTCAGATTTTATATCAGAAGCGTCAGTGGCAGAGAAATTTGTCGGGTACTGTGCTCCTGAATACCCTAAAGCAAGATTAGTTGATGAATACACGTCCGGAAAGGATGTGATAATTATGGTTGGTCCTGAAGGGGACTTCTCCAAAGAAGAGATAGAGGAAGCAGTCGCAGCAGGATATAAATGTGTCACTTTCGGTAACACGAGATTGAGGACAGAAACAGCTGCGCTATATGCCTTAGCAAATATTCACACTATAAATGAATTAAATTTCTCAGGCGGAGATTCTTCCGACCTTTGATATGAAAATATATAGATTCAGATGGAAAAAAATTTCAAGATAAAGGAATATATAAGTGCTTCACCCAACGGAAATTTCTTCCTTTTGGCAGGACCTTGCGTGATCGAGGGTGAAGAGATGGCACTGGACATTGCAGAGAAAATGGTGGGAATCACCTCCCGACTTGGTATACCCTACATTTTCAAAGGTAGTTATCGTAAAGCGAACCGTAGCAGACTTGATTCATTTTCAGGTATAGGAGATGAAAAGGCACTGAAGATCTTGCGTAAAGTCGGTGAAACGTTCGGAATTCCAACCGTTACGGATATACATTTACCGGAAGAGGCTGAGATGGCTGCAGAATATGTGGATGTGCTCCAGATTCCGGCTTTCTTATGCCGCCAGACCGATCTACTGTTAGCAGCAGCTGCTACAGGGAAGGCGGTTAACGTCAAAAAGGGACAGTTCCTCGCTCCGGAAGCTATGAAATATGCATGCCAGAAAGTGAGAAGTACCGGTAATGAACAGGTTTTTGTAACAGAACGAGGCACTACCTTCGGTTACGGTGATTTGGTAGTAGATATGAGGGGTATTCCAATCATGCAGAAGGAATGCGAAGCTCCGGTTATTCTTGACATTACCCATTCATTGCAACAGCCTAACAGCGGGAATGGTGTGACAGGAGGATTACCTTGGTTGATAAAAACGATTGCGCGTTCCGGAATTGCAGCCGGTACAGACGGTATATTCATGGAAACTCATCAGAATCCTGCCGTGGCGAAAAGTGATGGTGCCAATATGCTTCCTCTTGACCAAGCTGGCAGATTATTGGAACACCTGACAGAGCTCCGGATGGTGGTTAATAAAATTAGCATTGATTAAGTTTGAATACCCCCTATAGAATTAGAATTAGAATTACAATTTTAGATACTTTTCAAAATATGAAAATTAAAAATTTATTCCTTATAATTTCTCTTTTGACTGCATTTTACACGCATGCTCAGCAGATCAGTCCTTTGACTAAAGCCGTCCTCAACGGTTACAAGGCAATTTTGGAGGAGAATCCAAAAGACTACGAGACACTATATCAGCGTGGAATTGAATATTATAAGCTGTCGCTTTATGATCAGGCTCTTTCCGATATCACTAAAGCTCTTGAGTACACTCCGGAGAAAGATAAATCCTTAAGGACTGATGAATACTCAATTTTATCAGATATTTATGTTCAGACTAAAGAATATGACCGTGCATTGGAGGCGGTAAATAATGCATTAGCTCTCAATCCAAATGATTATGCACTCCTTTATAAAAAAGGAAACGCCGAGCTCTATTTGAAGGATGGGGAGGGTGCATACAGAACCTTCGCTTCAATGCAAAGGATGAAAAGCCGTAGTCAGGAAGCATTTTTCGGGATGGCTCGTGCTTGCATCATGACCGGTAAAATTGAGGAGGCTCGCGATCTGATTTCGCAAGCAGAGAAAGCAGACCCAAGCGGATACCTTACTTTCTGCCGCATCGGTGAACTCTATCAAGAGATGGGTGAAGATGAAAATGCTGCTGCAAGTTTTCTGAGTGCATTCAGTCTTGCGGGCGATGACATGAGTCGTCCTTTGAACTCACTGATTCTTTTAGCGAGAAAAGATTATCCGGCTGTAGAGACAGCTCTGCAATATGCGATTTCAAAGAGTCAGAATCCGGATGCCCTGAATTTTCTTCAGGCAAATATAGCCTACACAAGCGGCAATTATAATCAAGCATATGTTGCATTCACCGAGCTATTGAAATCCAAAGAAGCTCAGATATCTTCTGTCTACTCCACTATGGCACTGACATGTATGGCGCTGAATAAGATGACAGAGGCCCAGACTAACGCCGATCTCGCCGTTATCAAAGGTAACACACCGGAGGCTCTTATAACTAAAGCAAAAGTTAATTACGCCGCGGGGAATGCGCCTGCAGCATTGATGGCAAGCTCTAAAGCCTTGGCTATTGATAAAAACTCAGAGGAGGCAATGGTTGAATCTGCATTGGCAAATCTTGCTCTTGAAGATACCAAGGCTGCCTTGCAGACATTGAATGAGGTTGCACTCACTAATCCCGAGGGGATATATGCTATGATGATCAGGGCTTATATTAACTATGAGATAACCGGGGATACCAAAGAAGGAATTCATCAGTATTCCAAAATTTCTGATATGGATGAAGAGAATTTCCCGGGGCTTGCATATAAAGCATTAGCTAAATCAATCGCAGGTAAAAGATTGGATGCCGATGCAATGGTTGAAAAGAAGATAGCTGCCAATGATAATCTTACCAAAGATGATTATTATTACGCCGCTGTTTACTTCGCGCAAACTGGAAATCTTACCAAAGGTAAGGAGATGATAGATCGTGCACTCGCACTCGGGTATCAGAATCTTTACAATCTATACACGAATAAGACAATCAATCTTAACATCTCCCCTATTCGTCATCTTCTTCCTGAAAGATGAGACCAGTTCATTAGATGAAGAACGTAAGAAACTGATAAATAAAGGGAGAAACTATAGTTAACATTCGTTAACACTTTTACAGCGATAGAAATTGCACACAAAAATCGTTTTGTGCAATTTGTTCAAAAATATGTTGCAAAACATGTTTTTAATATAAAACTAAACATTTCAACAACTTAAACACCCCGGTTGAGTACTTCAACTGCGGTGTTTATATTTTTTTTAGAAAAAATAATTAGGTTTTTAGGCCATGATTTTATATATTTGATTATCCAAGAGTTGGAAATCTTAAAATTTGTAAACAAACGATGGAAAAAACACTTGCCATACTGAAGCCTTCAACAATTCAGAGAAATCTGATTGGAGAGGTTGTGAAAAGAATTGAACAGAGAGGATTGATAATCGCCGGAATGAAGATGATTCAGTTAGACGAGGCAATCCTACGTCAACACTATTCACACTTGGTTGACAAGCCATTTTTCCCCTCAATTGTTGAATCAATGACAGCATGCCCGGTAATCGTAATGTGTCTTGAAGGGGTGGACGCTGTTTCAGTCTTCAGAGAGATGACCGGGGTCACTAACGGTCGTAAAGCTGCTCCGGGCACACTTAGAGGCGATTACTGCGTAAGTGGCCAGATGAACATAGTTCACGCGAGCGACAGCGTAGAGAACGCTAAAATCGAGCTGGCAAGATTCTTCAAAGAGGATGAGATATTTGATTATAAACCCGCCACTTTAGGATTTATCTATGGTGAGGATGAAATCAGCTGATACACGTCACAGTTTACGAATCATATAGTTTTCCATTTGATCAATTAATTTAAGAAACCGAAACAGAATCTCTCCTAATAAAATTGAAATGAATTATATTAAAAAGATAGCAGGCTTATTTCTTGTTGCAGCTCTTGCAATTCCGGCAATGGGCCAGCAAATAATTTCAAAATCACCACATTCAGATATTCACAAAAAACTTCTTGCAAATCAAGCGAAGAGCAAAGATCAGATTCGCTTGGTTGAAAAGGGAACATTTGTAGATCTGATTGACGATTTGGAGCCTGAGATTGATATCTACACCGAAGGATGGAACAGCAAAAGCGTCAATCCTTTCAAAGAAGCTGATGTTCCGGCATCTAAAGTAATCGATGTGACCGGTTACTTCATGCCTGTACCAGGTCGTGTTACATCAAATTATGGCTATCGTCCTCGCTTCAGAAGAATGCATAAGGGTATAGACTTGGCTATTCACAATAACGACACAATCTATGCTGCTTTTGACGGAAAAGTTCGTTTAACTGCTTATGAAGCTAAAGGATATGGCAACTACGTGATTCTTCGCCATCCGAATGGTCTGGAAACCGTTTATGGTCACATGAACAGAGCCTTGGTAAAACCCGACCAATCTGTAAGAGCCGGAGATCCAATCGGGTTAGGCGGCAGCACAGGACGTAGCACAGGTCCTCACTTGCACTTCGAAACTCGTTTCATGGGTTATGCAATCAATCCTGCAGCTATTTTCGACTTTGCAAACCAGACCACACACACAGATACGTATACTTTTACCAAAAGTACATATACTCAGTCTCGTAACTATGCTCCGGCAAGAACTCTTGCACAGTCCGAGACAGAGAATCCTTACAAATCAGCTCCACAGAGCGCAAGCGTATACACTGTTAAAAAGGGAGATACTCTTTCATCTATCGCTCGCTCCTATGGTCTGTCTGTAACTCGTCTTTGCCAGCTGAATGGTTTGAAGAAGAAATCGACCATCAGATCCGGTCAGACTTTGAAATTAAAATAACATAGTTTTCATAATTTTTAAAGATTAAGAAAGGAGGTAAGTCGTGAGACTCGCCTCCTTTTCTAATTTTAATCCTATTATTACTATTTATTGCCCGGTTCAGTTGGTGCGGAAGCCGGTGACTGCGCCGTCGGCTGGGGATTTACGCTCGCCTGAGATGGCACTCCATAAGGGGACTGAGTGAATGGATAAGGTGCTCCATAGAAGAAAGCCGGATCAGTTCCTTGTCCAAGGTAACCCTCAGCAATTGTATCTCTACCTGACGGATTTTCGAATACATATAATCTGAATTTACCGAGCATGGCTGCAATGTGTTCAAACACCCCGGATTGTATACCTTCGTATGGAATCCAAGCAGATGTCGACGTGAAGCAATAAACTTGAAATGGTATTCCACCATTTGTCTGAGCAAGTGTGTTGACAAAGAGATCATCATTTGAACTGATATTCGGATTCTGTAGAAGCCAGAGCTTCATATACGCACGGAAAATACCGAGATTAGTATCAATTGAACCATCAACAAGTCCCTCGCTATTATTCACATCCTGTACCTTGCCGGCATCGCGCTGGGCAATTTTTTTTGTAATCCAATCTGTCAGCATCGGAATTTTTTTGAATTCATCCAACATCTCAGCAGTAGTTTCAACAACACTATCGGCATCAATCATATAGCTACGCTGAATCCTGCGAGTATGACTCAACTGCATGGAACGATAATTCTTGAAACCTTGGCTGACAAGATTGTACGGGGGGATGGTAGTGATAGTCTTATCCCAGTTCTGAATTTTAATGGCTGTCAGACTGACTCCTACTACCACTCCGTTAGCATCGGATCCATTTGGAGCAATCCAATCGCCCTCATGAAGTGAATCATTCTGTGCTAACTGAACGCCTGCAACAACTCCCATTATATTGTCCTTGAACACCAGAAGGAGTACGGCTGAAAATGCACCCAAACCGGCTAACAGTGATGCAGGAGATTTGTTAATAATGATAGCAACTACAACAATTGCGAAGATGATCCATATCAGCAACTTTACTAACTGAATAACCCCATTGAGAGGCAATCTCTTCTTATTTGCGCGGTTATCTATATTTTTCCATATCACGTCTGCCAATGTTGTCAAGGTATCGCAGACTATGAACAGAACATAAATCCACGTAATTCTCGATAGCCATGATGACAGAGAGGAGTGAGTGTAAAGTGTAAACTCAATTAAAATCAGAAATATCAGGGCCGGGATAATACGTCCAATCTTTGTGAAGAACTTCTGTTCCACAAGATATTTATATAATTGGCTTTTTACATGAGGTCCAATCTTATTTAGAACCTTTACAATTATCCATTGAAGGCAATAGCCTGATACTACGGAAACCAAAAATACGAGTATTGCATAGAGCCAAAGAAACAGAGTAGTGTGATTACTTAATCCAACTGAGTGTAACACCCAGGTCACTGATTGCATTAATACTCTCGCAATAAAATATGTAGGTTGCTCCGTTCCTTCAGGGAGAGGCAAATGAAAAAAGCCCGGAGACTCCTTAGCTGCGGCAAAAGCCAAAAGATTTAATATCGACATAATTTAACAGTAGTTTATAGTAAATACAAACTACTGTTAATTAAGTTCAAAAAAATTATTTTTATTATTTTATAGGTTCAAGTTGAATAGTGAAGTGACGCATTAGCTCCGCCTCCCATGTTATACGCAAACCATGTTTGATTTCATTACGTCTGTCGTACACATTTTTCAAAGCTGCAGCAATGACATTCATGTGATTGTCGGTATATGTTCGACGCGGGATTGCAAGACGCACGAAATCCAATCCGTCGAATCTGTTCTCTCTCGTCACAGGATCCCTGTCTGCTAAGATGTAACCTATCTCACAACCTCTTATTCCCGCCTCCTTATATAGTTCTACTGTGAGAGTCTGGGCAGGAAACTCCTCTTTGGGAACGTTGGTGAGGATTAATGAGGCATCTACAAATATTGCATGACCTCCGGCGGGACGCTGATAAGGCACACCATATTCATCGAGCTTAGAAGCGAGATACTGTACCTGATGAATTCGAGTATGTAGAGAATCATACTCAGTATTCTCCATCAATCCAACTGCCAAGGCCGCCATATCCCTACCGTTCATACCGCCATAAGTGAGATAACCTTCAAACGGTATACAGAAGGTTTTTGCCTTGTCGAACCAATCTTCATGACGGGTTGCAATAAATCCTCCCATATTGACCAATCCATCTTTCTTGGCAGACATAGTCATACCATCGGCATAACTGAACATCTCCTTACATATCTCCTTGATACTTTTATCAGCATACCCTTCTTCTCTCGTTTTGATGAAATATGCGTTTTCAGCAAATCTGGCGGAATCAAAGATAACCCGTTTACCATATTTATCCGCCACCTCTCTGACTGCCTTCAGGTTCTCCATAGATACGGGTTGTCCTCCCGCTGTGTTGTTGGTGATAGTAACAATAATAAAAGGCACCTTATCATGGTGTTCCTTCAATACCTCATCAAGTTTCTTAACATCAACATTCCCTTTAAAAGGGGCTTCGAGTTGAGTATCTTTTGCCTCATCGACAGTACAATCTACAGCAAAGGCTTTGCGTGCCTCAATATGACCCTTGGTTGTATCAAAATGAGAATTACCCGGAACGTAGCATCCTTCTTTAACCAAGGCGGAGAACAACACATTTTCGGCTGCTCTACCCTGATGAGTGGGGATAACGTACTCAAATCCGGTAATTTTGTTTATTACATCTTTTAATTGAAAAAATGACCGTGCACCGGCATAAGATTCATCGCCTGTCATCATCGCAGCCCATTGAGTATCGCTCATGGCACCGGTACCGGAGTCTGTCAAACAATCTATATAAACATGATCAGACTTCAGTTGAAACACGTTATAGTGAGCCTCCTTTATCCAGAGTTCTCTCTCATCGCGAGTACTTCTCTTGATCGGTTCTACCATCTTGATTTTCCAAGATTCAGCGTAAGGCAATTCCATATGAATATATTTAGTCAGGTATAAAATTATTAAACAATGACGAATTTATTTTTACTTAACAGAAAGCAGTGTTTAAATCGGTACTGATTTCTATTATGAGTGGAATCTTTAAGGGGTATTTATACTTTAGTATAACATTTAAGTAATTTAGAAAAAACATTACTAAATATTAATTTTCATTACTTAAAATTTATTTCCAATATAAATTTATTATTAAAATTTCGAATGACAAAGAAATAAAATCATAAAAAATGTAAAAATAATTGATAATGAATATTTCTTAATTAAATACAGGCAACTATTTTATATTAATTTACTTTGTATAAAATTCGAAAATTTGTAGATACCCAATCCATATAATGAAAACTCGTCGTCTTGGTAAAATTTTACATTTAAGGATGAAAAATCAATATGTTTTAATTATTTTTGTAAACAAGATTAAACAATCTAATAATTCTCATAATATGGATTCAAAAAAGTTAGTTGAAATACTCTCCAAGAAAACTTCAGCGGAAAAGGGAGAAACTGAAAAACTTCTCGCTTATTTCGTTGAAATTGTAACGGATTCTCTCAAAGAAGGGGATATAGTATCCATTCCAACTATCGGTAATTTTGAAACAAAAATGAGAACCGAACGAGTGGCGTTGCATCCATCAAGTGGGAAGAAATTACTCATTCCTCCTAAACTTTCGGTTGTGTTCAAGCCATCAAATTTACTAAAACAGAAAATCCGCTGACCAGATGAAAGAGAAAATGACACTGCCTGGGTTAGTCGCAAACCTCGCTATCCGTTCGGGTAAAACAAAAAAGCAATGCGAAGACTTCCTGAGGGAACTTTTTGATACCATTGAGGAGACTTTAGTTGAGGGTGAAAGTCTTAAGATTAAGAATTTCGGAACATTTAAGCTTATCAGAGTTGAGGCTCGAAAAAGCGTGGATGTTAACACGGGTGAGGATATCGAAATCCCCGGTCACAATAAGGTTACGTTCATGCCTGCCAAAGAGTTGGCAGAATTGATCAATGCACCATTCTCCATGTTTGAATCTGTTGAGATTCCATACGAAAGTAATGATTTGGAAGAGGGTGAACAACTCCAGATTGAAGCAGACGAAAGAACAGCGGAAGCAGAAGAGGAGGAGATTGAAACTGCCGCATTAGAGAATAGTGATTCCTCTGAGGACACTTCTGAGGAAATTCAAAAATATACTACTGAAAATCAAGAGCATACCACAGCAGAGCAAGAAAGTACTCCGGAAGATCAAGAGTCTGTCCTTGAGGAACAAGAGTCTGCCCATGAAAATCAGGAGTATGCAGTAGAAGAAAATGAGTATAAACCCAAGAAGTTCAGATTCCTTTGGGGATTCCTCACGGGTGTGGCATCCTGCGTTATAATTATAGGAGTCGTTTCTTTTTTCCTTTTTAAAGACAACCTTAAGGATCTGGGTATTTGCTTTAACCATCAGGATGCTCCCACTACTGAAGTTGTTAAGCAATCTGAGTCGGTAGCGACAACAGAAAAAGCGATTACTACACCCCTTCCTGCTGACACAACCATGAAGAGTGATTCAGACGCTAAGATGGTGCAATCAAACACAGTGGAAGCTACTGTCCCAACTGCTGCATCAGACCAACTTGTTTACGATACTATCTCAAAAACACGCTATCTCACAACCATGGCTAAAGCTCATTATGGGAATTACAACCTTTGGCCTTACATTTATTTTGAGAATCAGAAGATTTTGGGACATCCGGATAGAATAAAACCGGGAACAAGAGTTGTAATCCCTTCTCTCACCAAGTACAATGTCAATCCGGAGAGTAAGGAGGATATAGAAATTGCAAAAAAGAAGGGTCTGGAGATTTATAAGAGGTACCAGTGATTGGAACCGGGATCTTATTGACCTGCAATTTCGAATTGATAAGGATTAATAGAATATAAAAAAATCCGGCAAACGAAAGTTTGTCGGATTTTTATTTCTTTGCAGATGCTTCGATTACTCAGCTGCTTCTGTAGCTTCAGTCTCTGCAACCTCTGCTTCGAGAGCCTCTTTAGCGGCTGCCTCTTCGGCTGCGAGTTTCTCAGCTTTCTTCTTAGCTACAGCCTCGCCTTTAACACGGTTCTTCTCAACCTCAGCTTCAAAACGAGCTTTAGCCTCTTCAGCTGCTTTTGCATCTTTCTTAGCTTTTGCAGCATCAGCTACTTTAGTACGATCTGCTTTCCAAGCTTCGAAACGTTTTGTTGCCTCCTCCTCAGAGAATGCGCCTTTCTTAACACCACCACGAAGGTGCTTCATAAGCATAACGCCCTCTTTTGAGAGAATTGAACGAACTGTGTCTGTTGGCTGCGCACCAACCTCTACCCAATACAAAGCACGGTCGAAGTCCAAACTTATTGTAGCAGGATTAGTGTTCGGATTATAAGAAC
>CAZEJY010000030.1:0-29914 GCA_964512705.1 uncultured Sangeribacter sp. | reverse complement strand
ACCATTTAACATTGATTGTCAGATGGCCTCTTTCAATAACCTGATAATGCTTAATAAGCCCAACCTTTTTAGGGTGGTTACTTTAAATTCAATAAATTGATCGTCTACATTTGGCTAAAACAATATCGCTATGCGGTAGACAATAAAAGAGAGAAGCCATGCAAGCCCTGTATTGTAGACGACCGAGAAGAGTACATATTTCCAAGATCCTGTTTCCCGGCCGATGGCGGTAAGCGTGGCAATACATGGGAAGTAAAGCAACACGAATACCATGAAAGCCAAAGCAGACGCGGAAGTAAATGGTACTTTCCCCGTAATTTTTGACGGAGTCTTCAACCTTTCGCTAAGCAGCTGGGCATCATCATCGCCCACATAAAGAACACCCAAGGTTGAAACGACAATCTCTTTTGCAGAAGCACCGGCAATAAGAGATACGCAAGCCTTCCAACCTAAATCCATCGGTCGGACTACAGGTTCTATTGCCTTGCCTATTTTACCCAAAATTGAGTTACCCTGTTGATATTCTGACAATACAATTTTATTTAGCGATTCCTCTGAAGCTTTTTGAACTGAAAAATTAGGTAAGCTTTCAATAAGTTCAGCTTTATATTTATCGGGAACATCTTCAATACTATAGTGGGGGAAGTAGGAGAGGGCCCAAATTATTATTGATGCTACCAAAATCAGTCCACCCATCTTGCGCAAATATTGTTCGGCTTTGCTCCACATATTCCGAAGCGTGCTTCTTAAGGTTGGCATCCGATATGGTGGAAGCTCCATCACGAATGGGGTCTCATCCTCCTTGAACCAGAATTTTCTCATCATTTTTGCTGTAATCACAGCTACGATAATACCCAATAGATAGAGACCGAGGAAAACCAGTGCTCCATGTTTAGGGAAAAAGCAACCTACAAGCAGAACATAAATAGGAATTCTTGCCGAACAGCTGATGAATGGATTTATGAGGATGGTTATCAATCTGCTGGATTTACTCTCAATTATCCTTGTGGACATTATTGCCGGTACATTACAACCGAATCCCATAATTAAAGGGATAAAAGATTTTCCATGCAGCCCCATGCGGTGCATGATCTTATCGGTTATAAACGCAACGCGAGCCATATATCCCGAATCCTCCATAAACGATATACATGCATAAAGAATCAGAATATTAGGAAGAAAAACAATCACACCTCCAACACCACCGATGATTCCATCGATCAAAAGATCTTTTACCGGACCTGCGGGGAGTGCTGACTGTAACTTCTCTGAAATCCAGGATACCAACATCTCGATCCACTCCATAGGATATGAACCGATCTTGAACGTAGCCCAGAATGTGAAGAGCATGATCAACAAAAAGAGAGGGAAGCCAAAGAGCTTGTTTGTGACAAAAGCATCGATTATTTTAGTGGATTTCTCCTCCTTTGCCAACGAACCTTCCATAGTCTCTTTCAAGGCACCATTGATAAATCCGTATTTCTCGGAAGCAATGGCTGTAGAGGCATCTTCATTGAGTTCCTTTTTTATTTTCAGCAGAATTTTATCCCTAAGGTCGCACCAGTCGGAATAATGCTTATTTTCATAAAGAATCTTGTCTATTTCAGGATCCTTCTCAATAAATTTAATTGCCAGAAATCGAGGTGAGAAGTGATGTGAAATCGTGGGATCATTTTTGAATTCGTCTTTCAGAATTGTGATTCCGCTTTCTATTTCCGGACTCATTTTCACATGGATATGGCGTGTGTCCTCACACCTCTCCTCAAAGACATCAATGATTGTGTCAAGGAGTGAGGGTACGCCCATGCCGGTAGCGGCAACTGTCGGGACCACCGGCACGCCAAGCATTTTGCCAAGCTGTTTATAGTCGAATTTAACACCCGATTTTTTCAGCTCGTCATACATGTTGAGGTCTATCACCATCGAACGGTTCATATCGATCAGTTCGGTAGTGAGATAGAGATTACGTTCGAGATTCGAGGCTACAACTACATTTACAATTACGTCCGGAGTCTTTTCCCGCAAGTATTCCAATACATATAACTCCTCTGGAGAATATGCGGAAAGTGAGTATGTGCCGGGTAGATCTACGATGTTAAATACATAATCCTTATAGGAGAAAGTGCCATCTTTGGCACCGATAGTGACACCGGCATAATTCCCGACGCGTTCGTGTTGACCTGAAAGATAATTGAACAGAGATGTCTTTCCGCAGTTGGGATTACCTATCAGAACAACATTAATTATCTTATCTTTTCTGATATGAGTTGCCGTTTCCTCGTCGTGATTCTCTGTAGAGAAGGGGAAATCGAGGGAAGTGGTGTTCCATTCAGATAGTGATTCTATTTCAATTAAATCTGCTTCAGATTTGCGCAAGGACACCTCATAGTCCATTAGCGCATATTTAATTGGGTCTTGTAAGGGCGCGTTAAGCACCATGCTCACTTCGCGCCCTTTTACAAAACCAATCTCCATGACACGCTTACGAAACGCACCATGTCCTAAGATTTTAGTGATTACACCGGTCTCTCCCGGTTGTAATTCCGATAATCTCATATTTTACTCATTATCAGATTTAGTTTCTGACTTCAGATATTTATCGAGGAAGTTGAAGAATACACGCTGCCACAGAATAGCATTCTGAGGTTTGAGCACCCAGTGATTTTCATCCGGGAAAACGAGCATTTCAGCTTCGAGTCCATGCATCTTGGCAGCATTGAATGCCTGCATTCCTTGTGAAGCAAGAATACGGTAGTCAAGTTCTCCTACAGTGACAAGAATAGGTGCAGTCCAGTTATTTACGAATCTGTGAGGGGAGTTGGTATAAGTGTTCTGTGCTACAGCATTATTCTTATCCCACCAGGGTCCGCCAAGATCGAAATCTGCAAACCACATCTCCTCGGTCTCAAGATATTGAGCTTCAAGATTGAAGATTCCTGCATGTGCCACGAGTGCAGCAAATCTGCCGTCGTTGTGACCGGCTAACCAATATACTGAGAAGCCACCGTAACTTGCACCGATAGCACCAACTTTATCAGCGTTCACATAGTCGCGAGATTTGATATAGTCAGTGGCTGCGAAATAATCACGCATATTCTGACCACCGTAATCTCCGGAGATCTGACGGTTCCATTCGGTACCGAAACCCGGGAGACCCCTGCGGTTCGGGGCAATAATCACATAACCGTTTGCAGCCATAATCATGAAGTTCCATCTGTAGCTCCAGAACTGGCTCACTGCTTGTTGCGGACCACCCTGGCAATAGAGGAGAGCCGGATACTTCTTGTTCGGATCGAAATCGGGAGGAAGAATTTCCCAACATGTCATCTGCTTACCATCAGATGTTGGAACCATAACCTTCTTTACCTCACCTAATTTAAGTTTAGAGAGGAGATCCTTATTAACTTCTGTTAAATCCTTTACTTCACCATTGTTAACATAGCAAATCTCATTAGGACTACGCATAGAGTGCTTTAAAGCGATTGCTGTATTATCTGACAATGCTGATACGGAGGCATAGTCACATACACCATCTGCGAGAGTCTTAATATCTTTAGAATTAACATTGATGCTGAATACAGGAGCTGTTCCTTCATAATATGCAGAGAATAGTATCTCTTTGCCTGATGGAGCCCATGAGAACTGTTCTGGCCAGTAGTCCCATTCAGATGAGAGATCAGTCATCTCCTTGGTCTGAAGATTAAGGAGCATCAATCGTTTCTTGTCGCTCTCATATTTTGCTGTTGCCATGGAGAGGAAAGCAATATATTTTCCGTCAGGGCTATAAGCCGGATCGGTGTCATAGCCCGGCATATCGGGAGTGAGGAGCTCAGTCTGTTTTGTTTCGAGATTGTAAAGGTAGAGATTGCTGTCAGTTGAGAATGCGTAATCCATACCTTTAAGTTTGCGAGAAACGTAAACTAAAGATTTACTGTCGGGACTCCATGCAAAAGACTCGATACCATTGAAAGGACGCATAGGGCACTCATAAGGCTCTCCCTCCATAATGTCGGTACCATCGCCAACTGAATTAGTGTCAAAATCGGCAATAAACGGGTGAGGAATCTGAGTTACCCATTCATCCCAATGTTTATACATGAGATCATCAACGACACGACCAGTAGTTTTCGGAAGATCCTTGAAGAGCTCCTCATCTTTGTTGAAAGCGTCAATAGGGGAGATGTAAAGAATCTTTTTCTCATCGGGAGAGATGACAAATCCTTCCAACCCGTTTTTAACATTAGTTAATTTCTTCGCTCCGCTACCGTCGGCATTCATTACGTAAAGCTGATTTGTTTCTGAATCCGCATCATAGCATAGGTAAGCTATTTTATTACCATTATCAATCCACTGGAGATTATTTTCCGACTTTGCGGTTTTGGTAAGTCTCTTCATCTCTCCACCCTCAACAGGGATAGTATAAATCTCAGCATTGGATTTATTCTGCTCGATATCTTCATAAGAAAGAGTGAATGCGATTGTTTTGGCATCCGGAGAGACAACCGGCGTTCCTATACGACCAAACGCTTCCAAAATTTCAGGGGTTAGCTTCCCATCTACCACGTCGACATTCGGTTTTTCGATAATCGTTTCGGAGCTGTTGCTCTCTTTGCATCCTGATAATGCTATTGGCATCAATAGAGCGCACATTGTAGCAATAGATTTATTCATTTTTTAGTGTATTTGTTTTTAATTGGGTTATTTCTCAAGTTATTTCTGTTTCCGGAAGTGCCGTTGAATTTAGTCCTTTTGAAAGGATAAAGTTTTTCAATCAGATCCGGACGATGGATTCTTTTTAAAGACTCAATAATACCGCTTTTTGCTTCAGGTTTATACCAGAAGAAGAACTGTCTTTGAGATAATTTCTGCTTCTCCGTTTTTGGGGTGAATATTTTCTCCCCGGTATAGGGATGATAACCGGAATAGAATATTTCTGTAGCAACGGTCATCGGCGTAGGCGTGAAATCCTGAATCTGCTCAAGTTGGAAATTAAGATCCTTGGTGATACAGGCGAGCTCAGCCATATCCTCCTCATGACATCCGGGGTGTGAGGAGATAAAGTAGGGGATAAGTTGCTGTCTCAACCCATACTTCTCATTGGTTGCATCAAAAATAGTTTTGAACTTTTTGAAAAGTGAGAATGAAGGCTTTCTCATGATATTCAACACATTATCCGAAGTGTGTTCCGGAGCAACTTTCAGTCTGCCACTGACATGAGAGGATATAAGGTTTTCCATATACTCTCTATTGTTGCGTTTGGCAGATTCAGTTTTGCATGGCGCCATACATAAGTCATATCTGACACCACTTCCTATGAATGACTTTTTAACTCCGGGGAGCTTGTCAACAGCTTTGTAAATATCCAAGATTGGACCGTGGTCGGTATCAAGATTCGGACAGACAACGGGATGGAGACATGAAGGCTTTGCGCATTTTTTGCATATCTCCTTATCTTTCCCTCCCAACTTATACATATTTGCGGATGGCCCACCCAAATCAGATATGTATCCCTTGAAGTCGGGCATGCGCGTAACACTCTTAACCTCATTCAGAATTGATTGCTTCGAACGAGATGCAATAAATTTACCTTGGTGAGCAGAAATTGTGCAGAATGCGCACCCCCCGAAGCACCCTCTGTGCATGCAGACTGAATGGCGAATCATCTCATAAGCGGGTATGACCTTATCCTTATATCTGGGATGAGGAAGACGAGTGTAGGGGAGATCAAAAGAGGCATCTATCTCCTCCTCAGTCATGGGAGGAAGCATAGGGTTGATCTTGATCATCTTTCCACGAGTTGATTGCCACAGAGTCTTACCGTGATACTTATTCGATTCCTCCTCGATATGTTTAAAGTTATCGGACTGGCATTTCTTAACCGACAAACATCTCTCATAGCTGTTGAGGATGATGTCATCTTTTCCCGGAGATTCATTGGAGAACACGACAGTCTGGGGAATGTTGAGCATCTCCTCAATCTTATTACCCTCCTGAAGTTGCTTAGCTACTTCGAGAATGGTTCTTTCACCCATTCCGTAGATAATCATATCAGCTGAGGAGTCGGCAAGTATCGATGGCTTCAATTCATCTTTCCAATAGTCGTAATGGGATACGCGACGCAGAGAGGCCTCAATACCTCCGGCAATTATGGGTGTATCGGGATAAAGTTCCTTCAGTATTTTAGAATATACTATGGTTGGATAGTCCGGACGCATGCCATGTTTGCCCCCCGGGGTATAAGCATCATCGTGGCGCAGGCGACGGTTCGCAGTATAGTGGTTAACCATTGAATCCATTGCTCCAGCCGACACGCCGAAGAAAAGTTTTGGCTTACCTAATTTCTTGAAATCCCGCAAGTCATCTCTCCAGTTCGGTTGAGGAATCAGTGCTACCTTATAACCCGCTTTCTGAAGAGTTCTGCCTATGACAACAGCTCCGAAAGAGGGATGATCCACGTAGGCATCTCCGGAAAAGAGAATGATATCCGGTTGGTCCCAACTCAGTTGCTCCATCTCCTTTTTAGATGTCGGAAGAAATTTTTCAATTCGTGGATCGCTCATTATGTTTTAATCTGTTTATCTGATTAATCCTGATTCAAAGTATCTTTTAGTTTTAGCATCTCATCTCGAAGCTGTGCCGCCTCAATGAAATCGGTACGCTTGGCCGCGGCAATCATCCGTTCATTGAGTTTTGCTATCATGGCTAACTTCTCATCCGTACTCATATATCCGATTACGGGATCGGCAGCAAGCATCTCCTGATGCTCCTCCTCTATATACGCACGTGGCTGAGCTTTCGCCTTATCAAACTTATTAGCGTTGAAGGAAGGTTTATCCGTCCTCTTGTTAGCTGTGCGTGGTGAGGATGTGTTATCACTCTTACCGTTACCATAAATCTCAATCAGATCATTGTTGGTTTTCTTAACAATCTGGGTAGGAACAATACCGTTATCCTCATTGTATTTAATCTGCTTGGCACGACGTCGGTTTGTTTCATCAATGGTGCGTTGCATACTGTCGGTGATTTTGTCAGCATACATTATGACCTTTCCATGCACGTTACGTGCTGCTCTACCAGCAGTTTGCGTCAAGCTTCGATGGTTGCGCAGGAATCCCTCCTTGTCAGCATCCAATATTGCTACCAAACTTACCTGAGGAAGGTCAAGTCCCTCGCGAAGAAGGTTAACGCCGATAAGAACATCGTATGTACCATTTCGAAGGTCTTCGAGGATTCGGATTCTCTCCAGCGTATCAACATCGCTATGGATATATGCACTGCTGACGCCCCACTTCTGAAGATGCGCATCTAACTCCTCTGCCATTCTTTTAGTCAAAGTGGTGACAAGAGTTCTCTCACCGGCATCTATCCTTAATCTAATCTCCTCCATGAGATCATCTATCTGATTCATGGTGGGGCGAATCTCAATTTCCGGATCAAGAAGTCCGGTAGGGCGTATTACCTGTTCGGTAAACACACCCTCCGTTTGTTGAAGTTCATAGTCTCCGGGAGTTGCACTCACATAGATAACCTGGTTTGTCAGATTTGTGAACTCGTCGAACTTGAGGGGACGGTTGTCTATGGCTGCCGGTAATCGGAATCCATATTCCACAAGGTTCATTTTTCGAGAGAGGTCACCACCGTTCATACCGCGGATCTGAGGCAAAGTTACATGGCTCTCATCAATGATAGTGAGATAATCCTTCGGGAAATAATCCAAAAGACAGAATGGACGCATTCCCGGTTCACGGCCGTCAAAATATCGGGAATAGTTCTCGATACCGCTGCAATGACCCAACTCCTTGATCATCTCGAGATCGTATGTAACACGTTCCTTAAGTCTCTCCGCCTCGAGAATCTTACCTTGGTTACGGAAGAACTCGCATTGTGCGCCGAGATCCAATGCGATCTGATCCACTGCGCGGAAAGTATTCTCTTTAGAGGAGACGAAAATGTTTGCAGGATAAATATTGAATCCGTCAAGTTCCGTGAGAACGTCACCGGTTGCCGGATCAACGGTCTGTATGGATTCGATCTCATCGCCCCAGAAGACCACGCGCAGTTGAATATCCTCAAAAGAGAGGAGAATATCTACCGTGTCACCCTTTACACGGAATTGACCGCTTTTGAGCTCAATTTCAGTACGAGAGTAGAGAGAGTCAACTAACTTTCTCAGGAAAGCATTACGGGAAATGTGATCTCCTTTGCCGATATGTACCACTGTTTGGGAGAAATCCTCCGGATTTCCCATACCGTAAATGCAACTGACACTCGAAACGACAACCACATCCCGACGACCGGATAGTAGTGCAGCAACTGTAGAGAGTCGAAGTTTCTCAATCTGCTCATTGATCATGAGATCCTTCTCGATATACTTATCAGAAGAGGGTATGTATGCTTCCGGCTGATAATAATCGTAGTAGCTCACGAAATATTGGACAGAATTATTCGGAAAGAAATTCTTAAATTCTGAATAAAGCTGAGCAGCCAAAGTCTTGTTATGGGAGAGAATGAGTGTTGGACGCTGTACCTTCTGAATGACGTTAGCCATTGTAAAGGTTTTACCACTACCGGTCACACCCAACAGTGTTTGTTGTTTAACACCGGAAAGCACCCCTTCGCTCAATTCGCGAATGGCTTCCGGCTGATCTCCCGTAGGTTTATATTGACTTGTGAGTTCAAAATCCATAATCTACAAAGATAGCACATTTTCCTCGTTTCTCAAAACAAAATATTTTCACTAATTTTTCAAATTATCTTAATCGTTAATAAACAATATTGTAGATTCTTATGTTAAAATTATTAAATTGAATATACCTCATTTAATAATAATATATGTTAGAGACGTTACTTCCACTCGTTACAATCTTATTTATTGTAATATTGATATATAGGGCTTGTATTTGGTATATAAATCGGCAAAGGGAAAAGGGAAAGGAAAAATATCTAAATGATATTTATTATAATAAGTTGGTACTTATTCTTTATGTTATTTTTGCTTCAATTATTACCATAATAGCGTTCAGATTTATAGATTTATTCTATATTTCACCACTTTATGTTAAAATCATACTGTTGTCTGCGGTAATTTTAATTTTCTTTGCTATATATATTTTAAGACTGAAAATACCTCAGATTGAAAGAGGTGAAATAAATGGAAACCCAAAGTATGCAGATCAAGAGTATACTTCTAAAATGATAAAAAAGTGGAAGCTAATAGCTAACATCCTTCTTTATTCAGGCCTAATTTTATTATTAGTATTTAGAATTATGAGATGGCATTAAGGTTGAGTTTTATTTTTACTTAAATTAAGATGATTTGAGATTGTATTTTAACAATTCGGAGGGGAGATTTTGTAAATTATGTAAAAATTAATAAATTCGCATAAGAATAAACCAAGTTAATACCATCTGAAATGTTACAGTCGATGACCGGTTACGGTCGAAGCCAAGTATCCTCTTCTCAGCGAAAAATAACAGTAGAAATCAAATCGCTTAACAGTAAGCAGTTTGACTTATCTGTGCGCATACCTCAAATCTTCAAGGAGTATGAAATTCCTATCCGGAATTCTCTTGCAAAATCGCTTGAGAGAGGTAAGACAGATTTGACAATCAGTTTTGAACAGATCAGTGCTGAAAGTAATACGAGCATCAACACTGCACTGCTGAAAGAATACAAAGCTCAGATAGAGAAAATGTCGGAGGATTTGAATCTCCCGCAACCAACGGATTGGTATTCAATACTGATGCGTATGCCAGACGCTTTGCATACTGAATCGGTAGATGCCGATGAGAGTGAGGTCAAGGCATTGATGGAATGTGTTGAGGAAGCAGCTTCAAAGCTTAAAGATTTCAGAATACAGGAGGGGAGAAAACTGTATAATTTCTTTAAATCCAAGATAGAAAATATCGGTAATCTACTTATTGAAGTAGAACCTTATGCCGAGGAGCGGGTCCAGAAGATCAAGGCTCGACTCGAAGAACAGTTATCGAAGCTCACCTCAATAGAATATGATAAGAGCAGACTTGAGCAGGAGTTAATATTTTACATTGAGAAATTGGATGTGACGGAAGAGAAGGTACGTCTGAGGTCGCATTTGAACTACTTCCTCGAGACAATGGGAGATGAAACTTCCTTACCGAAGGAGGGGCAAGGTAAGAAATTGGGCTTCATTGCACAAGAGATGGGGCGCGAAATCAATACATTGGGTTCCAAGTCCAATCATGCTGAAATGCAGAAAATTGTGGTGAAGATGAAAGATGAACTTGAACAGATTAAGGAACAGGTATTGAATGTGTTATGAAAAGAGGTAAAATCATCATTCTTTCAGCTCCCTCCGGTTCCGGAAAGTCAACAATCATCGGTAAACTGATGGAGGACCAATCCCTGAATCTTCAGTTCTCCATCTCAGCTACTTCAAGAAGTCCCCGTGGCGAGGAACAGAATGGTAGGGAATATTACTTTCTGACGAAAGAGGAATTTGAGTCAAAGGTTGCCGCTAATGAATTTGTCGAGTGGGAGGAGGTTTACGCCGGAACCTGTTACGGTACGTTGGTTTCAGAAGTGACACGCATTACAGAGCAGGAGCATTCCAACCTCATAATGGATATAGATGTGAAGGGTGCATTGAATGTCAAGAAGAGATTTAAGGATGAAGCCCTCACTATTTTTATTATGCCACCCTCTTTGGATGAATTAAGGGCGAGGTTGACAAACCGTGCTACGGATACAGAGGAATCAATACAGAAGCGTCTGAATAAGGCAGAATATGAGATGCAGTTTGCACCGGAGTTCGACAGAGTTATCATCAATGACAATCTTCAGGATGCTGTTGCAGAAGTTAAACGAGAAATACAAGAGTTTATCTCATGAAAATCGGAATCTTCGGAGGTAGTTTTGATCCACTACACACGGGGCATGCGATTGTGGCAAACTATGCGCTGCAATGGGGAGATTTGGATGAAGTGTGGATCATGGTCAGTCCGCGCAATCCTCTGAAGAGAAATATAGAAGCTTCCGATAGAGATAGGTTAGAGATGGCTCGTCTGACTTTTGAAGACACGGAAGGAATAAAAGTGTCTGATTTTGAATTTTCTCTACCGATACCCTCTTATACTTATCACACATTAACACAACTTCGGAAACACTATCCCGAACATCAGTTCAGTCTGATTGTAGGGAGTGATAACTGGACAATCTTTAATCAGTGGCGTGATTCAGATAAGATTATAAAGGAATTCGGACTGTTGATTTATCCTCGACCGGGATATGATGTAGAGAGGGAAATATTGCCTGATAAGGTAATCTTGTTGGAGAAAGCACCGCAAGTCGTGATGAGTTCAACGTTCGTTCGCAAAGCATTAAAAAATAATAAAAATCTTAACTTTTTTATCCCTCGGGAGGTTTGGAGTTATATAGAAAAGAGGAAACTATACAGATGAATAACGAAGATATAAAGAGTAAATTGGTTCATGTGGTGGCAGATGCAGCAGCTTACTGCTACAACATTGAGAACTGCATGGAGAATGATAAACGGGAATTTGTGAAGAAAATCACCGCCAATCTTGCACAGATATATCTTGATTTTATCTCTATCAACAAAGAGTTGCTCGAAGAGGACTTGAGTTATGATTATATGCCGAGCTATGTAGATGAAGAGATGTATGAAGAAGTGAGGAATAAACTCGCCGCTATGCTTGGGGAGCATGACACATTTCTTGAAACCTTCGAGGAGGATATGAAATATAGCGAAACTCCGATTGCAGTAACCATTTCTGAATCATTGGCAGATATTTTTCAGCCACTATACAACTTCATTTCTGCGGTTAAAGAGGGTATGGGTGAAAACATAGAGACAATATATCGTGAATGTCTTGAAAGTTTTGAGGAGTATTGGTCACAGACACTCTGCAACGTGTTGCGACCGCTTAACAACTTACGCAATAACCCGGATCTGGATGGTGAATAAGGGATAAAATAATTATTGAATATAAAAAGCAAAAGGGAGATGATAAACAGACTTTTAAATTGGTTAGATAACAGCACCTGCAATTTCCTTGCCGTTGCAACAATAGAGAAAGAGTTGAAAAAATCGGGCTTCACCGAGTTGAAGATGGAGGATAAATGGGAGTTATCCAAGGGTGGCAGGTATTACGTTATAAAAAATGGTTCTGCAATCTTCCCCTTTGTGATTGGAGATGGTGAAATCGCGGAGGAGGGTGTGAGAATCATCTCAGCGCATAGTGACAGTCCATGTTTCAAGATAAAGCCCAATTCCGAGATTTACGGTGATGGAGGAGTTGTCAGCCTTAATGTTGAAAAATATGGGGGCGGCATTCTCTATACCTGGTTTGACAGACCTCTTTCAATTTCCGGAAGGGTTATGGTCAAGGGTTCGGATGCATTACATCCGAAATCAATATTAGTGGATTTAAAGAAGCCTGTATGCACCATTCCTCATTTGGCAATTCACTTCAACAGAGGTGTAAATGAGGGAAATCCCTTATCAGTTCAAAAAGATATGAAACCTGTGGTTGGGTATTACACGCAGGAAGAGATTGCTGAATTCAAGAAGAATGGAGGAATTGTAAAAGTCATGATTGCAGAACATTTGGGCCTGACTCCTGCTGAAATATTGGAATACGAGTTAAATCTATATCCACTTGAAGCTGCAGGAACGGTAGGAATGAATAATGAATATTTCCAATCTGCAAGAATAGATGATCTCTCTATGGCTTATGCAGGATTGGAGGCATTGCTTAACTCTTGCGAAGAGGGGGGAAGTAAAGCTACAAAGTTACTTGCTGTGTTCGATAATGAAGAGACAGGTTCCGGAACAAAACAGGGAGCCGCTTCACCGATCTTGAAAAATATACTCACACGCATTGTAGAAGCTGTTGCAGCTCAACCCGGCACGGAATCATTCCTTCGTGCTGTGGCAAACTCCTTTATGATTTCCGCCGATGATGCACACGCATGGCATCCTAACTATAATGAGAAATATGATCCGACAAATCATCCTGTAATAGGTGGTGGTCCGGTCATCAAGATCAATGCCAACTGCAAATATATGACAGATGCAGAAGGTGCAGCAGTATTCAGTGAACTCTGTAAGGAAGCCGGAGTGAAATGCCAATACTTTGTAAATCATTCCGACGTATTAGGTGGTTCAACGTTGGGAAATATCTCCTCATCGCAGTTGGATCTCAGAGGTGTGGATATGGGTAATGCAATCTGGGCCATGCATTCTGCAAGAGAGACAGCGGGGGTAAGTGATCATAAGGATACCGTAAAGGTGTTTACTCAATTTTATAAATAATAAATTAGGGATAATGGCAAATTTTTTATTAAATTTGCATCCTAAAATATATGACCCTATTAAAACATTGAAAAATAATTAATAAATCATGAATATAGAATTCGCAAAAATCGATGATGTGAATGGTGAGATCACCGTCACTCTTGAGGAGAAGGATTATGCCGACAAGGTAAAAAAGCAACTGAAAGATATTGCAAAGAATCACAATGAGCCCGGTTTCCGTCCGGGTAAGGTTCCGGCAGGTCTGATTCAGAAGAAATATGGTAATGCCGTGAAATATGACATTATCAACAAGGAGGTTGGTAATGCAATATTTGATTATATCAAGGAGAATAATCTTCATGTTTTGGGAAATCCTGTACCACAGCAGGATGAGAACTTCAAGATTGAAGATGCTGATTTCACATTGAAATTCAAAGTAGGTTTAGCACCAGTCTTTGATACCAAGGTAAATAAGGATCTCAAGGTTCCCTACTACACAATCAAGGTAACAGATGAGATGATTGCACGTCAGGATGAACAGCTGACCACAAGAATGGGTAAGCAGGAACCCGGCGACACTGTAGATGCTACAGCACTTGTAAAGGGTGTAATCACCGAGCTTGATGAGAACGGTAATCCTAAAGAGGGTGGTATCGTAGTAGAGAACGGAATCGTTGCACCTAACTACTTTAAGGATGAAGACCAGAAGAAACTCTTTGTCGGTAAGCATGTAGGGGATGTTATTAAATTCAATCCTGCTGCAACAAGCAACAATAATGAGGCTGAGACAGCATCAATGTTGAATATCGACAAGTCTCAGGTAGCTGATCATCAGGGTGATTTCAACTTCGAGGTTAAAGAGATAATCGTACTCAAGCCTGCAGAGCACAACGAAGAGTTCTATAAGAATATCTTCGGTGAGGACAAAGTTCACAACGAGGAGGAGTATAAAGCTGCATTGAAAGAGATGATTGCTGCCGGACTCGTCAATGACTCCAACTATCGTTTCACAATCGATGCTAAGAAGGCAATCCAGGATGCAGTTGGTCCATTGACACTCCCGGATGAGATTCTTAAAGACTTCTTGATTAGCCAGAATGAACATCTGACTAAAGAGAATATTGAAGAGGAATATACCCGCCTGCTTCCTGAGTTGGCATGGGAGCTCGAGAAAGAAGCTATTGCTTCTCAGTTGGATTTGAAGGTTACAGAAGATGATCTTTTGAATACAGCCCGCATGATGGCACAGAGCCAGTTCGCTCAATACGGTATGACAAACGTGCCGGCTGAAAGCCTCGACAACTATGCTAAGGAGATCTTGAAAGATCAGAAGGCACGCAATCAGGTATACAACCAGACAGCAGATATGATGTTGTTCGGCGGTATCAAGAACAATGTAACCGTAGAGGAGAAAGAGGTAGATGTTGAAGAATTCAATGACCTCTTCAGAAATGAAATGAATACAGAAGCTGAGAAAGCTTAAAATCAGGACTCAGCTAACTTATTTGGCACAATATTTGTTTAAATATCTGCATGAGTACTGCTCGTGCAGATATTTACTTTTGATTTAAACAGATATAAAAACAAATTAATCTATAGTTATTATGACTAAAGACTTTAGAAACTATGCAGTGAATCACCTCGGAATGAGTTCCAACACACTTGATTCCTATGCACGAAATATGGAGAAGAGTGCCGGAGGCGTTTTTACTCCCACTTCTGATTATATGAATCCTTATATTTTGGAAGAGCGCCAGTTGAACGTTACTCAGATGGATGTTTTCTCCCGTTTGATGATGGACCGCATAATCTTCCTTGGCACCCAGGTGACTGATCAAAGTGCCAACATCATTCAGGCTCAATTGCTCTATCTTGATTCAGTAGATCCTGATAAGGATATATCACTCTACATAAATTCACCCGGTGGATCTGTGTATGCCGGTTTGGGCATCTATGATACTATGCAGTATATCAACTGTGATGTTTCAACAATCTGCACCGGCATGGCTGCATCAATGGCTGCTGTATTATTGGTAGCAGGCGAACATGGTAAACGCTTTGCCTTACCACACTCACGAGTTATGATTCATCAGCCGATGGGTGGTATTCAGGGTCAGGCTTCTGATATCGAGATCACAGCGAGAGAGATCTTGAAATTAAAAGAGGAATTATACAACATTATTTCTCAGCACTCAGGACAACCCTTTGAGAAAGTTGAGGCTGATTCCGACCGCGACTACTGGATGATCGCTTCAGAAGCAGAGAAATATGGCATGATCGATAAAGTGTTGGTTAATCCCAAGAAGAAAGATTAAACCATCAACGGTCATTTATTAATTAGAAGCTAAAATCGCATAGAGCTTTTTTTAGCTTTAAAAATTTAGATAATGGCAAAAAATAACAGCAATTTACGTTGCTCAATGTGCGGTGCATTCGATACACCGTCCACACCGGTAGTTCAGATACTTGATGGTCTGAATCTCTGCGTGGATTGTATCGGATTCATCGATGATACTCGGGATAGAGAGCTTGTTGGAAGAAAATCCAAGACTGCTAAACCGGAGAACAAGAAGAATTCTATACCAAAACCGAAAGAGATTCATAAATTTCTTGATGAATATATAATCGGACAGGAAGAGGCTAAAAAATATCTTTCAGTTGCCGTTTATAATCATTATAAAAGAATTAATGATGCCTCAGCAAAGGATAACGGTGATGATGTTGAAGTAGAGAAGTCAAATATTATTCTCGTTGGTCCCACCGGAACGGGTAAGACCCTTTTGGCAAAGACCATTGCGCGGTTGCTTGACGTTCCTTTCACCATTGTTGACGCAACTGTCCTGACAGAGGCAGGTTATGTTGGAGAAGATATAGAGTCATTGCTAACTCGACTGCTTCAGACCTGTGACTATGATGTTGAGAAAGCTCAGAAAGGTATAGTCTTCATTGATGAGATTGATAAGATTGCACGAAAGAGCGACAATCCCTCGATCACCCGAGATGTGAGTGGCGAGGGTGTTCAGCAAGGTTTGTTGAAGCTATTAGAGGGCAGTACTGTTCTTGTTCCACCGAATGGAGGTCGCAAGCATCCGGAGCAGAAATTGATTCCGGTAGACACAAAGAATATCCTCTTCATCTGTGGAGGCGCATTCGATGGAATTGAGAGGAAGATCGCATCGCGCATGAATACTCACATCGTTGGTTATGGACACGATGAGAAGAATCGCAAGAAGCAGCGTGAGAATCTTATGCGTTATGTTATGCCACAGGACTTGAAGAGCTTTGGTCTCATTCCTGAAATTATAGGTAGACTTCCGGTTCTGACAAGTTTGGAACCGCTTGATAAAGCTGCGTTATTGCGAATTTTGACTGAACCTAAAAATGCGATCACGCGTCAGTATAAAAAGCTTTTCGCAATGGATGGTACTGAATTGGAATTTACTGATGATGCACTTAATCTGATAGCAGATAAAGCCATTGAATACAAATTGGGTGCGCGTGGACTGAGATCCATCGTAGAGACAATTATGGTTGATGCGATGTATGAAGCTCCGAGCAGTAAAAAGAAAAAATTCGTGGTAGATGCCAAGTATGTTGCCGACCAACTTGAGAAAGCACACTTCGAAAAAACAAAGCTTGAGAGTTAACATGAGTTTTAACTAATTGTGATATAATAATGGGAAAACCGTTAAAGAGGCGGTCTTCCCATTATTTTTTATTTATATTCTTATAATTTTACAGAGCAATATATTGGTAATTCCAAAAATAAAATTAACTTTGTATAGAAGAAAACTAATATATGGTCTCTGCTCATACTCCTCAAAGCATATATGCTGCTTTAAAGTTCTATTTCGGCTTTGATAAGTTCAAAGGCGATCAGGAACAGATTATTTCCAGTCTACTGGCGGGAGAAGATGTTTTCGTCTTGATGCCTACCGGGGGTGGGAAGTCACTTTGTTACCAATTACCGGCACTCATGTCGGAAGGAACGGCGGTAGTCATTTCTCCATTAATCGCTCTGATGAAGAATCAGGTAGATTCACTCCGACATTATGGAGAGGATGATGGGGTCGCACATTTTCTTAACTCATCCTTAACCCGAAGCGGGGTTGAGAAAGTGAAGCACGATGTCATCTGCGGTAAAACAAAATTACTTTACGTTGCACCGGAATCATTGACAAAGGAATCAAATGTTGCATTTCTGAAAAGTATCGACATATCCTTTTTCGCAATAGATGAAGCACATTGCATATCGGAGTGGGGACATGATTTCCGACCGGAATATAGAAAAATCAGACCATTAATCGAGCAGATAGGTAAATTCCCGCTGATAGCGTTAACAGCGACCGCCACACTGAAGGTCCAGATGGATATTCAGAAGAATCTTGGTATAGAGAATGCCAAAGTATTCAAGTCGAGTTTCAACAGGACGAATCTCTTTTACGCTGTTAGGCCCAAGACCAAGGATGTAGATATTGAGATAATTAAATACCTGCATAATCACGAGAGTCAGTCAGGAATAATATATTGTCTTTCAAGAAAGAAAGTAGAGG
Organism: uncultured Sangeribacter sp.; assembly: GCA_964512705.1. Classification (GTDB taxonomy): domain Bacteria; phylum Bacteroidota; class Bacteroidia; order Bacteroidales; family Muribaculaceae; genus Lepagella. Next base: position 12,063 of record CAZEJY010000030.1, on the reverse strand, counting down.
AATTAGCTGAGGTATTGAGAATTAACGGTATTTCGGCTCTTCCTTATCATGCAGGTATGGATCCCTCGACGAGGTCCCAGAATCAGGATGCTTTCCTTCAGGAGCAAGTCAATGTCATCGTTGCTACCATAGCCTTTGGAATGGGTATAGATAAGCCCGATGTAAGATTTGTCATTCATTATGATATCCCAAAAAGTATTGAGGGTTATTATCAGGAGACCGGGCGTGCGGGAAGAGATGGCGGTGCCGGAGAATGCATTGCTTTTTATAATGTGAAGGACCTGCAGAAGCTCGAGAAGTTGGTGCAGAGTAAAAATCCGTCTGAACAGGAGATAAGTTTCCAGTTGCTTAAAGAGACCGCAAACTATGCCGAGTCCTCTGTCTGCAGAAGGAAGATGCTTCTGCATTACTTTGGAGAGGATTATGATCAGGAGAATTGTAATAACTGTGACAACTGTCTGCATCCTGCAAAAAAGATTCTTGCCACAGAGAATCTTTTGACGGTCCTCGAGGCTTTGAAAGATCATAATAATTGCTTCAAACTCGATACATTCTGTAATCTGCTTGCCGGCAGGAGTAATGAAGAGTTAAGGTCTCAGGGTGATTCCTCCAATTCATACAGCGGCTTCCTTAAAGACTGTTCGGATAAGTATATAAAGGCGCTGATTCGACAGGCTGGAATGGAAGGATACATCGAGAAAGATGTAGAGAATTACGGCAGACTGAAGATTTCCGTGAGGGGAAGAGAATACTTGGAGAATCCGAAAGAATTCTACTTCACTGAGGATGTGGATTTCTCTGAGTTCACTGCGGGATCAGAAGGTCGGGAGGTATCTACCTCAGCTGCTGATACAGTATTATTTAAAATGTTAATGAATCTCCGCCGGTCAATAGCCAATAAACTCAAGTTGCCTCCATACGTTATTTTCCAGGAGCAATCATTAGAGGCAATGGCAACCACGTATCCCATCACGGAGACCGAGTTAAGCAACATTCCCGGAGTGGGTGTAGGTAAGGCTAAAAGGTATGGTGCGGAATTCATTAAACTGATACAGGCTCATGTTGAGGATAACGATATAATTCGTCCTGAGGATATCAGGGTTAGAACTATACCGAAAGATAATAATCTGAAGGTCGGGATTATTCAGGCGATAGATAGAAAAATTGACTTATATGAGATTGCTGAAAGCAGAAATATGGAATTTGATGAATTCTTAAGGGTTCTCGAGTCAATTGTTGAGGCAGGAACAAGAATAGATCTCTCATATTTCATCAGAGATAATATAGATGAGGATCAGGAAGATGATATCATCAACTATCTGAGAATGACCGAAGAGGATAATCTTGAAGATGCGATACAGGAATTAGGAGGGGATATTGAAGAGGAATATATAAGATTGGTGAGATTAATGTTCATATCAGAAATGGGAAACTAAAGGGATTAAATGTATCAAATTTTATTACAATCAATCTCCGGTTTTCACAATTATTGATTATAATTGACGTTAAACTAATTGGGGCTAATGGGCCCGTTAATAATTTTGATTTCAAAATCTGATTTATGAAAAAAAATAAAATGATTGTTACAGGCTTGGCAAGCATAGCATTTGCAGGAATTGTTTGCGCAAAAGCGCCTGTGATAATGACCGTTAATGGGGTAGATGTTCCAAAGTCTGAATTTGAATATCTTTATAATAAGAATAGTCAGCAACAGATGTCTCAGCTCCCTATAGAGGAATATCTTGAGATGTTCAAGCTATATAAGTTGAAAGTTGAGGATGCTAAGAGTGAGGGAATAGACACCACAGCATCTTTCAAAAAGGAGATGGAGCAATATAAGCATGATCTTGCTCTTCCTTATCTTACAGACTCTGTGTATCTTCATAAATTGCTTCATGAGAATTATGAAAGAAGCCAGAAAGAGGTTGAGGCAAAACATCTCATGTTGTTCAAGACTCCCGATGCTCATCAGAATGCCATTTTGAAGCAGAGAATAGACAGTCTCCACGCAGTTTTGAAGAATGGTGGAGATTTCGAGGCATTGGCAAAGGAATATTCTCAGGATCAAGGTAGCTCCGCTAATGGTGGTACCATGGGATATATTTCTCCTATGCAATATCCATATGAATTTGAGATAGCTGCATATAATACTCCTGAAGGAGAGATTTCAGAAGTTGTTGAATCACCTGTAGGATACCATATTTTGAAAGGTGGTAAACGGCGTGCTGCAAGAGGAAAAGTTAAGGCTGCACATATTCTGAAACTCACGCAGGGAAAAAGTGAGGCAGAGCAGAAAATCGTAAAGCAGCAGATCGATAGTCTTTATCAGCTTGCAATTTCTAATCCGGAGAACTTCGGAGAATTGGCAAAGGCTAATTCAGAGGACCCCGGATCGGCGCGTCAGGGTGGTGAACTTCCCGTGTTCGGTAGCGGTGAGATGGTAGCCGAATTTGATTCAGTAGCATTTGCACTTCCTGCTAATACCATCTCCGAGCCCTTCAAGACATCATACGGCTGGCACATCATTAAGAAGATTGAATCAGTAGCCGGTCCCACTGAAAATGAGATGAAGCATGATTTCCTGAAGAGAATTGGAAATCCTCAGGATGGTCGTTATAAATTGGTTAAGAATAATCAGATGAATCATTATGCTTCCAGACATAATGCCAAGCTTAATGATAAAACAATTGCTTCATTAAATGCCCTCATCGAGAAGAACGGCATTGATTCTGTTTTCAAGGTTTCAATTGCTCAACCTAATGTGGCGAACTTACCTCTTTTTGCAATTGATAAAAATCCCACAGCTGTTTCATCATTAGTATCTGTGCTTGCTCCAATGGAGCAGACAGAGCCGACTGCAGCTAAAGCGATGCTTGAGAATGTCATCAATAACTTGTTTTATGATCAGTTATTGACTGCAGAGGAGAATAGACTTTATAATGAGGTTGCTGACTACAGAAATCTATTGAATGAGTATGTTGATGGAAGTTTGCTTTATGAAGTCAGTGTGAACAAGATCTGGGATAAGGCTGCCAAAGACACCGAAGGGTTAGAGAATTATTTTAAAAATAATAGAGAGAACTACAAATGGAGTGTTCCTCATGCGAAAGGTATTCTCGTTCAGGTTACTAACGATTCAGTTGCCAATGAGATAAAGAAATTAGCTCCTACCTTAGGTAAAGATACCTTGGTGAATACATTGAGAAGAACATTCAAGGGTGAGGCTTCATTTGATAAGGTTTTGAAAGAGAAAGGCAGCAATGCTATGATTGATTATCTTCTTTTTGATGGTCACGAGACCAAGCCTGCAAGAAGTAATTACACAGTCTTTTTCATGATCGATCCCCGAGTACTGACTGAGCCTGAGGAATTCAAAGATGTCAAGGGATTAGTTACAAACGATTACCAGAATGAACTTCAGTCAGAATGGGAGAATGAACTTAAATCCAAGTACCCCGTGACTGTTAATAAGAAAGTTCTTAAGTCGTTAAAGTAAGATGCTAAGGGAGAGGTATTTGATTGTTTGTTTTCTGCTTACGCCAATTCTATTGGGAATTGGATGTAAGCGAAAGGAAGCAAATTCCGAGCCCCAAAAGGAGATTTTGGTTCAGATCGGAGACTCAATCTTATACCAATCGGATGTAGAACGTCAGATTCCAAGCGGGTTGAATTCCGAGGATAGCTTATCACTCTTTAAGTCAATAACCGAACGCTGGATCCGAAACTTGATAATGACTGAAATTGCAGCCTCCAATATCAAGGATATAGAGAAGATTAATAAGCTCACGGAGCAGTATCGGAATGATCTGATAGTAGATGCATATCTGAAAAGTAAAGAGGAGGAGATAGAGGATATCCCAAATTCAGCGATACAAGCTTATTACAAAGCGAACGAGCAAGATATGCTTGCAAAATCTCCATTGATCCGTGGTATTTATCTGAAAATTCCGGAGAATGAGGATAAGATCTCGAGCATAAGAAAATGGCTCAAGGATGGTTCGGCTTCATCGATTGATAAACTTGAAAAGAATGGACTGACCAATGCGGCTCAATATGATTTTTTTAAGAATCAATGGATAGAATGGAGTGACGTCGCTGAGAAGATACCTTACAGGTTCTATGATGCCGATGCATTTTTGGGGACAACAAAATTTTTTGAAACAACCTATGAGGGTTGGACCTATATGCTCTACATATATGACTGTACTCACACTGGGGATAAGCTCCCCAAAGAGTATGCCATAAAGAGAGTGAAAGAGATATTAAGAAACGAGAAATTACAGGATCTAAGAGAAAACCTCTTGATAGATCTTTATAAGAAAGGAATAAACGACAAGAGAATAACACCGGGACTTTATGATTTAGTAAGACACCGGACGATAGAGACTAAGAAATAATACTTATTGTTTAGAAACAAGACCAATACTAAATATGAAATTTGGATTATTGAAAATGATGGCAGGAGCAGCAGTGACGATATCACTTTGTGCTGTTGCAGCGCCGATAAAGAAGAACGTGATTGATGAAGTTGCCTGGATCGTGGGTGATGAGCCCATATTCCGTTCAGAAATTGAGGATAGATACTCACAAATGCGTTCTGAAGGAACTCAACTTCCGGGCGATCCTTATTGTGTTATTCCGGAGCAGATAGCGATTGAGAAGCTATATCTCCATCAAGCGAAGTTGGATACAGTTGTTCCTCCGGAGGGACAGGTACAAAGTTCGGTTGATAAGCGTTTGACATATTTCGTAAATAGTCTTGGTTCCAAGGAGAAGGTAGAGGAATATTTCCGCAAACCTTTCCCGAAATTGCGTGAGAATCTATTGGAGGTGATGCGTAACAGCTACATTGTGGATCAGGTAAGAAATAATCTGATCAAGGATGTTAAGGCTACTCCGAATGAAGTGAAGAAATATTTCAGCACACTCCCGGAGGACAGTATTCCATATATTCCGATGCAGGTAGAGGCGCAGATAATCTCGATTAATCCTATCATTCCTCAGCAGGAGATAGAGGATGTCAAGGCACGTTTGCGTGACTATGCGGACCGCGTCAATAAGGGTGAAGCAAGTTTTTATACTTTGGCGGTCATGTATAGTGAAGATGGCTCAAGTATGCAGGGAGGTGAACTCGGATTCAATCCCCGTTCGGCATGGGTACCGGAATTTGCCAATGTCGCTTTTAATCTCAATGACCCTAAGAAAGTATCAAGAATTGTTGAGACCGAATATGGCTACCATATTATTCAGCTGATCGAGAAAAGAGGTGATCAGGTAAATGTCCGCCACATTCTTTTAACACCAAAGGTTAGTTCAAAGGATCTTGCTGATGCATCGGTGAAACTTGACTCACTTAGGAAGGAGATTGTTGCAGGAAAATTCCCTTTTGAGGAAGCTGCAAGATATGTCTCACAGGATAAAGACACAAAAAACAATAGGGGAGTAATGGTGAATGAAGAGACCGGTAGTACACGTTTTGAGATGCAGGATCTTCCTCCTGAAGTAGCTAAGAAGATTGAACTCATGCAACCGGGAGATATTTCTGAAGCATTTATAATGAAGGATGCTAAGAAGAATAAGGACATAGTAGCTATCGTAAAGTTGACTTCAAGAATACCCGGTCACAAAGCAAGTCTGGCAGATGATTTCAATTTGATTCGCCAGATGTATGAAGCAAAGAAGAAAGAGGATATCTTGAAGGATTGGGAGGAGCAGAAGATAAAATCCACTTATGTGAAGATTTCCGAAGGTTGGCAAGACTGCGAGTTCCAACATTCGGGATGGATCAAATAACCTGTCTCCGATATTGATATGAACAGTTCCTTATAATAGAAATGAACAGTTCTTTAAATAAAACGCCTAAGATTATTTTATTTCTCCTGACGACGATATTGTTGTCAGGAGGAATTTCTATATTGAATTCTGTGTATGCTCAGACACAGAAAAAAAATAATATTCAGAATACGGAAAATTTCAAAAGACCGGCTCCGAGCAAACCGATTAAGCCGATGATTCCGGCTGCAAACAGGTATCAGGATGACAAAGTGTTTCTTGAGAATGCCGATAGTCTTTTTAAACCGGAAGAATATCATTTCTTCTCCGATGTTGAAGTGCCACAAAAACAGATTGTAAAGGGTAATGTGGTATTCAGGCAGGGTGGAATGTGGATGTATTGTGACTCAGCATATTATTATCCGGAGATGAACTCCATGGATGCCTTCGGACACGTTGAGATGCGTCAGGGTGATACGTTGTTTGTTTATTCCGATAAATTATTCTACGATGGCGAGAACAAGAAAGCGGTTCTTGTAGGAGGTCCGAGTAGAAAAGATGTCTTGTTGAAGGATTCACAGGCTACGCTCACTACAGACAGTCTTAACTATGATTTGAATATAGAATTGGGATGGTATGACAGCTGGGGAAGATTGGAAGATAAACTCAATGTGTTGACTTCGAAATATGGAGAATATTCCCCTTCGACCAAAATAGCTATTTTCAAATATGATGTTGTACTTGAGAATCCAAAAGATAATTTCAAACTGTATACTGAGGAACTTGAGTATAATACGAGTACGAATATCGCAACTATTAATTCTGAGACGAAGATAGTTGGTGATAATGACACCATCCTGACATCCTCCGGAAATTACAACACTTCAACAGATAATGCGATTCTGACCTCAAGGTCAACCATAATCCATAAAGACAGTTCCAACAATATCATAACGTTGGAGGGAGACTCAATCATTTATGACAAGCTGACTCATATAAGTCGGGCTTATAGATTCATGGATGAGAATAAGACATCACGTCCGATGGTATTAACCGATACAGCCCGTAAAATGACCTTAATAGGAGGCTTCGGATTATACAATGATTCACTTCGGGAAGCGTACGCGACAGATTACCCGTTGTTGATAGAATATTCCCGTCCGGACTCATTGTTTTTGAGGGCGGACACTATCTGTACCTCGGTTAGGGTTGAGTATGTATGGCCCGATTCCTTACAGAAAGCTCTAAGTGCATCAGTAAGGGAAAGGCTCAACGGTTACACATCGCTTCAAGATATAGCTGATGATCTATTGGTAGAATTGTTACTGATACCTCGTAACATGCCTCGGGTAGGAGTAAAAGGGAAATTAGTTGGTTTCTCTGATGAATTCTTTGCTAATCTGAACGAGTTGACACCCGAAGAGAAACAGGGACCACCCGAAGACAAACAGACTTTGTCGACACCCGAAGACAAACAGGGACCACCCGAAGAGAAACTGACCTCATCTTCAACCGAAGAGAGACCGGACTCAACCTCAACCGAGGAGAACCCGGCCGCAACCTCACCTGAAGAGAAATTGACTTTAGTGAGTGGAGAGCTTGAAGGGAATAAAAATCCTGAAGGAGAAATTAAAGAAGAAGTAGTAGAAGAGTTAGAAGAGAAAAACAATAAGGAAAAGATAATTAAGTGGGTTGAAGCTCAGAATGACAATGAAGAGGTCATAGAGGAGATAGAAGTTCTTGAAGACAGTGTTCAGGAATTGAAACCTCAGGGCCCAAGACTTGATAAACTTGGTAGGGACTCCACATTTATGGTTCCTAAGGAGTTTAATGTAGCGCGGGCGATTGGTAAGGCGCGTGTATTCAATCAGGATATTCAGGGGGTTGCTGATACAATGATTTATCAGGAGTATGATACAATGTTGTATCTGATAAGGAAACCAATTGTATGGTCCGGTGAGAGACAGGTCTATGGTTCGAAAATCAATATACATCTGAATGATTCAAATGTTGATAGGGTAGACCTGCCCGAATCGGGATTTATGGCTGAATACATTGATGAAGATTTCTACAATCAGCTTTCAGGAAAGAAGATGATAGCTCATTTTAAAGACAATGAGCTTCAGAATTTATACGTTGATGGTAATGTTGAGACTATTTTCCTTCCGATGGAGAATGATTCAACATATAACAGAATGGTTACTGCCGAAAGTTCCTTCCTGACCATAGACATGACTTCACGTCAGATGGATAAACTGAAGATGTGGCCTGAAGTAACCGGTACGGTAATACCGTTGTTTATGGTTAAAAAGACTCAGCAATATCTTCCGGGATTCAGGTGGTATGATTATCTCAGACCCAAGCGTGAATGGTATGGATTCGGTTGGAAATGGATTGATGACTTGGGAGAGGTACCCGATGCGTTAGAACAATATTTTAGTGAGGAATGAGCGATATAATTAGACAATTGCCTGATTCAGTGGCAAACCAGATTGCTGCCGGAGAGGTGGTACAGCGCCCTGCCTCCGTGATAAAAGAATTAGTGGAGAATGCCATTGATGCAGGTGCTACAGAAATAAAGATAGTTGTCAAGGATGCAGGCAAAACGATGATTCAGGTCAGCGACAACGGCATTGGCATGAGTCCAACAGATGCCCGTATGGCATTTGAACGACATGCCACATCAAAGATTCGTCAAGCTGAAGACCTGTTCAAGCTGCACACCATGGGATTCCGTGGAGAGGCACTCCCATCCATTTGTGCGATATCCGAGGTTGATTTGAAAACAAAAACCAAAGATTCAAAGTTAGGCACACATTTGGTAATCTCCGGTTCCAATGTTATCTTGCAGGAGCCATGCATGTGTGAGAATGGAACAGTACTGACTATAAAGAAGCTCTTCTTTAATGTGCCTGCGCGCAGGAAATTCCTCAAGAGCGATAATGTGGAATTGACCAACATTATCCGTGAATTTGAAAGAATGGCATTGGTCAATAATCATGTGCGTTTTCATCTTGATACCGGTTCGAAAGTGTTGGATCTCAGACCCGGTTCAATGAAGCAGCGTATCATTGAACTATGGCAGTCCAGTCTTGATTCGCAACTGATACCTATCTCTGTCGAAACCTCAATAGTGAAGATAGAGGGATTCATATCTCGTCCGGAGTACGCCCGTCGTAGGAACGCTCTTCAGTTTCTGATAGGTAACGGACGTAACATGAAACATCAACCCTTCAGGAAAACCATATTGAGCTGTTATGACACCTTGATTGCGGCGGACACACAACCATGCTTCTTCCTCAAATTGGAAGTAGATCCGGACTCGATAGATGTTAATATCAGTCCGACTAAGGATGATATAAAGTTTGAATATGAGCAGGAGATCCGGGCGATTCTAAGTGCGTCTATTAAGGCAGCCTTGGGAAAATTCTCTGCAGTACCCTCAATTGATTTCACATCTGATGCAATTCCCGTAAAACCATTGCGAGAAGGGGAGATTCCCACGGAACCTCAGATAAAGATGTCGTCTTCATATAATCCATTCAAAAATCCTAACCATTCATCCCCGATACCGGTAAGTAATTGGGAAGCGTTATACAGTAACTTCACTGAGGCTAATAAGGGAAGATCGGATTCCGAGCTACCTGAAATTGGATTGACAGAAGTCAAGAATGTAGAAGAGAGGGAGATTTTTAAGAATGATGATAGGATAGAGGTCGCTCCTACATGTATTCAATTTGCACTCAAATACATCGTCATGCCTGCTCGGGAGGGACTAATGTTGATTGACCAACACAGAGCTCATGTAAAGGTCTTGTACGAGGAATATATGAAGAATATCGGAAATACCACTGTTGTATCCCAGAATATTCTTTTCCCGGAGAAGATAACTTTGGATGAGAATCAGATAGTGGCATTGGAGGAGATTAACGAGGACTTGAAAAGACTTGGATTCTCCCTCGAATATGATTCCAATCAAGACTGGATTATAACCTCCGTACCATCCATGTTCAGGAATCAGAACATTCCTGAGACTGTTTTAGGAATTTTGGATTCAGTTGTTGAAGACTCCTTGAAATACGGAAATCGTGAAGATTTCAAGGATGACGTATTAAGCCGTAGTGCGCTGATGTTGGCACGGTCGGAAGCTGTTAGACGCGGAACGAAATTAAGTGTAGCCGAAATGGAGAGTCTGACATGTAAACTTTTTGAACTGAAAGATCCGTATCTTACACCGAATGGTAATAAGATTATATCCATAATAGATGAAGCAGAGCTTGCCGGGAGATTTGAATAAGTCAAAAGTCATAGTTATTAGTGACGTCGCCCGGTTGGGGGTGCAATACATAGCGTCCACCGATTAAGAAGTAAAAATATATTCAATGGTTGATAATTTTATACAAATTTATTTTGTTCATTTAGGTAAATAGATTAAATTCGCAGTGCAAAAATCCCCGCTAAATAAAGGGGAGAAGGTTTAGACGAAAGAAGAAAAGATTTAAGTCTTAAAGGAAAAAACTATGGTCTACAGATTTAAATTAGTAAGTGACGAAGTAAGCAATTTTGCTCGTGAAATAGAGACAGACTCTGAAAACACATTCTTACAACTCCGTAACACAATATTGGAGAGTGTTGGTTATTCAAAAGATGAATTAGATTCATTCTTTTTGTGCGACGACGATTGGCAGAGACAAGAGGAGATAACATTGGAAGATATGGGCAGCTCCAGCGATCAGGATATCTGGTTGATGGAAGACACTCCTATAAGTGAGCTCGTAGAGGAAGAGGGTCAGAAATTGATTTTTGTGTTCGATTATCTGACAGAGCGCTCATTCTTTTTGGAACTGAAGGAGATGATCCCATCCAGAAAGCTTGTGGAGCCTATCTGTACCTTTAAGAAGGGAAATGCTCCTAAGCAGATAGTGGATATGGAGGAATTCGATAAGAAGATGGATCTCGTTTCACAGGAGAAGATAGATTCTTCCATTGAAGATATAGATGTATTCTCATCAAATGATTTCAACGAGGATGAATTGGATGATGGATTCGATATAATGAATATGGAATAAAGCGGAATCCTGATACCGATAGAAATACCAAGCAGCGAGGATAATTGATAATTACTCCTCGCTGCTTGGTATTTCTATTTTGTATGTAGTAGACTTTACTTGCCGAAGATGCGGCTGAAGAGAGACTTCGGTTCCTCCGGGCGTATATGAACATGTACTTTGGGGGAATCCTTTTCAAAGAAAAGGATATGTGAGCGGAACACAAAAGCGACCATCTTATCAAATTCGAGAACAGTGAAGATACTTCTTTTCAAGAATCTGCGGAAGGGATTGAACTCCTCCATATCGTTAACTAAAATATCAATCTTGTCCACCGTGAAACTGTGATGGGCTGACAGAAGATCAAGATAATAGTCCAATTGAAGATCATCAGGATTCTTGCAGGGCTTCTTGAATTTCTTATATATTTCTCGTATGACTTGATCAGTGATCATATGTAGGTTCTAAAGTTAAACGTCCGAGGAGAAATTTCAAGAGAGAGAAGTTGAATATAGTTTTTTGTGTATTTTCCTTTCTTAAAAATTATGGGAGACTGCTGAAGAAGAGAATTGAAGCCACCTCCTTGTATAATTAAAACATATCCGGTTCAAATTTGTTCAAATAAAATGCCAAAAATTAATGGCAAAAACGAATTATTTTTTTCGTTTTTGCCATCAATTATGTTATCTCTCTATAGTATAGAAAGATAGGAAGTACGGTTAAATTAGCCGAGGAAGCTCAATAATACACCCGCCGCTACTGCAGAACCGATCACACCTGCAACATTTGGGCCCATAGCGTGCATGAGCAGGTAGTTGGATGGATCATATTCCAAACCGAGATTGTTGGAGATACGCGCAGCCATTGGCACTGCAGATACACCTGCGTTACCGATAAGCGGGTTGATCTTCTTATCCTTTCTAAGGAAGAGATTGAAGAGTTTTACTGAAAGTACGCCGGCAGAAGATGCGATGATAAATGCAGCGAAACCAAGTCCGAAGATCAACAGAGTGTCGAGAGTAAGGAACTTGTCAGCCTGAGTAGAAGCACCAACTGTGAGACCAAGAAGAATAGTCACGATATCGGTCATTGCATTGCTGGCAGTCTTAGCCAAGCGAGAAGTAACGCCACTTTCGCGGAGAAGGTTACCGAAGAATAGCATACCGAGCAATGGAATACCTGAAGGTACTACGAAACAGGTAAGCATCAAACCTACGATAGGGAAGATGATCTTCTCATTCTG